>NZ_QPKI01000019.1 GCF_003339685.1 Halomonas sp. DQ26W | reverse complement strand
CGGCTATACGCCGCTGATCGCCTCGCGCATCCGCTCGGGCCTGCCCATCGTCGGCCTGGCCCACAGCCCGGTAGCGCAGCGGCGCATGGCGCTCTATCGCGGCGTGGTCTCGCTGCCCTTCGACACCAGCGACATGGCGCCCACCGAACTCAATGAGCGGGCGCTGGCGCTGCTGGTGAAGCAGGGCATTGCCTCTGCCGGGGACCATGTGATCCTGACCCGGGGCGATCACATGAACGCCCATGGCGGCACCAACACTTTGAAGATTCTCGACGTCAACGAAGAGCACCAGAGCAGGTGACGCCTACTGGTTGGAGCTTTTGTATACAGAAACCCTGTTTTGTGTGGTCAGCCTGAAGGAAACATGCGAAGGTATTCTCATGACGCAGACGGGTGAGGGCGTATCGTGAGCAGTATCTGGCAAGAGGAGATTGCGGCAGAGACGCGGGCAGTCGGGCGCATCAGCGACCGCTTCATTGTCGACAAGGTGCGCACGGCCGTGCTGACCCAGCGTCTGCCGCCAGGCACACGCCTTCCCGAAGTGGTCCTGGGCGATATCTTCGGCGTCAGCCGCTCGGTGGTGCGCAAGGCTTTGACCCGGTTGGCCGCCGACTATGTGGTCACCCAGCAGCCCAACCAGGTGGCACGGGTAAGGGCACCCAGCGTCGAGGAGACCCGTGAAACCTTTGCTGCTCGTCGGCTGGTGGAAGGCGAGGTGGTTGCGCTGCTGGCGGGTCGTCTCGATGACGCGCAACTGGTGACCATCGCTTCCCTGGTCGAGCGCGAGGCTGAAGCCCATGCGAGCGGTGACGAGCCATCTCGTATCGAGCACTCCCTGGCCATCCATCACCTGCTGGCAGAGCGTTCCCCCAATCGGGTGCTGGGCGCGATGCTCACCGACCTTATCCTGCGCACCTCCATCGTCATCGCTCTCTACAAGCGCGCCGGCCTGGCCAGCTGCTACCTGGCCGAGGACCACCCGGCGCTGCTGACGCATCTGCGCAGCGGCAAAAGCGAGGCGGTCCGGTGCTGCATACACGATCACCTGCAGGCGCTCGAGAACCTGCTCGATCTCAGCACCCGGGAGACACGGATCGACCTCATGGCGATCCTCGGTCAGCGGGAGGGGGTCGCCGAATAGGCGAGCCTTCGGTTTTGCGCGCACGCCTGAGTCGGTGCGGGCAGCAATTTGTGCCGGGTCATGCCAACGGCAGCATGTCGACTGGTCGACTTTACCGGCGGTGCCTTCCTGACTGACAATGCCGACACTTCACTGGGCAATCGGTAGCTTGCGATGAACTCACTCCTGCGCTGGGGGCTGGCCGCCTGGCTGGCCCTTATGTTCTCTCCGGCCCAGGCCGGCGTGCCTACCATTGCCGCTGCCTCGGACCTACAGTTTGCCCTGGCCGAAGCCGCTCGGCGCTTCGAGGCCGATACCGGCAAGCAGCTACGGCTCAACTTCGGCTCTTCGGGTAACTTCCGCCGGCAGATTGCCCAGGGGGCACCGTTCGAGCTCTACCTGTCGGCCGACGAGACCTACGTGCATGCCCTGCATGCAGAGGGACATACCGAGGATGCCGGTGTGGTCTATGCCATCGGGCGGTTGGCCTGGCTGCAGCGGCCCGGGCGCCATGACTTGCCGAGCAGCGAAGACCCACTGATCGCAGTACGGGAAGCGCATGAGGTGCATGCGCGGGGCGAGGGTCGTCCGCGTATTGCAATGGCCAATCCCGAACATGCACCCTATGGCGTGGCGGCCAAGCAGGCGCTGGAGCATGCCGGCCTGTGGGCGGACAGTACCGTCCTGAGGGTTCTCGGCGAAAACGTGTCCCAGGCGGCTCAGTTTGCCCTCTCCGACGACGCCCGTGGCGGGCTTGTGGCCTGGTCACTGGCGCTGGCCCCCGAGCTTGCCGAGCGCAGTGAGTTCGTGCTGATTCCCGAAGCCTGGCATGAGCCGCTGGTACAGCGCATGGCTCTGGTCAAGGGGGCCGGCGATACCGCCCGTGCCTTCTATCACTGGCTCCAGCAGGATGAAGCGCGTGAAATTCTCGCCGACTACGGTTTTCGCTTGCCCGGGGAAGATGCCGGCAACGAGGCGTCCTGATGGACTGGACGGCTCTGACGGTCTCCCTGCGTCTGGCGGCGATGACCTGCCTGCTGTTGATCCCGCTGGGGGTGTGGCTGGGCCGCACCCTGGCCCGTGCACGCTTTCGCGGCAAGTCGCTTTGCGAGGCGCTGGTGGCGCTGCCTCTGGTCATGCCGCCCACGGTGCTGGGTTTTTACCTGATGATGAGCTTCGGCCGCGATGCGCCCTTCGGTGCCTTCTGGCATCGGCTGACCGGCGAGGGGCTCAACTTCACCTTCAGCGGTATCCTGCTTGCCTCACTGGTGGCTAGCCTGCCCTTTGCCGTGCAGCCGATCCAGCGCGCCTTCGAATCGATACCCGCCAACCTGAGCGAGGCGGCCTGGTGCAGCGGGCTCACTCCCTGGCAGACCTTTTTGCGTATCGAGCTGCCGTTGGTGTGGCCCGGCGTGATCTCGGCCCTGGCGCTGACCTTCGCCCATACCCTGGGCGAGTTCGGCGTCATCCTTATGGTGGGCGGCGCCATCGATGGCGAGACCCGCACCCTGTCCATTGCTATCTACGACAGGGTCCAAGCCTTCGACGAGACCGGCGCGGGTATCATGTCGGCCATGCTGCTGCTGGTGTCGTTCCTCACCATCGGCGTGGTCTACGGGCTGGCGGGCCGGCGGAGGTGGCGTCATGCCTGATACCCCGAATCCGACGCCCTCCCCGGTCGACGCGGGTCGGCTGGCGGTATCGCTGTATCAAGCCGGGCCGATCCCCCTGGCCGCGGATTTCGCCTGCGATCCAGGTGAGCTGCTGGCGCTGGTTGGGCCCTCCGGTAGCGGCAAGACGACCCTGCTGCGTGCTATTGCCGGCCTCTACCGGCCGGCAGAAGGACGCATTGACTGCGGTGGTGAGACCTGGCTGGATACCACCCATGATATCGTCCGCCGGCCCCAGCAGCGTCGGGTGGGTGTCGTCTTTCAGGACTATGCGCTGTTCCCCCACATGAGTGCCCGTGACAACGTCAAGGTGGCGCTGGGGCATCTTGAGCCTGGCCGACGCAGCGCCTGTGCCGACGACTGGCTGGGCAGGATGCGCCTGGAAGGACTCTCCAATCGCTACCCGTCCCAGCTCTCCGGTGGCCAGCGGCAGCGGGTGGCGCTGGCCCGGGCGCTGGCGCGCGAGCCCCGGGCGCTGCTGTTGGACGAGCCCTTTTCGGCGGTGGACCAGGTAACACGGCGTCGTCTGCAGCGCGAACTGGCCCTGTTACGTGAGCAGATCCACATCCCGATCCTGCTCGTGACCCATGACCTGGATGAAGCAGCGGCGCTGGCGGACCGTATCTGCGTGCTTCATGGTGGCCGCACGTTGCAGGCCGATGTCCCCGAAAGGCTGTTTCGCCATCCGGACAGTGCCGTGGTGGCGCGGCTGCTGGATCGCCACAATATCTTCGAGGGCAGGGTGATGGAGGTTGATGGCCAGCGGCGGCTGCAGTGGGGACCATGGCTGCTGCAGGTGGCCCATGGGCTGGAGGCGCTGGCGCTCGAACAGCGAGTCGCCTGGTACCTGCCCGACTCCGATGTGGTGCTGCACCGTCGTGACCGCCCGTCGCGCGGAGACAGGGAAAACCCGGTGACGGGGCGTATTGGTGAAATGGTCGTGCTGGGGGGCATGACGTCGCTTACACTGTTTTTTGACCATGGACTCGAGTCCCTGCGCTTCGATATCGCCACCCATGCGGCCCGGCGCAATGGACTGGCCCGTGGCGAGTGGGTGCAGGTGTCGCTGCTTGCCGGGGGGATTCACCTGCTGCCCCGAAATCCGAGTGATTGAGGAAACGCTATGACACCGCTTCAACGGTCGGGGTTCTCGACTCGCACGAGTCTGTTGGTGCTAATGTTAGTGGCAGCAGTCATGCTGGCCTGGCGCTGGCCTGCCGTGGCCGGGCCGACGACGGTTCTGGAGCGCCAGCCCGTTCGGATCGAGGCCGGTGGCGAGGTCTTTCGGCTCGACGCGGAGATGGCCCGGACGTCAAGCGAGCGCCGCACGGGGCTGATGGACCGCGACTCGCTGGCTCCCGGCACGGGAATGCTGTTTCTTTATGACCGAATTCAGCCGCCGCAGAGTGGCTTCTGGATGTATCGCACCCGTATTCCACTGGATATCGCATTCATCGATGCCCAGGGCCGTATTGCCACAATTCACACCATGGTGCCCTGTCCATCCGACACACCTCGGAAGTGCCCGGTGACACAGGCCGGTGCCTCCTATCAGGCCGCGCTGGAGGTGAATGCCGGCTACTTCGCCGAGCATGGCATCGAGGAAGGCGCCTGCGTGGTCTGGCCCGGTCGCAAGGGTGGGTGCTCAGCGGCCGACTAACGCTCGAAAGCGAATCACGATCAGCGCCGCGCCGGCGATGACCAGGGCCCCTCCGAAGGCGATATGGGCGTTGAGCTGCTCTTCCAGCAGCACGATGCCCAGCACCACTGCGCCTACCGGCACCAGCAGGCTCAGCGGTGCCAGCAGGCTCAGCGGTGCCAGCAGGCTCAGCGGTGCCAGCAGGCTCAGCGGTGCCAGCCGGGTGGCGACCAGGATAAAGCGCAGGGTAGTCAACAGCAGAGGAGGGAGCTCCGCAACCCCCAGTTTGATGACGATAATGTTCAAGGCCCAGCTGGTGACGATCACCAGGCCCAGCAGTAGGTAACGAAGCGGCACGAGCGGGTTTCCTTGGATGGTACCGCCTGACGAGGGCAGCAGCGACATGGGCGGTGGTCGCGTTATGCCCATGACGGTCTATCATTCAACGCGGGACTTCGTGGAATATTGAAGCGTAACATGCCCCGAATGGTACCAACCCAGATCGATAATCGCGGTCGGTCTTCTCTGAGCCGGCCCTTTGCTGCAAGGACACGTCATGACAACCGCTAGTCGACTCACACGATTCGCCGCGGCCCTGGCCGGCGCCGCCGTGCTGACCGCATCGCTTTCTGTTTCTTTCTCAGCTCAGGCACGCGAACTCTCTGTCTCAACCGTGCTGTCCGATGCCTTTCCCTGGGGACAGGCGGCAGAAAAGTGGGCAGAGCTTGTGGAGGAGCGTACCGAGGGTCGCTTGACCCTGCGCGTCTACCCCAACTCCCAGCTGGTCGCCGGTGACCAGACCCGCGAGTTCTCTGCCATGCGTTCGGGATTGATCGACATGGCCGTGGGCTCAACCATCAACTGGTCGCCGCAGGTACCGGAACTCAACCTCTTTTCGCTGCCTTTCTTCATGCCCGACGAAGCGGCGGTGGATGCCGTCACCGGCGGCGAGGCAGGAGAGATGATCTTCGCGGCCATCGAGTCCCGCGGTGTTGTGCCGCTCGCCTGGGGTGAGAACGGCTTCCGGCAGGTCTCAAATTCCCGTGGTCCGATCAGCGAACCGGGCGACCTCGATGGTCTGAAGATCCGCGTGGTGGGCTCGCCCCTGTTCCAGGATACCTTCAATGCGCTTGGTGCAGATCCCACCCAGATGAGCTGGACCGACGCTCAGCCGGCACTGACCACGGGGGCCGTGGATGGCCAGGAGAACCCGCTGTCGGTGTTCGACGTTGCGCGGATCGACCAGGCGGGTCAGGAGTACCTGACGCTTTGGAACTACATGAACGATCCGCTGATCTTTGCCGTCAACCAGCGCATCTGGGATTCACTGGACGAGGTGGATCGGGAGATCCTGCGTGAAACCGCCATCGAAGCCGGTGAGTGGGAGATCGCCATGACCCGCGAGGAAGAGAGCGAGCGTCTGGCCGCCATCCAAGCGCGTGGAGTCCAGGTGACCGAGCTGACCGAAGAGCAACATCGCGCCTTCGTCAATGCCACCGCCAGCGTCCACGATAAATGGACCGCTCGGATCGGCAAGGAGTTGGTCGATGCGGCCAGTGCGGCTATCGAGAATCGCTGATCCAGGCTGACACCGGCTCTGGTCACCGGGCCGGTCCGCTCTCGCGAGGCTTGCATGAAATTCTCTCCCGATGCCCGGCCGGAACGTTGGCTGGGCTCCTTGGCGTTGGCGATCATCTCGCTGATCAGCCTGGGTAATGTCATCACGCGCTACGTCACAGGCGGTTCTCTGGCCTTCACCGAGGAGTTTTCGGTATTCCTGCTGGTGGTGCTGACCTTTGCAGGGGCCTCGGTGGCGCTGCGACGTAACGGCCATATTCGTGTCGGCCTGCTGGAGCGCGCCCTGCCGGCAGGGCCACGCAAGGTGCTGATCCTCTTTCAGTGGCTGAGTGGCGCCATTGTATTGGGGTTGATCACCTGGTTTGGCGGCAAGCTGACCTGGGAGGAGTATCAGTGGCAGTCGCTGTCGCCGGGCCTCGGGTTGCCGCAGTGGTGGTATCTGGCCTGGCTGCCCCTGCTGTCGGCAGCCATGCTGGTACGCCTGACTCAGCAGACCCGCGATCGACTGAGTGGGAGGCTCGAGGATGAGCCCTGATCTGTGGATGATCCTGGCCTTCGCCGGGCTGTTGATCGCCGGTGTGCCGGTGGCCTTCTCGCTGGCATTGGCTGGGGCGGTGGGCATCGTGTCGGGTCTCTCGCCCGATATGCTGGCGACCTTGGGCACCAACACCTACAACAGCATCGCAAAGTATCCGCTGATCGCTATTCCGCTGTTTATCATGACGGGGCTGATCTTCGAGCGTGCCGGTGTGGCGCTGCGGTTGGTACGCTTCGCCCAGGCGCTGATCGGACCGCGTCACGGTGGACTGGCGCTGGTGGCGGTACTGGTCTGCATGATCATGGGGGGGATGAGCGGCTCCGGCCCGGCGGATGCCGCTGCCGTGGCCATGGTGATGCTGCCGAGCATGACCAAGGCCGGCTACCCCAGGCCCTTCTCGGCGACCCTGATTGCGGCCTCGGCCTCCACCGCCATCCTGATCCCGCCCTCGGTGGCGTTGATTCTCTACTCCATTGTAGTGCCGGGGGTCGATCTACGGGCGTTATTTGCCGCCGGCCTGTTTCCCGGGATATTGGCCGGGCTGGCGCTGCTGGTGCCGGCAATGTTGGTGTCGAAGCACTATGGCTGGGAGGGTGGCACACCGGTGGAGGGGGTTGAGCCGCCCAAGGTCAGGGAGAGCTTCAAGCAAGCGCTGCCGGCGCTGTTCGCCCCGGTGCTGATACTTGGCGGGCTGCGCTCTGGGCTATTCACCCCCACCGAGGCTGCCGTGGTCGCTGTGGCCTATGGCGCGCTGGTGGGACTGTTCCTGACCCGGGAGATCAAGCTGCGCGATCTTTGGACACTGCTCGGCGAGGCCGCGGTAATCTCGGGGGTCGTCATGTTGATCATCGCTCTGGCCGGGATATTCGCCTGGGCCGGCACCATGCTGGGTACCTTCCGCCATCTGGCGGAGTGGATCATCGGCCTCTCCGACAGCGGTGTGCTGTTGCTGATACTGATCATGCTGGCAGTGCTGGTGGCCGGCATGTTGCTCGATGCCATCTCCATCTATCTGATCATGATGCCAATCCTGATACCGGTGATGCAGCACTTCGGGTGGAATCCGGTGTGGTTCGGGATATTGCTGGCGATGAACATCGCCATCGGGCAATTCACACCGCCGGTGGCGGTCAACCTGATGGTGACTACCGAGATCGCCAAAATCCGCCTGGAGCAGACGGTGGGCTGGGCGCTGCTGTTCGTACTGGCCATGGCCAGCGCTTTGGCGCTGGTGGCGATCTTTCCGCAGATCGCTCTGTGGTTGCCCGGCGTGCTTGGCTACAACGTCTAGACATGATGATCAACATGTGTGGTGAACGGAATGTTGCATATGTCGTCCTTTTTTGTGACGTTCGTTGCAAAACGATGCAAAAACTTGCAACTTGGCCTCCAAGCCAGTACCAATGTCACCCCGAAAAGATCCGCACGCGCGCCGCCGATCCGAATGGCGGTTTGGCTTTGGGCTAATGCCAAGATGTCCATGGCCCGCCGTGCAAGAACAGAGGAGGTGGCATGAATCAGCGAGTGAACATCGATCTCGGCGACCCGCATGCTGAAGCGTTCGAAGCCCGGCAGTTCAAGATTTATACCCACCGTCAGCTGGACAAGATCGAGGCAATTCAGAATCTGCCTGAAAATCTGCGTTTCGACATGCGGGTTGTCAGCCAGGTGCTGCCGTTTCGCGTCAACGAATATGTCATCGACGACTTGATCGACTGGAACAACATCCCCCAGGATCCCGTTTTCCAGCTGACCTTCCCCCAGCGCGGCATGCTCAAGCCGGAGCACTTCGAGGAGGTAGCCTATCTGGTCCGGCGGGGTGCCGACGCGGCAGAGCTCAAACCGGTCATCGAGCGTGTTCGTGGCGAACTCAACCCGCACCCGGCAGGACAGATGGACCTCAATCTGCCGCTGCTCGACGGCGAACCGCTCCCCGGCATGCAGCACAAGTACCGTGAGACGGTACTGTTCTTTCCCAGCCAGGGGCAGGTTTGCCACAGCTACTGCACCTTCTGCTTCCGCTGGGCGCAGTTCGTCGGCGACAAGGAGCTCAAGTTCGCCTCCAGCGAAGCGGGAACGCTACACCGCTACCTGGCCGAGCATACCGAGGTCACCGACCTGCTGATGACCGGCGGCGACCCCATGGTGATGAAGGCCAAGCACCTGCGCCAGTACCTGGAGGGGCTGATGGCCCCGGAGCTGGACCACGTCCAGGACATCCGCATCGGTACCAAGAGCTTGACCTTCTGGCCCTATCGCTTCGTCACCGACCCGGACGCCGAAGATGTTCTTGAGCTGTTCCGCGAGCTGACCGCTGCCGGCAAGCACGTCGCCTTCATGGCGCACTTCAACCACTGGAAGGAGATGGATACGCCCATCTGCCGCGAGGCGATCCGCCGCATTCGCGCCACCGGCGCCGAAATCCGCACCCAGGCGCCGCTGCTCAAGCACATCAACGACGATGCCGACCAGTGGGCGAGGATGTGGACCACCCAGGTGCGCCTGGGCATGATCCCCTACTACATGTTCGTGGAACGCGACACCGGCGCCCGCCACTACTTCGAGGTGCCGCTGGTGCGTGCCTGGGAGATCTACCGCGAGGCCATGAAACAGGTGCCGGGCCTGGCGCGCACCGCCCGTGGGCCGTCGATGTCCGCCGATCCCGGCAAGGTGGAGATCCAGGGGGTGACGGAGATCCACGGCGAGAAGGTGTTCGTGCTGCGCTTCATCCAGGGCCGCGACAGTGACTGGGTGCAGCGGCCGTTCTTCGCCAAATACGACGAAGAGGCGACCTGGCTCAACCACCTGGCGCCTGCACTGGGCGAGAGCGAGTTCTTTTATGAGGCCGAGTTCGCGGCCATGAAGGACGAGAAGCAGGCGCTGATCGTGAAAGCGTCGTAACGCTTCATTGGGCGGCTGGCAGCAGTCGCCAGGTCGTTGTCGGCAACGTTGGGTAGTGGTTGTGGTTAGCGCTGGTGTTGAAGAGTCGCTCCTTGCGTCGTGCCAGCGGAAAAAATTAACGCACAATAAACGTTAAGGGGGGCTAACATTAGAAGTGATGAAAAAGACCCCAACAAGCTGATGTTTTTCGCTAAAGTAGGGGGGAGCGGTAGCAACCGCCTGTCGGCAATAGGGCTGTCAGGAACCTTGCTTCTGCAACGTCAGCTTGCCAATAACGTCAAGAGGTGTGTTATGAAACGCCATGTATTTTCTGCAGCTGCCTTCTCCGGGGCTCTACTGGGTGCTGCCCTGTTCTCGGCGCCGGCTGTCGCTCAGGATCGCTACATCACCATCGGTACCGGTGGCCAGACCGGGGTCTACTATGTGGTGGGGCAGTCTGTCTGCCGCATGGTCAACCGCGGCAGTGACGAGCACAACATCCGCTGTAACGCTCCGACCACCGGTGGTTCCGTGGCCAACGTCAATGGCATGAAGTCCGGCGATCTGGATATGGGCGTGGTGCAGTCCGATGTTCAGTATCGCGCTTATCATGGTGAAGCCAACTTCGAATCCGACGGTGCCTGGGAAGACATGCGCGCCGTCTTCACCATGCACGGTGAGCCGTTGACCGTGGTCGCTCGTGCCGACTCCGGGATCGAGCACTTCAGCGACTTTCCCGGCAAGCGTGTCAATATCGGCAACCCCGGTTCCGGCCAGCGCAACACCATGAACCTGGTGATGGATGTCATGGGCTGGGATACCGATACCTTCTCGCTGGCCTCTCAGCTTGATGCCGCCGAGCAGGCTGCGGCTCTGTCTGACAACAATATCGACGCCATGGTCTATGTGGTGGGCCATCCCAACGGCTCCATCCAGGAAGCCACCACGACGATCGATGCCAGGATCATTCCGGTAACCGGCGATGAGATTGATGGCCTTATCGAGGAATACCCCTACTATACCCGCTCTGTGATCCCGGGCGGGCTCTATCGCGGTAATGACGAGGACACCGAGACCTTCGGCGTGGCGGCGACCTTCGTCAGCTCTACCGCTGTGGACGAAGATATCATCTACGAGACGGTGAAGGCGGTATTCGAGAACTTCGATCGCTTCACCCGCCTGCACCCGGCGTTTGCCAACCTCAACGAGGAGGACATGATTTCCGACGGCCTGACCGCCCCGCTGCATGACGGCGCGGCCCGTTATTATCGTGAGCGCGGTTGGATCGAGTAACCGATAGGCCGAGGGTAACAACCCTCCGGTGAAGGATGCGCGGACGCCACTGGGGTCCGCGCATCTGTTTCAAGGATTGCCTTGTAAGGGCTAACGCACCGTGATGCCGGTTAAGAAGCAATTAACGGCACGCCAATCAACACTGGGCAGGGCGACTTATGACTGACGAGAAAAACACCTCCCGAGAGTCCAATGTCGACCTCGAGGACATGGTCGCGTCCAGCGACTCGGGGGCGCGCAAGCCGGCAGGGGCGCCAGGAAAGCTGCTGGTCAGCATTGCGGCGGCCTGGTCGCTGTTTCAGCTGTGGATTGCCTCGCCGCTGCCTTACATGTTTCGTTTCGGTGTTTTCAATGCCACCGAGGCTCGCTCCATTCACCTGGCTTTTGCGCTCTTTCTGGCCTTCATGGCCTACCCGGCGCTGAAGCGCTCTCCGCGCGATCGCATCCCGATTCAGGACTGGGTGCTGGCGGCTGTCGCAGCCTTCTGCGGTGCCTACATATTTCTCTTCTATGCCGAACTCTCCGAGCGCCCAGGCGCACCCATTACCCAGGACGTCATCATCGGTGTGATCGGTATCCTGATGTTGCTGGAGGCGACACGCCGAGCACTGGGGCCACCGTTGATGATCGTGGCCTCGATCTTTATTCTCTACTCGCTGTTCGGCCCCTATATGCCGGGCATCCTTGCTCATCGTGGCGTTACCTTCCAGAGCCTGGTCAATCATCAGTGGCTGACCGCTCAGGGGGTATTCGGTATCGCCCTGGGGGTGTCGACTAGTTTCGTCTTCCTGTTCGTGTTGTTCGGTGCCCTGCTCGACAAGGCCGGGGCCGGTAACTATTTCATCAAGGTGGCGTTCTCCCTGCTGGGCCACTACAAGGGCGGTCCGGCCAAGGCCGCGGTGGTGGCATCCGGCATGACTGGCCTGATCTCCGGCTCGTCGATTGCCAATGTGGTCACCACCGGTACCTTTACCATTCCAATGATGAAGCGGGTAGGCTTTTCTCCGGAGAAGGCTGGCGCCGTTGAAGTGTCGTCCTCGGTCAACGGCCAGATCATGCCGCCGGTGATGGGGGCGGCGGCCTTCCTGATGGTCGAGTATGTCGGCATCTCCTATGTCGAGGTCATCAAGCACGCCTTCCTGCCGGCGCTGATCTCCTATATCGCACTGGTCTACATCGTCCACCTCGAGGCGCTCAAGGCCGACATGCAGGGCATTCCGTCAAGCAACCCGGCACGCCCCTTTCTCAACAAGCTGATTGGCTTCTTGACCGGTCTGTTGCTGCTGATGGCGCTGTCGTTCGCGGTCTACTACGGGCTCGGTTGGCTCAAGCCTGTACTCGGTGACGCCACACCCTGGGTCGTCGGTGTGGGGCTGGCCCTCATCTATGTGGGTCTGCTCAAGGTCGGGGCGAAATACCCGGAGCTGGAGCTCGATGACCCCACGTCGGAGGTGGTCTCTCTGCCGCAGACTCGCCCCACGGTGATGGTCGGCCTGCACTACATCCTGCCGGTCATTGTTCTGGTGTGGTGCCTGATGGTCGAGCGCCTGTCACCGGGGCTTTCGGCCTTCTGGGCGACGGTGTTCATGATCTTCATCATCGTCACCCAGCGTCCGATCATTGCCGCCTTCCGCCATCGTGGGAAGCTCGTCGAGGATATCAAGGAAGGCTTCATGGATCTGTGGGACGGCCTGGTGACCGGTGCCCGTAACATGATCGGCATTGGTATTGCCACCGCGGCAGCGGGGATCATCGTGGGTGCTGTGTCCCAGACCGGGGTCGGTCTGGTGCTGGCCGACGTGGTGGAGATCCTCTCCATGGGCAACCTGATGCTGATCCTGCTGCTCACCGCGGTGCTCAGTCTGATCCTGGGCATGGGCCTGCCGACCACGGCCAACTACATCGTGGTATCGGCGCTGCTGGCGCCGGTGATCGTGACCCTGGGGCAACAGAGCGGCCTCATCGTGCCGCTGATCGCCGTGCACCTGTTTGTCTTTTACTTCGGGATCATGGCCGATGTCACGCCACCGGTAGGCCTGGCGTCGTTCGCCGCGGCCGCGGTCTCGGGAGGTGATCCGTTACGCACCGGCTTTCAAGCTTTCTATTACAGCCTTCGCACCGCCGCGCTACCGTTTCTGTTCATCTTCAATACCGACCTGTTGCTGATCGATGTCGGTTGGCTGCAGGGGATAGTGATTTTCATCATCGCGACCATTGCGATGTTGATCTTTGCCGCGGGCACCCAAGGCTTCATGATCGCCCGCAATCGTTGGTACGAGAGTATCCTGATGCTGCTGGTGGCCTTCACGCTGTTCCGTCCGGGGTTCTGGATGGACATGATCCACGATCCCTATCAGCCTGTGCCACCAGCACAGTTTGTCCAGGCAATGGGTGAGGTCGACGACGGCAGCCAGTTGCGGGTGCGCATTGCCGGCGAGGATGCCTTCGGCGACCCCTTGGTCACCTATATCCTGGTGCCGGTGCCCCGCGGTGAAACAGCTGAGGAGCGCATGCAAGAGCTCGGCATGGAATTGTGGATAGAGGGTGATCAGGCCATGGTTGACTTCGTCGAATTCGGCAGCCTGGCAGCTGACCTCGGCTTCGACTTCGACCAGGAGATCATCGAAGTATCAGCCCCGGTGGATCGCTGGGCGAAAGAGTGGATGTGGATTCCGGGCTTCCTGGTATTTGGCCTGGTGGTGCTGCTGCAGTGGCGTCGGCGTAAGGTACAGTCGCCCAGCACGGCCACAGCTTGAGGAGGGGATGACCATGTACAGCAAGATCCTGTTGTCAGTGGACCTCAACGAGGAGAGTTCCTGGGTCAGAGCCCTCCCGGCAGCGGTCACCCTGTGTCGCACCTTCGATGCATCGCTGCATGTGGTGACGGTACTGCCGGACTACCGCATGCCTCTGGTAGGCTCCTATTTTCCCAAGGACTTCGCCAAGAAGGCCCGCGGGGCCATATCGGAGGCTCAGCATAAGTTCATTCAGGAAAACGTGCCGGAAGACATCAAGGTACAGTCGGTGATCGCCGACGGCTCACCCTGGGAGGCCATCGTCAAGACAGCCAAGAAGCTCGAGGTGGACCTGATCGTCATGGCCTCCCACAACAAGCGCAAGTTCGCCGATTATGTGCTGGGTCCCAACGCTGAACATGTGGTTCATCACGCGAAGGTGTCGGTAATGATCGTGCGGTGACCGGCAAGCGGCTGTGTTCGGCCAGGGGCGGGCCCTGACCGTTCGCTCCTCAGCCTGCCGGCATGCTGGCGCTGTTATGTTACCTCGAACTCGGCAACGTGTCTGGCCGTCTCACCGCTATCATCTCGCCATTCGAAGACGGCTTCACCGTCCTTCTCGGGGCTGAGATAGAACAGCAGATAGGGGCTGGCGGAAATCGACTGATGCAGTTCGGCCTCGAAAGCGGTTTCGCCATTCAAGCTGACGGTGAACCGTTCGATGATGTGCCGCGGTTCGATCTCGCCGTCGGCATTTTCACGCAAGCCGGTCTCCATGGGGTGATGGATCAGCGTGCGAACCGCCTCTGGCTGGCCCGGGGAAAAGCTGGAGGGGATGCTGACCCGGGGGTTGGACAGCGGTTCCGGCTGGTCGCCACCATTGCGCATCAGACAGCCGCTGACGGTGATGCGGACCTCACGCGCCGTCGCGAAGCGCTCGCCCTGATGGCTGGTAGCGATGGCGATGACCTGCTGGGTTTCGTTGAGCCTGACCCGGGTGGATATTTCGGCCTTGCCGCTCAGGGGCGTGAGATGGAAGGTCGCGATCTCGGGCGAAGGATTGGCGGTCGCGAAGAGGTCGATACGCGAGATGTAGTCGCCTGGCTCGAGTTCACCGTCGAAGCCGACAGTGAGCGAAACCGAGGCGCCGTCTTCCGAGACATGGGGCAGGTCGAGTACCAGCCCCTGGGTGCTGGGCTCGGCATCGCCGAGGACGCTGCGAGCGGTGTCCAGGCGCTGCCAAGGCCCCTCTGCCATGACGGGCGTGGCCAGGCCGGCGACGCCGATAGCGGCCACGCCAGCGGCCATGCCGAGCAGCAGGCGGCGGCGGGCAGCGTCAGGATGAGTGGAACGGGCAACGTGCATGGCTTTCTCCGATAAGCGATCAATTCTTGGACACTGCCAGTGGGCCTACGATCCCCAACCGGGCACCGGCCACGATGCCTGCCAGGGCGGCGAAGGCGGTCAATGCCAGCGTCGAGAGCCCGGACAGGCCCTGGCCAATGGAGCAACCCAGCGCCATGACACCACCGATGCCCATCAAGGCACCACCCGCCATGCTGCGCAGCATCTGCCCGGGATCCTCGAATGCCCGCAGGGAAAAGTCGCGCCGCAGCAGAGCCATGGCCAGTGAGCCCACTAACACGCTACCCACGACGCTGACACCGAAACCCAGCCGGGTGCCTGTGGATAGCATCAGGTACTGCAGTGATTCGCCGATGGGGGCGATGAAGGTCAGGCTCGCCAGGCGCACCGGTTCGAAGTCGTCATGACCCAGCACGCCAGTCGCATACCAGCCTGCCGGGACCAGTATGCCGATGATAAACCCGCCCAGCCAATCCCGGGGCGAGGCGCGAAAAGCTGCGCTGGAGAACGTCCAGGCCAGCAAGACGCCTCCCAGTACCAGTGCCGTGAGCCAGGCCGGGGCGCCGATCGCCCCTGGCAAGTCATGGACGGGTAGGCTCAATGTCGTCATGCTCTCCAACCGGATCCGCAGCGGCGCGAGCACGCCGGAAAGCGCCATGTAAGCAGCCAGACCCAAGCAGGTCAGGACCACGAAGCTGCGCAGGTTGCCGCTACCCAGTAGTACCAGGGCACGGGCACCGCAGCCGTTGGCCAGGGCCATGCCATAGCCGAACAGGGCGCCGCCCAGCGGAATGGCCAGCCACGAGGGGGCGGGATTCGCATAGTGGGCGCTTTCCAGCGATACCAGCCCTGCCATAGCCAATGTCTGGCTGCCCAGTAAAGCCACTGCCATGGCCAGTACGAAGCCGCGCAGCTTGCGGGTGTCGCCGAGAGTCCAGCTATTGGCCAGGCCGCGCATCAGGCAGAATCCGGTGGTCTGGCCGGTCGCGCCGAAAAGCAGGCCGATCGATACGGCCGACCAGACGACTAACTCGGTATGGCTCATGCAGAGAAAATCCTTGTCGCATTGCCGTGCATGTCCCCGGTCACTTACCGGTAACGCAGTTCAGATAACCCGTTCAGATGGCCGTGCCTCCGAGGAGAGTGTCCCAGGTATCCTGGCAGATGGCGTTGTACCATCCCACAGCATATTTGGCTTCAAGGGCGCGGCTGTCCTTGGAGGCGTCGGCCGGGCTCAGGCCGCCGGCTCCCTCCACCTCGGCAATCACACCGTCCTGTACTCGATAGACACCGGCCACCGAGATGCCGTACTCCGGCCCGACCAAGCTGTAGCATGTATTGGTCCAGTAGGCCTCGGGGGCCGGGCGTGATTCAAGCGACGCGGCAATGGCGGCGGCCACGACCTTGGCCTGAGCGTTGGCACAGAAACCCGACTTGGGCATCGGCGCTGCCACCGTGGCGTCGCCCACCACATAGATGTCATCGACCTGACGTGACTCGAAGGTCTCGGGTTTCACTGGCACCCAGCCTGAGTCGTCGGTAACGCCGGCTCGTTCGGCGATCCAGCCGGCCTTCTGAGGCGGGATGACGTTGAGTACGTCGGCGCGATGCACGGTACCGAATTCGGTTTCGACCTCGAGCCTGTCGGCATCGACGCGGGCCACACGGCCGTCGTTTGATAGCCCCACCCACTCTATCCGGTCGCCGTAGAGCTGTTCCCAACCGGCGGTAAACAGTCCCTGCTTGGAGAAATTATCCTTGGCGTCAAGGATCAGGACCTTCGACTTCGGCTTGAACTGTGTCAAGTAGTTGGCCACCAGGCTGGCGCGTTCATAGGGACCGGGCGGGCACCGGAAGGGATTCTCCGGCGCCACCATGACAAAAGTGCCGCCATCGTCCATGGCTTCCAGTTGGCTACGCAGCAGTTCGGTCTGGACACCGGCTTTCCATGCGTGGGGAGCCTTCTCGGCGGCCTCCTCGTCATAACCCTCCAGTGCATTCCAGCGCATGTCGACACCCGGGGAAAGGACCAGGCGGTCGTAGTCGAGTTTGCGACCGGTAGAGAGGGTTACCTTGTGGGCCTCGGCGTCCACGTCTTCGGCCGTGGCGTGGATCACACGCACCCCATAACGATCCTTCAGCTCGTCGTAGCCATGGGAGATGGTATCCATCTCGCGCAGTCCGCCGAGGTGCAGGTTGCTGAAAGGACAGGTATAGAAAATTTCGTTTGGCTCTATCAGTATCACTTCGATGGCCGGATTGGCCCGCTTGAGATACTTGGCGGCCGTGGCGCCACCGAAGCCGCCGCCGACCACGATGACGCGCCCGGCACTCTGGCTACCGATGGCGAAGGGCGCACCGCCCACCAGCGGCAGCAGGGAGGCGGCGCCAATGCCCTTGATCAACTGACGGCGGGTCAGGCCGTTGCGGTTGTGACGATGTTTCATGTCGGGCCCCCTCATTCTTCCGTCTCGTTATCGTTTTCCAGGTCGATGGCAGCAAAGTGCCGGGCCAGCGCCGTGAGTTCGGCATCCGTGAAGCCCTTGGCGATGCGGTCCATTATCGTGGTCTCACCGGCTTCCTCGTGCTTGAAGTCGAGCAGCCGCGAGGCCAGGACATCGGCGGGGCGACCGGCAATCGTTGGTACGCTGCCGGCCAGTCGGCCATCGGTGCCGTGGCAGTTGGCGCAGCCGCCCGCCATCACTTCGAGCTGGGCGGCGGAAAAGGTCTCGTCGGCCTGGACCAGCAGGGGGGCGCTTGCCAATAGCAGCAGGCTCACCAGTGGCAGGGATGCAATAAGAAAAACCCGTTTCATCGTCAGGCTCCTGGTCGGAGTTCTTGTCGGAAATCGTGCCAAACAAGCATATTACTGTGGAGCGGATGCTATCAGAAGGAACGCTTTGCTATTCTGTTATGCCCATATGCGCGAAAAAGTTAGAGACTTATGCTTTTTTGTCCTTGTTGAAAAAAAACGGGAGCCCCCCGGGCACAATTGGGCTTTACGTTGATTGGCCCAAGGCGCATTCTTGCTCCAGGTCAACTACATTAACGCTGTAGAAAGGCAACAAGACGCCTCCCGGCCACCCAACCGGAACGGCGTGTTCTTTCGTCACATGACTTGGCGACCAGACGGGGTATGCATATGAACGCAACAACAAATTCCACGGGTCAGTCATCGGTGCCCACGGTGAAGATCATCATCAACCCGATCGGCATGGACAGGCCCAGGGCCTGGTTGGCTGCTGGCTTCGAGGATTTTCGCCAGGCCCCGGCGGTGAGTCTCGCCTATGGCATGTTTTGGGTCGGGTTGAGTATCGCCGTGACCCTGGGTGCCGTCATGCTCGACCTTTGGCACTGGTTGCTGCCCATGGTAGCCGGCTTCATGTTCCTTGGCCCGCTGGTGGCGGTGGGCTCCTACGGAGTAAGTCGTGCGATTGCAGCCAACCGCGCGCCCCATCTGGGTGACGCCTTCAGCGCCTGGCGACCCCACGCTGGCCAGCTGGCAATGATGGGCGTGATGATGATGATCTTTTTCCTGGCCTGGATTCGCCTGGCTACCCTGCTCTTCGCGCTGTTCTACGGTTTCGAGGCACCCGGGCCCGCAGCGCTCTATGCGTCGCTGCTGACCACGCCGCAAGGTCTGGGCATGATCCTGGTCGGTACGGGGGTGGGCGCCGTGCTGGCCTTCGGCGCCTTTACCATCAGCGTGGTCGCCATTCCGACCTTGATGGATCGGGACCTCACCTTCATGGAAGGCATCGAGGCGAGCGTACGCGCAGTGTCGAATAATTTCCGCCCCATGCTGCTGTGGGCCGTGATATTGACGGGCTGCGTATTGGTCGGAATCCTTACATTCTATATCGGCTTGGCCCTGATTTTGCCGGTACTGGGCCACGCCAGCTGGCATGCCTATGAGGATTTGGTGCGCTGTGAGCCGATAGAGCGTGCGACCGGCTGAGGCTTGGCTTTGGCAGGTGGGGGCTCCCTCCTGCCCGTTTTGATTTCGTGCTGTTTTTCAGCTCTGTGACTTTTCCGTTTCTCGCCTGACCTTTCCGCGCGTTTCGCGTAACCTTGTCAGCCATTACCCCCCCCCGTGACTGCGGAATGCCGTGATGTTGCTGACAAGACGATGTCGTTTTTTGCTTGCCCTCTGCCTGCTGTCGTTATGGGGTCTCTCGCCAGTGGCGCTAGCCGATCCCTTCCCCTCCCCGGAAGGAGAGGTCCTGTTGCGGCTGACTGGTGACATTGAGCATGTCAATGTTGGTGACGAGCTGCATCTGGATCGCGTCATGCTGATGTCCCTGTCGTCGATGGTGCTCGAAACCGGTACGCCCTGGACCGAGGGGGTGAGCCGTTTTGAGGGGCCACTGGTTCGTGTCGTGCTCGAAGCCGCTGGTATCAGCGTGGAGCATGTGCGCATAAGGGCCCTGGACGACTTCGAGGCCAAGGTGCCGGTTTCCGACTTTCACGATTACGATGTTATCCTGGCCATCGAACGAGATGGCGGGCCCATCGCCGTTCGCGACCTCGGTCCGGTTTTTGTGCTCTATCCCTTCGATGACCATCCTGAACTGCTCAACGAAACCATTCGTTTTCGCTCGGTCTGGCATGTGGATACTATCCATGCTCCCTGAACGGCCCATGCTCCCTGAGCGATTTTGAGACGGGAGGCGAGATAATGGTGCTGCGTCATCCGCTCCGGCTCAAGCTGGGCGCCATGGCCGCTCTGCTCTTTTTCACTGCCGCTCTGGTCGTGGTGGGGCTGGCCGCCTGGCGCCAGGAAGGGCTTTATCAGAACGTGGGGGTGGATACCTCCTGGCATGCCTACAAGCTCGACCGAGATATCGTGCAGCTGCGCAGCGAACTGGCACGGCGCAGCGGAAGCGGCCAGAGCCTGGACACCCTGAGGCTGCGCTTCGAACTCCTCTATAGTCGTTTGAACCAGCTACGCCGGGCCGATCTCGGCGAGTTGTTCGACTACAGTCCTGCCGCACATCGCCTGATTCCCGAGGTGGTCGACATGATGGATGGCTTCGATGCCATGCTGCATCAGTTCGATCGACTCGACGAGCCTGCGCGCCATGCGCTGGACGCCAGGCTGGAATACCTTAGCGCCAATGCTGAACAACTTGTCATCGCTATCAATGGATATCTTGCTGAAGCAGCGACCCGCGATCGTGAAGTCCTGCAGACGCTTTATGTGTTGTTGCTGGCATTGATCCTGGCCATGAGTCTGGCTGGTCTACTGGTGGCCGTTTTCCTGGTGCGGGAGGCTCGCGACAATGCGGCGGCACGGCGCTCTCTTGAGACACTGAGCCGCGAGCTACAGGCATCGGCCCGGCAGGCCGAATCGGCTAGCCGGGCCAAGTCTGAATTTCTCGCTACGGTAAGCCATGAAATACGCACGCCTCTCAACGGCGTGATCGGCATGAGCGACTTGCTCATGGACCAGCCCCTGGACATCCGTTCCCGGGAGTATGTCGGCACGCTTCACGCGAGCGCTGGCCGCCTGTTGGGTTTGATCAACGATATCCTCGACTTTTCCAAGATCGAATCCGGCAAGCTGGAGCTGGAGCACCGGCCGATACCGCTGGCCAAGCTGGTCGACGATGCTTGCCGGCTCTTTGCGCCACGCGCCGAGGCCAAGGGCCTCAAGCTGGAAAGCCGGCTCTCACCGACGCTGCCGGCGCTGCTCATGGGGGATCCCGTCCGGCTGAGACAGGTACTGTTGAACCTGCTGGCCAATGCCATCAAGTTTACCGAGCGCGGCGAGGTAGTGATCGAGGCGGAGGAGACGGATAGCGGTCGGCTCAGTCTCGCAGTATGCGATACCGGGCCAGGCATCGCCGAAGAGCAGCAGCAGCGGCTTTTCGAACCGTTTCGTCAGGGGGATGCTTCCACAGCGCGACGCTATGGGGGAACCGGCCTTGGCCTGGCCATCTGTCGGCGCTTGACCGATGCCATGGGGGGTGAAATCGGCATGGACAGCCAGCCCGGCAAAGGCAGTCGGTTCTGGATCGAGCTGCCGCTCGAGCCAGCCAAAGCCGAACCTGAAGCGCAACGTGACGAGTCATCTGCGCTCATGCGGCCTAGCTTCGATGGCAATGTACTGCTGGTGGAGGACAATCCTGTCAATCAGCAGGTGGGGGTGGCGATGCTCGAACGCTTCGACTGCCGCGTGCAGGTGGTAGCCAGTGGCCAGGAAGCACTGGCGGCTGTGGCATCGCAGACGTTCGATATCATCTTCATGGACGTGCAGATGCCCGATATGGATGGTCTAGAAACTGTGAGCAGAGTGCGGGCGAAAGGGGGATGGTGCCGCCGGGTACCCATTGTGGCGATGACCGCTGGTGGCCCCGGGGCGGAGCGGGTGCGCTGCCTGGATGCCGGCATGAACGACTATCTGACCAAGCCGCTGCTTAGCTCGGAGCTGACGGCCTGTCTACGCCGAGTGCTGACGCCGGTGACGCCGGAGGACGAGGCCGCTGTTACAGCCGACGCCGAGCTAGACGAGCAGGCCTTGTCGGAGCTGCTGGAATCGCTTGGCGAGACGATGGTGGCGACCTTGATCACGGTGCATCGCGACCAACTGCAGTCGCACAGATGCACTATGCAGGACGCCATCGACCAGGGCGACATGACGATGTTGGAAGCCACTGCCCACAGTGTCAAGGGTGAGTCGGCCAGCCTTGGTGCGCGCAAGCTCGCGGCCGTCGCCCAACGTTTGGAAATGCTGGCCCACCATGAGTGCAAGGAGGAAGTCACGGCACAGTTTCAGCTCCTCCACGCGCTGATTCCGGTGACTCTCGATGAGCTGGAGCGGTGGCTGGCGGATCGGACGTCACAGAGCGATATGGCCAAGTAGTCGGTTCCGAGCCAGGACCCGCGTTGTTGCATGACCCCACGGCAGCCTAAATGCGGGAAATACCTGCCGAGGTTACCATGGGCCTGCTAAGCCCCCCCCTTCGGCGCCCGGGCCTACTCTACGGCCATGCATTCGTTCATCATCAAGGTCTGATAAGGAGAGGCACAATGATGGACATCGAATCCCACGATCTGCACCAGGAGCGCCTGCGTTGCGTGGCCGGCCTGCTGCGCGGCAGCGGGGCGCGGCGTGTGCTCGATCTTGGCTGTGGTTCCGGTGGGCTGCTGCAGTACTTGCTGAGGGACCCTCAGTTCGAAAAGGTGGCGGGACTGGAGCTTTCCGGTGAGCTGCTGGCTCAGGCAAAGATGCGCTTCGAGACCCTTCCAGCCGACTTGCGGTCACGCCTCGAGCTGATATGCGGCTCCTATACCGATCCGCCGGACCACCTTGTCGGCTTTGATGCTGGTGCCATGGTCGAGACTATCGAGCATGTACAGCCGACCTCCCTCTCCCGGGTGGAGCATGCGATCTTCGCTGGATTGCGCCCAGGGTTGCTGGTATTGACGACTCCCAACCGTGAGTTCAATTCGCTCTATGGGCTGGCGCCGGGGGAGTTTCGCGAGCCCGACCACAAATTCGAATGGGACCGGGCACGCTTTGCCGCCTGGGCATCGGGCGTCGCGCGTCGCAATGGCTACCGGGTCCGGCTTTCCGGGATCGGTGAGTGGCATCCAGCCCTGGGCCAACCTACCCAGCTGGCTCAGTTCACCCGGCAGAGGACGACCGATCGAGACCCAGCACCTTGACTTCCTGTCGCCGTCGCCTGTGCAGATCCCACAGCGCCGCGCCGCCCAGCACCACGAAGCCAAACAGTTCCACCAACGCCAGATATTCGATGAACAACGCGTAGAGAATGGCTGCACTGCCCGCTGCCGCCAGCAGTATCGGGCCGCCGGCGCGATGGTGTCGGTAGCCACCAGCAATCGCCATCAGGGTGAACAGCACTAAGCCGGCGATGGTGCCGGCCCAGGCGCCTTCGTGTAGTGCCAGGCCGATGCCCAGCAGCGGCAGCAACCCGGCCAGCGCCAAGGTGCCATAGCAACTCAGCAGGGCGAGTCCCAGTGCCGACAGGCCTAGCAGCCCGCGACGGCGCAGACGCAGCAGCCAGCGCCGCGGATCGAGTCGTTTTGCCCATTGGCGGGGCAGGGAGGGCGCCTGCTCACTGCGGCGCATACCGATTTCGATGGAGTGGGCCCCGAAGCTTTCTGCCACCTCGCGGGTTTGTTGGCTGGGGCTCAACGCGAAATAGTCGTGGCTGCCCATCACTTCGACGTCCTCGAAGCCGGTTTCCGCGAACAGCGCCAGCAGTTCCTCCTTGACCGTGGCACCCACCACGCACTCGACCCATAGCCGCGGGTCGTCATGGCAATCCACCGAAACCGGACGATGAATGACCACGTCGGCAAGCTGCAGGCGGCCATTTGAACGCAGCACGCGAAACATCTCGGTGACGGCACGCCGCTTGTCCGGCACCAGGTTGAGGGCACCGTTGCTGGTGATGGCATCGATGCTGGCATCGGGCAGCGGCAACTGTTCCGCCGAGGCCTGAACTACGTCGAGATTGCCTGCGTCGCTGCCCTCGACGGACTGCTTTAGCTTGCGGGTCATGGCGGCGGTGAGGTCAATAGCGATCACCCGACCAAAGGGACCGACGATATGACTGGCAATCAGCGAATCGTTGCCGGCTCCCGCGCCGATATCGAGCACTGTGTCGCCGGGGCGAATGGCGTCGGCTCGAAAGGGGTAGCCGACCCCGGCGAAGGAGTCCAGCAACGCTGGCGGCAGGCCGGCCGTGTACTCCGCAGGATAGCCGAGTCGTTCGCAGGCTCTGCCGCCGACAGGGAAGTGAAAGGGAGAGGTGGGTGCCTCGGCCACGGCCGTGTACATGTCCTGGACGGCCGAGACGATCTGTTGCCGTGAATAACCAAGTAGGGCCACCATGAGGGACCTCCTTCCTGGCTCAGCGAGACATGCCCGGTTCGTCATCGTCGAATCTATCCAGCAGGCTGACGATGCGGCGATATAGCCGAGGCGGTGCCTTGACCGTACCGGATGCAGCCACCCTGGCCCGTAGTCGTTTTTCGAATTCGGCCCGCGTGAAGCAGTCGCGACAGCGGGATAGGTGCCACTCGATATCGGCCGTCTGCTGGTGGTCCAGCTCCCGGTCGAGATAGTCGAAGAGCCGCTCGATGACTTCCTCGCAGTTCAAGTCTCTTGGGCTCATGGCTTCTGCCCTCCCTTGTCGGCATGGCCGGCTGCCATGCCGGCATCCCTGGCCTGTTGCCAGAGCCGCTTCTGCAGCAGCGAGCGCGCCCGGTTCAGCCGTGAGCGGACGGTACCCAGCGGGATACCGAGCAGACCGGACACTTCTTCATACGTATAACCCTGTACTTCGACCAGCACAATTGCTACCCGGTATGGGTCGGGAAGCGTATCCAGTGCCTCTTGCAGTTCCTCCTGCAGCAGGCTGTTGAAGAACTGGTCCTCCAGGCTGCCCCACCAGAGCAGAAAGGGCTGGTGCAGCTGCTGGAACAGGGTGAAGCCGTCGGCATCGATAGCATCCGGCGATGCGGTGTCACTATCGGCTGCGGCCCGGGGGCGACTCTGCTGTCGGCGCCACTCGCTGATGAAGGTGTTGGTGAGGATATGGAACAGCCAGGCGTCGAAGCGCTCGGGGTCGCGTAGCTTATCGAGTCGTGCCCAGGCCCTGACCACCGCTTCGGCGACGATATCCTCGGCATCGTCGGGGTTGCGGGTGAGGCGCAGCGCCGTACCGAAGAGCCGATCCATCAAAGGCTCCAGGCGCTGTTCGAACCACTGCCGCCGGTGGGTGGCGTCGCGGAATGTCATGACATCCCCCGGTTCGACCCGCCGAAGGGCAACAAGCCATACCGTCGAGGTGAGGGTGAGCTGGCTGGTGCGGGTCATGGGTCACCTCTTGAGCATGGAACGTCCCCGGGCAGCGGGCAAATCGCGTTTGTGACAGGGACGCGGCACGGGTCGCAATGGTTCCCGCCCGACTGTCGTCACAGTGGCTGTCATTCCTTGGAACAATCACGGGTGTCGATGCGTCCTTGGGGCACACGGCAATTCGATGTCGTGAAATTCAGCCACAGAGGAGAGCGACCATGGCTATGAGTGCTCAAGCGACAACACCCGCCACGGTGGATCGAATAGAACTGGAAGAGCGGGTCAAGGCGATGTACCACGAGGTGGCAGAGACGCCGGAGCATGACTTCCATTTCGAGATGGGTCGTGAACTGGCCGAGCGGCTGGGCTATGACCCGAATGCACTCGACCGGATTCCGGCCGCGGCCATCGACTCCTTCGCTGGTGTTGGCCACTTCTTCGATATGCTGGCGCTGCTTCCCGGCGAGTCGGTGCTTGACCTCGGCAGCGGCTCCGGCATGGACAGCCTGATCGCTGCCCTGGCGGTAGGCGCCGAGGGCCGTGTTCAGGGGCTCGACATGACCGCGGCCCAGCGTGAGAAGGCCGCCCGTCTGGCCCGGCAAGCGGGGTTTGCCAATGTCGAATTCCATGCCGGCTATATCGAATCGCCACCCTTCGCCGATGGCAGTATCGATGCCGTCATCAGCAATGGCGTAATCAACCTGTCGGCGGACAAGCCAAGGGTCTTCGCCGAGGCGGCGCGGGTGTTGAAGCCCGGCGGACGCCTGGCACTTGCCGATATCGTCACTGAAAAGGCCCTGCCCGAGAGCGTCTCCTGCAACGCCACCTTGTGGGCCGCCTGCATCGGCGGGGCGATGCAGCAGGATGACTATGTGGCCGTCACCGAGTCGGCGGGCTTCGTGATCCAGACCCTTCGCGAGCATCCGGAGTATCGCTTTCTGACCGATTCGGCACGTGGCGCCAGCGAGTCCTATGGCGTCAAGAGCCTCTCGCTGCTGGCGATCAAGCGCTGAAGCTCGGCGACAGTGACTTACCGAAAATAGCAGTAATTTTCGACAATAAAGGATTCACCCTGAGGAGAAGAGACATGAACAAGTACAACCTTATCACCACCAAGGCCGGTATCCTGACCGCCGCGATCCTTTCCCTGGGCCTGGCAGCCGGTGCGCTGCAGGCGGAAACCTACCATGGCGAGGGCCACGTGCTGGGCACGCCCGACGACCTGACCTGGGGGCCGGTGGGCTCCATGGGCAAGGGGGCCGAGATCGCCATCATCGAGGGCGATCTCGGGGAGGAGGCGCCCTTCACGTTCCGGCTTCGGCTGGCAGATGGTTACGAGATCAAGCCTCACGTGCACCCGGCCTACGAGCGGGTCACGGTGCTAGAAGGCACCCTGCACTTCGCTCATGGAGAGAGCTTTGATCGCGAGGCCACCCAGTCCTTGCCCGTCGGTGGCTACGCCATCATGTCGCCGGGCGATGCCATGTTCGGCTACGCCCAGGGCGAGACGATCATCCAACTGCATGGCGAAGGCCCCTGGGGCATCGAGTACGTCGATCCGGCGGATGACCCTCGCAACTGAACCCTCGCAACTGAACCTCGCAACTGACGAGAGCAAGCGCGTACCGTCTGCACGGGCAGGCGGTACGCTTGCCGTGGTGCTGCAGACCCACAGCATGGCGGTGTACGGGGGCTCGTCGCCACCCTGCAGGGAGAGACGTAATCGACGAGGCCTGAAAGACAAGGGGCGGCTTGTGCTGGGTCCACTACCGGGAGTGTACGTACCTGGGGCGTCGACTAAGCTAATAGAGAAAATCATCAAACGGTTATCGCCCTCAACCTTTCAGGTACAGGACAGGCGCCATGGACAAGCAAAAGATTCTCATTCCATTAGACGATTCGGACGTCAGCCGCAAGATTCTCCCGGCGGTGTGTGAGTTCTTCGGTCCCGATCGCTATGAGATTCTCCTGCTGCGGGCCGACCGGGTGCCCGCCAGCCAGTTCGACTCGAGCAACATCATCACTCGGCCGATGATCATGAGTGGTGACTTGGGGCCCTACGGTGCCGTGACGGCACGGGCCGAAGAGGTGGATCCTCATGCCCTCTTTCGAGACACGGGCTGGAGTCCCTTCGAAGAGCAGCTTCGTCGTGAGCTGGACAATGACATCGCTGACCTGCGATCGAAGGGCTACGACGTCTCGGTCGCCATCCACTTTGGCAAGCCGGCCGAGGAAATCGTCGAAGTCGCTAAACTGCAGCGCGTGTCGCTGGTGGCCATGGCCAGCCACGGACGTGCCGGCGTGAAGCGGTTGCTTCAAGGCAGCGTGACCGAGGATGTCCTGCGCCACCTTTCGATCCCCATGATGATTATCAATGTCGCTGAGGCTTGAACTCAGCGCCGGTGGAAGATGGTCTCGCGCCCGGTCATCGCTCTCGCTTCGCCAACCAGTGCCGCGCTAGTCGCTGGGCGTGGTCCAGGTGGTTCACGGCTGAGAGTTGACCGGCCTCGCGATAGAGGCCGGCACGACGCAACTTCATGACCATGCGCGCGGGCATGCCGATGAAGATCAGGCCCACGTTGCGGCTGCGTAGCTCCTCGATCAGCGACTGCAGAGCGACGATGGCGGTGGTGTCGAGGCTGGGGACGTCGCGCATGTCGAGCATCACCACTTTTACCTCCGGGTCGACGATACGCAGTGACGAGATGGCCTTCTCGGCGGCGCCGAAGAACAGCGGTCCGTTGACATCATAGAGTGCCACTTGGCGTGGCAGGCTGCGAGCCAGTTCGCTGTCGCCCGGGTCGAGTCGGCGGGCATGGGTAATCTCCGCCATACGGCGAATGAAAAGTGCGGCGGCAAGGCCAATTCCCACGGCGACGGCGAGCACCATGTCGAAGATCACCGTCAGGCCGAAGCAGATCACCAGTATCGCCACATCGCTGCCCGGGGCGCTCTTCAGGGTGTGAACGAAATGGCGTGCCTCGCTCATGTTCCAGGCGATGATGAACAGCAGGGCGGCGAGTGCCGCCATGGGAACGAGCCCCAGCACCCCGGCGAGCGCCACCACCGCCAGCAGCACCACCACGGAATGCACCACGGCTGCCACCGGAGAGAAGGCCCCGCTGCGAATGTTGGTGGCGGTTCGTGCCAGGGCCGCTGTGGCGGTAATGCCACCGAAAAAGGGCACCACGATATTACCGAGCCCCTGGCCCACCAGCTCGGCATTGGGCTCATGCCGGGTGCGAGTTAGGCCGTCGGCCACCACGGCACAGAGCAGTGACTCGATGGCGGCCAGCATGGCGATGGCCAGTGCCGGGCCTAGCAGCTCCCGGATCAGGGTGAAGTTCACCACGAGTGGTGTCCCGTCCGGGCCCGGAAGGCGCCAGGGGAGTACCAGGTCCGGCGCAAAAGGCGGAATGCCGCTGCCGGTCTGACCCTGGAATTCCCAGCTGAAGCGCGAGGCAATGGTATCGATTTCGATACCCAGCGGTATCACCGCCTGGGCGGCCAGGGTGCCCACGACCAGGCCGACCAGGGGGGCCGGCACCGGCACCGGCACCTTGAGCCGTGGCCAGAGGATCAGGGTCGCCAGGGTGAGCAGCCCCACGCCGACTTCCGCTGGGGCCAGGGTCGGCAATGCGCGCAGAACGAGCGCCAGGTTGTGCAGCGTACTGTCACCCAGCGGGACTTCGTTGAGTCCCAGGAAGTCGGGAAGCTGCAGCAAGGCGATCACCACGGCGATGCCGGCGGTAAAGCCCAGTACCACTGGATAGGGCACGAACTGGATCAGGCTACCCAACCGCGCCAGCCCCAGTGCCACCAGGATCAGCCCTGCCATCAGGGTGGCGATAAGTAGGCCCCCGACGCCATGACTGGCGACGATGGGGAACAGGATCACCACGAAGGCCGCTGTGGGGCCGGAAATATTGAAGCGTGAGCCGCCGGTCAGCGCGATGATGGCACCGGCAACAATGGCGGTATAGAGTCCGTGCTGGGGCGGCACGCCGGTGGCGATGGCTAGTGCCATGGAGAGTGGCACGGCAACGATGCCGATCGTTAGACCGGCCATCAGGTCGCGACGCAGTTCGGCGAGTCCATAGCCCTCGCGCCAGGCGGCAAGCAGTGCGCTGCCGGGCATGGGCAGTCGGTAGCGAGGCTTGAGCGAGTGACGGGACATGGCGATTCCTGGGTGGGAAAAGGCTTGTAATACGCTACGTCGTGGCGAGGAACCGGCGCAAGACGGCCAAGGTAGGAGAGGACTGACGCAAAACGGCGGCGCCCTGGGGCGCCGCCAGCGGTTCAAACCAGTCGGTTCAAGCCACCGGGTTTCTAGGCCTGGCTGGCCGCTGCGGGTGGTTCCCCTACCGCGCCGGGCATGGCCTGTACATTACCGCCTTGGCCGGCGAGTGCCAGAAAGTGCAGGTGGCGCTCGTATTCCGAGAGCACATCGGCGATGGTCTGGCCACGGGTGAAGCCGTTGAGGTCCTTCTCCAGACCGCCTTCTGCCAGGTAGACGTCGAGGCGTACGTAGTAGTCGTCGTCCGCCGGCAGGAAGCTCGGCGTGCGCATGCGGTGCGGACACACTTGATAGACGAAGCTGGCAGCCTCGCTCAGGTCCACTTGCAGCGTCAGGCTCGGCAGGGCTTCGCCCTCGAGATGTTCTTCGGTTACGTTGGCGGTCTGGCCGCGGCTCTCCAGTTCCTGGGCGAACTGGGTCAGTGCCGGACGAATCGCATGCTCGATGGTGGCGGCGGCACCGGCACGGTTGGACGTATCGAGAGCCCTATCCAGGCGCTCGCGCCAGTCGCCGCCAGGTGCGGTCCCGGTCACCAAGCGTCGCGCGTCGGCCTTGCTGCCCTCGATCTTGAGTGCCTTGTACATCCCCACCATGATCGCGAAGATCACCACCGAGAACGGCAGGGCGGTGATCACCACCGCGCTCTGTAGCGCCGCCAGGCCTCCCGCCATCAGCAGCGCCACCGTTACCAGGCCGATCATCATCGACCAGAAGATGCGTAGCTTGATCGGCGCGTCGTGGTTCACGTCGGACAGGATCGAGGTGAAGTTGGCGAGCACCAGGGCGCCGGAGTCTGCCGAGGTGATGAAGAAGACGATGCCGAGCACGGTGACCACGGCGGCGGTCAGGCCGATATAGGGGTAGTACTCAAGCAGGGTATACATCGTGGTCTGCGGGGTGTTCAGGGCCTGCTCGCCAAGTTCGACAATTCCCTGATTGGCCACCAGTTCGATCCCGCTGTTACCGAATACCGACATCCACACCATCATGAAGGCCAGCGGGATGCCGAGGGCGCCGGCGACGAATTGGCGAATGGTGCGGCCACGGGAAATGCGCGCCAGGAACAGGCCGACGAAGGGCGTCCAGGCGATCCACCAGCCCCAGAAGAAGATCGTCCACCACATTTTCCATTCGTTGGCGGCGTCGCCGGCAAAGGCGTAGGTATCGAAGCTCTTGGCAATGAAGGTGGAGAAATAGTCGCCGGCGTTGTTCACCGCCATGTCGAGCAGTTGCAGGGTGTGGCCCTGGAACAGCACGAACAGCAGGAGTGCCAGTGCCAGCAGCATGTTGAACTCCGACAGGCGCCGGATGCCCTTCTCCACGCCGCTGACCACCGAAATGGTGGCGAGGATCACCACCAGGGCGATCAGGATGATTTGCACCGAGAGGCTCTCGGGCACGTCGAACATGTAGGCCAGCCCGTAGTTGAGCTGCATCACGCCGATGCCCAGGCTGGTGGCGATGCCGAATACGGTGGAGATGACCGCGGTGATATCCACGGCGTTACCGATGGGGCCATGGATGCGCTTGCCGAGCAGTGGGTAGAGCGCGCTGCGAATGGCCAGCGGCAGGCGGTGACGATAGCTGAAATAGGCCAGTGCCATACCCATCAGCACATAAAGCCCCCAGCCGGAGAGCCCCCAATGCATGAAGGTCTGGACCACGGCGGCACGCATCGCCTCCTGGCTTTCCGGGGTCATGTCCGGCGGTGCCAGGTAGTGGGCGACCGGCTCGGCAACGCTGAAGAACAGCAGGTCGATACCGATGCCGGCGGCAAACAGCATCGCTGACCAGGAGAGCAGCGAGAACTCAGGCCGCGAATGATCGGGACCGAGGCGAATGCTACCGAAGCGTGATAGGCCGATGGCAATCACGAAGATCAGGTAGGCGAGCACCGCCAGCATGTAGTACCAGCCGAAAGTCTGGCTGACCCAGGCCAGGCCGGCATCGAAGAAGGCGCCGGCCTGTTCAGTGAAGGTCATGGTCAAGACCAGAAAGACCAATATACCGGCGACGGAGCCATGGAACACCACGGGATTCAGTCGATCGCGTCGGTCGGGAAGCAAATTGCTATGCGCCATGCAGAGCCTACTCCTTTCGGTTGGATGGACCCCCGCCGGTTTCCGACACCAAGACGCGCTGTGGATTGTTCTCCACAATCGAAAGCACGCCTGCCTGGTATTCGGGCAAGGCCAGTCGAATCAGCCGCAGGAGACGCCACTCCTTTCGGCTCACTGTCAGCTGCCTGGTTCGACGGCTGGATGACGGGAAGCGTTTTTATTAAATGAACGTTCAAATAAAATACGCACATCCTGTCAAAGCTTCAACCCTGCGTTCACTGTTAGCCGGTAAACGTCACGAAAGCACTCGGTTCTGCTTGCAGAACGCGTTATGTCAGCTATACCTGTTATAACCGACTGCCAGCAGGGAGCACTGCAGGCTACGCCAGCAAAGGCAGGATGCCTCGGGACCACTGCCCCCCGGATGGCCGGCGGGGAAAGTAGGCATTAGAACAATGATAATTACGGGAGTATGCAATGGCTTACAACAAGCAACCGGCTGACCAGCCGATCGTTGACCGCGCCGCTACGGCCTCTACTGCAACAGATTCCGCCACATCAGCTGCCGCCAGCACCGACCGACAATCCCGCCGTCGCTTTCTTACCGGCTCGGCCGCCGCCGTGGGTGCCGGTGCCGTTGCCGCGGTAGGCTTTCCCAGTATCGCCGTGGCCCAGACCACGACCCTGCGTTTCCAGAGTACCTGGCCCAACCAGGATATCTTCCACGAGTTTGCCGCCGATTATGTGCGCATCGTCAATGAGATGTCCGGTGGTCGTCTGCGGTTGAACTTGCTGCCTGCCGGTGCCGTGGTGGGCGCACTGCAGATGCAGGATGCAGTGATCTCCGGCGCCCTTGACGGCGGCCATGGGGTCGCTGCCTACTGGTACGGCAAGCACAAGGCCTTCTCGCTGTTCGGAACCCCGCCGCCGTTCGGCTGGGATGCCCACCAGTTCCTGGCCTGGTTCTGGAATGGCGATGGCTTGGCACTCTACAACGAGCTGCTCGAAGACATGGAGCTGCCGCTGGTCGGTTATCTCACGGGACCCATGCCGACCCAGGCCCTGGGCTGGTTCAAGGAGCCGATTCGTAGCGTAGAGGACCTTCAAGGGCTCAAGTACCGTACCGTGGGGCTGGCGGCCGACCTGATGCGCGAATTCGGTGCCGCCGTCACCATCATGGGCGGCGGGGATATCGTCCCGGCCATGGACCGAGGCCTGCTCGACGGAGCCGAGTTCAACAACCCCTCATCCGACCGCCTGCTGGGCTTCCCCGATGTCAGCAAGACCTGGATGCTGCGCAGCTACCATCAGGACTGCGAGTCCTTCGAAATCATTCTCAACAAGCAGAAGCACGATAGCCTGCCCGAGGAGTTCCAGGCGATTTTACAATACGCCGCCAAGGCTGCCTCGTCGGAAATGTACTGGAAGGCCATGGATCGCTACCCCAAGGACCTGCAGGGGATGCGCGAGGAGCAGGGAGTACAGACCTATATCACCCCCGACTCGATTCTCGAGGCCCAGCTTACGGCCTGGGATACCGTCATCGAGAATGAGTCGAACAACAGCGAGTTCTTCAAGCGGGTGGTCGACAGTCAGCGGGAGTACTGTGAGCGGGTCGTCGGCTGGCACCTTGAGGGCAATACCCCCAAGGAACCGGCCTATCGCCATTTCTACGGCAAGGAGCCTACTGACACTTCCACCATCCTTTAAACGTATTTCGGTCCTCGGCCCGTTCCGGCGGGTCGGGGCCGATGCCTGTCAGCTTGCCGGAGCCAGGATGGCGTCGGTAGTCATGCTGCGGGGAGCCGTCGGGTGCGCGGTGACTCCCGCGGTGAGAGGTCTCCATGCGCTTTATCTTCTTCATCGATCACCTCAGCACCTGGGCAGGGAAAATCTTCGCCTGGGCGATCCTGATACTCACCTTCGTGGTGAGCTACGAAGTCTTCATGCGCTATGTCCTGGGGGCGCCCACGGCCTGGGCGTACGACACCAGCTACATGCTCTATGGCACGCTGTTCATGATGAGCGGGGCCTATGCGCTGGCACATAGTGCCCACGTGCGCGCTGACGTCGTGTCACGCTACTTTCCGCCACGGGTGCAGGCGGGCCTGGATCTTGGTCTGTATGTGATCTTCTTCTATCCGGGCATTCTGGCGCTGGTGTGGTATGGCTGGGACTATTTCGCGCTCTCTTATCGCCAGAACGAGCACAGCTCGTATACCCCCGGCGGGCCGCCCATCTATCCCTTCAAGTTCGTCATTCCCGCAGCGGCATTCCTGCTGATGGTGCAGGGCGTCGCCGAGGTCAGCCGATGCGTACTGTGCCTTAAGCATGGCCAATGGCCGAAGCGGCTCGGTGACGTGGAGGAGATCGCGATCCCCGTCAACAAGCAGGAAGAGATCAAGGCCGCCCAGTCCGATTCCGGGGAGACGCGTCAATGACCGAGCCGCAGGTAGGTATCATGATGCTGGGCATGCTGGTTGCACTGATCATGCTCGGTTTTCCAATCGCTTTCACGCTGATCGCCATGGGTGTGGCCTTCGGCTATTTCGCCATCGGCGACATCATCTTCTCGCTGCTGGTCCAGCGTGCCTATGGGGTGATGGCCAACGATGTATTGATTGCCGTGCCACTCTTCCTGTTCATGGGCTACCTGGTGGAACGAGCGAACATACTCGACCGGCTGTTCTCCAGCCTGCAGCTGGCTGCCCGTGGCATGCCGGCCTCGCTGGCGGTAGCGAGCCTGATAACCTGTGCCCTGTTCGCTACCGCCACCGGCATCGTTGGAGCGGTGGTCACCCTGATGGGACTACTGGCACTACCAGCAATGCTCAATGCCGGCTACGACAAGCGCATGTCCAGCGGTGTGATCTGCGCCGGGGGCTGCCTCGGCATCCTGATACCACCGAGTATCATGCTGATCCTCTATGGTGCCATGGCGGGGGTGTCGGTGGTCCGCCTCTATGCGGCCGCCTTGCTGCCGGGTCTGCTGCTGGCGGGGCTCTACATCGCCTATGTGATGGGGCGGGCGTTGATCAACCCCAAGGTGGCGCCGAAGCTGTCCCAGAAGGAACTCGATGTGCCGCTGGGCCAGGTCTACTGGGGCCTGTTGACCTCGTTCGTACCACTGTTCGTGCTGATCATGTCGGTGCTGGGGGCGATCCTGTTCGGTCTCGCCACGCCCCACGAGGCAGCGGGGATCGGGGCACTGGGTGCCATCCTGCTGGCGGCGGCCTATCGCCAACTGACCTTTGCACGGCTCAGGGAGGCGGTATTTCTCACTGCGCGAACCAGCGCCATGGTTTGTTGGCTGTTCGTCGGCTCATGGATATTCTCGTCAGTGTTCTCGCTGCTCGACGGCCACTCGCTGATCGAGCACTGGATCAGCGGCATGTCGTTGACCCCGTTGCAGTTCCTGATCCTGGCCCAGGTGATGATCTTCATTCTCGGCTGGCCCCTGGAGTGGACCGAGATTATCATCATCTTCGTGCCGATATTCCTGCCCCTATTGGCCATGTTCGGTATTGATCCGCTGTTCTTCGGCGTGCTGGTGGCTCTCAATATCCAGACCTCCTTCCTCACGCCACCGATGGCCATGTCGGCTTTCTATCTAAAGGGGATTGCACCCAAGAGCGTTCAGCTGAACGATATCTTCCTGGGCATCGCTCCCTTCCTGCTGCTGGTGATAGTGGCGATGGTGATTCTCTACAACTTCCCGGGCATCGCCATGTGGCTGCCGGGCGTGCTCTACAACTAGCGGACGAGTGCCCATAAAAAGGCCCGACACGGAGGTCGGGCCAGGGGAGCAAGGTGTAACGACAGAAATCAGTCGGCGCTCTTCTCGCCACGCGACTTGCCACGGCTCTTGCGGTCACCCGGCTGCATTGCGGCCCTCATCGCTTCGATCTGCTCTTCACTCAGTACCTTACCGAGGGCCTCCTGATGCTCGTCGCGCAGGGCTTGCCAGGCTTCGCGACGCTCCTCGCGGGATTCGAACGTCTGGCCGCGCAATTCCTGCATGTCGGCATAGAGGGATTGGCGAAGCTCGGTGAGTTCCTCGCGCTCTTCATCGGAGAGGTCCCAGCTGTCGACCAGGGAGCTCAGGCGTTGCGGCATATCATGGTGACCATATCCATGGCGTTCACTACGCTGCTCCTGGCGCATCTCGCGCTTGGCCTCGCGTAGCTGCTCACGCTCCTCCTCGCCGAGAATCTGATCCATGCGTTCGCGATGCTGCTGGTGCAGTTCACGTAGAGCTTGATGATGCTCGTCATGTGCCTCTTCAAGGGCAGCGCGGGTCTCCTCGTCGAGTCCGGCGCGCTCGAACAGTGCCTGACGTCGTTCTTCGAAGCGCTCCTGACGCTGCTCGCTCCAGTCCTTCTCGTTCTGGCCGGCTGTCGCCGCCAGCGACAGCGGGGCGATAGCAATGGCGAGCAGGGCGGGCATCAACAGCGTGCGGGACATTGAACATTTCATGTTAAGTGACTCCTGGGTGCTGGGGTGATGGTGAGAGTATCGCGAAGCGGCGTGCAACAGGCGTGCACGGAGTGTGCAAACCCTGTGGAGCCTACTCCTCGGGTTGATACTTGTAGCCTACCCCGTAGACCGAGCGAATGATCTCGCGTTCGGGCCAGGTGTCGGAAATTTTCTTGCGCAGCTTCTTGACGTGGCTGTCTACGGTACGCTCAGAGACGATGCGGTGGTCGCGGTACATGCGGTCCATCAACTGGTCGCGCGAGAAGATCCGCCCTGGCGACTGCATCATCACCTTCAGCAATTGGTACTCGACGGCGGTCAATCCCAGGTCCTGGCCATCGGCCAGGGCGCGCCACCCGTCGTCGTCCAGAACCAGGTTGCTGCCGCCACCGGAAGTTGGATCTTTGGCGGCTCGGCTGCGGCGCAGCACGGCCTTGACCCGGGCGACCACTTCCCGTGGGCTGAATGGTTTGCAGATGTAGTCGTCGGCACCCAGTTCCAGTCCCAGCAGACGGTCTACCTCCTCGACCCTGGCCGTGAGCATGATGATGGCGAGTTTCGGCCAGCGCTGGCGAATCTCCCGGCAAAGGGTCAGGCCGTCGGTGCCCGGTAGCATCAGGTCGAGCAGCACCAGCGGCGGGGCAAGCTCGCCGGACATGTTCTCCTGTAGCCAGGGCAGCACATCGTCGCCATGGTCGATAGGGTGCGTGGCAAAGCCGCTACCTTCGAGGTAGTCGGCCACCAGGCGGGCAATCTTAGGCTCGTCTTCGACGATCAGCAGGGTGTCTTTTGGCACATCGGCGTCTTGCATGGGCTCCTTTCCTTATTGGCTGGGTCTGTCGTTTTCTAGAGCGGGAAACTCGATGGTCCAGCATAACCCACCCAGCGAGGTGTCAGAGGCATGCATGGTTCCGCCATGACTCTTGACCAACGCGCTGGCAATGGAAAGCCCCAGTCCGCTGCCGCCGCTTGCCCGGTTGCGTGACCCCTCGACTCGGTAGAGCCGCTCGGTGAGACGGCCCAGTGCCTCGTTCGGCACCCCTGGCATGCTGTCCTGCCAGATGATCCGGACCCGATCGTTCGTGTGGTTGAGACTCACTTCCAGCCGGCCGGGCGATGCCGTATAGGCCCGGCTGTTGTCGAGCAGGTTGCTCCACAGCTGGCGCAGTCGGTGGGCGTCGCCACGAATCCAGGCTGGCTTGTGGATCAAGGTGGTCAGTACCAGGCCGCTGTCATCGAGCCAGCCATTGGCCTCGTCGAGCCATGCGGAGAGACTTTCTGCCAGGTCTAGAGGGGCGAGCTGCACTTCCAGGGCGCCGGCATCGCTCTGTGACAGCAGCCGAAGGTCGGCGACCAGGCGCCCCAACTGGCCGACTTCCTGGGACAGCGAGTAGAGATTGTCCTGATTGAAAGGCCGAATGCCATCCTGCATTGCCTCGATCTCACCGTGCAGTATCGCCAGAGGTGTGCGCAGCTCGTGAGCGATGTCAGATACCCAGCGAGCTCGGGCTTCACGGCTAGCCTCGAGCGTAGCCGCCAGGACATTGAAATCGTGGGCCAGGCGCGAGAGTTCGTCACGACCCTGCTCTGGTAGGCGGGTGCTGTAGTCACCTTCGGTGAGACGTCGAGTGGCCAGGGCCATGCTGTGAGTGCGGCGACCCAGCCACCAGGCGAGCCCGCCGGCCAGAAGCAGCGAGGCCACGCCCAGCGCGGCAATGATGATGCCCAGGTTGCGCTGTTGGCGAGAGAGGAAGATGCGATCCATGCGGGCCATCAGTTGCTGGGGCGGGCGGTAGCCCAGGGTGCCGACCTGCTCACCCTCATGCTCGATGGGTAGCCAGTGCAGCTCTGAGGTCGTTTCGCTGTCGTCCGGGGCAAGGCCGATCACCGGTAGTCCATTGGCATCGTGGAGTACGAAATCCCGGGCATCGCCCAGGCGACGCTCGATGCCGTGGGCGGGCGGCCCTTCGCCGGGCCACAGCTGCTGGCGTACCAGGTTCTGCCAGGCCGGTGGTGAGTCGCGCAGCCACTGCCAGCCTCCCCGCCGCGCCCACTCCTGGCCGAGCCCCTCCGCCAGGGTCTCGGCACGGCTGGCCTGGGTGGTTTCCAGGTACTCGATGAAGCCGCGGTCCAGGCTGCGCGATACGGCCAGGAAAACCAGCCCTGCAATGCCCACGTTGACCATCAGGATAATCACGAACAGCTTGATTCCCAAGCGTGAAAGGGCGGGGCGGGGGAAACGAAGGTTCATCGGGCGGGCTCCCGCGACTCGGTGGCGAGGTGTGGCCATGGATACGGTCACGCAAGCGTTCCACCATGAGGTAGAGGCAGGGTACCAGTACCGATGGGGTGACGGCCCCGCCATCATCCACCTGTGCCATGCAGCCAATGGTCATGAATCGTGCAAGCAATATGCAAGCATAGGTAGGCGCGGTTCAGAGTGACAGGAATAAGAGAATCAAGGGGGGCGATAGCAGCGAGAGGACAAAACCGCTGACCACGGCAATGGGTACACAGGCTACACCGCCATGCTGCTGGATAACCGGCAGGGTGAAGTCCATGGATGTCGCGCCTGCATAGCCGATGGCCAATGGGGCGTGGCGGTGGATCAGCAGGGGAATCAGGATGAAGGCCAGCAGTTCGCGGGCCAAGTCGTTGAAAAAGGCCACGCCACCGAGCAAGGGCCCCAGTTGATCACCGATCAGGATGGCGGAGAGCGAATACCAGCCGAAGCCCGCAGCCAGTGCCAGCCCTTCGTTCCAGCGCAGATCAAGGAGTGGAGCGGCGATCAGGCCGCCGACCAGGGAGCTGAAGGCCAGGGTCGTAGCGATGGCCAATCCGTGTCGGTTGAGGAATATCTGGCGAAGTGGCATGCCCGAGTTGCGCAGCTGACAGCCGATCAGTGCCAACAGGCAATAGAGTGCCCACTCGGCCAGCCTTTCAGCGGTGGAAAAGATAGCCTGGCCACCAAGCCAGCTGAGAGCGAGCCCGATCAGCACGCCGAAGGCCACCACCGTGACCAGCGCCAGGGAGCCAATCAGGGCGGCAAGCTTGGTTGTCGGTGCATTCGCCACGACCGGTGATTGGCCGAAACGCAACCCAAGCCGGCGAGACAGCCACCAGAGGGCTGCCAGGTTGATGACAGTGATGACGCTGAACAGCAGAAGAGCCTGGCCACCCATGCGCGACAATTCGCGCGCCAGGTCGTCGAGGCCGGCCAGGCTGACCCCCATCAGCAGCAGAATGACGTAGACCGAGGCGTTGACACCACGGTTGATCAGGTTCATCAGACCGGTGTGGCGAACCGGCACCAGGTAGCCTAGCACTAGCGGCAAAAGGACGATCAAAAGCCCGCTCAACATCGAAACCTGTTCCCCTGTTCGCCGCCGCCGGGCGGCGCAAAGCGCCACACTCTAGCAGCCTTTCCCCGCCAGCGCTGCGTTCGTCCACGGTCCGGCCGGCCGGATTTGGTCGGGCCAGGTCGATTGCCGGCCGGAGCCCTAGCGGGGGGCGCGGTGTCTCAGGGCACCTGGATTTCCAGGGAGGTGAGTGTCAGCCGGCTCTTGCGCTTGCCGTTGCGGCGATAGTCTACGGCTAGCAACAGACCAGGAAGTTCAGGGTGGAAGTGAAATGTCATCTGCCGGTCGGGGGTTTCCGGGTCAGTGACCTTGACCTTGATCGCCTCGAACTCGCCCGCCGGAAGATGCAGCGTCTCACGGTCGAGTATCCGATAGTCGAGGGTTTCCTCGCGTCCACGATGATCCTGGTAGACCAGGCGACAGCCCTCCTGCGACTGGCAACTGCTATTCAGGACTCGCCTTGAGAGGTCGAACAATGCGGCCTGGCGATCGGGGAGTTCGCGCAGTTCATCGCTGCCAAGCCGGTAATTGCCGCCAATGCCAAGTAACGAATAGCCGCTGGTGTAGTTCACCGAGCGAACCCCTTCCGGGGTCAGGAAGAAGCGGCTGCGTTCATTGCCCCGAGCCATGGTGATGGAAGCTTTCATCAGGCTCTGCCAATGATTGTTTTCCCGGTTCAGGCGGTGCTCGATGGAGGCGTTGGGCCAGCCACTCACTTCCAGCCGGTACCGAGCATCGAAGGGCTGGGGAGCGACCTGCCTGTGAACGCTGAACGCTGCCGGCGCGGCAACCGTCGGGGCGGCCACGGCCTGGGCGAAGGCCAGGAACAGCAGTAGCAGCGGCAAGGCCAGGAAAGTGCGAGGAGGCGACAGTCGGCGCATGGGACTCAACATGGGGTAGTGAGGAAAGGAATGGCGAAGTGGCAAGGAGTCTGAGCACGGGAAGATGCCCCGAGTTCCCCCATGCATGTTTGTTGCACGTTCGCCGGGTAGTCGATCTCGCCCGGAGCTAGCCGGATCAGCGTCTTGGGCATCTCCTCGAGACACGTCATCTGCACCTCCAGGGAGGGCGGTGGGGATGTCTTTCAGCCTGTCTCCTATGTCACCGTCACCTTTCGAATAGTGATCAGGACAAGATCGCGACGCTTCAATAGCCGGCGCTGGGGTCGACGGTCTCAAGCGTTTCACCGGCTTCGAAGGCTTCGATCAGCTCGGCGACTTGGCCGACGGCCTCCTTGAGCGGGGTGGGGCCGGCCATGTGCGGCGTCACCCACACCCGCGGATGTGCCCAGAGCGGGTTATCTCGAGGCAGCGGTTCTTCGGCAAAGGCATCCAGCAGGGCGCCGCGAAGCCGGCCTTCCGTCTCTCCTTTTCCCAGCGCCTCGAGCAGTGCTGCTTCATCGATCAGGGTGCCGCGGCCAGGGTTGATCAGGCTGGCTCCTTCCGGCAGCGCAGCCAATGTCTCGCTATCGATGATGTGCCGGGTTTCCGGCGTGCCGGGTAGCAGCAGCACCAGGGTGCGTACTTGGTCGAGCAGTTCGGACAGGCCGTTGTCGCCATGGTGGCAGGTAATGCCGTCGAACTGCTTGGGAGAGCGACTCCAGCCATGCACCGGAAAGCCGTCGGCGACGAGCATGCCGGCCACCTTGGCGCCGATGGCTCCCAGGCCCAGCACGCCCACCGGCCAATCGGCCTTGTCGTCCACGGCGTGCTCTCGCCACTCTTTGCTGCTCTGTTGGCGCCGGTAGCGGTCGAAATCGCGCTGGAAATGCAACACGCCGTAACGTACGTAGTCGCCGATCAGCTCGGCCATGCCGGCATCGCGCAGCTTGACGATCGGCACGTCCTTGGGTAGGCCCGGATTATTGAGCAGGGCGTCGACGCCGGCTCCCAGGTTGATGATCCCCTTCAGGTCGGGCAGCTCCCGCAGCAGCGCCTCGGGTGGCTTCCAGGCGGCCAGGTAGTCGATATCCCGGCGTTGGTGGGCGAGTGCTTCGCTGGTGACGATCTCGGCGGCAGGCAGGCGCTCGGCCAGGGCATCGCGCCAGGTGTCGGCCTCGTCGATATGGATCAATACACGCATGGGGTCTCCCTCCGACGTCATGAAATTCAGTAGATGACCTGCATCATGGGCGGGGGCGACTCGTCGAGCAAGATCACCAAGCGTTCCAGTCCCTCCTCCAGTCGCTTTAGATCCTGCTCGGCCCCTAGGCTTACGCGAATGCGGCGCGGAGGCGGCGTCTGCTCCACCATGAACGGTACCGCGGTGGTAATGGCCAGGCCCTCCTGTTCGGCCTGTTGCTGCAACTCCTCGGCCCGCCAGGCAGCGGGCAGTGTCAACCAGACATGCAGGCTGGTGGGGCGGGAGGTGAGGGAGTGATGGCCGAGCAGGCGTGCGGCGAGCTTCTGGCGCTCACCCAGTAGCTCGCGCTGCTCGGCGGCCATGGCCTCGATGCTGCCATTAGCAATCCACCGGTCGGCGAGCTCGAAGATCAGGGGGGTAGCCATCCAGGTGGTGGCCCGCATCCGCGGCAGAACGTGGTGCAGTTGACCGCGGGGCACGGTCAAGTAGCCTGCACGCAACCCCGGTACGGTGATCTTGGTCATGCTGGTGACATGAAAGCCGAGATGAGGAATCCGGGCGGTGAGCGTGGCCAGGCCAGGGGCCTCGAGCAGGGCATGCACATCGTCTTCGATCAGCCATATTCGATGGCGCGCCAATACCTCTGCCACGGCGTCACGGCGGGCCTCGCTCATGGTTGCGCCAGTCGGGTTCAGCTGGGTGGGGGTCAGGTAAACGGCCCTCGGTCTGAAACGATGACAGGCCGATTCCAGCGCTTCTGGAATAATGCCTTCACTGTCGATGGCCACGCCGCGAAGCTGAAAGCCCAGGGTGCGTGACAGGGCGATCAGGCCGTGGTCGGTGAGGGCTTCGGTCAGTACCAGGTCGCCGTGCTGCACCACGCTTGCGATGGCCAGCATCAGGCCATGGGCCGCGCCGTTGCAGAGAATCCTGTCATCCACCTCGCCGGGTACACCGAGACGGGTCTGCAGCCAGGCGCTGGCCCTCTCGCGCTGATGGGGCAGTCCGGCGATCGGCCGGCACGCGGTAATCACATCGGGGTTGGCGTGTTCCGCCAGTTCAGTCAGCGCCTGGCGAAAACGCAGGTGGTGCCTGGGTGGACAGACTGGGTGAGCGATAGATAGATCAATGAGAGGGCTTTCATTGCGCGACTCATGGCCTCGCAAATAGGCCGATTCACGGGCATCATCCAAGGCGTTGACCCAGGTGCCGCTGCCGACCCGAGCCTGTACCAGGCCCATCTTCTCGGCTTGGGCGTAGGCGCGCGAAACGGTCTGAACGCTGACGGCGAGATGTTCGGCCAGCTGACGATGGGGCGGCAGACGGGTACCCGGGGTGAGCTCCCCTTGACGAATCGCCTCCGACAGGGCGCGCGCAATGGCTAGATACTTGGGGCCGGAGTCGGTCAAGTAAGGAGTCAGATCAATTGTCATGATGCAATAAAGCCTTTGACCGCCAGCAGAGGTGTGGTGCTAGTATCAGCTTAGCGACATTGACGGGATATTGTCATGATTTTCCCGGTGAAAAATCATGACAATAATATTCCCCGAGCGGTGTCCGATAACCCCTGGTCCGGCCCTCTCTGCATGGAGACGGCCGGTTATTGGTGATGCTATGGCGAACGCTTCATGAATGAGGTCTCCCTGCCCTTCACTCGTCAGGAATATGCCAGCCGACTGTGGAAGGTGCGTGCCGAGATGGCGAGCCGAGGCATCGACGTGCTCATCATCAGCGACCCCTCCAACATGGCCTGGTTGACTGGCTATGATGGCTGGTCCTTCTATGTGCATCAGTGCGTGCTGGTGGGGCTGGAAGGCGAGCCGGTCTGGTATGGCCGTCGCATGGACGCCAATGGCGCGTTGCGGACCTGCTGGATCGACCCGGACAATATCACCTACTATCCCGATTACTACGTGCAGAACCCGGACATGCACCCCATGGACTACCTGGCCCAGTCGATCATGCCCGATCGCGGCTGGCACCAGGGGGTGGTGGGCATGGAAATGGACAACTACTACTTCTCCGCCAAGGCCTACCAGTCCCTGCTGCGCGAACTGCCCCATGCCCGCTTCCTGGATGCCAATGCGCTGGTCAACTGGTGCCGGGCGATCAAGTCGCCCCAGGAAATCGCCTACATGCGCATCGCCGGCAAGATCGTCGAGGGCATGCATACGCGTATCCTCGAAGTGATCGAGCCCGGCCTGCCCAAAAGCAAATTGGTTTCCGAGATCTACCGGGTCGGTATCGAGGGTTGGGTGGATGATAACGGTAAGGTCTTTGGTGGCGACTATCCCGCCATCGTGCCCATGCTGCCCACCGGCAAGGATGCGGCAGCGCCTCACCTGACCTGGGACGACACGCCATTTCGCGAAGGCGAAGGCACGTTCTTCGAGATTGCCGGTGTGTTCAAGCGTTACCATGCGCCGCTGTCGCGCACCGTGTTCCTGGGGCGGCCGCCCCAGGATTTCATCCGTGCCGAATCGGCGCTGCTGGAGGGCATCGAGCGCGGCCTGGCCGTGGCAAAGCCCGGCAATCGTACCGCCGATATCGCCATGGCGCTGGGGGCGGCAATGGACAAGTACGGCTTTGACCGGGGTGGCGCGCGCTGCGGCTATCCTATCGGTATCTCCTATCCACCCGACTGGGGTGAGCGCACCATGAGCCTGCGCCCCTCCGACGAGACCATCTTGCAGCCGGGCATGACCTTCCACTTCATGCCTGGCCTGTGGCAGGACGAGTGGGGCCTGGAGATCACCGAGAGCATTCTGATCACCGAGACAGGCTGCGAAGCGTTGGCGAACTTCCCCCGCCAGCTGTTTGTGCGCTGAGTGCCAGCGACAACCGGCCACAGCGAGGGGCGCCGGGGGTGGGCCGGAAGGGAGGTCCGAGGCCAGGGATGGCCGAGGTAGCGCCCATGGATGGGTTCACAGCGCCTCCCTGAAGGCCTATCGCCGGGATAGCCCCAAGCGGCTGCCCGCTATGATAGAACAAGGAGTTTCAGACAATGACCAAGCGCCCTAGCCCGATCAGTGCCACCGTCGACTTCGATGCCGACGGCGTCCAGCACGGCTTCCTCAAGCTGCCTATCTCCGTGGACGAGTCCGCCTGGGGTGCGGTGATGATCCCGGTGACCGTGGTCAGGAACGGTGAGGGTCCCACGGCCCTGCTGACAGGCGGCAACCACGGCGATGAGTACGAGGGCATTACCTCGCTGCTCAAGCTGTCGAGCACCCTGCGCGCCGAGGACGTCAGCGGCCGGGTCATCATCGTGCCCTGCATGAACACCCCGGCGGTGATGGCCGGCAAGCGCACCTCGGGGCTGGACGGCGGCAACCTCAATCGCAGCTTTCCCGGCGACCCCAACGGCAGCGTGACCGAGAAGATCGCCGACTACTTCACCCGAGTGATGGTGCCGATGTGCGACGTGGTGCTCGATCTCCACTCCGGCGGGCGCACCTTGGACATCATTCCCTTCGGCGCTTCCCATGTGCTGGAGAATCCCGAGCAGCAGCGCCAGGCCCTCGAGGGAGCCAAGGCCCTGGGCGCACCCTACGCCATGATGATGTTCGAGCTCGATGCCGCCTCGCTGTTCGACACCGTGGTAGAGGAGCAGGGCAAGATATTCGTGGCCACCGAGCTGGGCGGCGGCGGTACCTCGACGCCGCAAAGCCTGGCCATCACCGAGCGCGGAATTCGCAACTTCCTGATCCACTTCGGTCTCATGCGGGGCGAGGTGGAACTGCCTGCCGAGCCGCAGATCTATCTCGATATGCCGGATGCCAGCTGCTATGTGCAGAGCGAGCACTCGGGGCTGCTCGAGCTGACCCTGATGCTGGGCGACGTGGTCCGGAAGGGAGATGTGATCGCTCGGGTCTACGACCTGACCCGCAGCGGCACGCCACCGGTAGAGTATCGCGCCGGCCGCAGCGGCGTGCTCGCGGCCCGACGCTTTCCTGCCCAGGTCAACATGGGCGATACCATTGCCGTGATTGCCGAAGTCGTGGAGTCGCTGGGGTGATGAAGCTCGATCGCTACGATCTGAAGATCCTCGAGATACTCTCCCGGGATGGGCGCATCACCAAGTCGAAGCTGGCCGAGGCGATCAACCTCTCGGTCAGCCCCTGCTGGGAGCGCGTTCGTCGCCTGGAGAAGGCCGGCATCATCGAAGGCTACAGTGCGCGCATCAATCCCGAGGCTCTGGTGCGCCGCACGCCGGTCTGGGTTCAGATCGAGCTGAAGCAGCACAACGCGGCCAGCTTCGCCCGCTTCGAGGCACTGGTCCACGCCACACCGGAGGTGACCGAATGCGTGGCGGTGGGAGGCGGGGTGGACTACCTGATGAAGGTGGAAGCCGAGTCCGTCGATGCCTATCAGCGTTTGATCGATGCCTGGCTGACCTCCGAGACCGGCATCGAGCGCTACTTCACCTATATCGTCACCAAGAGCGTCAAGCAGAAGAGCGCCCACGCGCTTCCCGACGGCCTGGCTTGAATCATGAGCAGGGCTACGGCGACACATGAGAAAGCATCGTTGATTACATGTTGATGGATTTGGCTTAAGCTTGAGGCGAGCCTTTGCTCACCTGTGCCGGGCGATCCCGCTGACGCTTCCTTGATGACGTTGACCGCACAAGACAGCGCCCCGGATGTACCGAGATCGCCTACGGAGACGAGCGACGATGTCCTATTTCACCATTGCCGGCGTGCAGATGCATGCGCTGCACCACGGCGACAATACCGAAGCGATGCGACACCGTGTCGACGTGTTGATGAGCCGCTTCCCCCAGGTCCAGATGGTGCTGTTCAGTGAGCTGATGCCCCTGGGGGCGTCACCGCACCATGCCCAGCCGATGCCCAGCGCCGCCGAGGCGATGTTCTGCCAGCTAGCCGAGCAGCACCGCATCTGGTTGATTCCCGGCTCCATGTTCGAACGGGTCGGCGAGAGCGTCTACAACACCCTGTCGGTGATCGATCCACATGGCCATGTCGTGGCCCGCTATCGCAAGCAGTTCCCCTTCCTCCCCTACGAGGCGGGCGTGGAGAGCGGCAGCGAGTTCGTGACCTTCGATGTGCCCAACGTGGGTCGCTTCGGGGTGTCGATCTGTTACGACATGTGGTTCCCCGAGACCACCCGCACCCTCGCGGCCATGGGGGCGGAGGTGATCCTTCATCCCACCATGACCGATACCATCGACCGCGATATCGAGCTGTCCATTGCGCGGACCAATGCAGCGGTCAACCAGTGTTACTTCTTCGATATCAACGGCGCCGGCGCCCTCGGTAACGGTCGTTCCATCGTGGTGGGCCCCTCCGGTGACGTCATTCACCAGGCCGGCACCGGCGAGGAGGTCATGCCCATCGAAGTGGATATGAACCGGGTGCGCCGCGAGCGCGAAACCGGCCTGCGCGGCCTTGGCCAGCCGTTGAAAAGCTTCCGCGACCGTCGCGTCGACTTCTCGGTGTACCGCAGCGAGAACGGCTCCGCGGCGTTTCTGGATACCCTGGGCCCGTTGGCCAAGCCTCTGCGAGCCGACATCGAGGAGTACTGAGCCGCCTACAATGGCATCAAGTACGACTGGAGAGTGCCATGCTGGAGCGTCTGATTCGTGGGCTGCGCCGTTTGTTCGGCCAGTCTCCGGCGGAGGGCCTCACACCGCCGCTGTCTACCGGACCCACCCAGGAGGCGGGTTCCCCTACTGATGGAGCGACAAATATGCGCAAGATAACAACAATTGCCGACGTTCGCCGCCATTTTCTCAGCAACAAGGAGCCGATCTACTTTATCTCCGCCACCAACTTCAATCTACTTGGGATCGGCGACTGGGTAGGAAGCTTCCGCCATATCAATTACATCAACTGCTTCGACGGCCAGCAGCGCAATGTCTTTGTGCCCAAGGAGAAGTTCCCCCGGGACTTCGAGAGCATCGAGGACATCAATAACTACCTGCTCGAACACAAGGAGGTGATCGACTTCATCGGTTCGCGCGCTGATGGAGAGCGTGCCGGTGTGGCCGCTTTCCTGATGTTCGACGAACATACCGAGGAAGTCTGCAATCAGCTGGGGCTGAGAGTCGCCTTTCCTCCCGCGGCGCTTCGGCAGCGCATGGACAACAAGATCGAGACGGTGCGGATCGGCAACAAGGCCGGGGTGCCAAGTGTGCCCAATGTGCTGGCCAAGGTCGGCAGCTACCAGGAGTTATGCGAGGTAAGCCAGGAGCTGGGCAATGATCTGGTGGTGCAAACCGCCTTCGGTGATTCGGGCCACACCACCTTCTTCATTGCCAGCGAGGACGATTACTACAAGCATGCCGAGGAGATCGAGGCCGAGCCCGAGGTCAAGATCATGAAGCGCATCAACTGCCGTGGCTCGGCCATCGAGGCCTGTGCCACCCGCTGTGGCACTGTGGTGGGGCCGCTGATGACCGAGCTGGTGGGCTTCAAGACGTTGACCCCCTACAAGGGCGGCTGGTGCGGTAACGAGATGTTTGCCGGAGCCTTCAGTCAGGAAGTGCGTGACAAGGCTCGTGAGTACACGTTCAAGTTTGGCGAGGCGCTGCGCGAAGAGGGCTATCGCGGCTATTTTGAACTCGATTTCCTGATCGACATGGACAATGGCGAGGTCTATCTCGGCGAACTCAACCCACGAGTGACCGGGGCCAGCTCCCTGACCAACGTGGCCGCCTTCGCCCACTCCGATATCCCGCTGTTCCTCTTCCACCTGCTGGAGTTCTCGGATCTCGACTTCGATCTCGACATCGAAGAGATCAACGAGCGCTGGTCTCACCCCGACAGCGTGGACAGCTGGAGCCAACTGGTGATCAAGCACACCGACGAGAGCGTCGACCTGCTCACCCAGGCTCCGCACACCGGCGTATGGCGAATGCATGACGACAACAGCATTGCCTACGATCACTACAGCTATCATCCCCATGCCGCCGAGAATGACAGGGAGGCCTTCTTCCTACGCATCAGCGGTGCCGGCGACTTCCGCTATGAGGGGGCCGATCTCGGCATTCTGATCACCCGGGGCCGCCTGATGGATGACGATTTCCAGCTCACCGAACGCGCCCACGCCTGGATCGCGGGCATCCGCGGTCAATATGCCGGCCAGTCGTTGCAGGACCCGGTGGTGGAGGAGGTGGCCGTCAGCCATGCCGTCGGTGGCGGCAACTTCAAGATTCTCTGAGCGGAGTGAAGCGGCGCCACCCTGCGGTGGCGCGGATGCCTGATATGGAGAAGACGCTGATTTTCCGCACCGTCCGCGAGGAGAGCCCGGGCGCCAAGTGGCAGTCGCTGTTCGACTACCACTGGCCGGCCTATGAGCAGTGGTACCTGGCCGAGGGCGAGCGAGAGCGTCCGGCCTATCTGGCCTGCTATAACGCTTTGCGCCAGCACATGCCGGAACTGCTGGGTACCTACCGGACCCTCTGCGCTCTGGCCGGCGGCGGGGACCTGGCTGCGCGACTGCTGAGCCTCTATCGGCCGCCGCCCTATATTACCGGCTGCTCCCAGGCGGTGCTGGCACGAAGCGACGTTACCGTGCTGGCGCGCAACTACGACTACCCGCCAGAGCTGTGCGAAGGGACTGTTCTCTACACCAACTGGAACGGCCGCGGCGTGATCGCCATGTCCGACTGCCTCTGGGGAGTGCTCGATGGCATCAACGACAGGGGCCTGGCGGTATCGCTTGCCTTCGGCGGTCGCAGGACGGTGGGGGAGGGCTTCGGTGCGCCGATCATCTTGCGCTATATCCTGGAGTTCTGCGATACGGTGCCCGAGGCTGCGGCCGTGCTGGCCAGGGTGCCGACGCATATGGCCTACAACATCACGGTGGCCGATGCCGCCGGTCGCTATGTCACGGCGATGATTGCCCCGGACCAGCGTGCCAGCATTCGTCGCATACCGGTGGCCACCAACCACCAGAAGAAGATCGAGTGGTATGCCCATGCCCTGGCCTCCGAGACCCTGATCCGCGAGCGGCAGTTGTCGATCCTGGTGGACGACGAGAGCACTACAGAGGAGCGCCTGGTCTCGGCCTTCTTCTCGCCGCCGCTGTTTCGACACGACTATCGGCGCGGCCTGGGTACGGTCTATACCGCGGTGTACCGGCCCCGGGACGGGCACGCCCAGTACCACTGGCCGGGAATGTGGCTGAAGCTCTCCTTCGATCACTTTCTGGAGCAGCAGCTGACCGTGCGCTACGGCGCGCGTGGCCTCAATGCCGGCTGAGTCTCGCCGGGTACCTGCCTGCGCGGCCGACAACAATCAATAACGAACGGGATGGGGTGTCGTCATGCAAGAGACCAGTCAATCCGAATCGTCCTATACGGTGTCCGAAACGGCCTATACGGCGCTGGGTTTCTATCACAAGATTTCACAGCTGCGAGCCGATACCTGGAACGCCCTCAAGCGGGACCTGGGCATCCTGGTTAGGCTCAACGACGAGAGCCGGTCGAAGAATCTGATAAAGGCCATCGACGTCAAGCTCACTCGACTGGAGATCATCGAGGACTACCATGCCTTCCCCTCGAAGGAAGATTTTCGTCACCTCTGGTCGCTCTTCGACCGCGACGAATACATTCTGCTGGAGAAGGTGGTCAGGCGTCTGGTTCGAGCGCTGATCAGCGAATCCTACCGTCGTCGCCACGTCGATCTCAGCGACAGCGATGCAAATTCTGAAGATCTGGAAACCCTGGATGCCCTTGCCCAGTTGCGGCGTGGCCATCCAGCCTCCAACAGTGCCGCACAGCCGTACTTCGAGTTGCTGATTGTCGATAACCTCTCCCTCCAGGAAGAGGAAGTGGTGCGCGAAGCCTTCCGTAACATGCGGCGTCCCGAAGACAAGTTCGTCTATGATGTCGTCATCGTGCGCAGCTTCGAAGATGCGCTGATCGCGGTGCTGGTCAATCCCAATATCCAGGCCTGCCTGATCCGCTATGAGTTCCCCTACAAGTCAAAGTACAACCTGAGCGCCCTGCGTAACTACCTTGAGGGGCTGTCGGAGAAAGAGCTCGAGAACCAGACCGAGGCCGAGCGCAGTATTCTGCTGAGCTCGATGATTCATGAGCTGCGCCCGGAGATAGACCAGTTCCTGGTCACCAGCGGTGACGTCGAGGCCACAGCCAGCCGCGACATTCGCTACTTCAACCGAATCTTCTATCGCGAGACGGACTACATCGAGCAGCACCACACCATCCTTCGGGCCATCGACAACCGTTACCGGACGCCGTTCTTCGACGCCCTGCGCGAGTACAGCAGGAAGCCCACTGGGGTGTTCCACGCCATGCCCATCTCTCGAGGGAAGTCGGTGACCCGCTCTCACTGGGCCGGTCAGATGATCGACTTCTATGGTATCAATATCTTTCTCGCCGAGACCTCGGCCACCTCGGGTGGCCTGGATTCGCTGCTGCAGCCCTACGGGCCGATCAAGAAGGCCCAGGAGTATGCCGCCCGGGCCTTCGGTGCGCGGCAGAGCTTTTTCGTCACAAACGGTACCTCTACTGCGAACAAGATCGTGGTCCAGGCACTGGTCAAGCCACGGGATATCGTGCTGGTCGACCGGGACTGCCACAAGTCCCACCACTACGGCATGGTGCTGGCCGGTGCCCACGTCAGCTATCTCGACTCCTATCCGCTGCACGACTACTCGATGTACGGCGCGGTCCCGTTGCACGACATCAAGAAGACCCTGCTGGGCTACAAGCGTTCGGGCCAGTTGCACAAGGTCAAGATGCTTCTGTTGACCAACTGTACCTTCGACGGTGTGGTCTACAACGTGCGCCGGGTGATGGAAGAGTGCCTGGCGATCAAGCCCGACCTGGTGTTCCTGTGGGATGAGGCGTGGTTCGCCTTTGCCTCCTTCAACCCCACCTATCGGCCGCGCACCGCCATGCATGCGGCACGCAGCTTGCGAGAGCGCTACCGAAGCGACAAGTATCGGGAGGAGTACGCGGTCTGGAAGGCCGAGTTCGACGAACTCGATCCGGACGACGATGCCACCTGGCTGGACCGACGGCTGATGCCCGACCCGGATCAGGTGCGTATTCGCACCTATGCCACCCACTCCACCCACAAGACCCTGACCTCGCTGCGCCAGGGATCGATGATCCACGTCTGGGACCAGGACTATCGCCAGAAGGTCGAGGCCCCGTTCCACGAAGCCTACATGACCCATACTTCCACATCGCCGAACTACCAGATCGTGGCGTCGCTGGACGTGGGGCGCATGCAGGCGGAAATGGAGGGCTTCGAGCTGGTCCACGCCCAGGTCGAGGCGGCGCTGTCGCTGCGCGAACAACTTTACAGCCATCCGCTGTTGCAGAAATACTTCCGGGTGCTGAAGAATCGCGACATGGTGCCGGCGGAGTACCGTGAGTCCGGCGTCGAGTCCTACTACGACCCGGTGACCGGCTGGGACAAGATGGAGGAAGCCTGGGCCCGGGACGAGTTCGTGGTCGACCCCAGCCGTATCACCATTGCCATCGGCGCCACGGGGATCGATGGCGACACCTTCAAGAATGAATTTCTGATGAACAAGTACGGCATCCAGATCAACAAGACTTCTCGCAACACCGTGCTGTTCATGACCAACATCGGCACCACCCGGGGGTCCATCGCCTATCTGCTGGATGTGCTGATCAAGCTGGCCAAGGAGTTCGACAATCTCTGGGAGGACAGCAGCCGGCCGGAGCGCAAGATCATCGAGAACCGCGTCCATTCCCTGACCCAGGAGTTACCGCCGCTGCCCGATTTCAGCCGCTTTCACGATGCCTTTCGTCCCGACGCCGCGAGCGCCACGCCGGAAGGAGACATCCGTCGGGCCTATTTCCTCAGCTACGACGAGGAGAACACCGAGTACCTGCGCTTCGACAACGGCGAGTTGCAGGGTCAGATGCGGGAAGGGCGCGACGTGGTGTCGGCGAGCTTCGTGATTCCCTATCCGCCAGGCTTTCCCGTGCTGGTGCCGGGGCAGGTGGTCAGCGAGGGGATTCTTTACTTCCTGCAGGCGCTGGATGTCACCGAGATTCACGGCTACCGGCCGGAGCTGGGCCTGCTGGTCTTTACCGAGGAGGCGCTGAATGAACCACCCGAAGGCTGAGGCTCTTGGGCGGGGTGCAGAAAAAACGCCATTTATGCCCGTCACGACAAAAAAAACCATATCGAGAGTGTCGATGATCAAAAAGTCCTGATTCCACTAAACCCTTACCCTGTAGACATCGGGCAGCCACTGGCTGCCCGCCATTTTTAACGCCGGCCAGCCCCCAGGTATTGCGTGCCGGCGTCAGGGGAGGTGCCCATGAAACTGTCCAAGACGCTGTCCGCTCAGCTCGATGATCCGCGGTTGTTCCGCCAGTACGCCTACGTGAACGGTAAATGGACCCACGGCGAGGGGGGCCGCGAGGAGGCCGTGTTCGACCCGGCCACGGGCGAGGCGATCGGCCATATTCCCTGGCTGGAAGCCCATCAGATTCGTGAAGCCGTGGACGCCGCCGAGGCTGCCTTCGTTCACTGGCGGGCGCTGCGTGCCGACGAGCGCTGCGAGCGTCTCCTGGCCTGGTACGACCTGATTCAGACCAACCGCGAAGACCTGGCCACCATCATGACCCTGGAGCAGGGCAAGCCGCTGCCCGACGCCCGCGGCGAAGTCGAGTACGGTGCCAGCTTCGTGCGCTGGTTCGCCGAGGAGGGCAAGCGTATCTTCGGTGAGACCATTCCCAGCCACATCCCCAACGCGGCGCTGGGAACCCTGAAGGAACCCGTTGGCATCGCGGCGCTGATCACGCCCTGGAACTTCCCGCTGGCGATGATCACCCGCAAGGCCGCCGCCGCCATGGCGGCGGGCTGCCCGGTGATCGTCAAGCCGGCCGGCGAGACCCCCTTCTCGGCGCTGGCGCTGGCCGAACTGGCCGAGCGCGCCGGGATACCGGCGGGCATCTTCAACGTCGTGCTCGGCGATGCCCCCGAGGTGTCGAAGATCCTCTGTGCCGAGGAGCGCATCAAGGCGCTCTCCTTCACCGGCTCCACCCGGGTGGGGCGGCTGCTGATCGAGCAGAGCGCTGGCACCGTCAAGCGGCTCTCCATGGAACTCGGCGGCAACGCGCCCTTTATCGTCGCGCCGGACATGGATCCCAAGGAGGCGGCCTTTGCCGCCGTGGCGGCCAAGTTTCAAACCGCCGGCCAGGACTGCCTGGCGGCCAACCGTATCCTGGTGCACGAATCGATCCATGACGAATTCGTCGAGCACTTCGCCGAGCGCATGGCGGCGTTGACCGTGGGCAACGGCCTGGAGAGCGAGATCGACCTGGGGCCGCTGATCCATCGCCAGGCGGTGGACAAGGCCGCCGCCATCGTCGACGATGCCATCTCCCGGGGCGCCAGGCTGGTGGCCGGCGACCAGAACCAGGCGCCGGGGCCCAACTTCTTCATGCCGGTGCTGCTCACCGGGGTGACTCGGGATATGCAGGTATGGCGAGAGGAAAACTTCGCACCGGTGGCCGGCGTAACCGCGTACAGTGACGATGATCAGGTGATCGAAATGGCCAACGACACCGAATACGGTCTGGCGGCCTACGTCTACACCCATGACATTCGCCGCATCTGGAAGATGCTGCGGGCGCTGGAGTTCGGCATGGTCAGCGTCAACTCGGTGAAGATGACCGGCCCGCCCGTACCCTTCGGCGGCGTCAAGCAGTCCGGCCTCGGCCGCGAGGGCGGCATTACCGGTATCGACGAGTACCTGGAGACCAAGTATTACTGCCTCGGCGGCCTGGGGTCGGTCTCCGGGAGTTAGGGCAGAGGGGCTGCCAGCGCATCCCATCTCGCGATGCCCAAGGGCGAAACCCTGGCGCAGCACTTGCGGCCAGCGCGTCGGGCTGGAACAAGGTCCCTCTTGCCAGCCCTCGATCGACATCCCTGTCGATCGCCGCGCGCCGCTTCGCTTGCACCAGCGCCCTTGGGTAGATATCGCTCGATGGCCCGCCCTGGCATCTGACCACGGGCGTCATCAACGAATTTGAACAACCCCCGCCGCGGCGGGGCCTAGAACTTAGAAGAGAGAACCGCATGAGCCAGCAGCACAAGGATCTGATCGATCGTGACCGCAAGGTGACCTTCCACGCCTCCACCCACCTGCGCGACTTCGCCCACGGCGACGCCCCGGGCCGGGTGATCACCGGCGGCAAGGGCATTCACATCGTCGACAAGGACGGCCGCGAGTTCATCGACGGTTTCGCCGGGCTCTACTGTGTCAACATCGGCTACGGGCGCACCGAGGTGGCCGAGGCGATCTACCAGCAGGCGTTGGAGCTCTCCTACTATCACACTTACGTGGGCCACTCCAACGAGCCGCAAATCGCGCTCTCCGAGAAGATCCTCGCGCTGGCCGGCCCCGGTATGTCAAAAGTCTACTACGGCATGTCGGGCAGCGATGCCAACGAGACCCAGCTGAAGATCGTGCGTTACTACAACAACGTGCGTGGCTTGCCGCAGAAGAAGAAGGTCATCTCGCGCATGCGCGGCTACCACGGCTCCGGCATCGCTTCAGGCTCGCTGACCGGGCTCAAGGCGTTCCACGACCACTTCGACTTGCCCATCGACACCATTCGTCATACCGAGGCGCCGTTCTACTACCAGCGCGCAGCGGAGCTGGAAGGGATGTCCGAGCACGAATTCTCGAAGCACTGCGCGCGCAAGCTCGAGGAGATGATCCTGGCCGAAGGGCCCGACACCGTGGCCGCCTTCATCGGCGAGCCGGTGCTGGGAACCGGCGGTATCGTGCCGCCGCCGGAAGGTTACTGGACGGAGATCCAGGCAGTGCTGGCCAAGTACGACATACTGCTGATCGCCGATGAGGTGGTCTGCGGTTTCGGGCGGATCGGCGCCGACTTCGGCAGCCACTACTACGGCATCAAGCCCGACCTCATCACCGTGGCCAAGGGCCTGACCAGCGCCTACCAGCCGCTCTCCGGCGTGATCGTCGGCGACCGCGTGTGGAGCGTACTCGAGCAGGGCACCGGCGAGTATGGCCCCATCGGCCACGGCTGGACCTACTCCGGCCACGCCCTGGGCTGTGCCGCGGGCCTGGCCAACCTGGCGATCATCGAACGCGAAGGACTCACTGCCAATGCCGCCGAGACCGGCGCCTACCTGCAGCAGCAGATGCAGGCCGCCTTCGGTGACCATCCGGTGGTGGGCAACGTGCGTGGCGTGGGCATGCTGGCCGCACTGGAGTTCTCCGTCGACCCGGCCCGGCGTCAGCACTTCGATGCCGCGCACAAGGTCGGTCCGCGTATCGCCGCCGCCGCGCTGGACGAGAACCTGATCGCCCGCGCCATGCCCCAGGGCGATATCCTAGGCTTCGCGCCGCCGCTGACCACCACCCGTGCCGAAGTCGACGAGATTGTCGCCCGCGCCCGGCGTGCCGTGGACAAGGTCGCTGATCAATTGGTCCGCGAGGGTGTGGTCAAGGCTGCAATGTCGGTAGGCTGAAGCCGGCACCTGCCGCGGGCCTCCGCGGCAGGGATCATGGCAACCAAAGGGCACAGCAGATGACACAGGTATTGGCGTTCGACGTCTATGGCACCTTGATCGACACCCATGGTGTGATCACTGAACTGGAAGCGAGACTAGGCGCTTCGGACAAGACAGAGCAGGCCGCGGAATTCTCTCGCCGCTGGCGTGACAAACAGCTGGAGTACAGTTTTCGCCGCGGCCTGATGGGGGCCTACGTCCCTTTTTCACAGTGCACTCTCGAGGCGCTCGAGTTTACCGACCGTGCACTGCAGACACGCCTTTCCGAGGTCGACAAGGACCACCTGATGGCGGTCTACGGTGAGCTCCCCGCTTTTCCCGAAGTGCCCGAGGCGTTGACGCGGCTGGCGGAGAGCGGTGTGCGCTGCGTGGCTTTTTCCAATGGCACGGGGGCGGCTGTCTCCAGCCTGCTCGACAAGGCCGATATACTGAGTTGTTTCGAGGTCGTGATCAGCGTCGATGAGGTCAAGCGCTTCAAGCCTGACCCGGCGGTCTACGCTCACCTGCGCAATCGCCTCGATGTCGCACCCGGCGATACCTGGCTGGTCTCCAGTAATCCCTTCGATGTCATCGGTGCGCGCCACGCCGGGCTGCATGCCGCCTGGGTGCGCCGCAGCCTCGATGCTCCCTTCGACCCCTGGGCCATCGAGCCTGACCTGACCGTTCCCGACCTGGATGCCCTGGCCGAACGGTTGGGCTGAGAGCCGTCTCGAACCCAGACAGGGCAGCTGGAGAGCCACTCTAAGAGTGCCATGACGTTGGCTATGCCTTTGTCGTTATGGCGGGAGAACCTTGCAGCTGGCGGGCAATGACTTGCGGGTGGAATTACTCCTCTTCCTGCGCAGCAGGTTCGAAGCGTTTCCCGGCCGCGTGCAGCAACTCGAACTGCCGGTTGCACTGGCTGCAGGCGCCACACATCGCCAGGTGAAAGCGCAGCGAGAGCCGTTCCTGCCACATCAGGGGGCGATCCAGGCGTTGCGACATCAGCTCGGTGGCGCGTCGGCACATGATCATGGCGTTTCCTCCGTCAGCCAGCCCTGTTCGATGCAGGCCCGCAGCCGCAGACGGGCCCGGTGCAGGATGACCCAGCAGTTGTTCTCCTTGATGCCCAGCTCGCGGCAGATCTCCTCGGTCGATAGCCCCATCAGTTCACGCAGCGAAAAGACACGTGCCACGTTGTCCGGCAGGGCGATCATGCAGGCATCGAACACCTGCCAGAATGTCTCGCTCTCGAAGGCTGCTTCCGGCTCCCCCCAGCTGGCCGGGCGCGCCTCCTTGACCCAACGACCATTCCGGCGGAACTGACGGTCGATGGCCTCGTCATCGGCCTCATCTCCCAGCGGTTGCCAGGTGCCCTGGCGCTTCTGGGCCCGCATGGTATCGAGAATCTTGAACTTGAGGATGCCGAACACCCAGGTCTCATAGCCGGATAGACCGGAAAAGCTTGCCTGCTTCTCGATGGCGGCTTCAAGGGTATCCTGGACGGCATCTTCGGCCTGGGCGTGATTGCGCAGATGCAGGCGCGCGAAGGAGAGCAGCCGAGGCCGAACGGCAGTCAGGCGCTGCATGCGGTCGTCTAGCGGCGGGATGCTCACGGGGTGATCCTTCCGGGTTCTTGTTTGGGAAGCACTGTATAAATGCCTGCGCGACCGAATCGCGGCGTTGCGCGGTGCTAAGAATCCTCACATATACCCCATATGCTCCGGTTCTTGCGCTCCGTGCGCCTTGCGCTTCATCTCGCTCGGTGATTTATTCGGCACTTCCTTTGTCGTCAGCATGCAGGCCCTATGAGGGCAGGGCAAGCCCTCCACGTTGAACAAACGCAGAATGACTGTCTCGCATTGCCCCGTCACGATGGCGGCCACGAGCGGCTCAATGGGTGAGTTCGATCACCTTTCCGCCGGCGGCCGCTGCGTCGTCTCTGTCGTGGGTAACCAGCAGGCTCGGCAGGCCGGCCTGGCGCAGCTGGGTAAAAACCAGTTGACGCATCTCCTGGCGCAGGTGGGTATCAAGCTTGGAGAAGGGCTCGTCAAGGAGCACGGCACAGGGCTGGGAGAGCAGCAGGCGCATCAGGGCCACCCGGGCCTTCTGGCCGCCGGAGAGGGTGGCCGGGTCGCGATCGCCGAAACCGGCCAGGCCGATCTGCTCCAGTGCCGCCTCGACTTGCCGGGCCTTGTCGTGGGTGGCGCGTAGCATGCCGAAACGCAGGTTGCCGGCAACCGACAGGTGGGGAAACAGCAGCGGATCCTGGAACAGCAGGCCGATGCCGCGCCGCTCTGCCGGCAGGTGGGTGATATCGCGACCGTCCAGGTGTGCGTGGCCGCTGGCCTCGAAATCCCCTGTCAGGAAACCGGCGAGCCAGGCCAACAGAGTCGACTTTCCCGAACCGGAAGGCCCCGTCACCGTGAGAATCTCACCGGGGCCGATATGGGCATCGAGCTCCAGCAGCACGGTGCCATCCAGGGCGATGCGCAGGCTGTCGATCTCGAGATAATGGTGCGTCATGGTGATCCTCGCATTCCACGGCGTTTGGCCCAGAACAGCCGCGGCAAACCGACGGCGATGATGAAGCCCACCAGCGGCAGGCTGGCCTGGACCAGTGCCCAGACCCCGATCGCCCGGCGGTTGCCTCCCGACGCGAGGGCCACCGCCTCGGTGGTGACGGTGGGCACGCGGCCGGCACCCAGCAGTTGGGTGGGTAGATACTGGCCGATACTGACAGCAAGGCCAACAGCACAGGCGGTGAGGATCGGTGCCAGCAACAGCGGCAGGCGCACCCGCCAGAAGACGGCATTACGTGAGCTGCCAAGCGTTCGTGCAAGTTGCGACCAACGTGGATCCAGGCGTCGGTAGGACTCCGACAGCGAGAGAAACACATAGGGCAGTACGAAGAGCAGGTGGCCAAAGATGACCAGGCCATGGGTTGGGCGGCTGCCGAGCGATTCCATTACCACCACCAGGCCGAACAGGAAGGCGATCTGCGGCACGATCAGCGGCAGATAGAGTAGCCCCAGCGCCGACAGCAGCCGCCCTTGGACTGGGTGGCGTCCGGTGCGCTGTTCGTTTTCCAGCGCCGCCAGGGTGAGCGCCAAGGCGATCAATGTCGAGGCCGCGGCGATGATCACCGTCGAGGCCACCGGGCCCGTCAGCGAGGGCAGGGCGCGAATCCAGTGTGTCGCGGTGAAGCCTTGGGGCAGGGCATCGGGAAAGCGCCAGAAGCCGGCCACGGAGTTGAGCGCCAGGCTGCCGATACCGACGAAGGCGGTGAGGGTGGCGAACAGGATCAACCCCTTCCCGGCCAGGCGCAGCGGCTGCTCTCCGCGTTGCCGCCCGCCCCGGGCTACCCAGCGACGCCCCAGGCAGGCGATACCCCGCTCCAGGCACCACCAGACCACAAGGGCGGCGGCGGTGATGCCCAGCTGCAACACGGCACCGGCCGAGGCCATGAAACGCCGGGAGAGGTCGGGGTCGTTGAACCAGGCGAGGATCGACACGGAGAGCGTCGGCGGCAGGGTTGGGCCGAGAATCAGCGCCACGTCGACTACCGCGGTGGCATAGGCGATCACCGCGTAGACCGGAAGACGGATCAGCGGGTAGAGGGCCGGTGCCATCACCTTCAGCCAGGCAATAGTCGGACGGTAACCGAGTGAGCGTGCCATTGCCACGCGCCGTTCGGGATCGAGCTGCGGCAGGGCGGCAAGGCTCATCAATAGCAGGAAGGGAATTTCCTTGATGATAAGCCCGGCCATCAGCGACAGCCCCCAGGGATCCTGGACGATCAGTGCGTCGGGTGGCCGCTCCCAGCCGGTCAGGCCTGGCGATATCAGTCGCGAGATCAGGCCCGATGGTGCGATCAGAAAGGCCAGCCCGAAGGCAGCGGCGGCATGGGGAATCGACAGCAGCGGTGAAACCATGCGCCGAATCCAACGGTCGAGCCGACTGCCCGAAGCGCTTGCCAGAAACAGCAAAACGACCGAAAGCGATACCATAGTGGTAGCCAGGCCGCTGACGAAACTGACCGTCACCGAGCGGGCGAGCCCGGGCTGGGCGAACAGGTCGCGCCAGGGCGTGAGGCTGAACTCGGTACCACCCAGGGCCGGCAGATAGCCGAAGGCGGGCAGCACCGCCATGGCCAGTCCGGCAAGGATGGGGCCGACCAGCAGTGTGACGATCAGAACTGGAGCGAGTCGCAGCATCATCGTGGTGATTGCCCCAGTTGGCACCGCTCATGGCATTGCCGGGACGATTCGCTTCGCATCACAAACATGAAAGGCGGCATCAGTTACCGACGTAGCGGAACTGCCAGGCATCTGCCAGGGCGTCGACCCAGCTCGGATGGGGCTGGCTGCGCACCTTGCCGAGCTCACTCGGTGACAGGGTGGCGATCCCCAGGTCGATGCCTTCGAAACGGATACGGTCCTCGTCCTCAAGGGTGTCCAGGGAAAGCACAGTATTGCTGCCCCATACCACCGGGTCTTGCTTGTGGGCCTGCGCTTCGGGGGAGAGCAGGTAGTCGGCGACCACCATGGCGCCGGCCTTGTGCTGAGCGTTATAGGGGATTGCCAGAAAACTCATGTTGCCGATCATGCCGTCATCATGGACATAGCTGCGCACGCTGTCGGGCAGCTCGAAGTTGGCAATGGCGCCGGATGCCTCGGTGGTGCTGAAGGAGAGGGCGATGCTGATCTCGCCGTCGCCCATCAACCGGCGCAGCTCCGAGCTGTTGGACGGGAAGGCGCGACCGCTGCGCCACAGGTGTGGGTGAAGCTCGTCGAGGAATTCCCACAGCGGTGCCGAAATTTCGTCGAAGTCTTCTTCCCGCATGGGCTCGTAGAGGATGTCGGTGTCCTCGGCCAATTCCAACAGGGCCTGGGTGATGAAGGCATTGCCGAGAAAGTTGGGCACTCGGGCATAGGTGAAGTCGCCTGGGTTCTCCCGGGTCCAGTCGAGCAGCTCTGGCATGGAGTGCGGATGCTCGTCGACCAGTGCCGTATCGTAATAGAACACGACCTGGGAGCTACTCCAGGGCGATTCCAGGCCGTCTACCGGGATGGTCCAGTCGTAGCGCACCGCCGGCGTGTTTTCCGGGTCGGTCAGCGGATAGTGGGGTAGCTGTTCCGACCAGGGGCCGAACAGCAGGTCGTTGGTCTTCATGGTGGCGAAGTTCTCGCCGTTGATCCAGATCAGGTCGACGTTGCCGCGCTCGTGGTTGCCGGCCTGCTTCTCGGCCAGCACCCGCGACACCGCCTCGGCAGTATCGCCGATCTTGACATGCACCAGTTCGATGTCATAGCGCTCGGCGACCTGGCGAGCCGACCACTGGATGTAGTCGTTGGTGCGCTCCTCGCCGGCCCAGGCGTACCAGTAGACGGTTTGCCCATGCGCCTCATCGAGTACGGACTCCCAGTCGCTGGGGTCCGGAGCGGCATGCAGCGGAGTGGTCAGCAGCAGGGCAAGCGGCACGGTGAAAGCAAGCAGACGGGTCAGCATTGGCAGGTTCCTGGTGCGGTGGTCGGTTAGTGGGTGGTCGAAGGAAGCCTGGATTCCTTACATCATTTGGCCTCGACGGCTTGATCGGAGTGTCATCATAGAGGTAGATAGCCTGTCACAGCATGACCACAAGCGCCGCAGGCTGCCAGGGCGGCTCAGTCTCAAACCTTCGCATCGTGCTCGTTGACCCAGCTCAACCCTGCGTTTACGTCGCCACACTGCTAATCTGAATTCAGCAGTACCTGAAGTAGAAAATGCGCGCTTCTGGGGGGCGCATTCGCTACGTCGGGACGTCAAGCAAGGAAAGTCATCATGCAGATACGCCGGGTTGCCTTCGTTCATCATTGTCTCCTGCTGGCCAGCCTGCTGTGTCTGGTTCTTGGCGGTACGCTTCTGGCCTGGCAGACCCAGGCACAGGAGAGCGAGCGTCTTGCCCTGGTCATGACTGTCGACGGTGCCATTGGACCGGCGACCGGCGACTATTTCCAGCGTGGCCTCTCGCGTGCCGCCGAGCGTGATGCCGAACTGGTGATCGTGCAGATGGACACGCCGGGTGGGCTCGACGCCACCATGCGCAGCATGATCCGTGCCATGCTCTCCTCCCCGGTGCCGGTGGCCATCTATGTCTCGCCCAGCGGCTCACGGGCCGCCAGCGCCGGTACTTATCTGCTCTACGGCAGTCATGTTGCCGCCATGTCGCCCGCTACCCACCTCGGTTCGGCCACGCCGGTGCAGATGGGTGGTGGCTTTCCAGGAATGGACGACCCGGACGATGATGGCGCCCGGGGGAATACGGAGGATGACGACGGCAGCATTGAGTCCAATGGCAACGGCAACGCCGATGAGGAAGCGGCGACTAACGGCGCGTCGAATGAAGACGAGGCCGCGCCCGAGGAGGAGGAGGCCGCCGATACGCGCCGCCGTGGCGAAACCGCCATGGAGCGCAAGGTGCTTGAGGATGCCGTCTACTACATTCGCGGTCTCGCCGAACGTCATGGCCGCAACGCCGACTGGGCCGAGGAGGCCGTACGCGAAGCGGTCAACCTCACATCCCGTGAAGCACTGGAAAACAATGTCATTGATGTGGTGGCTGTAGATATCGAGGATCTGCTGGCGCAGATCGACGGTCGTGAGGTGGTGATGGAGCGCGGCGAGCGTACCCTGGATACGGCCAACCTGACCATCGAGCGCTTCGATCCCGACTGGCGTACCCAGCTACTGCAGGTGATCACCAACCCCAACGTGGCCTACTTCCTGATGATCATCGGGTTCTACGGGCTGATCTTCGAGCTGTCCAATCCCGGCAGTCTGATACCCGGCACCATCGGCATCATCTCGCTACTGCTGGCGCTCTTTGCTTTTCAGCTCTTGCCGATCAACTATGCGGGGCTGGCATTGATACTGGTGGGGCTGGCGCTGATCGTGGGTGAAGCCTTGATGCCCAGCTTCGGCATCCTGGGAATGGGCGGCATTGTCGCCTTCGTGATCGGATCGGTGATACTGATGGATGCAGACAACCTGAGAATCTCGCTGCCGCTGATAGGCGGCATCGCACTGGTGGCGGCGGTCTTCATGCTGTGGACGGTGACACGCTTCATGGGGCTGCGCCGACGGCCGGTCAGGACAGGTCATGAACAGCTGGTCGGCAGCCAGGGGCGAGTGCTCGAAACCTTCGAGGGCCGCGGCCATGTTCGTGTGATGGGTGAACGCTGGAATGCCCGCAGTGCCATCCTACTGCAGAAGGACCAGGCCGTCAGAGTCATCGAGGTCGAGGGTTTGACCCTGCTGGTCGAGCCTGTCGACACATGAGCCAGTTGTTTAAGGTATTGGATACATCGCAGCCTTTGAGACACCAAGGAGACGGACCATGCTGATTTCCTATCTCGTGCCAGTGGTACTGGTTCTCATGCTGATCGCCGCGTCGATCCGCATCCTGCCCGAGTACAAGCGGGGCGTCGTGTTCTTCCTGGGTCGCTTTCAGGCCGTCAAGGGGCCGGGGTTGATCATCGTGATTCCCGGCATCCAGCAGATGACCGTGGTGGATCTGCGCGTGATCACCATGGATGTGCCGGAGCAGGATGTCATTTCCCAGGACAACGTCACCGTCAAGGTCAACGCGGTGCTCTACTTCCGGGTGGTCGATCCGGAGAAGGCGATCATACAGGTCGAGAACTACACCATCGCCACCAGCCAGTTGGCCCAGACCACGCTGCGTTCGGTGCTGGGCAAGCATGACCTGGACGAGATGCTCTCCGAGCGCGACAAGCTCAACGACGATATCCAGGAGATCATTGATACTCAGACCGAAGAGTGGGGCATCAAGGTGGCCAATGTCGAGATCAAGCATGTCGATCTCGACGAGAGCATGATTCGCGCCATTGCCCGCCAGGCCGAGGCCGAGCGTGAGCGCCGCGCCAAGGTTATCCACGCCGAGGGCGAGCTGCAGGCCTCGCAGAAGCTGGTCGAAGCGGCTAATGTCATGTCCGAGAATTCTGCTGCGCTGCAGCTGCGCTACCTGCAGACCATGAGTGACATGAGCAACAAGAACGCCTCCACCATTTTCTTCCCGTTGCCGATGGACATCATGGAGGCGTTCCGGCACCTGAAGGCGTCACCGGCCGCTCAGGCGCGGGCCGATAGGAGCGCCCAGGGCGGCAGCGAGCAGGGCAGCAGTGACGCCACCTGACCTCACTGCCATGGGCACACCTAACATACTAGGCGACCCACCGACAGCGAGGTCGCCTTGATTCACACCCTATCGCACCGCCAGCAGGGGCTGTTGCTTACCGGCGGCGGTGCGCTGATCATTTCCCCCGATGCACTGCTGCTCAAGCTGATTGGCCTGCCGGACGCCGATATCCTGGTCTGGCGCGGCCTGCTGACTGCCTTGGGCTTCATCGCCATTGTCGCCGCTCGCCATGGGCGAGGCTTCGTCGAGGCCTATCGGCGCTGCGGTTGGACCGGTATCGGCGTCGCGGTGCTGTTCAGCTTCTCCACCTTCGGCTTCGTGCTGGGCAATCAGTACACCAAGGGTGGCAATGTATTGATGATCCTGGCCGGTGCGCCATTGATCGCGGCGCTGCTGTCGCGGCTCTTCCTCAAGGAGTATCTCCCACGGCGGACCTGGCTGGCGATCTGGCTCTGCCTGCTGGGCACCTCGCTGATCGTGCTCGACGATGCCGGTGCCGGATCGTGGATCGGCAACGGTTTCGCGCTACTGGCCGCTACGGCACTGGCAGCCAACTTTACCCTGTGTCGCACCCGCCCCGGCATCGACATGAGCCCGATGCTGACCCTCTCGGGACTGATCGTTGCCGCCGTGGCGGGCCTGTTCGGCATGGCCACCGGTGGCTTGTCGTTGCCCCCCGCCGACAGCCTGTTGTTGCTGATACTGCTTTGCCTGGTGCTGCTGCCGCTGGGCTTCACCCTGATCCAGCGCGGGCCGCTCTACCTGCCTGCCGCCGAAGTGGGCCTGCTGATGCTGCTGGAAGTGGTGGTGGGTACGCTGTGGGTGTGGTGGCTTCTCGCCGAGCGGCCCGCGCCGGTCGCCCTGGTCGGCGGGAGCCTGGTGCTCGGTACCCTGGTGGCCAAAGGCTTGTATGAGCGCCAGCTCGAACGGCGGCTTCGTGCCAAGGGTGCAGCGCAGCAATTTTTCTGGTAGACTTCGCCGCTCATGTCAGGGCAATGCTTAGACGAAAGTCGAAGCAGGGGCAGAGTCGATGCTTAGCCCGGCAATAAAAGAGCAAGGACCGATACCAAACGTGTATACCCCCCTGACAGGGCTGGCTACTCCGCCCTAGCGCAAGCACTTCCCTCCGTTTTCGGTGGTGGGCCGTTTCGTTGGCATCACTGCTTGGCATCACGCGATGCTGTGGGCGCCCCGCGCCCAATCTGCACGACCCGAAACGCGACGACCCTGATGAGCTGCACCGAACCGGTGTGGCCTTGGCGTGGCGTTCGAGACAAGACCCTGGCGCCTGACGGCACGACTATAACCATCGACTGGGCAATAGCATGTTCGAATCCATCAAGCAGACTTGGTTTTCCAATATCAAGGGCGACACCCTCGCCGGTATCGTCGTCGCATTGGCGTTGATTCCCGAGGCCATCGCCTTCTCGATCATCGCCGGTGTCGACCCCAAGGTTGGCCTCTACGCCTCCTTCTGTATCGCGGTGGTCATCGCCTTTACCGGCGGCCGGCCGGGCATGATATCCGGCGCTACCGGCGCCATGGCGTTGCTGATGGTGCTTCTGGTGCGCGAGCACGGCCTCGAATACCTGCTGGCGGCCACGCTGCTCACCGGCGTGCTGCAGATCATTGCCGGCTACCTCAGGCTCGCCGAGCTGATGCGCTTCGTGTCGCGCTCGGTCGTCACGGGCTTCGTCAACGCCCTGGCGATACTGATCTTCATGGCGCAGCTGCCGGAACTCACCAATGTCACCTGGCACGTCTACGTCATGACCCTGGCCGGGCTCGGCATCATCTATCTCTTTCCCTATGTGCCGAAGATCGGCAAGTCGATTCCCTCGCCGCTGGTCTGCATCGTGGTACTCACCGCTGTCTACATGATCAGCGGCATGGACATCCGCAGCGTGAACGACATGGGTGAGCTGCCCGATACCCTGCCGATGTTCCTGTGGCCCGACGTGCCGCTGAACTTCGAAACCCTGATGATCATCCTGCCGACCGCTCTCATGTTGACCGTGGTGGGCCTGCTCGAGTCGATGATGACCGCCACCATCGTCGACGACCTGACCGATACCCCCAGCGACAAGAACCGCGAGTGCAAGGGCCAGGGCATCGCCAATATCGGCTCCGGCCTGATCGGCGGCATGGCAGGCTGCGCGATGATCGGCCAGTCGGTGATCAACGTGAAATCCGGCGGCCGTACCCGGCTTTCCTCGCTGATCTCCGGCGTGGTGCTGCTGATGATGGTGGTATTCCTCTCCGACTGGGTGTCGCAAATTCCCATGGCCGCCCTGGTGGCGGTAATGATCATGGTCTCCATCGGTACCTTCAGCTGGAGCTCGATCCGTGACCTCAAGCAACACCCGATGAGCACCAACATCGTCATGCTGGCCACCGTCGTTGTCACGGTGCTGACCCATAACCTGGCGATTGGCGTCTTCGTCGGTGTGCTGCTCGCCGCCATGAACTTCGCCAACAAGGTCGGCAACATTCTCTACATCGGCTCCGAAGAGGCCGACGAAGGTAGCCACCGGGTCTACAAGGTGGTGGGCCAGGTTTTCTTCGCCTCTTCTGAGCGTTTCGGGAACGCCTTCGACTTCAAGGAGACCGTGGAGAAGGTCACTATCGACCTGTCACGTGCGCACTTCTGGGACATCACCGCCGTGCAGACGTTGGATCGTGTGGTGATCAAGTTCCGTCGTGAAGGTACCGAAGTGGAGTTGCTTGGCCTGAATGAAGCCAGTGCGACTATCGTCGACCGCTACGCCGTCCATGACGACCCTGCCGCCGTAGAAAAACTGATGGGCGGACACTGAACAACATGGTTTACGCAGCCTGACTTGAATGACGGTTGCGTGCTTCACTCCTCCTCACTAACTAGCAGGTATTGGAATATGTATTTTCGTAAGCTCATGGCTCTGGGTTTTTCACCGATGTCTTCTACTGTACTGCCAACCTACCGCAGCTCTCGTCTCGAGGATGTCTGCCGTGCATTCATGCCTTGGGAAAATCGCTCAATCAAAGGCAGCGGTGATGCTTCTTTTGCAGGTAAGCACCAATATTCATGGGCGCGGCCTGGTGCTGACCTGACCGCGCGTGCTGCCTGTCACGGCATCTTCCGTTGATCAAGCAGTGACACAGGCAAACAAGCGGTCAAGGCAAGCGGGTAAGGCTATCGCTTAAGGACAGATATGACAGATCAAGTAATGGCCGCCATCGACGGCTCACAGTTCTCCGCGGGGGTGTGTGACACCGCCGCCTGGGCCAGCCAGGCATTGAAGGCGCCGTTGACCTTCCTGCACGTGGTAGATAACCACCCCCAGACCGCCGAGGCGGACCTTTCCGGCAACATCGGTTTGGGTTCCCGGGAGCGGCTGCTAGAGGAGCTCTCCCAGCTCGATGAGCAGCGCGCGAAGATTGCCCAGGAACAGGGTCGGCTGATGCTTCAGGCAGCTAGCGAGCGGGCAATCCAGGATGGGGGCGCCGAGCCTGGCACCCGCCAGCGTAATGGCACCCTGGTCGAGACCCTGGACGAGCTTCAGGATGAGATCCGCCTGCTGGTGATCGGCAAGCGCGGCGAAACCTACCAACAGGCCAGCGAGCACCTGGGCTCGAATCTGGAGCGGGTGGTGCGCACCCTGCACCGGCCGATCTTGATGGTGCCGGAAGCATTTACGCATCCGCAGCGAGTGATGCTCGCCTTCGACGGCAGCAAGACTACCCGCAAGGGCGTCGAGATGCTGGCGAAAAGCCCGTTGTTCAACGGCATTCCGGTGCACGTGGTGATCGTTGGCGCCGAGACCGGCGACAACCGCTCGCAGCTCGAATGGGCGCTGACGGCGCTGCGCGAGGCTGGCCACGAGGCCGAAGGGGCAATTCGCGCCGGCGAAGTGGAAGAAACCCTGCGGGCCTATCAGAAAGAGAGTGACATTGATCTGCTGGTGATGGGCGCCTACGGCCACTCGCGCATTCGTCACTTGCTGGTGGGTAGTACCACCACCGCCATGCTGCGGGGCAGCCAGATACCGATTCTTTTGCTGCGGTAACGCTTACCCCAGTCGGCCCTTCCTGCGGGAAGTGCGCCGGCTTTTTTATTTTCCCTTGTTCCCACCACATCATGTACGAGGAGGAGAGCGCGATGAGCCAGACAATTGCAGTCCTGAAAGGGGATGGTATCGGCCCCGAAATCATGCACGCCACCCTACGGGTTCTGGATGCACTGGACTGCGGCTTTCACTACGAATTCTTCGAAGCCGGACTGGAAGCGCTCGACAAGCATGGCACGCTGATACCCAAGGAGACTCTCGAGGCCATCAAGCAGCACCGCATCGCCCTGAAAGGACCGCTCACGACACCCATCGGTAAAGGTTTCTCCTCGATCAACGTGCAGCTGCGTCTCCACTTTGATCTCTATGCCAATGTTAGACCGGCAATCAGCTTTCCCGGTACCCGTTCTCGCTACAACGATATCGATCTGATCACCGTACGTGAGAACACCGAAGGTGCTTATCTCTCCGACGGGCAGAGCATGTCAGAGGATGGCGAGACGGCGCTGTCCTCTATCCGAGTGACGCGTCAGGGGTCGGAGCGCATCGTGCGCTATGCCTTCGAGCTGGCGCGCCAGCGAGGTCGCAAGAAGGTCACCGCCGTGCACAAGGCCAACATCATCAAGACCAGTTCTGGCCTGTTCCTCGATGTGGCGCGTGAAGTGGCCAAGGAGTACCCCGCGATCGAATTCGAGGAGATGATCGTCGACAATGCCTGCATGCAGCTGGTCATGAACCCCCACCGGTTCGACGTCATCGTGACGACCAATCTGTTTGGCGACATCTTGTCCGATCTCTGCGCCGGGCTCGTCGGTGGTCTGGGGCTGGCCCCGGGATCCAATATCGGTTCGGACGTGGCCATTTTCGAGGCCGTGCATGGCTCGGCACCCGATATTGCCGGTCAGGGGGTTGCCAACCCCTGTGCGCTGCTGCTGGCTGCCGCCGATATGCTCGATCACTTGAATATGCAGGAAAAGGCCAGCAGAGTGCGCGCCGCCATACGTGGTGTGCTGGAGTCAGGCTCCGAGCAGGTGACCCCGGACCTCGGTGGCAAGGGGACGACCGACACCTTTGCCGATGCGCTCGTTGCACATATCAAGGGCAATTGATGCTTGGCAGCCTTTACACCAGTCGGCACGCCGTGTGCCGGCTATTTCCCTGGCAAAGCCCACGGAAGCCTGGTGGAGCCAAATCATGATACTCACGAACGCGGCATATCGACCACCCGAATGCTAAAGGGGCCAGTTACCCGATCGTCTTGCATGAGATATGGACCTGCCGTGAGGCCTTTGAGGCGCACTGCAGCCGTCGCGAGATCAAGGAATTCTTCTCGGCGCATGTCGAGTCGCCTGACGGTGACGTGCATCATGCCAACGTCTGTGTCTATACCGACGAACCTCAGGACTTTGCCGCATGGAAAGGCCCCAAAAGCAGTCAAAGAAAAGGTACTACGCAGACTGGCGTGAAGAGGCCGCAGGCCTCCCGGCGGGGTTGCCCGTGCCGGCGACCATCGCCAACGCTGTGGCCTCCGCCAAGGCGCCTGGCGGCGTCAGTCGCGATGCAGAGTCGGGGCGCCGAGCCGAGCGCTGCTACAGCGACTTTTTCCTGCCATATCAGATAACTACCACCCTGTAGGAGTAGCTTCAGCTCACGACTGGAGGCCGCAGGCCTCCCGGCGGGGTTGCCAGTGCCGGCGACCATCGTCAATGCCGTGGCCTCCGCCAAGGCGCCTGACGGCGTCAGTCGCGATGCGGAGCCGGAGCGCCGAACCGAGCGCTCCAACAAGGAGCGCCTGCGTCGCTATCACCAAGGCGTCCTTCCACAATGCAGTCTGTGCAGAGCAGATTCACGCCAAAGTGTGAAGAACCAAAGAAAACCCCCACACCCCAGAATTATGCCACCGCCATGGAATGCAACCTGCTCTACGTAGCCTGCACGCGGGCCATGCATCGGCTGGTGTTGACGCATGTGGGAGCAGTTTCATCCCTCCTGCAATAGTTTCTTCCTGAAAAATCACCCTGCGTTGATCTGGCGTCTGGTCAAGCCCCTGGCCGATGAGGTAGAAACGGAAGGACCTATAACGATATACGCCAGTCAGGAAACGACACGATGACCGAACAGGTAATGGCCGCCATCGACGGCTCGCAGTTCTCGGAGGGGGTGTGCGACTACGCCGCCTGGGCCAGCCAGGCACTGGAGGCGCCGCTGACCTTCCTGCACGTGGTGGACAACCACCCACAGACTGCCGAGGCGGACCTTTCGGGCAACATCGGGTTGGGCTCCCGCGAACATCTGCTCGAGGAGCTCTCCCAACTCGATGAACAGCGCGCCAAGGTGGCCCAGGAGCAGGGGCGGCTGATGCTCAAGGCGGCCAAGGAGCGGGCCATCGAGGGGGGAGTGAGTGATCCCGCTACCCGTCAGCGTAACGGCACCTTGGTTGAGACCCTGGACGAGCTTCAGGATGAGATCCGCCTGTTGGTGATCGGCAAGCGCGGCGAAACCGCACATCAGGCCGCCGACCATCTGGGCTCGAATCTGGAGCGGGTGGTGCGCACGCTGCATCGCCCCATCCTGATGGTACCGGACGGCTTCAAGACCCCCGAGCAGGTGATGCTCGCCTTCGACGGCAGCAAGACTACCCGCAAGGGCGTCGAGATGCTGGCGAAAAGCCCGTTGTTCAACGGCATTCCGGTGCACGTGGTGATCGTCGGCGCCGAGACCGGCGACAACCGCTCGCAGCTCGAATGGGCGCTGACGGCGCTGCGCGAGGCTGGCCACGAGGCCGAAGGGGCGATCCGCGCCGGCGAGGTGGAGGAGACCCTGCGGGCCTATAAGGAGGAGAAGGGCATCGACCTGCTGGTGATGGGCGCCTACGGCCACTCGCGCATCCGCCATCTGCTGGTGGGCAGTACCACCACCGCGATGCTGCGGCGGGCCAGCGTGCCGCTGCTATTGTTACGTTGAACGTTGAACGGACAACCAATCAGGCAATCTTGACGACAGCGCCGGCCCCGAGCCGGCGTTGCCGACTCAGGCGTCCCGTGTGGCCTGGCTTGCCAGCACGCCCTGGGCCAGCCACCAGCCCCCGACAAGAAACGCCAGCATGCCGGCAAGTATCGACGGGAAGCCGGCGCCCAGGTCCAGAGCGAAACCGAGTACTGCGGGTGCCAGGCCGGTGGCAAAGACCATACAGGCACTCAGGGTTGCCCGAACGGTACCCAGGTGTTCGGCACCCCAGATACGAACCAGCAGGCTGGTGGCGATCGGCTCCTGCGAGCCGATGGCAAGCCCGCCGCCGACCATCAGTGCCCACACGCCGAGATGCCCACCGAATGTGATCGCAATGACCAACGCCACGGCGAAGGGCAACAGGTAGAGCCTGGCCAGGCGAACCGGCCCCAGCCTGTCGACCCAGCGGCCGCCGAGCAGGGCGCCGGGCAGCTTGGCCAGCCCCATGCCTGCAAGTGCCAGGGCATAGACGCCAAGACTACTGCCTAGCTCATGTGTCATGACCGCCTGATAGATGAAGAGACCGGTCATGGTGATCGGTAGTGTCATCAGCAGCGGCAGAAGTTTCCAGAAGTTAGGGTCGCGGAAGGGGCGGGGGCCATGGCGGGGCTGGCCTTCCACCGGACGCTGGCCTGGTGCCCTTGGCCAGGGTGCGCGTAGCAGCAGGGGTACCCAGAGCCCGGCCAGCACCAGCGCGAAGAGCCACCATAATTCGCGCCAGCCAAGGAAGACCAGCAGCGCGGCCATCAGCGGGGGCAGCAGGGTTTCCCCGAGCATGATTCCCATGCCCGCCAGGCCAAGGGCGCGGCCCCGCATGGTCACGAACTCTCGCCCGGCCAAGGTGTTGCCGAGGTGCGTCATCATACCCTGGCCGCACAGGCGGACCAGGCCGAGTCCCAGCAAGCCCAGCACCCACCAGGGCGACAGGGTCAGCAGCAATACGCCGCCTGTCAGGGCGGCCAGCACGATCACGGCGAAGCGCCGCGGAGAGACCCAGTCGATACTGGGGCCCAGGCGCAACATGGCGAAGCCGGCGACCAGGGTCACCAGGGCATAAGCGGTGCCGAACTGGCCTGCCGTAAGCTCCAGTTGCTGGCTGATCGGTACCTGGAACAGGCCGATGAAGAAGCTCTGCCCCAGGCTCGAGGTAAACATCGCCAGGAACGATATGCCCAGCAGGCCGCGATGATCCCGCAATAGGGTCCGGTAGCCCATGACGCTCTCCGTTAGTGCTGGCATGATGAGGTCAGCAGAACAAGCCTGCCACGTGGTTGGCGGGGCGACGTATGATAGCAGTTTGCCGGGCCTGTTTTTTCTATCAACGCGGTCCGGCGCGCAGGGAGGAGGCAAGCATGAATCATCCTGAACTCGATATGTCGGCTGTCGTCGAGCGACTCGAGTCATTACGAGTGGAATTGACCGAGGAGAGCCAGTCGAGCAGCGGTGCTCGCGACACCGTAATGCTCGACCAGACCGCTGTCGGGCGGTTGTCACGCATGGACGCCATGCAAGGCCAGGCCATGGCCAAGGCCGAGGAAGAGCGCCGACAATTGGCTCTGCGACGCATAACCGGGGCATTGGCTCGAATCGAGAAAGGTGAGTATGGCGAATGCATAGAATGTGGGGAATGGATCAGCAAGAAACGCCTGGAGTGGGATCCATTGGTTCTGAAATGCATCGACTGTGCCGAGTGATGCGGTAAGATTTACGCTCAATCATTTCCACGGCGGTTGTTTCCGCTGTCTCAGCTCACTGGAGGTCTCATGACCATCGTTCGCCACGACACCAAGGCTCGCATGAGCCGCGCCGTGATCCACAACGGCATCGCCTATCTCTGCGGCCAGGTCGCCGGGCCCGAGGCGCGCCAGGGTGGCATCACCGAGCAGACCGAGAGCATGCTGGCACGAGTCGATGCGCTGCTCGCCGAGATCGGCTCCGACCGGGAGAACCTGCTCACGGCAACCCTCTACCTCAAGGACGGCCACGACTTCGCCGCCATGAACGCGGTGTGGGATGCCTGGGTGCCCACCGGCCATGCCCCGGCTCGTACCTGCGTCTGTGCACCCATGCCCGCCGACGAACTGAAGGTGGAGATCGCCGTCACGGCCCTGGTCGTTACCGATGGTCCTTGAGCAACGTCCTGGGAAGCACTGCTTGACGAACGATCGCGCCGAAAGGCGCCTAGCAGTTACCACCATGGTATGACAAGACAGCTGTAGGAGCGCTGGTTCCCATCGCGACTGGCGCCGAGAGGCGCCCCGGCGATAACCGCAACGTTTCCCTGGCTAGCCGACCGGGTAGCGCGTCTCCAGCAGGCTGTCCTTTATCTTCTTCAGATGCGGCAGGAAGTCCTCGCCGCGACGCAGGGTAACGCCGGTGGCCAGCACGTCGATCAGGGTGAGCTGGATCATGCGCGAGGTCATCGGCATGTAGACGTCGGTATCCTCAGGAGTGGCGACTTCAAGCGTCTCGGTGCACTCCCTGGCCAGCGGTGAGGCGGGTGCGGTGATACCCAGCACCACTGCGCCGCTTTCACGTGCCAGGCGGGCGATGTCGACCAGTTCCCGGGTACGGCCGGTCCAGGAGATCACCACCACCACGTCACCGGTATGACAGGCGGCTGCCACCATCCGCTGCATCAGCACGTCCACGTAGGACGTGACCGGCAGGTTGAAGCGAAAGAACTTGTGCTGGGCATCCTGTGCCACCGCACCCGAAGCGCCAAGGCCGAAGAAGTGAATCTGCTTGGCCTGGATCAGGTAGTCCACCACGCGCTCGATGCGTGCCGGATCCAGCTCGCGGCTGGCCTCGTCCAGCGCGGCGATGGTGGCGCCGAAAATCTTGCGTGTGTACTCCGTGGCGCCGTCGCTCGGTTCTACCGCCTGGCTGACATAGGGTGTGCCGCCGGCCAGGCTCTGGGCTAGCTTGATCTTGAAGTCCGGATAGCCCTTGGCATCGAAGCTGCGGCAGAAACGGTTTACCGTGGGTTCGCTGACGGAGGCCGCCTGGGCAAGGCTGGCGATACTGAGGCCGGTGGCGCGGGAGGGGTCGGCGAGGATGACGTCCGCGACCTTGCGCTCGGAGCGATTCAGCTCTTCGAGGCGTTGGCGAATACGCTGAAGCAGGTCGTGATTGGCCATGGGGGGCGAGCTCTCCGTGACGGCTTGGCGCGATGCGCCGGCAGTTGGGTGATGTGGTGATTTAACAACATTTTCACCACTATCCTAGCGCGAACCCTTGTTAGGACGCGAACGGTAGCAGAGGGCAAAGGCTTCTTGCCGTAATATTACAGAATATGCTTGCTGTTCGGCGTGGCAATGGCGTATTTTTTCCGTAAGTTAACCAGATGGGGGCGTGCATGAATTCACACAAGCGGCTGGAAGACGATAGCCGGGCGGTTATCGACCTGGCACTCTTCGGTGCCTTGGGCGACCTGTCGCTGCGCAAGCTCTACCCTGCTCTCTACCATCTGGATCGGGAAGGCCTGCTGCACGACGATACCCGTATTCTCGGGCTTGCCCGCCAGGAGCTGAAGGCCGAAGGGTTTCGCAAGCGTGTCACCGAGGCGCTGCAGACCTACGTCAAGAGCAGCGAACTGGATCGTGAGGTGCTCAAGCGATTCATGGCGCGCCTCGATTACCTCCAGCTGGACTTTGGTACCGCCGAAGGTTATCAGGCCATCGCCGAATGGCGCTCCGCCGTTCGCCACGAGACCGTGATCTGCCCTTTGGTGGTCTATCTGGCGGTGCCGGCCAGCCTTTATGGCGAAATCTGCCAGCATCTGCAGAGCAGTGACTGCCTGGATGAGCTGTCGCGGGTCGTGGTCGAAAAGCCGATTGGCTACGACTACGAGACCTCCTGCGAAATCAACGATGCCATCGGCTCGGTGTTTCCCGAGTCCCGCGTCTATCGCATCGATCACTACCTGGGCAAGGAGACGGTCCAGAACCTGATCGCCCTGCGTTTCGCCAATCCCCTGTTCGGCACCCAGTGGAATCAGAACAATATCTCCCACGTCGAGATCACCGTGGCCGAACAGGTCGGTATCGAGGGCCGCTGGGGCTACTTCGACAAGGCGGGACAGCTGCGCGACATGGTCCAGAACCATCTGCTGCAACTGGTCTGTCTGATTGCCATGGACCCACCGGCCAATCTGGACGCCGATGCTATCCGCGACGAGAAGGTCAAGGTGCTCAAGGCGCTGGAGCCCTTCAGCGAAAATACCCTGGGGCGCGACGTGGTGCGCGGCCAGTACATCGCGGGCTCCATCGACGGCCATAGCGTACCCGGTTATCTGGAGGAGGAAGGGGCCAACCGCGAGAGCGAGACCGAGACCTTCGTGGCAATGAAGACCGGCGTCGCCAATTGGCGCTGGGCCGGGGTGCCTTTCTATCTGCGCACCGGCAAGCGCATGCCCGAGAAGCTGTCGCAGATCGTCATTCACTTTCGCCAGCAGCCGCACTATATCTTCGACCCCGACCAGCGCAACCTGGCCGCCAACAAGCTGATCATTCGTCTGCAACCCGACGAGGGTATCGCCCTGGAAGTGCTGACCAAGGACAGCGGCCTGGATAAGGGCATGCGCCTGCGTCGGGGGCCACTGCACCTGGACTTCGGCAGCGCCTTCCCCAAGACTCGAATTCCCGATGCCTACGAGCGCTTGCTGCTCGAGGTGATGAAGGGGCAGCAGTACCTCTTCGTGCGTCGCGACGAGGTCGAGCACGCCTGGCACTGGTGCGATAGCCTGATTGCGGCATGGAAGAGCCAGGGCGATCCGCCCCGGCGCTATCCGGCAGGTTCCTGGGGGCCTGTGGCCTCTATCGCCATGATCACCCAGGATGGACGCAGCTGGTACGAGGATTATTGATATGTCGCTATTGGATGCCAAGCCCCGGGATCAACTTGCCGAACAGCTCGCCGAAGCCGTCGCAGAGGCTCTGGAGCAGGACCTAGCGAGGCAGGAGCGTGTCCTGCTGATCCTCTCTGGTGGCTCGACACCAGTGCCCTTCTTCCAGGCCCTGGCCTCCCGGCAGTTGCCCTGGTCGCGGATCGACGTGACCCTGGCCGACGAGCGCTGGGTTCCCGAATCCGCCGAAGCTAGCAATGCTCGACTGGTCCGGAAGCATCTATTGGTGGGGCCTGCAGCGGCGGCCAATTTCATCTCGCTTGTCACCGACGACGAGACGCCCGAGCAGGGCGTCGAGGCGGTGTCCCGACGCATCGAGGCGTTGAGCTGGCCTGCGAGCCTGGTGGTGCTGGGTATGGGCAGCGACGGCCATACGGCATCGCTGTTTCCCGACAGCCGGGAGCTGGAGCTGGCGCTCTCCACCGGTGATGCCGTCGTCGCGGTACGCTCGCCGAGCCAGCCCCAGGCACGCATTACCCTCAGCGCAGACCGGCTTCATCAGGCCCGCCGTCACGTATTGCACATCACGGGTGGCGACAAGCGCAGCGTTCTGGCCCGTGCGCTGGACGGTGATGACTTGCGCGAACTTCCCATCCGCGCCTTTCTTTCCTGCCCGCTGGCCATCTACTGGGCACCCTGATCGTTATTGGCCGACTTTTTTGGAGTGCTTGCTCATGACCATCGATAAACAGCTTCCCTCCACCCGGACCACCGAGCTCGACAGCATCTGCCTCAAGGCCGAGGTGATCCCGGTGCTGGCCATCGAGCGGCTGGAAGATGCCGTGCCGCTGGGTCGTGCCCTGGTAGAGGGCGGGTTGACCGTGCTGGAAGTGACGCTGCGTACCGACTGTGCCCTGGAGGCGATCCGCCGTCTCTGCGAGGCGCTGCCTCAGGCCAGCATCGGGGTGGGCACCGTGCTGACCCCGGCCCAGTACCGACAGGCCGAGCAGGCCGGTGCCGACTTCGTGGTGACTCCGGGGACCACCGAGGCGCTCTATCGCTACGGTGTGACCAGCCCGGTACCCATGCTGCCCGGCGTTGCCACCGTGTCCGAGTTGATGACCGGTTGGCAGTACGGCTACCGGCGCTTCAAGTTCTTTCCTGCCGAGGCCAGCGGCGGCGTCAAGGCACTCAAGGCTTTTGCGGGCCCGATTCCCGAAGCGCGTTTCTGTCCCACCGGCGGGATCGGCGTGAATAACGCCGAGGATTACCTGGCCTTGAAGAATGTGATGTGTGTAGGCGGTTCCTGGCTGACCCCCAAGTCGCTGATCGAAGCCGAGGATTGGGACGCTATCCGTTCTCTGGCCCGCGAAGCCGCCGAGCGCTTCCACCACTGATTCATCCTGTTTTTCCGTGCTCTCTCGGCAGCCAACTGCTGTCTTTATGCCCGGCCTCTCGGCCGGGCTTTTTTCTTTAAATGGTCGCCTCAGCCTCGGGTAGAAGGCATTCAGCTTGCCCTGCTGCTCGCTGACGTGGCGCTCGTAGGTGGTGTCGTCCATGTAGAGCTGGATCATGCCTCAGGAGGCACGTTGCTTCACCTGCAAGCATGCCCAGTAGCCGCTGTTTCGAGTTAGCCTTGCTAGGCATGCCTACCACAAGGCAAAGAAAAATTAGGCAACTTCTTGCCCGCTGGGCAAGATCTTGCTCGATTCAGGCAACATCTTGCCTAATCTTGATTAGGTATGATTGTCGAATTCATGGCAACCATCTGTTTTTATTTTGTTTATCCAATGTCGGCACGCTTACTGCCTCTACAGTACCGTCCATCGGACATTCACTCACATCG
>NZ_QPKI01000018.1 GCF_003339685.1 Halomonas sp. DQ26W | reverse complement strand
TGCGTATTCCGGGTCATCGTGACCGACCGTTCCGTTCTATCGTGACCGCCTGTTCCGGGCCATCGTGACCGCCCATTCCGTTTCATCGTGACCGATTTCGGCGTCTTCCCCGGAATCCACGGTCACGTTGCCGGAATCATCGGTCACGATCCCGGAATCGCACCTAACTCGCTGGAATAATTCGGACTTCTACGGCATACCCCTCCTTTTGCCTTTGGCCCGGGAGGGGACGATGCCAGCACCGAGGATTCCTATGCGAACCATCACCGAGGTGTTGCGCCTCAAGTACGACGCCGGGCTCAGCCACGAGAAGATTGCGCGGGCCTGTGGCCTCTCCAAGGGCGTTGTCAGCAAGTACGTAAGCCTGGCGCAGGTCGCCGGCGTCACGTGGCCGCTGCCGGACGGCACCGACGAGACGGCGCTGGAGGCGCGACTGTTCCCGGCCAAGACGCCGCCGGTGCGCTTCTCAGCACCGGACTACTTCCAGGTCCACCAGGCGCTCAAGCGCAAGGGCGTGACTCTGCAGCTGCTCTGGGCCGAGTACGTGGAGGCCCATGGCGACAAGGCGCACCGCTACAGCCAGTTCTGCCATCACTACCGGGCCTGGCGTGGCCGTCAGCGGCGCAGCATGCGTCAGGTCCACCGCGCCGGCGAGAAGCTGTTCATCGACTACTGCGGCCCCACCGTACCCATCATCAACCAGGCCACCGGCGAGGTGCGTAACGCTCAGGTGTTCGTGGCCGTGTTAGGAGCGTCCAGCTACACCTACGCAGAGGCGACCTGGAGCCAGGCGCTGCCCGACTGGATCGGCTCCCACCAGCGTGCCTTCCAGTTCCTGGGCGGGGTCCCCGAACTGCTTATCCCGGATAACCTGAAGAGCGCCGTCACGCGGGCCTGCCGCTACGAGAGCCAGCTCAACACCACCTATGCCGAGATGGCGCAGCACTACCAGGTCGCGGTGCTGCCGGCGCGGCCCTACAAGCCCAAGGACAAGGCCAAGGCAGAAGCTGCCGTGCTGCTGGTGGAGCGCTGGATCCTGGCGCGCCTGCGCCACCACACCTTCTTCACCCTGGTCATGCTGAACCAGGCCATCGCCGAACTGCTCGACGACCTCAACCGCCGGCCCTTCCAGGGCCGCGAGGAGAGCCGACGCGACCTGTTCGAGGCCATCGACCGACCAGTACTCCGCCCCCTGCCGGAGACACCCTACGAGTTCGCCGAGTGGCGCAAGGCCAGGCCCGGCATCGACTACCACCTCGACATCGACAAGCGCCTGTACAGCGTCCCCCACAGCCTGGTCGGCCAGGTGCTGGAGGTGCGCCTGACCCACGCCATGGTCGAGGTGTTCCACAAGGGACACCGCGTGGCGGCACATCCGCGCCACGCGCAGGGGCGCTTTTCGACACTGGCCGAGCACATGCCCAAGCGACACCAGGCCCACCGTGACTGGTCGCCGAGTCGCTTCCTGGAATGGGCGAAAGGCATCGGCGTCGCCACGCTGGAAATGACCCAACGGCAGCTGCAGGACCGCCCTCATCCTGAGCATGGCTACCGCGCCTGCCTGGGGCTGCTGCAGCTCAGCCGCCGCTACGGCAAGGACCGCCTGGAGCAGGCCTGTGCGCATGCCCTGGCAATCCCCACCACCCGCTACGCCAGCGTGGCCTCGATCCTCAAGCAGGGGCTGGATCGGCAGCCGCAGGTGCGACTGCCCGATACGCCTGACGACCTGCCGCCCCACACCAACGTGCGCGGTGCCGAGTACTACCACTGACGGGAGGAGACGCCCCATGATGACCCAGCCCCTGCTCGACACCCTGCGCCATCTGAAGCTGACCGGCATGCATGACGCCCTGGCTCACCAGCTCACCCAGCCGGATACCTACGACCTGCCGTTCGAGGACCGCCTGGGCATGCTGCTCGACCGCGAGGTCCTGCACCGCGACAACCGCCGCCTCGACCGGCTGCTGAAGGCTGCCAAGCTGCGGGTGACGGCCTGCGTCGAGGACATCGACTACCGCCATCCACGCGGCCTGGAGCGGGGCCGCATGGCACCGCTGGCGACCGGCGAATGGATCGGACAAGCGCTCAACCTATGTATCACCGGTCCCACCGGGTGCGGCAAGACCTGGCTGGCCTGTGCGCTGGGCAACCAGGCCTGCCGGCAGGGCTATTCGGTGCGCTACCTGCGGGTGCCGCGCTTGTTCGAGCAGCTGCGCATTGCCCAGGGAGACGGCTCTTACGCCCGGCTGATGGGCCAGCTACAGAAGACCGACCTGCTGATCCTTGACGACTGGGGGATGCAGAAGATGACCGCACCGCAGCGCCAAGACCTGATGGAGGTGATCGAGGACCGGCACGGCCGGGGCTCGACACTGATCGCCAGCCAGCTGCCCATCGAGCACTGGCATGACTACATCGGCGCGGCGACGGTGGCCGACGCCATCCTGGACCGGCTGCTGCACAGCGCCCACCGCCTGACACTCAAAGGAGAATCGATGCGGAAAAAGACCGCGCCGCTACAAACAGAAGTTGACCCATCGTGACCGGTCAGCTTACAAAACCAGAGCCAGCGAGAGACCGGTGAGCAAATCGGTCACGATCGCCGGAATGAGCGGTCACGTTCGCCGGAATACGCACAGGTTGCAGGCTTCCCCGTGACCAGAAGGCAACGGTGAGTATCGTTTCATTATTGGGCATCAGCTTGCCGATCAGGACATGATCCCCATCGAAAATCGACGCTATGCGTTCGACCAGATGCTCGAATGCCTGTGGAGTGCCGGCTTTGCCCAAGCCATCGGCGAGCAGACGAAAGGCGTCTTCGGGTGCCATCATGGGCGTGGAACGGCTCCTTTATCGTAATTGTAGTGCGGGCTTACTGAAATATGCCCGATACGTTCACGGGTTACCAGTGGCTGAAGGCCTTATTGCGTTGAGCTTGACTGATCACATTCCACTGATGCACCCAAACCTGCATCGTAAGGTGTCGCTCGGGGCGTCTCTCGAGGCGGGTCATCATATCAGGGTCCGGCGAGCTGAATGATGGCGAGCGGGGAACCAGCACGCCAAAGGCGGCCCGAGGGCCGCCTTGCTGGCTCGTTGACGATTTCTCAACCTTGCTTGCTCAGTACTCAAGGCCACTGTGCTGCAGGCCAAGGCACGTCAGGTTAGCGCTCGGCTCAGCCGCGAGGTTCACTCATCAAGCCCTTGATGATGGCGTAGCAGGCGATCAGCAGCACCAGCGTAAAGGGCAGGCCGGTGGTGATCACAGCTGTCTGCAGGGCCGCCAGTCCGCCACCCAGCAGCAGGGCGATGGCGATGGCGCCTTCGATGATCGCCCAGAATAGGCGCTGGGGCTTCGGCGCGTCGACCTTGCCGCCGGCGGTGATGGAGTCGATCACCAGCGAGCCGGAGTCGGACGAGGTGATGAAGAATACCACCACCAGCAAGATCCCCACGAAGGAGGTGATCTGGGCCAGAGGCAACTGGTCGAGCATCACGAACAACTGCAGCTCAAGAGCCGCTTCCTGAACCCCTTCAAAGCCCTGGTTGATCACCTGATCGATTGCAGTGCCCCCAAAGGCGGTCATCCAGAGTACCGAGACAGTCGATGGTATCAGCAGTACGGCGATCAGGAACTCGCGCACGCTGCGCCCACGGCTGACGCGAGCGATGAACATGCCGACAAAGGGCGACCAGGAGATCCACCAGGCCCAGTAGAAGGCAGTCCAGCCCTGGCTGAAGTTGGCGTCTTCACGACCGAAGGGATTGGATAGCGCCGGCAGATGGACAAAATAGGCAAGCAGGCTCTCGAAGAAGCCTGTGGCGATCATCAGCGTCGGCCCGACTATGATAACGAAGGCCAGCAGCAGGAAGGCCAAGCTCATGTTGAACTGGGACAGGCGCTGTACGCCCTTCTCGACGCCCAGAAAGATCGAGCCCATGGCCACGACTGTGATGCCAGAGATCAGCAGCACCATGGTGACATTGTTATCCGGGATGCCGAACAGGTAACCAAGGCCCGCCGTGGCCTGTGAGGCACCGATACCCAGCGAGGTGGCCAGACCGAACAGGGTGGCGAATACCGCCAGTATGTCGATCACATGGCCCGGCCAGCCCCAGACGCGCTCGCCGAGAATGGGGTAGAAGATCGAGCGCATGGTTAGCGGCAGGCCCTTGTTGTAAGAGAAGATGGCCAGTGCCAGCGCCACGACGGCGTAGATGCCCCAGGGGTGCAAGCCCCAGTGGAAGATAGTGGCGGCCATGCCCAGAGTGATCGCGGCCTGCTCGTCACCAGCGGCGGCGCCCAGTGGTGCCCAGTCGGTACGCGCCCCATTCTCCATGGAAGTGCCGCCCAAGGCAGTCCCGAAGTGGGTCAAGGGCTCTGAGACCCCGTAGAACATCAGCCCTATTCCCATGCCGGCAGCAAACAGCATGGCGAACCAGCCGGCATAGCTGAAGTCGGGCGTAGCGTCTTGTCCACCGATGCGCACCTTGCCCAGAGGGGTGAAGATCAGCACGATGGAGAGCAGCACGAAGACGTTCGCTGAAAGCAGAAAGAACCAGGCCAAGTTGCTGGTCAAGAAGCTGAAGGCGACGTTGAAGATCGGCGTGATCTGATCCTGCAGGGCCAGGGTGATAATCACGAAGAACAGGATCACGATGGACGAGATGGTGAAGACCTTGCCATGCAGGTCCAGGTTAACGCCCAGCGGCGAGGGTGTGATGTTGTCCTGTCCGATGACGTAATCGGTATCGATAAGGTTTGCTGGCCCCTCCGGGGCCGGTATACCCTCGGAGCCGGCGTTGGGCTCCTTGTCGTTTTCGTCTCTGTTTTGGTTAGCCACTAGACATCTCCCTTGCAATTGGTGTCGTCGGGTTTATGTATGAGTTGTGAAAATCGTCAGGAATTCTTCGGCCTGACGAGAAAAACCGATGCCTTGGTGTGGGTAGCCACCTTGCCGCCATGGGAAGGCATGATGACGTCCAGGTGCTTGGGCGGATGGGTGGGCATGACCACCAGGTCGGCTCCGACATCCTCTATGGCCTTTATCAGGTCATCATCGAGACCGGCGATCGGATCGGGGCTGACAATGGTATGGGTGCAGACCGGTTGGCCATGCACCCTGGATCGCTCCTGGGCGAACGCCTCCAGCTTGAGAGTGAACTCCTCCGGTGTTCTCGCGACGCTGCCTGGTGCGGAGGATGTGACTCCAACGTAGCACACCTCGGCATCGTAATGGCGGGCCAGGTCGGCGACCGCTTGCAAGGAGGGTTCAAGTACTTCGAGGTGTGCCAAGTCGATTGGCACCATGATCTTCTTGTACATGCCGTTTCTCCTATTAGTCCGGACGATCGAGTGAGTCTCGATACAGCTGACTGCAATTGAGAGTGTGGCGGCTTTAGCCAACGATACCAGTCTTGTTGCAAAAGGCGCTCCTGCGACGCCCCCAAGACATTGGCCTGATCGTGGACAAGTATTGTACAGATCGGGAGAGTGGTTTTCGAACCGGTTGAAACACCTGTTCTTCATCCCTTCGAAAAGGGGCTACCGGGCAAAGCGACTGGCATGGCAGTGCCGCAGCCAGTGGGGCGCCTTGCCGGCCAGGCTGGCCGCGACCAGGCGGCCGGTGGTGGGGGCCAGGGTGAGCCCCAGGTGGCCATGGCCAAAGGCATAAGTGACGTTCGGTATCGCAGCCGGGCCGATCACCGGTAAGGAGTCCGGAAGTGATGGTCTTAGCCCCAGCCATTCGTGGCTTGCTGCACCCAAGGGGCCAAACATGGCTTCGGCGTGTCGGCGCAGGTAGGCGAGGCGGGCGTGGTTGGCTGGATCGGCGGGATGGCCCAATTCCACGGTGCCGGCAATGCGCAGTCTTCCCTCAAGCGGTGTCATGTAGAAGGCATTCTCGGCCGGACAGCAGGGGCGGCTGAGCAGAGTCTCGGCACCGGAAAACTCAAGATGATAACCACGCTCGACTTCCAGCGGGATGCGGTCTCCGGCCGACCTGGCCAATGGCTGTGACCACGCACCGGCGGCGACGACTACCTGCTCGGCATGCCAATCGCCGGCGTCGGTTAGGATGCTGACCCCGTGGGCGTGACGCTCGAGCGAGACGGCCCGGGCTGGAATGAAGGTGGCGCCACGGCGTTCGAGTTGCTTGGCCAGGCCATTGGCCAGCCGCAAAGGGTCACCAAAATGGCAGGCTTCAGGAAACAGAATGGCACCCTGGGCGATGCCATCCAGGGCGGGCTCCAGGGCGGCGGTTTCCTGTGCATTCAGGTACAGCTGTGCCACGCCTAGCCGCTGTCGTGCCTCGAAGTCGCTGCGTGCCAACTGCCAGTTGCGGGTTCGGCGGAAAAAATATAGTGCTCCCCGCTGATGTAGAGCGGCTGCCTCGCTGTCGGTCTGTATCGATGAATGCAGGGCCAGCCAGTCATCGAGTGAAGGTGCCAGCAGATGACATAGCGTGCGGGTGGCATGCTCTGTTCGGGAGCGCCTGGCGGCGCCCACGAAGCGTAGCAGCCATGGCGTCAGGCGAGGCAAGTGTCGCCAGCGCAGGTGAAAGGGGGAGGCCGGTGAGAAGAGCAAGGATGGCAGGGTTGGGAGTAGTGAGGGTCGCGCAAGCGGTTCAACCGCATAGTTAGCCAGTGTCGCAGCATTGCCGGAAGAAGCTTCGCCACCGGGAGGCCCCGGATCGATCAGTACCACTTCGCGGCCCTCTTCGATCAGTGCCCAGGCAGTCGACAGGCCGACAATGCCCGCACCAATGATCGCGACATCGGCATGCTGTGGTTGAACGTGCACTTTTAACTCCTGGCCCTGCTCAATCGGGAAGGTACTGTAGGCCACATTTGCCCTGACGCGCCACTAGCTGATTTTGCTCACAAATGTCCACAATGCCTTCAACGCTGATTGAACTCTAAGGGGTTGCGGCACCTGTCGTTATCGGACTAGTGTCGTCCCATTCCAATGAGAACAAGACCACTTGGCCAGGTGGCTAGCGGAAGTCTTCGACACCAAGCGATCCGCCGGTTGCTGGCTATTAGCGGGAACCATGCATGAACGATAGTCTCGAAGTAGAAGCAGATGCCAGGGAAACGATAGACACGGGTGAGTGCTTTGCTCGTTTTTTGAATGTTCAGAAGAGCTATGACGGCGTCGAGCTGGTGGTCAAGGGGTTCAACCTGGACATTCAGCAAGGTGAATTTGTCACACTTCTGGGACCATCTGGCTCGGGAAAGACGACTTGCCTGATGATGATGGCGGGTTTCGAGACCCCGACTCATGGCGAAATTCTCCTCAAGGGTGAGCCAATCAGCGGCTTGCCGCCTCACAAGCGGGGAATCGGCATGGTTTTTCAGAACTATGCTCTCTTTCCCCACATGACCGTTGCCGAAAACCTCGCCTTTCCTCTGGAGGTGCGGCATCTCTCCAAGGCCGAAACCAGGAAAAAGGTCGATCATGCATTGGCAATGGTACGCCTGGAAGAATTCGGCGATCGCCGCCCGGCCCAGCTCTCCGGCGGGCAGCAGCAGCGTGTCGCACTGGCACGTGCGCTGGTCTTCGAGCCCGAGCTGGTGCTGATGGATGAACCCCTGGGTGCGCTGGACAAGAACCTTCGTGAAGAAATGCAGTACGAGATCAAGCGTATTCACGCCAGCCTGGGCGTGACCATGATCTACGTGACCCACGACCAGACCGAAGCCTTGACCATGTCGGACCGGATTGCCGTTTTCAACGATGGCATCGTCCAGCAGTTGGCAACGCCCGAAACACTTTACGAAGAGCCCGAGAACGCCTTCGTGGCCTATTTTATCGGCGAGAACAACCGCCTCCAGGGTGAAGTCGTCGAGCATATCGGTGACGACTGCCAGGTTCGGCTCGACAGTGGTGAGATCGTGCTGGCCAAGGCGGTGGCAGCGGGCGGTGTCGGAGCGAGAACGACCCTTTCACTGCGGCCAGAGCGGGTCACTATCTTGCTGGACGACTCTCCACCCTTCGACAACTGTTTCGAGGGGGAGGTCAAGGAAGTGATCTATCTTGGCGATCATCTGCGTACCCGGCTAACCGTATGTGGTAACGATGAGTTCATCCTCAAGACCCCGAACGCCAAAGGTCATCCTTCCCTTAGGCCCGGTCAGACCATCAAGGTCGGCTGGTCGAGCAAGGATTGCCGGGCATTGGATGCCTGAGTTGATCGGGCAATGGGTTAAATAGGCAATGGTGGGACGGGTAACGGATAGTGGTAAAGCAGCCTGATATAGGCTGGCAGTGCAATAGAAGGTTAGCAACAACAACAAGTGGAGAAGTGACATGATACTACAGGGAAATCACAAGCGAGCGGTTCGCCGCACCTTGGCACTAGCGGTGGCAGGCGCCTCCGTCGTCGGTCTGGCAAGCGTGGCCCAGGCAGAGCAAACGCTCAACATCGTCTCCTGGGGTGGTGCCTACAGCATGAGTCAGCAGAAGGCCTATCACGAACCCTGGATGGAGAAGACCGGCGACGAGATCGTCAACATCGATCGTAGCGCCAATGCCCTGGCCGGCCTTCGGGCACAGAGCCAGGCCGGCAACGTTACCTGGGACCTGGTCGACATGCTGCCGGCGGATGCCATGATCGCCTGCGCCGAGGGTCTGATCGAGCCGTTGGATCATGATGAGCTGCTCGCCGATGCCCCTGACGGTACGCCGCCTAGTGAGGACTTCGTCGATGGCGCCCTTGGTGAGTGTTTCGTGGCGTCGATCGTCTACTCGAACATCGTGGCGTTCAATAGCGACATGTTCCCGGAGGACAATCAGCCGAGCACTATCAAAGATGTCTTCGATCTGGAGAACTATCCCGGCCAACGCGCGCTGATGCGTCGCCCCATCAACAACCTGGAGTGGGCACTGATTGCCGACGGCGTTGATCGCGACGACGTCTACGACATGCTCGAGACTGAAGAGGGCATTCAACGAGCCTTTGCCAAGCTCGATACCATCAAGGACAACGTGATCTGGTGGGAAGAGGGTGCCCAGCCTCCGCAACTGCTGGCTGATCAGGAAGTGGCATTCGCCTCTGCCTACAATGGCCGTATCTTCGACGCCATGGTCAGCGAAGACCAGCCGTTCGAGATCATCTGGGACGCCCAGGTATTCGAACTGGATGGCTGGGTGGTGCCGACCGGCAAGATGGACAAGGTGCGCGACTATCTCTACTTCGCCACCGACACCCAGCGGCTTGCCGATCAGGCACGCTACATCTCCTACGGCCCGGCACGCATGTCCTCGTCTGATATGGTTTCGACCCATGCCGAAGCCGGTATCGACATGATGCCGCATATGCCCACCTATGGCCCCAACTTTGCCACTGCCATTCAGAAGGATGACGAGTTCTGGGCGGACTACAGCGATGAGCTGAGTCAGCGTTTCGACGCCTGGCTGGCCCAGTAAGACCTTGCCGCTACCCGATGCCATTCGGGTGGCGGCTGCATTTCAGTCGAATTCTTCTGAATCGTTCTGCCGCTTACTGGAGAGGCCTGCGTGTCTGAATCTCCCTCTTCCCCCTTGACTACCGCCGATGGGGTGCCGCTCAAGGTCAGCCTGCGGCGTGCCGTGCGTCGGTCGAAGATCAAGGCGTTTCTGCTGGTATCGCCCCTGTTGCTGTTTCTGGTCATCGCATTCGTCATGCCGATCTTCGACATGCTGTGGCGCAGTGTGGACAACCCTGAAGTCTCGGCCGGCCTGACGCGGACCGTCGAAGCGTTGGAGGGCTGGGATCGCCAGTCGCTTCCCGATGAGCCGGTTTTTGCCGCCCTGGCTGCGGACCTGCTGGAGGGACAGGAGGCGCGTAATCTGGGGCTGTTGTCGAGCCGGCTCAATTACGAGCAATCGGGCATGCGCTCGGCGATCACCAGAACGGCGCGGGGTCTGCGAACCATGGAGCCGCCCTACAAGGAGGCCCTGATTGACGCTCATGCCCGATGGGGTGATCTGGATACTTGGAAGCTGATCGAGCGTGAAGCCACGCCACTGACGATTTCCTACTACCTGATGGCGCTGGACCGCCGGCTCACACCGGATGGCGAAATCGTTCGCGCACCGGAAAATCAGCGCATTCATGTCAACCTGTTCTGGCGCACCTTCTGGATGAGCGCTGTGATCACCGGCCTGACCTTGTTGCTTGGCTACCCCATCGCGTTCCTGCTGTCCAACCTGCCGTTGCGCCATTCTAACTTGTTGATGATTCTGGTGCTGTTACCGTTCTGGACGTCGCTGCTGGTGCGAACTACCACCTGGATCGCCATTCTGCAGTCCCAGGGCGTGCTCAACGATGTAATGGTAGCGGTTGGCGTCATTGCCGATGAGGCACGATGGCAGATGATACATAACAAGACCGGCACCATCGTTGCCATGACCCATATATTGCTGCCGTTCATGATCTTGCCGCTCTATTCGGTCATGAAGACCATACCACCCAGCTACATGAGGGCGGCTCGCTCGCTCGGTGGTCGTCCGTTCCTCTGTTTCCGGCGGATCTACTTTCCGTTGACCATACCCGGCATCGCGGCGGGCGGTATTCTGGTTTTTATTCTCTCCATCGGTTACTACATCACACCGGCGCTGGTTGGCGGGCAGTCGGGTCGATTCATCACCAACTATATTGCCTACCACATGCAGACCTCGCTCAACTGGGGACTGGCCGCGGCAATCGCCTCGATCCTGCTATTCGTGGTGATCATCTTCTATCTCGTGTTCAACCGCCTGATTGGCGTCGACAAGGTCAAGCTGGGGTAATCCGATGGCCATACCTGCTTATGCCACACGTGGCGAGCGTATCTGGCACTATGTCTTTCTCGGCATCTGTGCACTGATCTTCCTGTTCCTGGTGGGACCGCTGCTGATCATCATCCCGCTCTCCTTCAATGCTCAGCCCTACTTTACCTTTTCGCAGAAGATGCTGGCCCTGGATCCGGAGGGCTTCTCGTTACGCTGGTACCAGGACTTCTTTACATCTCGAGCCTGGCTCAATGCGATCAAGAACAGCTTCATCATCGGTATCGCCTCGACGATTCTGGCGACCGTGCTGGGCACCATCGCGGCACTGGGCCTATCGAGCCGCAACATGCCGGCACGGGGGGCGATCATGGCACTGCTCATTTCGCCGATGATCGTGCCGCTGATCATTTCCGCGGCGGCCATGTTCTTCTTCTTTTCCAAGGTCAACTTGGCCCAGACTTACCTGGGTGTGATCCTTGCTCACACGGCGCTCGGTATCCCCTTCGTAGTGATTACCGTGACTGCGACTCTCTCGAGCTTCGATACCACTCTGATCCGTGCCGCCCATAGCTTGGGTGCCAATTCGACCCGGACCTTCTTCAAGGTGGTGTTGCCGCTGGTCACCCCAGGTGTGGTTTCGGGGGCCCTGTTCGCTTTTATTACCTCTTTCGATGAGGTAGTGGTGGTGCTCTTCATAGCTGGCCCCGAACAGCGCACCATGCCGATCCAAATGTGGTCGGGCATTCGCGAGCAGATCAGCCCCACCATCCTGGCTGTGGCCACCATGCTGGTGCTGCTGTCGATGCTGATGCTCACGACCCTGGAGTTGCTGCGGCGTCGTGGCGAGCGGCTGCGCGGCCTCACGCCAGACTAGGTCGCTCTGGCCGAAGGGTACCCGACAGGTGCGTATTCCGCGCCATAGTGACCGCCTGTTCTGGCCCCTCGCGACCGGCCTTTCCGCTTCATTGTGACGGTTTTCGGCCTCATTCCCGGAATCCGCGGCCAGTACGCCGAGTTCCGCTAGTTTCTTTGACTCGCGCAGGCGCTTTTCCAGCACGATTCCCCCATCCCCGGCGCCTGCCGAAGGAATCAATCGGCTGGCACCAGCCGGTAGAGGCTGCCCTGCGGATCGTCGTTGAGTAGGTAGAGAGTGCCGTCCTCGCCCTGACGGACATCGCGGATACGCCCGATGTGGCCATCGAGTATGGTCTCGATGGCAACGATATCGCTTCCCTCCGGCGTCAGGCGCACGAGCCGTTCGCTGCGCAGTCCGCCAGCCAGCAGGTCGCCTTGCCAGTCGGGAAAGACGTCGGCGGTGACCTGGGCCAGGCCAGATGGCGCCAGGGTGCCCTCGAAGACATGGGCCGGATCGCGCATGCCCGGCAGGGAGTCCGCGCCGATGGGCTCGCCAGTGCCGTAGTCCCGCCCCTGGCTCACTTCTGGCCAGCCGTAGTTTTCACCAGCCTCGATGAAATTGATTTCGTCGCCGCCCCGTGGTCCATGCTCACTGGCCCAGATGTCGCCGTCGGCGGTCACGATCATGCCCTGGATATTGCGGTTGCCTGTGGTATAGATCTCGTCGAGGACATCGTCATCATCGACGAAGGGGTTGTCATCGGGTACCCCACCGGTATCGGTCAGGCGCAGCACGCTACCGGCGTGGTCGCCCTTGTCCTGGGCTCGTTCCGGAGTGGTGCCACGATCACCGATACTCATCAATAGGGTGCCGTCGGGTAGCCAGGCGAGCCGTGAACCGTAGTGGCGCCCCGGGCTGGAGTAACGATCCTGCACGAACAGTTCCTCGACCTCGACCAGGCTTTCGCCTTCCAGCCTGGCGCGACTCAGGGCCGTGGCGGTGTTACCGCTGTCTGGCTTGCTCCAGCTGAAATAGATCCAATCGTACTCCCCGCTCCCCCAGGAGGGGTGCAGGGCGAGATCCAGCAGACCTCCCTGGCCACGGGAATGGACTTGTGGCACGCCATTCACCCGGGTGGTGGTGCCGTCTTGCTTGACCAGCGTCAGGTACCCGGACCGTTCGCTGACCAGAAAGCGGCCATCAGGCAGCCTGGCCAGGGCCCAGGGGTTTTCCAGGCCAGAAGCGAGCCGTTCCAGGCGCAGGTCCAGGTGTTCGGTACTGATGCGATCATCGATGATCTCGGCACTGGTGTTAGGTGCGATCAGCATGCCGAGTGTCAAGAGGGTTGTCGGTAGTGCCTTGCCAGGCTTGTCCATGCCGTTCTCCCTTCGTCATTATCCGCTGTGGTTGGCCTCCCATACCCTTCATTAATGCCCCCTCGAAGTACTCGATGTTCCCCCTATCCTGCCAGTGGCGATCACGGGGTCAGCTGCTTCAGCTCGGTAAGGTAGCGGTTCTTGCGTTCGACGTAGTACGTGCTGCTCACAGCGAGATCGGCCACTTCCTGCTCGCTCAGCGTACGCACGACCTTGGCGGGCGAGCCGAGGATCAGTGAGTTGTCGGGAAATTCCTTGTTGGACGTGATGACGGAACCAGCACCGATCAGGCAATTGTCACCAATCCTGGCGCCATTGAGCACCGTGGAGTGCATGCCGACCAGGGTGCCGCTGCCGATGGTGCAGCCGTGAAGCATGACGAGGTGGCCCACGGTGACCCCTTCGCCAATCTCCATGGGGAAGCCGGGATCGGTATGCAGGACGCAGTTTTCCTGAATATTGCTGCCCGCGCCGACGACGATCGGCTCGTTGTCACCACGCAATACGGCGCCGGGCCAGATGCTGACGTCTCGGGCCAGTCGGGCGTCGCCGATGACCGCGGCTTCACGAGCGATAAAGACGGAGTCGTCATGGGTCGGAGCCAGGTCGTCGAGTGCATAGGTAGCCATGGTGGAACTCTGTCAGGTGGTAATGATAAAGACACTGGGTGCAAAGAGGGCACCACCTTCTACGTTAGGAAGCGGGAGAGTAGGCGTCAATACGCCTTGGGCAAGTCCACCACGGCCATACCTTGCGCCTCGGCGCTATCGATTGTGGCATGCAGCCTGGCTACATCAAGATCGCCAGCAGAATCGGCAGGTAGATCAGCGACAGCAGCGTGGAGCAGAACACCAGGCTGGCCGTGTAGGCAGCGCCGCGGCCGGCACGCAGGGCAAAGAGATAGTTGAATACGGCCACCGGCATGCTCATTTGCAGGATGAGAATGCTCTGGGCCAAGGGGGGCAGGCCGACCAGAATGCCGATGCCCCAAGCGACCAGCGCGGCGATGGGGATGCGCAGCAGGCTGAAGCCGATTCCCGAGGTCAATCCCTTGACCTGGATGCTGGCCAGGGAGACCCCCAGGGTGATCAGCATCAGCGGTACGGTGAAGCCGGAGATCAGGTCGACGCTGTTGTCCAGCCACAGCGGCAGTTCGGTGTCGGTCAGCAGAAGGACCAGGGCGATCAGAATGGCGTAGACGGTAGGCGTCTTGGCCAGGGTGCGCAGCGGATTGCCACGACTGGCCATCATGGCACCGATGGTGAACTGGAACAGCGAGACCGTCACCATTACGGTGATACCAAACACGAAGCCGGTGCTGCCGAAGGCGTAGAGCACTACCGGAAGCCCCATGTTGCCGGTGTTGGGGTACATGGTGGGTGCCAGCAGGACCCGCCAGTCGCGACGCAGTAGCTTGGCCAGCACGAAGGCAACCCCCGCCATTATGATGATCACCATGGCAGTGGCCAGCATGGTGAGTCCAAAGCTACCGGCATCGATGTCCGCCCCGGAAAGCGAGGCCAGCACCAGCGCGGGCGTGCCGATATTGAAGACCAGACGTGTGACGAACTCTACGGGGTAGGGGTGGCCCAATCGAATCCAAGTGAAGCCGAGCCCGGCACCGGCCAGGACGGGTGCCATGACGGCAAAGAGTTCGGCGACCATGCAGGTTTCCTGTTGGGTGACTGTTCGCGGATGTGGCTATTGTCGTGACTATTGTCGAGGGATCGGTCGTGCCACGCAAACCGTTAGGCCGCTAAACGCGCTACACTCTGGCCAACCTTACTGTCGGATGGTGTCTCATGTCGTCTTCAGCCAACAGCTTCCAGGCCCTGGTACGCCTGCTGCGCTATGCGCGAGGCTATCGTCGCCGGATCATTGCCGCCACGACCTGCTCGATCATCAACAAGATCTTCGATATCGCCCCCGAGATCCTCATCGGGGTGGCCATCGACGTGGTGGTCAACCAGGAACGCAGCTTCGTCGCACGGCTCGGTTTCACCACGCCCCAGGAGCAAATCCTGATGCTGGCCGTGCTGACCTTCTTCATCTGGGCCGGCGAATCGATCTTCGAATATCTCTACAAGATCCTGTGGCGCAACCTTGCCCAGCGGCTGCAGGCCGACATGCGCCTTGATACCTACGAGCACGCCCAGCGCCTCGACATGGCCTTCTTCGAGTCGAGAAGTTCCGGCCAGCTGGTGGCGACCATGAACGACGACGTCAACCAACTGGAGCGCTTCCTCGACGGCGGTGCCAACTCGCTGATCCAGGTTGGCGTCACCGTGGTCGCGGTGGGGGCGGTGTTCTTCGTCATCTCGCCGCTGATCGCACTGCTGGCCTTCACGCCGATCCCGATGATCATCTGGGGCGCCTTCTTCTTCCAGCGCAAGGCCGGGCCGCTCTATGCCGACGTGCGCGAGAAGGTGGGCGATCTGGCCAGCCGGCTCTCCAACAACCTCTCCGGCATCGCCACCATCAAGAGCTTTACCAGCGAGGACCGCGAGGCGGCGCGGCTGCGTGCCACCAGCGAGGCCTATGTGGAGGCCAACCGGCGTGCGATCCGCGTCAGCTCGGCGTTTATTCCGGTGATCCGCATGGCGATCCTGGCCGGCTTCCTGGCCACCTTCACCGTGGGCGGCATGCTGGCGCTGCGTGGCGATCTGAACGTGGGCGCCTACGGCGTGCTGGTGTTTCTCACCCAGCGCCTGCTGTGGCCACTGACCGGCCTGGCCGAGGTGATCGACCTATTCGAGCGCGCCATGGCCAGCACCCGGCGCATCCTCGACCTGCTGGCGGTGCCCATCACCGTGAAGGACAACGAGGGCAAGCCGCTGGCGGCACCGGTGCGCGGCGAGGTGAGCTTCGAGGCGGTGAGTTTTCACTATGCCTCAAGCGGTGTAGGCGTCGATGGCGTCAGCCTTCGCGTACCTGCCGGCAACACCCTGGCGCTGGTCGGTGCCACGGGTTCCGGCAAGTCGACGCTGATCAAGCTGCTGCTGCGCTTCTACGACCCCGAGGCCGGCCGGGTCTGTATCGATGGCCAGCCGATCGGCGAAGTCAGCCTCAACTCGCTGCGCCAGTCCATTGGCCTGGTTAGCCAGGACGTGTACCTCTTCGAAGGCTCGATCCGCGACAACATCGCCTATGGCAAGCCCGATGCTGACAAGGCGGAAGTGATCGAGGCGGCCCGCACCGCCGAGGCCTGGGAGTTCATCCAGGCGCTGCCCCAGGGGCTCGACACCGCGGTGGGTGAACGCGGCATTCGCCTCTCCGGCGGCCAGCGTCAGCGCTTGTCGCTGGCCCGTGCGCTGCTCAAGGACCCGCCCATCCTGGTGCTGGACGAAGCCACCAGCGCGGTGGACAACGAAACCGAGGCGGCCATCCAGCGCTCGCTGCTCAAGATCGGCCATGGCCGCACGGTGATCATGATCGCCCACCGGCTCTCTACCATCGTCCATGCCGACGAGATCGTGGTGATCGATGGCGGCAGTGTGGTCGAGCAGGGCACCCACGGTGCACTGATCGAGCGTGGCGGCCGCTATGCCGCCCAGTGGAAGGTCCAGACCGGGGCCGCCCAGGACGCCATGGCGCTCTCCTGAGCGGGCCCCGGCCGGGGGCATCAGTACAGTGTTGCCCTAGCCCTGGGGACGAACCAGCATGGCATCCAGGCTCACCGGCACCTCATCGCCGATCTGCTCGTAACCGAGCAGCAGCATGACCGAGCGCAGGGTGGGGTCGGCCATCAGCGCCTGGCCGTCGAGCGCCACGCGCTCGGCATTGGTGATGCGGATCTCATTCGCGGAAACCCGGCTAAAGCGTACCTCCAGCGGTTCCTGGCGGGTCGCACTGCCTGATTTCACCGTAAGCTGCACAGTTTCCACCAGCGATTCGCCCACAGCCAGCGCATCGAGCCGCTCGGGCGGGAAGCGGGTGGTCAGGGTCGCCATGGGGCGCTCGGTCAGGCCGGAAAGCCACGGTGGCAGCGGTCCCAGCCGCTCCACTACATCGCTCTGGTTCAAGCGCAGCGGCAGCTCCAGCTCGCCACTGGCGTCCGTGCTGCCGGCCAGCCGGCGTACCTCATGGTGGCGGGGCATCGGGCCATCGGGGCCGATCTGCACGATCGTGGCCGACACGCGGGACTGCGCCGGGTCCAGCTCCCACGCCGCCAGCAACGGTGACGCCGACAGCAGGGCCAGGCCGCACGCCAGCCCAGCCCCTTGACCCCACTTCGTACCCAGGCGATGGATCCGTTTCATCAGCGTCTCTCTCCATGGGCGATATGCCCACCCATCGAGACACGGCAACCGGCCGGAAGTGCCCTCACCGACAACGCAAAAGAAGGAACAAACAGGGAGCTGGCCTCATCCAGCTGCTTTCGCTATCATACGGCGGCGCAAGCAAGGGCCTATAGCTCAGTTGGTTAGAGCAGGGGACTCATAATCCCTTGGTCGCTGGTTCGAGTCCAGCTGGGCCCACCAAATTTCCCTCTCGTAACATCCCAGAGCATGCCAGAAACCTCGCCACAATGGGCTTTGTTGGATGATCGACGTTTCATAACATGTCAGAAAGATTCTTGACATGCCCCCGTCAAAGGGGGGTATCAATGGGAGCACAATCACATGTTGCCCCCATGAGTCAACGCCAGACGAACAAACTGACCGCCACCGCCGTTCGCAACTCCAAACCCCGCGACAGGACCTATCGCTTAGCCGATGGAGGCGGTCTCTATCTGGAGGTGACTCCGTCCGGTGGGAAATATTGGCGGCTGAAATACCGCTTCCATGGGAAGCAGAAGCGTCTGGCCATTGGTGTCTACGGCGAGAAAGGCGGCGAGGTGTCGCTTGCTCAGGCCCGAGACAAGGCGAAAAAGCTGTTAGCTCAAGGTTCAGATCCCAGCACCGTCAAGCGCATTGCCAAGCTGGAGGGTAAGGCCGGTGTGGCGAACACCTTCCGGGCCGTGGCAACTGAATGGCTGGAAGAAGTACACAAGCACAATGTCGTACCGACGCACTACAGCAAAAATAAGCGCCGCTTAGAGCGTGATGTCTATCCTTACCTGGGCAGCCGACCCGTCGCGGACATCGCTCCTCTCGAATTGCTGGAGTGTCTGCGTAAGGTCGAAAAGCGGGGGCATCGGGAAACCGCCATTCGTATCAAGACCGTTGTAGGCCAGGTCATTCGGTATGCCATCACCACGGGACGAGCTGAGCGCGACCCAACGACTGACCTGCGAGGCGCCTTGCGCCAGCCAAAAGTGAGTCATTACGCGGCCATAACCGATCCCGAAGAACTCACCGGGCTCCTCCGGGCAATCGATGGCTATCGCGGCCAGTCTGTCACGATCGCTGCTCTGAAGCTGGCTACCTTGCTGTTCGTGCGTCGTAAGCGGTTATTCCAGGGCGTCGCTGCTACCTGTGGTGCTACACATCGTGTAGTGGTTGGATCAGTGCCACCGAGACCTTCCACTGGCGCTGGTCTTCCGACTGAACCACCACTGTCTTGCGGTTGATCTTGATCACGCGTCCGAAGATCTGACCTTCGCGGGTCTCGAAGGACACAGCCTGCCCTAGATTCAGGCGACTCAGCACGCCGAGCTCCTGCCGGGCCTGCAACTCTTCGATCCGGCGACAGATGAGTTTGTTGAGTTCCAGCAGTTCGTCGATGGTCAGGTCGTCAATCCGCATTCGAAAGGGTCCTGAGGCAGTAGGGGAAGAGATAGAATCTGCGCGGCGCGCCGACAGGCTGTCGATTCAGCGGTCGATGTCCGAGCGAAGCGGCGCATCCGCGAACGCCGATTTCCAGCGACGCGGCGTCAGCTCGTCGACCCGGGACGCAGGATGGATGGCCACGCGCTGGAGCACGTCGACCAGGTAGGTGTAGGGTTCCACGCCGTGCAGCCGGCAGGTGGTCAGCAGGCTCTGCAGGATACCGACGTGCTCGGCGCCGACCTCGCTCCAACAGAACATCCAGTTTTTCTTACCCATGGGAATGCAGCGCAGGCCACGCTCCAAGTGGTTGGTGTCGATCGGCACGTCGGGATCGGACAGGAACACCGCCAGGCTCCGTTGCCGCCTCAGCGCGTACTCGACGGCTTGGCGCAGCGGGTGGCGAGGCTCCAGGTCGTCGCGATGGAGTTGCTGGTCGCACCATTGCCAGAAGGCTCGGACGCGCGGTTCGCTGTACTCGGTGCGGGCCTTCAGCTTGTCGGGCCCTTCCCGTCCCTTTTCGCGGATCCAGGTTTCGATCTCGTAGATTCCGGCGATGCGCAGCAGCGCTTCCTCCACCGCGTCATCGCTGCCTTGCGCCTTCTCGAAGTGCCTACGCGTGTGGGCCCAGCATTCGGCGTGGGTCACTCCCGGCCGCTTCTCGGCATAGCGCGCATAGGAGGCATTGCCGTCGGTCAGCAGCACGCCCTCGAAGTGCTCACCCAGCACCTTGTCGATATGCGCCTTGGCCCGCGACGGGGAGAAGGTGAAGCTGATCTCGTCGTGGTCGCCGTACAGTGGCCAGAACCACGCCTCCTTCATCTTGCCCTTGGCCTTGCGGCCGGCCTTGATCGGCGTCTCGTCCATAGCCAGCACCTGGCTGTTCAGCACATGCTCCAGCTGAGCCAGGTGGATCGGCGACAGCAGCGCCGCGGCCCGCGCGACCTGCTGGGTCAGCGTGGTTCGGCTGAGCTGGATACCGGCCTGTTGCAGGCTCTGCTGCACGGCCGGGTCAATCGCCAGCAGCCGTTCTGACTTGCGGCCGAACAGCTGCCGCTTGAACCAGTCGAGTTGCCGCTGGAGCGATGCATTCTCTTCCCTGAGTGCCGCGACGTCGGCCAGGGATTGCTGGTATTTCTGCTCCAGAGAAAGTGCGGTCACGAGGTGATAATTCCCAATGAATCAGGCTGTTATTTTACCATGACGTCAGGCCGCTGACACCTTGGGATGCCAACGTTGGCGGCGTTTCGTGACCACCAGATCCAGCCCTTCGATCAAGGCCTCGAACTCGGCATGGCTGAGGGCAATGGCCTGGCCCGCCGTCGGTGAAAACGCCGCAAACCGGCCCCGCTCCAGGCGTTTGCTCCACACGCAGTAGCCGCCAGCCTGGAAGTACAGACACTTGAGCTGGGTACGCCGTCGATTGATGAAGAGGAAGCCGTGTCCACTCAGCGGGTTCTGCCCCAGCTGACGTCGCACCATGGCCGCCAGACCATCATAGGAGCGCCGCATATCGGTGGGCTGGGTGCACAGCCAGAGCTGGACGGGCGGCCTCATCGGCCATCTTGCCGGAAGCGCAGGCAGACCCCATCGCCCAGGTCGAGCTCGATCTCCCAGCCTCGTGCGTTATTCTCTGGCGACTCATCAGGATCGGGCGCTATCACCGGCGCGAAGACGCAAGCCTCGGCATCGATAGGCCGAGATGAAGCCGGAGCCGTTGCCCCACGCGCTTCAGCCGCCGCTTCCAGAGCTGGAACGAGCTCTTGGATAGGCCCTTCTGTTCACAGAACACACGCTGCGACAGACCGCTACCGTCTTGTTCCTCGATCCAGGCCTGCCACTGCTCGGCCGGGTAGCGTGGATGGCGTCTTGTCGGCATAGGAACTGGTTCTCCGTCGGTGAGTGACGGGATCAGCGTAGGGGCTCAGGCCACTTCAAGAAATGACGCGCCCGAATGGCCGGTTACATTGGAAAAATAGTTCAGTGGCTGCTCTTGGTATAGGGGGGTAATTTCACCATAACCGTTCAGCATTTAGATTTAGGGGAACGGTGCCGTGAGAAACGCTCTCAGGCCATCAGTCAGGATTCCGGCTGTATCGGTGCCTATTATTGTAGAAATGATAGCGCAACCCTATCGGTTGGCCCCCGGTACCCAGAGCACGTCCTGGGTGCCATTGGCATTGGCCTTACGGGCTGCGACGAATAACAGGTCGGAGAGGCGATTCATGTAGCGCAAAGTCTCGAGATGAGTCGGCGCGCCTTCCACCAGCTCGCTGATCAGCCGTTCTGCCCTTCGGGCTATGGTACGGGCCATATGTAAGTGAGCTGATAGCAGGGTGCCGCCAGGGAGGATAAACGAGCGCAAGCTCTCCAGTTCTGCATTGAACTCGTCAATACTCTTCTCGAGAATTTCCACTTGTGACGAGGTGACACGCAAGGGGGGAAAGGGCGGGGCATCTTGATCGGGCGTGCACAGATCAGCACCGACATCAAACAAATCGTTCTGGATCCTGGCTAGCAGGAGTTTCATGTCGCCCTCGGCATAGCACTGGGTCAAGCCGATGGCGGCGTTGGCTTCGTCCACCGTGCCGTAAGCTGCTACCCGCAAATCATGTTTTGCGATCCGGCTGCCATCGCCTAGGCCAGTTTGTCCCTTGTCGCCGGTGCGGGTATAAATTTTTGTAAGCTTTACCATCCCGTTTCCTCCTGCGAGGAATTTATCATTGAGTATCCTCGGCTAGTGCCAGAAGGATACAGTCATAGGCCTCTGCCAGGCTCGTTGCATCGAGTAACTGAGGCTGATGCTCCAGCAGTTCGGAGACGCGACGCACGATCAGCGATTGGACGTGATAGTGGCGCCGCCGCCGCAGCGTTTCGCTGGCATTGCAGTGCTCTGCCTGCCAGGCGAGATGTTCACTGATGGCAGAATCCAGTTTGGCCAGCCCCTCTTCGTGTTTCTGGCTGGTCTCGATTACCGGGGGGCGCCACGCTGCTTGAGATCGCTGGACGATGCCGCGGATTTCCGAGGCGCTTTTCTTGGCGCCGGGGAGGTCGGCCTTGTTGATCACGTAGATATCGGCCAGTTCGAGAACCCCGGATTTCATCGCCTGAATGGCGTCGCCGGCGTTGGGCTGCAGCACCATCACCAAGGTGTCCACCGAGTGGCGAATGGCGTGCTCGGCCTGGCCCACGCCCACCGTTTCCAGTAGCACCTCGCGAAAGCCATACCCTTCCACGGCTTCCAGCAGGTCAAGGACGTTATCGGCAAGACCGTCATGAGAGCTGCGACTGGCCAGCGAGCGGATGTAGAGATCCGGCTCGTTGGCGATGGCGTCCATACGAATGCGGTCACCCAGAATCGAGCCACCGGAGAGCGGGCTGGTGGGATCGATTCCGAGGATAGCGACACCACCTTTTTCGCGGCAGGCGGAAAGCCGGTGCTTGGCAAGACGACTGATCAAAGTGCTCTTTCCGGCGCCTGGCGCGCCGGTAAAACCGATACGCACTGGCTCCATCGAGGGCTCGGGGCGCTGCGTACTGTGTGCCAGGCTTTCCGCCACCGAGGCATTGGCCAGACGGGTCAATTCTCGGCCGAGTGCACGGCGCGATCGAGGGGCAAGGCCGCTCATGTCAGCCTCCTCGTGGGGTATGTGGCGCCTGGATATGCCAATCCAACTCGGACAGCTGATCGGCATCCTCGTCGAGCAGTGGCGGTGGCCCGTAGTAAGACGGCTGGCCTTGGATCTTGATCGGGTTGCCCACCATGCGAATGTCGCCATGGGCCGTGGGTACCGTGACGACCATTTGTCGGGAGCGGGTCAGCTCAGACTCCAGGGCGTCTTCGAGGCTTTGAACGCCGGCCACGACCACACCCAGCGGGGCGAGTCGTGTGATCCATCTGTCGGTAGAATCCCTCAACAGCACGGCTTGGACGTCGGCAATTACCGCCTCGCGATTAGCGGTGCGCCCGGCCATGGTGGCGTAGCGCGGATCCGTGATCCACTCCTCGCGGTCGATTTCGCGGCAGAAGTCGGCCCAGAAGCCATCATGGGTAATGAACAGTGCCACATGGCCATCGCTGGTAGGGAATATCTGTGCCGGCACGATGTAGGGGTGGCCTCCGCCGGGGTATCGCTGGGCCTTCTGGCCGGCGTTGAGATAGGCCCCGGCCAGGTAGTTGAGCTGCGAAAGCATGGTGTCGTAGAGGGAAACATCCACCTGGCCCCCTTTGCCCTCCACCAGCTTGGCGGTGAGCCCCAATGCGCCCATGATCCCGGCAGAGTTATCGACAACGGAGTAGCCGGTTTTCACTGGTGGGCCATTCGGATCACCGGTCATGGCCATGACACCGGCCAAGGCTTGAATGACGTAGTCGTAGGCAGGCTTCTCGGCGAAAGGTCCCTCAAGGCCGAAGCCTGTCAGTGCAAGGCAGGCAATCTTGTTATTGTGTTTACGAAGGGCATCATAAGTCAGTCCCAACTTGCGGACTGCTGCGGGCCGCATATTAGTGAGCAGGGCGTGGGAATTGCTTGCTAGCTCACCAAGCCGCTTCTGGCCCGCTTCGCTTGTCAGGTCGAGACTAACGCTGCGCTTGTTGCGGTTGAGGCTGGCGAAGTAAGCATTGTGGGGCCCGATGAAATGGGGTCCTATCTGACGGCCGATGTCGCCTATGCCGGGGGCCTCGATCTTGATCACTTCGGCACCTAGGTCAGCAAGCAGCATGCCGCAATAGGGGCCTGCCAGCATATGGCTGACTTCCAGTATGCGGATGCCGTTTAGTGGGCCGGAGGGTGCGGCGTTCTGGTTCATGAGAGAGCCCTCTCGATGGCGAGAATAACCTCCTGCAGGGGCATGTCCGCAGTGAACACGCCGCATACACCTGCCTCAAGCAAGGCCTCGCGGTCCTTCTCAGGAATGGTGCCGCCCACGAAGAGCTTGATGTCGGCAGCGTCGTACTCTTCCAAGCAGCGCATGGTCTCACTGACCAGTGCCATGTGGCTGCCGGACAGCATGCTGAGCCCCACCACGTCTACATCCTCATCCACCGCCACCTTGGCGATATACTCCGAACTCTTTCGCAGCCCGGTGTAGATGACGTCGGCGCCGGCATCGCGAAGCGCCAGGGCGATCACCTTAGCTCCTACGTCGTGTCCGTCTAAGCCGGGCTTGGCGATCAGGATTCTTTTGCCTTTTAAGCTCATGGGATGTCTCCACTGGTGATGGGTGAGCGTCGGCTCAGAGTCGGATGGGTTCCTGGAACTCGCCCCACTGTGACTTGAGAGTGGCGACCATCTCGCCCACCGTGGCGTAGGCGTGGCAGCAGTCGATCAGGTATGGCATAAGGTTCTCGTCATCCTTCGCTGCAGCCTGCTCCAGCGCCTTGAGCGTATGTTCGGCCCTAGCCGAGTCGCGCTCGTCGAGCAGGCGCTGGTACTTCTCCTGTACCCGCTGGGCGGCCTGGGGGTCGACCTTGAACACCTCTCCGAAGTCGCCAGTCTGGTTTTCTCGGCGGAAGTAGTTCTGCCCCACGATCACCGTTTCCCCTCTGTCGACTTTCTGCTTGCGTTCGTGCGCGCGTTCAGCGATGCGCGCCTGCAGATAACCGTCCTCTATCGCCTTCTCCACCCCGCCATACTCATCTATCTCATCGATGACACGGCGCGTTTCCTCTTCCATCTTGTCGGTCAACCATTCCACGTACTGGCTGCCCCCCAAGGGGTCCACCATCTTCGAGATGCCGCTCTCGTAGGCGATAATTTGCTGAGTGCGCAGGGCAATCTCGGCACTGAATTCGGTGGGGATCTGGAATGCCTCGTCATAGGCGCAGGTGAATACCGACTGCGCGCCGCCGAGGGTGGCCGCCAGTGTCTCGATGCTCACGCGCACGATGTTGTTGTAGGGCTGGGCGGCGGTAAGCGACGAGCCGCCGCAGACTACCCCGAAGCGGAAGCGCTGCGCCTTGGGGTCGGTGATCCCGAAGCGCTCTTCCAGGAGTGACGCCCAGAGGCGACGTGCCGCGCGAAATTTACAGATCTCTTCGAAGAAATCCATGTGCACGTAGAAGAAGAAGCTCAATCGGTTGGTGAACTCGGTTGCGTCTCCACCGCGGCGAATCAGTTCGTCCACATAGGCCAGGCCGTTGGCGAGGGTGTAGCCCAGTTCCTCCACCGCGGTGGCGCCGGCGTCGCGCACATGGGCACCGGCGATGCTGATCGGGTTGAAACGCGGAGTTTCGCGGTTGGAAAAGAGGATGGTATCGGAAATCAGGCGCATGGAGGGGCGCACTGGAAAAATCCAGGTACCGCGGGCCACGTACTCCTTGAGGATGTCGTTCTGGATGGTGCCGGTGAGTTTTTCGCGGGGGACCCCTTGTTTGTCGGCCACTGCGCAGTACATCGCATAGATGATCGCGGCCGTGCCATTGATGGTGAAGGAGGTAGAAATGCCGCTCAAGTCGATACCGTCGAAGAGGATCTCCGCTTCGGCGAGATTGGAGAGAGACACGCCCACCTTGCCCACCTCGGAGCGCGCCATGGGATCATTGGGGTCAAACCCGCACTGGGTGGGCAGGTCGAGGGCCACCGACAGGCCGGTCTGGCCGCTTTCCAGCAAGAAGCGATAGCGTGCGTTGGTGTCCTCTGCGGTGCCGAAGCCGGAGTACTGGCGAAACGTCCACAGCCGGCCGCGGTAGCCGTTAGGAAAGATGCCGCGTGTGTAGGGTGGCTCGCCGGGGGTACCTGGGTCGGGGTGGCGGAGCATGTCGGGGGTGATTCGCTCGGGAATCTCGATACCGGAGGCGGTATGCGGCGCTGGAATGGGTGGTGTGCGGTTTCCGGAATCGCTCATGGAGATTTCCTCGTATTCAGAATCTTGTCTGCGGCTTCCCAGTGATCGTCATGCGTCCAGGTAGCGACGAGATGGTGGGTCTCGATCTCGGCAAGTTCTGGTTTTGACAGGCCGTCGGCATGGCTCAGCGCCAGTGCCTTGAAGCCCCGAAGAACTTGGGGTGCCTGGGCAAGCATGGGCTTGGTGAACTGCTCGACACACTGCTCGAGCGTCTGATCGTCCTCGGCCACTTGGTCAATCAAGCCGATGCGATGTGCGGCATGGGCGTCGAGTAGCTCGGAGCGGGTCAGCAGGCGCAATGCCAGCGGTGTCGGAAGACGGCTCAGCAGGCGAGTGCCACCGCCCCAAGCGGTCGTGATGTTGAGCTTGCCCTGTATGAAGCCAATGCGGCTGGTGGGCGGGGAGATGATGAAATCGCAAGCCACGGCGAGTTCTGCGCCACCGCCAATGGCGTCACCATTGAGGGCGGCGATGACAGGAACCGGAAACTGGCTCACGGCATCGAGTGCGCGCCTTGCCTCTTGGCTCATGGTGGTGGCTTGCTCCTCGCTGCGTACCTGAGCGAGATCCCGCAGATCGCCACCGGCGGCGAAGTTCTTGTCACCCGCGCCGGTCAGCACGACCACTTTCCACTTGGGTTCCGCGGCGTGCTCAGTGAAGACATCGGCGAGCTCATTGAGTACCGCCCGGGACAGGGCGTTTCGTTTCTCGGGGCGATGGATGGTGACCCTCAGCAGAGGGCCTTGTGCGTCGACAAGAAGGTATTTGGCCATGGAGGCTCCGACGGAAGATGTTGGCGTTGTTTATTTCCGCATAATGAATAAACATACTTATATGTGAAATTATCTGTCAAGTTGAGATGCCCCAGCGATCAGCCCATTTGGGGCAGGGCACCGAGGCGAAAGGAGGCATGGCATGCCGAAGTCTCCACCCCCCACCGCGCCACTTGACCACCCCCTGGCCTCTAGGCGGGAGGCTTGGGTCGTGGTGGCGACCACCACTTGGGTGCAGGCATTGACCAGTGCCGCCATGCTGCTGATACCCGTGTTGGCACCGCAGATTGCGGCCGATTTCGGCATTCCCACCGGCCTGGTGGGAATGCAAGTGAGCCTGCTGTATGGGGTTGCCATGCTGGTGTCGTTGCAGGCGGGATCGCTGGCTCGGCGCCTCGGTGCCTGCCGCTCCAGTCAGGTGGCCATGGCGTTGGTGATGGTGGGTTGCGCGGTGGCAGGGGGCGGTACGCCGGCCGCGCTGCTGCTTACCACGCTGCTTCTCGGCGTTGCCTACGGTTTGACCAACCCCGCGGCGGCACAGCTTCTGGCGCGTTATACGCCGCTGCGCCATCGCAACCTGCTCTATTCGATCAAGCAGTCCGGTGTGCCGCTGGGCGGTGTGCTGTCGGGCTCCCTGGCGCCGTCACTTGCCCAGGCCTGGAGCTGGCACGCTGCGTTTCTTGTCCTGAGCCTGGCCGCGCTGGTCACCGCCTTGGCATTGCAGCTGCGGCGCCGCGAGTGGGACAGCGACCGCGCGCCCGCCACGCTGCTGCGGGGCTCCGGTAGCCTCGCGGTACTCTATCGGCGTCCGCCGATTCTATGGCTAGGGATGGCTGGGTTCTGTCTGGCTGCGGCTCAGTTGTCGTTGCTGAGCTTTACCGTGGCGTTCATGGTTGAAGAGTTACTGATTACCCTGGTCACGGCCGGGGTGATCATGTCGGTCGTTCATGCTTCAGGGGTCTTTGGCCGCATTGGCTGGGGGATGCTGGCCGACCGATTGGGAAGGAGTGTTCCCGTGTTATGCGGCCTGGCCATTGCCATGTCGGTCTTGTTTGTCGCGGTCTCATTGCTCGGGCCAGACACCCCAGTTTGGCTGGTGATAGTCCTGCTGAGTGCAGCCGGGGGCACTGCGATAGGCTGGAACGGTGTTTACCTTTCGGAAGTGGCGCGTCGCAGCCCCCAGGCCGAAGTAAGTGAGGCCACCGCCGCGGTTCTTGTGCTGACCTACATGGGAGTATTAACTGGGCCCGCACTGTTCAGTGTGATTGTCTCGCTGGGAGGCAGTTATTCCGTCGGCTTTTTGCTTCCGGGTTTGGCATCACTCTTCGCGCTGTTTTGTCTGCGTCGCGCTGTTCTGGTGTCTGAGACTACTGCTCATAGCGAGGCTAGTCGGTCGCCATGACGAATCAAGGCTTCACGGTACCGCTCGTAGTGACGAGCCATACGCTCCATCGGCCCGGCAATGGCTAGGCCCAATGTTTCACCGAATACCGGAAGGGCGATGGCGAGCGCCATCACGTCATCGACATTCTCGCCGCGAGTGACGAAGTAGCCGCGTCGCTGGCCATTGAGGATGTCATCCAGCAACTGGTCGCGGTCGGTAATGGTGCTCGATGTCACGCTGGGCAGTGGAAGACGCTCCAGCAGACTCTGCAACCGCACGCCGCTTTCCTCACCGAGCATGGCCTTGCCGATGGCGCTGGAGTGCAACGGTTTGGCGTCACCCGGGTTCGCGGCGTAGCGCACGGTATGGGTGCCTTCGATGATGTCGAGATACACCACACTGTAGTCCTGGCGCTTCCCGAGAATCACGGTTTCACCAAGCTCATCCCGAAGGTCCTGCAGCACGGGCGAGACACTCTCGAGCAGCGGGTCATGCGAGGCGATCGACTGGGCGATCTGCAGCAGCCGCTTGGTCGGGTAGACGCGTTTCTTTTGCTCCAATACGTAAACGTAACCCAGGCTCTGCAGGGTCTTGACCAGGGCATGGCAGCTGCTGACAGGGGCGTCGATGCGCTTGGCAAGATCCGTCAGTGCGAGGGGGGTCTGGGCTTCGGCGAAGGCTACGAAGAGGCTCAGGGTGCGGGCTGCCGTCTTGACGCTTTCGGGCCGGGAGGGGGCTTTCTGGCCAACGCCAGTGCTGACGCTAGAGGATTGCTTCATAGTGACTCGTCCATTGCTCTTGAGGACCCGCCGAACGATGCCTGGCGACTGACCGCTTCTTCCTCTCCAACCCCGCAAGGGTACTTGATGCGCAAGCGTTTGCGAAATTCGGTCAGGCGGCCCTTTCATTCTATTCGGTTTGCTGAATAGTATTACACATGCATGAAAATCTGCTAGCTTTGTACTAAGCATGACAGCGAGACACCAGTCGCTCTAGAGGTCTTGCACTCGGGCATACCATGAGAACTTGATAAGGACCACATTTCCAAGCGAGACAACCTACGCACCACGGACACGCCAAGAGGACAACAACAATGCATACCAACAAGCATGGCACTTCCTTCAGCTTGAACGCCTTGACTCTCAGCGCTGCGGGTATTTTTGCGCTCAGCCTAGTGCCGCTGGACTCGGAGGCCCAGGCTCGTCTGGCCATGGGTGGAACCCATAGTGGATCGGCGTTCTACTCTTACCAGGTTGCCGTCGTTTCCGATTGGAACGATAACGTCGACGGCGTCAACATGAGTATCCAGGAATTGGGTGGTGCCTCGGCCTCGACCCAAGGGCTGCTACGCGGCGAAGTCGACATGGGAATTGCGGTGACGTCTTCCGATCACCAGGCCATGCAGGGTGAGGGCGAGTATGGCTCGCCAGCAGAGAACCTGCGCACCCTGTATTTTTTCGCGCCGCTACCCTTGAACTGGGTTGTGTCAGCCAATTCTGATATCCATTCGCTAGAAGACCTCGCCGGCCGAGATTTCAACTCCGGGGGCAGGGGCACCGCCACCGAAGGACAGACCGAGACAGTGCTGGAAATTCTCGGCATCGAGCCTGACTATTATCGTGCCGGGGCCAGCGATGCGCTGGATGCCTTCCAGAACCGCCGTCTGGATGCCTTCGTCAAGGCCGGTCTGCACCCCGATGGTTATATTCAGCAGGCCCATTCATCACGTCCCATTCGACTGCTTTCCATGACACAGGATCAGGCGGAGAAAGTCGCAAGCGAACAAGCCTACTTTAGTGTCGGCGAAGTTGATGCCCAAGATCATTATGGCGAACAGCAAAGCCCTCTGATGACCATTCAGACCGGTATCGGTATCAACACCACCAGTGAGCTAGATGAGGAGACTGCGTACGGAATCATAGCGCGTGCTTTCTCCGAGGCTGGTATGAAGGCAGCGTCCGATGGTTATGCGCCTGCCGCTGATATCGACCCGTTGCAGTTGACACTTAATGCAAGCGTGGCTCCGTTGCACGCCGGCGTGGTGCGCTACCTCAAGGAACAGGGCCACGACGTTCCGGATCATTTGATTCCGGCCGAATACGCCGAGTAAGAACCTGCTTGTCGGGTACTTTAAACCGTGTGTTAGGCGGAGCAGAGCCTAAGGCTTTGCTCCGCCTGTCGACTGTGAGTTCAAGGCGGCAGGGCTTCTTCTATGAGTTCAAGTGAACGCGTCACGCATCTTCGTCGCTTCAATGGTGTGGCCGGGGGGGTGATAGGCGGCCTGGCGCTGGTATGGATCCTGTTCCATATAGTGACTGCTGGCGTGGGCACACTCCCCAATTACCAACAGCGAGCCGTCCACCTGGGGGGAGCGCTATTCTTTGTATTCCTGCTCTACCAAGGACGTCCCCGCTTTCCTCGCCTGCAGCTTTTCTTGCTCGACCTGCCCTGTGCATGTGCCTGCGTGGTACTTCTCGGCTATGTGTTTGTCAACTACGACGCCATCGTGATGAGCAACTGGTATGTGAATGAGTCCGTCGAAAAGGTTTTTGGCGTGACCCTGTTTTTGCTGTTGCTGGAGGCGGTACGACGCACTTTGGGCTGGATGTTTGTCAGCCTGATCGCGGTCTTTTTCTGCTATGCGTATTTTGGCCCCTATCTCCCGGATCCTTTTGGCCATAGGGGCTTATCGCTCGAGAGGTTGATCTACGTCTTCTATATGGGTAACAACGGTTTGTTGGGCACTCTCATGGGCATCTCTGCCACGGTGGTGGCCTTGTTCCTGATTCTTGGTGCGCTGCTCAACGTTAGCGGGGCTGGCGACACCTTTATCCGTATTGCCATGCGCCTGGGGGGACGCCTGCGTGGTGGGGCGGGCATGGTGGCGGTTATCGGCAGCGCCTTTATGGGCATGATCAACGGCAGCACAGTGGCGAACGTGACCAGTACTGGTGTGCTGACCATTCCGCTGATGCGACGGCTCGGCTTCAATCGCAACCTGGCTGGTTCCATCGAGGCGGTAGCCTCCACGGGCGGGCAGATCATGCCGCCCATCATGGGGCCCGGGGCCTTCTTGATGGCGGAGCTTTTAGGGATCCCCTACCTCGAGGTGGTGAAGGCAGCCCTGGTACCATCGGTGCTTTTCTTTACCGCTCTGCTGCTGGGCGTCTATCTCATGGCCCGCCGCTACGGGCTTGAGGCGCTACCACCCCAGCTGATTCCATCACGCCGCGAGGCCTTTGAGCCCCGAGCTATGGGCAACCTGCTGGTACCGATCGTGGTGCTGCTGTTCTTCATCTTGCAGCACTACACCATCCAGACCGCGGTGTTCTGGTCTCTAATGTCGATCATGGCAATGATGTTTCTCAACTCGCTGCTCCCGCGAAGCCAGCTCAGTAACGAGGCCAGTGCTCGTTCGCTGGAGCTCGCGGGTCTCGAGGCGCAGGTGGCTCGGGAGGAGGCAGCGTCTACACGGGGGCGCATGATTGACCTGCTGCGGGACACCTACGAGGGCCTCTACAGTGCAGCGCTTAGCGTGGTGTACATCGCTATGATCATTGCCGCGGCCCAGGTGATGGTCTCGATCATCAACCTGACTGGATTGGGGGTGACGCTGTCTCAGGTGATTCTGGCCATCGGCGGAGATTTTCTGATCCTCTCATTGTTGCTCACCATGGCTCTGGCCATCGTGTTGGGTATGGGCATGCCGACGCCAGCGGCTTATGCGGTGGGTGCCGCGGTGCTGGCTCCGCCTCTGTTGAATCTCGGCTTCGATCGCCTGCCTTCACACTTGTTCCTGTACTTTTTCGCCAGCGTCTCGGCCATTACGCCACCGGTGGCAGCGGGAATATTTGCGGCCATTGCGATTAGCGGGGGCACCTTCCTTGCTACCGCACGCTTTGCATTGACCCTTGCTTGCAGCCTGTTCCTGCTGCCGTTTCTGTTCATTCTCAATCCGGAGCTAACCTTGGCCGGCGATCCTTTGACCATCATACTTGCTGTGGTCAGCGCTATGCTGGGAATTGGATTCCTTTCGGTAGCAGCCATTGGTCAGTTGGGAGAGAGGATGAAAGTGTTGCCTCGGTTAATGATAGGAGCAGGGGCCATCGTCATGGTCACTCCTGGCTTGTGGTTCGACATCATTGGCATAGCTTGTCTGCTAGCGGGCATTACCTTTCATCACTTGAGTTATCGTCCCAGCCGCCTCAACAAACACCGTGATGAGAACTCCTGACTTAACCCTTAATTCGTCATCGCGAAATCTCCTGCTATCAAGATAAACGTAGCGGAAATCTCACATTGTCGGTGGACCGGTTTCTGGGGGGGAAGGTCACCGCCGACATCATGAGTCTGATCCAGACCGCTAAGCTGAATAGCCATGATCCACCGCCTAACTGGAAGATGTGCTGGTTCGCCTGCCAACAGAGAAGTCCAGTCAGATCGACGAACTCCTGCCGCAGCACTGGAAGCCGGTCGACTGATCACTCGCAAAGGGTGATGACCGACTGCTTACGGAACACTGCCACTGATGTGCATAACATCTGTACCCATGGGTGCAACTTGAGGGCGCAGGATTGCGCTAGGATTGGGGAATGCGAGACCTATCGGATCCGAATATGGCAGATCACTCAGTGACACACCTCTCTCCCGAGCAGCAGGCCCGATGGATCGTGGAGCGAATAACGCCCTGGTCCGGTTCAGAAGACGCCGCCTGGGCGTGGTATCGCAGCTACCCAATCGCCGCGCTTGGCGGTCGCACTGCCCAACAGCTGGTCGAGGATGGGCATGCCGACGATTTGCTGGAGTACCTGTCACTTGCCGACAGGGGAGGGTACGCATGACACGGGCCACTCCTGACGCCCCCTTTCGCGCTGGCTGCGCAATGGAGAACGTTCATGGGCGTCATCGACTTCGAGGTGCTACGCGCTGCCGAGCAGCTCAGCGGCGACAGGAAGAAGGCCTAGGCATGGTATCGCCAGCCGCTGCTTCTCTTCGATCACCAGACGCCAGAGCAGTTGGTAAATGCAGGTCGAAAGACGGCCCTTCTTCGCTATCTTTGGTCGCTTGAAGCTGGCCCGCTTGGCTGAGTAGCTCATGAACGAGCCGAAGGGGAGGACACTATGGGCGACTGGATTTTCCCCGAGGACTAACCGGAGCTACGCCTGATATGCTGGTTCCGCCGCACTGATGAGCCAATCGAGGAACGACAGGCCTGGGAAATCTATGAGCTGAATTGGCGCTATGTGTATCTAAACTGGCTGACCGAAGAAGAAAAGGCGCTCATCGATAAATTCAGGAAAAGTACGGCAACGGTGTCAACGCCAGATCACCCGGCTTGCCGGGAGGTATTTGGTAGCTAGGAAAAGGGCGCCGGGTGGTTGAGCAAGCCGAGTCGGGTACTAGGGGGTATCAGTGCGCTGGAGGCCAGCACAACGCCGCAGGGCTACGCTGCTGCGGTGAAGTTGTTGGAACAGCTACGCCATGGCTTCGCGCCATGAGAGCCGATACTTGGCAATCCCTAAGAATTTCTTAGTGCTTCGAGATCATGTGTAAACCCCATGGTCGATTCGGCCAATCAGATCCAGCACCTGCTGAGGGTCGTCTTGCATGACATCGATGGGGCGCTTCCACCCAAGTCCCATTGCCTCATGATGTAGCCATCGGTCTGCCGCTGTTCGATCACCCCCGAACAGATCGATTGCTGCCCGCCAAACTGCGATTGCACCATCCTCCTGTGTGGGCTCCAGTGGTTTCTCATCTATCGCTGAGCTGAATACCGGCAAGAGGAGCGTTCCTTCGCCGGCACTCTCCTCCAACTTCCCCGCCATTAGAATCTCCTCCTGGGAAGGGTAGTGGCGCAGCAGGCGCCAGGCTTCCTGGCGGATAGCCTCGGGGAGTGACAGGTCGCGGTGTAGCGCGTCAATCTGGATGAGAAGCCAGCGACAATCAGGATGAGAACCGGGGTGTCACTGAAGGATGTTGCCTCTCAGGGCGCCCGCCATATCGGCAGCAAGCTCTGGCCTGGGGAAGTAGATCACGGCTTGTGAATGTTGGTGGTTGTCTGGCATTTGTCTTGCCTCAGGGAATAAGGCGGACGAGCGGAGAGTGATCAGGTGGCTTGCATTCCCGAGAGCACGTCTTCCATGTCAAGGTCGAGGAAGGCGAGAAGGTTCTTTTCATCCAGAGGCCGGGAGAGAAAGAAACCCTGGACGGTGTTGCATTTCATTGCGATGAGGGCCTGGAGGGTTTCCCTGTCTTCGACGCCCTCGGCGGTCACCGTCAGGCCCATTTCATGAGCGAGGGCGATGGTGGAGCGCACGATGAGGAAGTGCCGGTCATTGATCAGCATGTCGCCCACGAAGCTCATGTCTATCTTGACCTCATCGACGGGGAACTCGCTCATGTAGGAGAGCGAGGAGTAGCCGGTCCCGAAGTCGTCTACCGAGATGCAGGCGCCGGCATCATGCAGGTTGGAGAGCACATCGCGGGTGCGCGATGGATCTTGGATGAAGCCGGTCTCGGTGATTTCCAGCCAGAGGCTGCGTGCCAGCATCGGCGGCGCCAGGCCCCGGGTAATGAAATCGACCAACTCGGGTTCCATGAGGTCCTGGGGCGCCATGTTGACACTGATATGGAAGCCCGAGGCAGCGAGGCCCGTGCGGCTCAACATGTCGCTGGCCTCCTCGATTACCCAGCGTGCGATCCGGTGCGTCAGGCCGGCCTGTTCCAGCATGGGAATGAAGCGCCCCGGTGATACCCGCCCCAGGGCGGGATGCCGCCAGCGGATCAGCGCCTCGACACCCCGCACTCGTCGAGTCTCGAGATCCAGCTGGGGTTGATACTCGAGGAACATGTCACGGGTGCCGTGGCGATTGAAGTCCTGGAGCAGGAGCAGGTCGTCGATATCCGGCTCGAGATCGGCGCTGTAGATCACCCATCGACGGTGCGACTCTCGGGCCTTCGCCACGGCCAGGATGCCACGGCGAACCAGATCCTCTGCACCGTCCTTCTCGCCGAGGCTGGCCTCGTTGACGATGCCGACGACGTAGACGGGGTCGAGATCAACCAAACCGAGGTTCAGCGGTTCGGACAAACGCCCGACGAGTTCGTTGCCTTCCAACACCTTTCGCGTCGCAATGGCGAAAAGCCCCGAACCGAAATGGCCGACCAGCCGAGCATCCTGGCTCTCCAGCAGCCTGGCAAAAGCTCTCTGCAACTCCAGCGCCACCTCGTAGCTGAAGGCAGTGATCAACTGCTCGAGATTGACCAGTTGGATCAGGGCAACGGTCGGAGACCAGTCGGGGTCGGCCTCGATCAGTTTGTTGAGTTTGCTGATGAAGGCGCTGCGATTGGGGAGCTCAGTTAGCATGTCGTGCTCGATGCGATACTCGAGCTCGCCCTGCAGCGCCCGGCGAGATTCCAACTCCCTGGAGAGCTGGCGGGTCTTGCGGGCCACCTGCCGGCGCAGGGACCAGGTCCAGAAGTAGCCGGCAATTCCCAGTAGCAGCAGCGGTAGGGCTATCCAGGCCAGGGTGCGCAGGTGGTCCCGCCAGGTTGGCGGCTGCCACTCCATCTTGGGGAGCCAGTCCGCGTGTATATCGAAGTAGGTGCCGCTGGCTTGCAGCAGGCCTACCTGCTCCTCGAGCCACGCATGCAGGTCGTCACGCCCTTGCCTGACGGCGAAGGCATAGGCCTTTGGCCAGAAGGGCCGGCTGATCTGATAGATATCAAACTCCGCCTCGGCAATGACATACCGCGCTGTGTGGGCGGCGACGAGGGCGATATCCGCGCGACCTTCCACCACAGCCAGCAGGGCGCTCCGGATGTCCACCTGGGGGATCAGCTCTGAACCGGCCGGGTTCTCGATCAGATGATTCTGTGCATAGCCACCCTCCACGACGGCCACCCGCATGCCGGAGAGGTCGTTGGGGTCCTTCTGGGTTGATTCGGGAGAGGGGGCATAGATGCCGTGTGCCACGTGATAGATCGGCGAGGTGAAGTCGAATCGCTCGTCTCGCTCCTCGGAAATGAACAGCGCCACCACGTCGGCTTCGCCCCTCTCGATGGCCTCAAGGGCCTGATCCCATGCCATCAAACGGTGCTCGGCCTCGCGGCCCTGTTGATGCGCGATGGCGTCTTGGAGATCGATCACGAAGCCCATCGGTTTGTTGTTGTCATCGAGCCACTGGAAGGGGGGGTAGTCGTTGGAGCCCGCGAATACCACGGGGTCGGGGATCTGTTCCGGAGGTGGCGGAATCTGGGCGACTAGCGGCAACGAGGAAGGTACAGCCAAGCCGACGACGAGCAGGCAGGACCCGCTCACTTTTCGCATCCCATCGCAATGTCTGAACCCCATGGAAGCCTCACGTTTCCAGTTCCGTATGGTTTGTTGCCTTGTACTTGTTGTCTTGTAAAGGCGTGTCTCAATCAAGGGCATACCATCCCACTATGAAGCATATGAAGCCGCGTGGCTGTCGCAGCATGGCGACCTGAGTCAGGGCGCACAGCGCATCACGCAGGTCGGCCTTCAGTGGCATGGGTTTCAGACCGTGACAGGCCAGCAGGCCCCAAAGCTTCCCTCTTCGTGCATGGCCACCGACAGCGAGGCGCCGACGCCCCATAGGCGGCCACCCCGGCCTGCCGAGCACCGCGACGATCATCAGCGGTCCGAGTATGTTGAGCCACTGGGGCATGCTGCCGAGGCCGTCATCGCCGACAAGTTGCGAGAGGCGGTGCCGCATCCACAGTGAGTTACGGCCACTTCAAGTCTACCGCGATCGGGTCGTGGTCCGAGGAGCGGAAAGGGTCCGGCTGGAAGTAAGGCGCTGCATTGTCCGGTCCGTCGTAGCCGAGGAAAGGCGGCTCGTCGGCATTGATGGGCCAGGGGCGGACATCTGCCACTGCCGCGGCCAGTTCGGGGCTGGCCAGGGCATGGTCCAGATAGCCTGACTCACCGCGAAACACATAGCTATAGCGGCGTTCTGGCGGCAGCTCCCGGGCAATCAGATTGAGCAGTCCTGCGTGGGCCAGGGTGCGGATCGGGTCCTCGGCGCCGTAGGCATTCAGGTCGCCGATCAGCAGCACGCGTTCGTGTCCCTGGGCGGCAGCGAGGCGGTCGATAAAGTCTTTCATGGCCTGTGCCTGTTGCACCCGGCGCTGGTTCCAGCAGCCCTGGCCACGGTCGATATCGCCCCGGGGCGGGCAGCCGGTCTTTGACTTGAAGTGGGCGGTGACGACGCCGAAGGCGGGGCCGCCGTCCACGCTGCGGAAGAAGGCCGCCAGCGGCGGGCGGTGATGGGTGGGGTCGTTGTCGGCATAGAGCTCGCTCACGGCCTCTACCCGGTCCGGCCGGTAGATCAGGGCGAGCTTGATGGCATCGCTGCCTCGGTCGGCATTACCGCCGACCGCGCGATAGCGGATACCGGTCCGCTCGCTCAGCTGCTCGACCAGGTCGACCAGGGCGCGTGGGTCGTTCTCGACCTCCACCAGGGCCAGGATGTCGGCCTGCAGGCCCTCAACCGCTGCGGCGAGCCTACCCCTCTGGCGCTCCAGCTCGTGGGCGTTCGCCGCGCCGCGCTGGCCGAGTGTGATGAAGTAGTTCTCGACGTTGAAGGTCGCCACCCGCAGACGCTGCCTCGGTTCCGGCAGCGGCCCCGGGCGCGGGTTGGCGTCCTCGAAGTATGGCTCCAGGGTCGGGTGCAGGCGGTAGGCGTCGAAGGCGTGGGCAAGTATCCCGGTCAGCCCCTCGACGCTGCTGCCGACGCGGCGGCTGCCGTCCGCATCCAGATAGGGAATGGGGGTCGGAAAGGCGCGGTAGCTGCCGTCGTCCAGCACGAGGATATCCCGCTGCTGGGTCTCGCCGGGGGTATTGGTGGGGCGGAACAGGCGTTCGGCGGCAAGCGCGAGGGAGCCGTAGCGGGCGAGCTCGTAGTTGCCGGTGACGGTCAGGGCCTGCGGAAACGCCAGCATTAGACCCTCCTTCCGTGACAGCTGCTCCTCGCTGAGCGGCCAGCTCACCGTCAGCGGCTCGGGCAGCCGGTCGCGGGCGCAGGGCTCGATCCGCTCGACCCGCTGCAGTTGGATCTGGCCGCGGTACTCGCCGGTCCGGGCGTGGAGCTGCAGGTGCCTGCCGGGGGTGATAAGCGCTTTATCGGTCGACGTTGCGCTGGGCATATAGACGAACAGGCCGACAGGGCCTTGCTCGGTAGTCCGTTGCAGATAGAAACCGCCCAGCCGTTCGCGGCCGAGGAACTCCCCGGTCACCACGCCGTCGGCGATCACCTCGCGGCCGGAAGGCAGGGCCGGACGTTCGCCATGGCCCTTGATGGCGGCCAGGTCGGTGCTGGACGGCTCGGGGCAGCTGGCCGCCGCCGGTGCGGCCACCAGCAGCAGGGCGAGCAGCAGGGGTAGTGGCCCTGCGCAGCGGGCCACGGCATGGCGGCGGCGCTTGCCGGTGGCAAGAGGGTGGTCGGTGTCGGTCATGGTGGGCGTCTCAAACGAATTCGGCGTTGTGTGTCCTGACCGTCACACCGGCTTCTTCGCCCGGCACCACGATCATGAATTCGCCGTTGCCGAGGTAGGTCACGTCGTGTCCGTCGTGAGTTCGGAAGACGGAGGTGCCACGCGTGGCTCCCTGGCTGACCTCGAGTCAACGGCTGCCGGGGCGGTCGCTGGGGCGTCGATTCGGATTTCTTCCGGATTGCCGTTGATCAGGCTTCTTCCCGCGCATGCCGTTCCAGGCGTTTTTCGCCTTGGCTCGGTTCGCAGGTTTTCTCAGCCAGTTGATAACGGCGAACAGGATCCATCTTCTCATACAGACCTCCCTGCCTGAGTGAGAGTGACATGGTTGACAAGGTCGCTACAGGTCACGGTCGTGGTTGGGCCTCCGTGAGGCGTGATACGGGCTGACATCTTGCCTACGCTTGTCGGGTCCGTGCACGACACGGTTCCACCCCTCCTTTATTTTTTCTTCAGCGAGTTTGCGATTTTCAGGCTTGCGTAGCCAATAGGCGCCGGCAGCCAACACGAGCAAACGTAGCATACGAACTCCTTTTCGTTTGGGCATTCCGCTTAGGTATGGCTGGCTGCCCCCCATCAGTCAAGCGGTATAGCGGTGCAGGAATCGAGGCAAGACATGAAAGGGCTCGGTTCGGTACGCCTTGCGTTTCACTCCGGTCGCCAATTTATTTAGCGCTTCCCTTGGTGTCACGAGCCGGTATCGTTAAGCTGCACGCTGTTTCGATACCTGCTTCGATCCCGTTTCGATCCCCAATGTAAAGGAAGCCCCGGCATGTTCGTGATGATTCTTGGCCTACTGATCTTTCTTGGTGTGCACTCCGTGCGCATCTTTGCCGACGACTGGCGCAGCGCACAGGTCCAGCGTATGGGGGAGTTGCGCTGGAAGGCGGTTTTCTCGGTGATCTCGATCATCGGTCTGGCCATCGCCATCTGGGGCTACGGCCAGATGCGCCTCGATCCCCTCTGGATCTGGTTTCCGCCCACGGGCCTGCGCCATGCCGTCGCACTACTGATGATCCCGGCTTTCATCTTGCTGGTGGCGGCCTATGTCCCCGGCAACCATATCAAGGCCAAGCTGGGTCACCCGATGGTGCTGGCGGTCAAGGTGTGGGCACTGGCTCACCTGCTGGCCAACGGTCGCCTGGGCGATATCGTCTTCTTCGGTGCCTTCCTGGCCTGGGCGGTGCTGGACTTCCGCTCAGCCCGCCGCCGCCAGCCGGCACCACAGGCGACGCCTCGTATGGCCGGAACTGCCATTGCCGTGGTCGGCGGTCTGATCGCCTATTATCTCTTCGCCTTTCATCTGCACGTCTGGATTACCGGCGTCCCGGTCATGTAGGCCGTCGCCACCTCTGCATCACAATCATTCGCCTCACAATCATTCGCCTCACAATCATTCGCCTCACAATCATTCGCCTCACAATCACGCCGGCTTTTTGCCGGCGTTTGGGTCGGCCATACCTCCTCCAGCCCCCCTAGTGCCGCGGCGATGGCGGGCTCATCGCTGCGCTGGCGCTGCCAGATGAAGTTCAGCGAGCAGGGCAGGCGCCCCCCTTCGACGACCACCAGGCCCTGCTCCTGGCGTTCGCCCATGGCCAGGGCGTCACGAGCGAGACTGAGCCCCACACCGGCACGCACCAGATCCAGCATGCAGGCCTCCTGATCCACCTGGGCCACGCCATTGGGGGTAACCCCTTGCGGTTCCAGCACGCCCTGCAGCAAACGATGATGGACGGATTCCTGGGGGAGTTACGATCCACGGCAGGGCTGCCAGGCTAGGCCAGTCAGTGCGGGTAGGCCGCTCGCTCCAGCCGGCGGGGGCGATTGATTGAGACGTAAGACGCGTTACTCTTGTAGTCTGGACGGATTTAATGGCAATACGTAGCGAACAGAGGCAAGTATTATGACAACGACCAACATCGATCACTATATTGCCGGTCAGCGTGACGCGGCTGAGACCACAGAGCGCCAGGCGGTGACCAACCCCGCCAGCGGCCAGGTGACTGGGCAGGTGGCATTGGCCGGTTCGGCCGATGTCGACCGCGCTGTCGATGCGGCGAAGGCCGCCTTTCCGGCTTGGGCCGATACCCCACCGATTCGACGCGCTCGAGTGATGTTCCGCTTCCTGGAGCTACTCAACGCCCACAAGGATGAGCTGGCCCAGGCCATTACCGCAGAGCATGGCAAGGTGTTCACCGACGCTCAGGGCGAGGTGGCCCGTGGTATCGATATCGTCGAGTTCGCCTGTGGCATTCCGCAGCTGCTCAAAGGCGATTACACCGAGCAAGTCGGCACCGGCATCGACAACTGGACGATGCGCCAGCCGTTGGGTGTGGTAGCGGGAATCACCCCGTTCAATTTCCCGGTGATGGTGCCGATGTGGATGTTTCCGCTGGCGATCGCCGCCGGCAACACCTTCATCCTCAAGCCGAGCCCGCTGGACCCCAGCCCCTCGCTGTTGATCGCCGACCTTCTCAAGCAGGCGGGGCTCCCCGATGGCGTATTTAACGTGGTCCAGGGCGACAAGGCCTCCGTCGAGGCGCTGATCGAGCATCCGGAGGTCAAGGCGCTCTCCTTCGTCGGCTCCACCCCCATCGCCAACCTGATTTACGAACGCGGCGCGCATCACGGCAAGCGCGTCCAGGCCCTGGGCGGCGCCAAGAATCACATGGTGGTGATGCCCGATGCCGACCTGGACAAGGCCATCGACGCACTGATTGGCGCGGCCTACGGCAGTGCCGGCGAGCGTTGCATGGCGATCAGCGTGGCGGTGCTGGTGGGTGACGTGGCCGATGAGATCGTGCCGCGCCTGGCTGAGCGCGCCCGTGCGCTCAAGGTCAAGAACGGCCTCGAGCTCGACGCCGAAATGGGTCCCATTGTCACTGCCGCGGCCCACCAGCGCATCACCGGCTATATCGACAAGGGCGTGGAAGAGGGCGCCGAGCTGGTGGTCGACGGCCGCGATTTCGACGCCGCCACCACCGGCGAGGGCTGCGCCGAAGGCTTCTGGATGGGCGGCTCGCTGTTCGACCATGTCACCCCGGAGATGACCATCTACCGCGAGGAGATCTTCGGTCCGGTGCTAGCCTGCGTGCGCGTGCCTGATATCGCCACGGCAATTCAGTTGATCAACGACCACGAGTTCGGCAATGGCGTGAGCTGCTTCACCGAAAGCGGCAGCGTGGCGCGCGAATTTGGTCGTCGCATCCAGGTGGGCATGGTGGGCATCAACGTGCCGATCCCGGTACCCATGGCCTGGCACGGCTTCGGCGGCTGGAAGCGCTCCATGTTCGGCGATACCCACGCCTACGGCGAAGAGGGCGTGCGCTTCTACACCAAGCAGAAGTCGATCATGCAGCGCTGGTCGGACTCGATCAACGCCGGCGCCGAGTTCGTCATGCCGACCCACAAATAATCTTGGCTAGGCACAGGCGAGTGCCTTTGCGTAGCGAGAGGCGCCTGTTGCCGGGATAGCCTCGAGCGATATCGCCAAGGGGAAAGATAAAAAGCGATCTGGCCGCCGCAACGCGGCTGCCCTGAGAGAGCACACCATGGCAGAGCAGGAATTCGACTATATCGTGGTGGGCGCCGGTACCGCCGGCTGCCTGCTGGCCAATCGCCTGAGTGCAGACCCGAATAACCGGGTGCTGCTGATCGAGGCCGGAGGCCGCGACAACTACCACTGGATTCACGTGCCGGTGGGCTACCTCTACTGTATCAACAACCCGCGCACCGACTGGTGCTTTCGCACCGAGCCAGACAAGGGGCTGAACGGGCGCTCACTGATCTACCCCCGTGGCAAGACCCTGGGTGGCTGCTCCAGCATCAACGGTATGCTCTACATCCGTGGCCAGGCCCGGGACTACGACGGCTGGGCCGAATCCACCGGCGACGATGCCTGGCGTTGGGAGAACTGCCTGCCGGATTTCATGAAGCACGAGCATCACCAGCGGCTCGACGAAGGCGGCGATGCGGACCCTGCACACCGCGACTACCACGGCCATGGAGGCGAATGGCGGGTGGAGAAGCAGCGGCTCAAGTGGCAGGTTCTGGAGGACTTCACCGAGGCGGCGGTTCAGGCCGGCATACCCCGCACCCGGGACTTCAATCGCGGCGACAACGAGGGGGTCGATTACTTCGAAGTCAATCAGCGTGGCGGCTGGCGCTGGAACGCGGCCAAGGCGTTTTTGCGCCCGGTATGTGAAAAGCGCGGCAACTTCACATTATGGCACTCCACCCAGGTGCACCGCCTGCTGCTCGAGATCGGCAGCGAGGGCCGGCCCCGCGCTACCGGCGTCGAGCTAGAACGCGACGGCGGCCTCAGCCAGGTGAAGGCGACTCGCGAAGTGATTCTTGCTGCCGGCGCCATCGGCTCGCCGCAGCTGCTGCAACTCTCGGGCATCGGGCCGGCCTCGCTGCTTGCCGAGCACGACATTCCCCTGGTACACGAGCTGCCTGGTGTCGGGGAGAACCTGCAGGACCACCTGCAGATCCGCTCGGTTTACAAGGTCACCGGGGCCAAGACGCTCAATACCCTGGCCGCCTCCTGGCTGGGCAAGGCGAAGATTGGCATGGAGTACGTGCTCAAGCGTACCGGCCCTATGAGCATGGCGCCTTCGCAGCTCTGCGCCTTCACCCGCAGCAGCGATGAATACCGCCACCCCAATATCGAATACCACGTCCAGCCGCTGAGCCTGGAAGCCTTTGGCCAGCCGCTGCACGACTACCCGGCGATCACTGCCAGCGTGTGCAACCTCAACCCCACCAGTCGCGGCAGCGTGCGTATCAAGAGTCGCGACCCGCGTCAGGCCCCGGCCATCGCGCCCAACTACCTGAGTACCGAGGAAGATCGCAAGGTGGCAGCGGATTCGCTGCGGGTCACGCGGCGCATCGCCGAGCAGCCGGCCTTCGCCAAGTACCATCCCGAAGAGGTCAAGCCGGGTCTGGAGTATCAGAGTGACGACGAGTTGGCGCGGCTGGCCGGCGATATCGGCACCACTATCTTTCATCCAGTAGGCACGGCGAAGATGGGCTGCGCTGATGATCCCATGGCGGTGGTGGACCCCCGCTTGCGCGTCCACGGCGTCGATGGGCTGCGGGTGGTGGATGCCAGCATCATGCCGACCATCACCAGCGGCAACACCAATTCGCCAACCCTGATGATCGCCGAGAAGGCGGCGGGTTGGATTCTTGCAGAGCAGTCGTAACGCCACTGGGTTGGCAATCAGTGCAGTTCGAGCCGGCGCGATCCGCCAGGGAGGCGCCGTTTCTCGCTTCTTATCATGCTTTCGATGAAAATAGTGTTTGACGCGGACCTGCCAAAGGGGCATTCTTGGCACCAGTTGGTTAGTAAGTGGAACATCGCAAGTGGTCATCGAAGGCTCATGGCGTCGATCTCCCGGTGAAAGTTTCTTGTCTTACCCAGCATAACTCGGGTATTTCCCGGTAACATCTAACGCTATTCGAGGAATTCGATAATGGCTACTGGTACAGTTAAGTGGTTCAACGACACTAAAGGCTTTGGCTTCATTTCTCCGGACGAAGGCGGCGACGACCTGTTCGCACACTTCTCCGAGATTCAGGTTGACGGCTTCAAGACCCTGCAAGACGGCCAGAAGGTTTCCTTCGACGTCACCCAGGGCAAGAAAGGCCTCCAGGCTTCCAACATCAAGTCTGTCGACTAATCGATTGACCTGATGCACGCTACCGTCAGGTAGCGTAGGAAAGGGCTCGCTTCGGCGGGCCCTTTTCATTTTCGTCTTTTGCAAAATTAGCATTTGACGTGTGCTGGCATAAGGCCCAAGCTGTGCCCAGTTGGTAGCAAGGCGAACATCGCAAGAGGTCATCGAAGGCTCATGGCATCGATTTCCCGGTGAAAGTTTCTTGTCTTACCCACTGCAACTCGGGTATTTCCCGGTAAATCAAAACGCTATTCGAGGAATTCGATAATGGCTACTGGTACTGTCAAGTGGTTCAACGACACCAAGGGCTTCGGCTTTATCTCTCCGGACGACAGCGGCGACGACCTGTTCGCTCACTTCTCCGAGATTCAGGCTGACGGCTTCAAGACCCTGCAAGACGGCCAGAAGGTCTCCTTCGACGTCACCCAAGGCAAGAAAGGCCTCCAGGCTTCCAACATCAAGGTCGTCGACTGAGTCTTGACCGACCCGGTTTGATCTGATGTGCGCTTCCGAAAGGCAGCGATGAGCAGGGTCCGCTAAAGCGGGCCCTGCTTTTTGATAGGGTGTAACAATTGTTATATTCGATTATCGAATAGGCAAATCTCCACAAATATCTTTATGGAATAAGCGTCGTTAGGCACAATGGGGTCTTTATTTCCGACGGAATCACCCAATGCCCTTCGACGCCTGGATCGCACTCAGTGTTGTCATCGCGGTCTTCCCGCTGATGGCCTTCACGCGTCTCGGGCCTGACATGGTGCTGCTCGGCGCCCTGATTCTGCTGCTGACGCTGGGTGTCATCGATAGCGGCGAGGCGCTGGCCGGCTTTTCCAACAGCGGCCTGTTCACCGTGGCCTTTCTCTATGTGCTGGTGGCGAGCATTCGCGATACCGGCGGCATCGACCTGATCATTCGCTTCGTGCTGGGGCGTCCACGCACCCAGGCTGGTGCCCGGGTGCGGCTGCTGCTGCCGGTCGCCGCCCTCAGCGGCTTTCTCAACAACACCCCGGTGGTCGCCACCTATATCCCCGCCGTACTCAGCTGGAGCCGACGGCTTCAGATCCCCTCGCACCGGCTGCTGATGCCGCTCAGCTTTGCGTCGATCCTGGGCGGTACCATCACCCTGTTCGGCACCAGTACCAATCTGGTGGTGCACGGCCTGCTGGTAGAGCGCTACCCGACTCTCGCCATGGGCGTGTTCGATATCGCCCTGGTGGGCGTGCCGGTCGCCGTGGTCGGCCTGGCCTATCTGCTCTTCATCGGACACCGCCTGCTGCCCCAGCGGCGCGACGCGGCCCAGGCCTTCGAGAACCCCCGGGAATACACCATCGAGATGGAGGTGGACCCCGGCGGCCCCCTGGTGGACAAGACGGTGGAGGAAGCCGGGCTGCGGCACCTGCAGGAGCTTTTCCTGGTGGAGATCGAACGCGACGGCAATATCGTCAGCGTGGTGGGGCCGGGCGAACGGCTCAAGGCCGGCGACCGGCTGGTCTTCGCCGGCACTTCGGCGGCGGCGGTGGAGCTTCAGCAGATTCGCGGGCTGGTGCCGTCGCACCATGACGGCTCGAGCCTGGAGAAGGACTTCAAGGAGCGCCGGCTGGTGGAGGCGGTGGTCTCCGACCAGTGCCAGTTCGTGGGCCAGCGCATTCGCGACGGTCATTTCCGCACGCTCTATGGGGCCGCGGTGCTGGCCGTATGCCGCGGCGGCGAGCGGGTCGCCGGCAACCTGGGGCAGGTGCGCCTGCAGCCCTCCGACGTCCTGCTGCTGGAGGCGCGCCCCCCCTTTATCGAACGCCACCGGCAGTCCCGCGACTTCCTGTTGATCAGCCAGCTCAATGGCGCGGCGCGCCCGGTACACGAGAAGGCCTGGTTGGCCTGGAGCATCTTGCTCTGCGTAGTGGGGCTTGCCACCTTTGGCGTGATGAGCATGATGAACGCCGCCATGCTGGGCGCCCTGCTGGTGCTGATAACCGGGTGTTGCACGGTGGGGGCAGCCAAGCGCGGCCTGGACACTCAGGTGCTGTTGACCATTGCCGCTTCCTTCGGCCTGGGGGCGGCACTGGAGAGCTCCGGTGCCGCCGGCACGCTGGCAGGGATGGCGCTGGAGCTCGCGGGTGGCAGCCCTTGGCTGTTGCTGTTCGGTACCTATGTGCTGGTGGCGCTGCTGACCGAACTGGTGACCAACAACGCTGCGGCGGTCATCGTCTTTCCCGTGGTCATGGCCAGTGCCGAAAGCCTGGGGGTGAGCCCCATACCCTACGTGGTGGCGGTTATGTTCGCCGCCTCGGCGAGCTTCCTCACCCCCATCGGCTACCAGACCAACCTGATGGTCTACGGACCCGGTGGCTACCGTTTCGGCGATTACCTGCGCGTGGGCGGACTGCTCAACCTGCTGGTGGCGGCCACGGCGCTGACGCTGATCCCCCTGTTCTGGGCCTTTTGAGCGGGCCCTTTTGAGCGGGCCCTTTTGAGCGGGCCCTTTTGAGCGGGCCCTTTTGAGCAGTGCTGCTCGCGGTGAACCCGGCTTTACGTTAGGGTGTCGGTTTTCGTCCACTCCCTCGATTGGAACCCAGCTCATGAGTAGCCACGATGAACTGATCATTGAGCCGAAGAGCGGCAAGCCTGCCGATGCCTGCGTCTTCATTCTTCACGGCCTGGGCGCTGATGGCCGCGACTTCGAACCGCTGGCCCCGGCCTTGCCGCTGCCTGCCGATACCAGCGTTCGCTTCATACTGCCCCATGCGCCGCGTCTTCCGGTGACCATCAACGGTGGCATGGTGATGCCGGCCTGGTATGACATCCTGGAGATGAGCCTCGACCGACGCGTCGACGAGAAGCAGCTGGTGGCCTCCGCCGAGCGTATCCAGGAATTGATAAGGGAACAAATCGGCCATGGCATCGACAGCCGTCGGATCATCCTGGCCGGTTTCTCCCAGGGTGGCGCGGTGGCCTATCACGCGGCGCTTTCGTTCCCCGAGCCACTGGGCGGCCTGCTGGCGCTTTCCACCTACTTTGCTACCGCCGACAGCATCCCGCTGGCCGAGGCCAACCGTGACCTGCCGGCCGAAGTGCACCACGGCTCCTTTGACCCGGTGGTGCCGGAGCAGTTGGGCAAGGCGGGCTACGAGAAGCTGCTGTCGCTGGGCCACCCGGCGAACTATCGCAGCTATCCCATGGCCCATGCGGTCTGCCCCCAGCAGATCGGCGACATCGGCAAGTGGCTGGGCCAGCGGCTGTCCCGCTAGGCTTACGCAGGGCACAATTCCATGAAAATGTCTGCTTACAAATTCTCCCTGCTCGCCTGTCTGCGCAGCAGTCGCCCCAACTTCCTGGTGCTGGCACCGCTGTGCGCCGGTTTGGCGGTGTCCGCTGCCTGGCACGACGGCCATTCGCCGGCCGGGCTCGACATCTTGCTGGTCATGCTCGCGGCGCTGCTGGCCCATGTTGCGGTCAACCTGTTCAATGAGCATCACGACTTCCGCAGCGGTCTGGATAGTCTCACCACCCGGACACCCTTCTCGGGAGGAAGCGGCTCGCTGCCGGAGAATCCTGAGGGCGCCGGTGCCGTGCGCATCGCGGCCTGGACCTGCCTGGTTGGCGTGGTGGCGATTGGCGCCCTCTTTCTATGGCAGGTCGGGGCGGTGATGCTGGCCTATGGGCTGCTGGGCCTGCTGCTGATCGTCGCCTATACCGGCTGGCTGACCCGGCGCCCCTGGCTTTGCCTGCTGGCGCCCGGGTTGGGTTTCGGCATCCTGATGGTGGCGGGGGCCTACCAGGCGCTCACGGGGATGTTCTCGCTTACGGCCCTGGCGGTCTCACTGGTACCAGCACTGATGGTCAGTGCGTTGCTGCTGGTCAATCAGTTGCCTGATATCGAGCCGGATCAGCGTGTGGGGCGCGATCATCTGGCCATCCGGCTGGGGGTTCGTCGCGCTTCCAGGCTGGCGGCGGCCATAGTGCTCGCCGGCTTCGCCGTCATTCCGATCGCCTGGCTTTTCGGCGTGCTGCCTGCCGGCGCCTGGTTGATGTGGCTTGCTGTTCCGGCAGCCGCCTGGCTGGCCCGCGGGCTCTGGTGCTTGCCGGTCGACGTGGAGCGGGGAAAGCTCGCGCCGCTGCTGCCGCTGATGGGGCTCAATGTGGTGGTGTTGTTGGGGAGCTTGATCCTGCTCAATGCGGGGCTGTTATTGGCCGGCTAAGGGCCGTCTCATCCAAGGTCTGTCTCGACAGCCACCGTTAGGCTGGGCAAGATAGGCGGATACTTCGGATGCCGTCAGGATTACGCCATGAGCACTTCCCCCTTCGCCAATCTTCCCGACTCCCAGGGCTTTTTCGGCCGCTTCGGCGGCCAGTTCATTCCGCCCGAACTGAAGCGGGTCATGGACGAGATCGATGCCGCCTATGAAGAGATCCGCGTGCGCGAGGATTTCCAGCAGGAGCTCGCCGAGCTCTTCTCCGACTATGTCGGCCGGCCCAGCCCGATCTTCCATGCCCGCCGGCTCTCCGAGAAGCTCGGTGGGGCACAGATCCACCTCAAGCGCGAGGATCTGAACCACACCGGCGCCCACAAGATCAATCACTGCCTGGGCGAAGCCTTGCTGGCCAAGTTCATGGGCAAGACCAAAGTGATCGCCGAGACCGGCGCTGGTCAGCACGGTGTGGCACTGGCCACGGCCTGCGCCTTGGTGGGCATTCCCTGCGAGATCCACATGGGGCAGGTGGACATCGAGAAGGAGCACCCTAACGTCACCAAGATGAAGATCCTCGGCTGCAAACTAGTGCCGGTGACCCGTGGCACGGCGACGCTGAAGGATGCCGTGGATAGCGCCTTCGAGGAGTACCTCAAGGACCCGCAGAACTACATCTACGCCATCGGCTCGGTGGTGGGGCCTCATCCCTTTCCCAAGATGGTCCGCGACTTCCAGTCGGTGATTGGCCGCGAGGCCCGCGAGCAGTTCCTGACTCGCCATGGTCGCCTTCCCGATCATGTCACCGCCTGCGTCGGTGGCGGCTCCAACGCCATCGGCATATTTACCGCTTTTCTCGAAGATGAGTCCGTGCAGCTGGTCGGCGTGGAGCCCGCCGGCGAGGGACTCGACACCCAGCGCCACTCCGCCACCCTGACCCTGGGCAAGCCCGGCGAGATCCACGGCATGGCCTGCTACGTGCTGGAGGACGAGGCGGGCAACCCGATGCCGGTCCACTCCATCGCCTCCGGCCTCGATTATCCCGGCGTCGGGCCTCAGCACAGCCACCTGAAGGAGCTGGGTCGGGTCGACTACGAGACGGCCAGCGATGATGAGTGCCTGGAGGCCTTCCTGGCCTTGTCCCGAGTGGAAGGCATTATTCCGGCACTAGAGAGCGCCCATGCCGTCGCCTGGGCAATGCGTGTCGCTCGCACGCTGCCCAAGGATCAGCATATCCTGATTAACCTCTCTGGCCGCGGCGACAAGGATGCCGACTACGTGGCGGACAAGCTCGGCCTGTAAGCGATAGGCAGGGTGGAATTGGCCCTTCGGGGTTGAGTCAGGCAGGATAAACCCCAAGGTATCACTATTGATACCTTCGTAATCAAGCACAAGGAGCCTGTGGCGATGCCCGATTTATCCGAGGAGTTACGCCTGCCTGAGGCCTGCCCTAATTGTGGTAGCCACCTCTACCGCGTGTCGGAAGTTCATAATCCCGACGACAAGGTGGTCTGTGCTTCCTGCAACCACCACCTGTGTTCCTATGAAGAAGCCGCCGAAATGCTCAAGGAGGGCTCAAGCAGCGAGACCGAGGCCTTGGTCGAGAAGGTCGTCAACCGCAACGGTAAATAAGGCGTCGCGCCGTCCATGCCGCCGCTTGTCGATGTGCTGCTGGCAACGCTTCCGGTGTTTCTGGCGGCCTTTGCCCTGCTTGACCGCCACCTGGTTCGCGCCTGTTCGTTATTCGTGCTGTTTGCCCTCGTCGTGGCGCTGAACTGGTGGCAGCTGGGCTTCATCTGGCTGGCGCTGCTGGAAACCCTGTTGGGAGCCGCCCTGACCGGCGCCTTCCTGTTCCATGCCTTGGGTATCGGCCCCGCCAGGCGAGCGCCTCCGGTTCGACGGAGTCATGGCCAGGACCCCTTGCCGCTGACCTGGCGGCGGGGGCTTGTTCACCTCATGCCCGTTCTGGCTCTTCTGGGGATGCTTGCAGCCGCCTTGGCCAGCTTGCCGGCCAGCGATACTAGCCCGGCTGCGCGCTGGAGCGGGTTGGTGCTGGTTGGCCTGGGGCTATGGGTCTTCAACCTGAAAGCCCATCTCCTTCGACGGCTGCTGGCGTTCAATATCACCGGTACCGGTATCTTCCTGCTGCTGATGACTCTGGTTGGTGAAGCCGGCACAGCCGCAGGCCAGGCGCTGGTGATTACCGGCCTGGTTGTGGCCTGGTTGGGTACAGTACTTGGCGCGTTGCTGATCCGCCGCCTCGGCGCCTTGGCAACACACCATGAGTCGACACTCATCAATGACGGGCAGGCGTCATGATCGAGCGCCTGGGCCTTGTGACAACCCAACTACCGACGGCAACCAGCAGCGCAATGGTGCTGTTGGCCGTCGTGATGCCTGTACTGCTAGGGGTGCTGGGCGGTGCATGGCGGCCCTTGCGGGGTTGGCCTGGCCTCGCGCTGGCGCTGATCCCCCTGCTGGCACTGTTGTGGCTGGTACAGCAGATCGCCGTCCACGGCACCCAGGCCTGGGTGCTGGAGCTAGGTTCCCTGACACTGCATTGGCGCGCCAATGGTCTGACGCTACTGTTGCTGCTGCTCACGCAATGGCTGGTGCTGGCCAGCGCCGTCTATACGCCCGCCTATCTGCGAGTGGCGGAGCAGGCCCTGGGCAGGGGGGCTGTCTGGCTGTGGCCGTTGATGGGGTTGCTGGCGACGAGCCTGTCGCTGATCTGGATGGCTGCCGACCTGTTGACGCTCTACATCGGCCTGGAACTGATGGGCCTGACGGCGGTCGGCCTGATTCTGCTGCCGGGGCGAGAAGAGGCGCTGGCGGCGGGCATGCGCTATCTGCTGCTCGCCCTGATCGGCTCGCTGGCCTTCCTGCTGGGCGTGGCGCTGCTTCTGGGCAGCTGGGAGCGGCTGGACCTGGCGGGGCTGGCTGTGGTGGTTGAGCCGAGCCCTGTGCTGTGGGTTGCCATGGCGCTGCTGAGCGCCGGGTTGCTGCTCAAGGCGGCGGCCTTTCCCCTGCACGCCTGGTTGGTGCCGGTGCATGGCTCGGCCTGGACTCCAGTCAGCGCGCTGCATGCCGCCCTGGTGATCAAGGCCTCGTTCTTCATTGCCCTGCAGCTGTGGCTGGTGCTCGCACCCCAGGCCGCCGCAGCCGCCTGGCTGGTAGGCGGCATGGGCGCGGCGGCGGTGGTATGGGGCGGGCTATTGGCCTGGCGCGCCGACAAGCTCAAGGACGTGGTGGCCTGGTCCACGGTGTCGCAGCTGGGCTACCTGCTGATCGGCTTTCCGCTGCTCATCGGCACGTCGACGGCGGTGGCCAGCATCGCCTGGGCCGGGGTCTGGCTACAGCTGCTTGCCCACAGCCTGGCCAAGGCCGCCATGTTCTTGGCCGTCGGTAACCTGATGCTGGCCACCGGCGAGTCGCGGGTCTCGGGCCTGGCTGGCGCCAGCCGGCGCTTTCCGCTTTCGCTGCTCAGCTTCGGCATCGCCGCCATCAGCCTGGTTGGCCTGCCGCCCAGCGCCGGGTTCACGGCCAAATGGCTGCTGTTGCATGCGTCACTGGCTGCCGGACAGTGGCCCTGGTTGGTGGTTCTGGCAGTAGGGACTTTGCTCAGTGCTGCCTATGTGTTCCGTGTCTTCCGCTACTCCTTCGTCGAGGACGTGGAACGGGAGGACTACCGGCCGGTACCCCTGAGGATGGATCTGGTCGCCCTTGCCCTTGCCCTTGCCTCGCTGATTCTGGGCCTGACGGCCACGTGGCCGCTGGCGCTGCTGGCGATCGCGGGAGGCACGCCATGAGCCAGGCCTGGCTGCCGCTGATCACTCTTGCCACCTCGCTGCTGGTGGCGCCGCTGATCCTGCTGCTGCCGGAACGGGCCTGGCGAGCTCGGGCGGTGCTCAACCTCTCGGCGGCGCTGCTCAAGCTGCTGCTGGTGGGCCTGATGGTGGTGGGGCTCTATCAGGGGCGCGAGTTCGCGTTCGGCTTCACCGTGGTGCCGGGTGTCGAGTTCCTGCTCAGGGTCGATGCGCTGGGGATGATGTTTGCCGGCCTGTCGTCGCTGCTGTGGCTGGCAACCACGGTCTACGCCATCGGCTACCTGGAGGACTCCCCCAACCGCAAGCGCTTCTTCGCCTTCTTCAGCCTCTGTGTGGCCAGCACCACCGGCATCGCACTGGCCGGCAACTTCTTCACCTTCCTGCTGTTCTATGAACTGCTGACGCTCTCCACCTATCCGCTCGTCGTGCACCGGGGACACTCGGCGGCATTGGCTGCCGGTACCGTCTATCTGCGCTACACCCTCTCCGGGGGGCTGGTGCTGCTGCTCGGGGTCGTGGCGCTGCATGCCCTGGTGGGGGATATCACCTTCGGCGAGCGCGAGATGTTGCGCGACCTGGGCCCGGAATATCATTCGCTGCTGATCGGCCTGTTCCTGGTGCTGCTGCTGGGGCTGGGGGTGAAGGCCGCACTGGTGCCGCTGCACGGCTGGCTACCACGGGCCATGGTGGCACCGGCTCCGGTCAGCGCCTTGCTGCATGCTGTGGCGGTGGTCAAGGCGGGCGCCTTCGGCATCGTACGCCTGGTCTATGACGTCTACGGCATCCAGCTGACCTTCGAGCTGGGGCTGCTTACGCTGCTGACGGCGCTGTCGGTCTTCACCATTCTCTACGCCTCGCTGCGTGCCCTGGCGCAGCAGGAGCTGAAGCCGCGGCTGGCCTTCTCCACCATCAGTCAGGTCTCTTATATCGTGCTCGGTATCAGCCTGTTCGGCCCCTTCGGCACCATTGCCGGTCTGGCTCACCTCATGCATCAGGGTTTGATGAAGGTGACGTTGTTCTACTGCGCGGGTAACTATGCCGAGGAGCTCGGCATCCACCGCATCGACGAGCTGGACGGAGCAGGACGGCGCATGCCATTGACCAGCCTGGCCTTCACCGTTGGCGCGCTGGGGATGATCGGCCTACCGCCGGTGGCCGGCTTCATCAGCAAGTGGTACCTGGGGATAGGGGCCGTGCAGGCCGGCATGTCATGGGTGATCGCCGTCCTGGTGGCCAGCAGCCTGCTCAATGCCGCCTACTTCCTGCCGATCCTGCACCGGCTGTGGTTTCGAGCCGGGCCAGAACACGGCAAGGGGCAGTGGCCCGAGGAGCGCCACTTGGGTCGCTTCGAGACCAGCAGCTGGCTGCTGTGGCCGACCCTGGCCACGGCGCTGTTCAGTCTTCTGGCAGGGCTGTTGGCCGGGCTTCCCTTCAGTCCGCTGGACCTGGCAACGCTGGTGGCCACGGAGGAGTACCTGCCATGACGGCGACGCTGCTGCTGATACTGACCCTCCTCTGGCCGCTGTTGGTGATGCTGCGCAGCCCGCTGCGGATGCTGATGGAGCAGGATGCGCTGCGGCGCCCTGGCCCCCGGCCGAAGCTGCTGGATATCTGGTGGGCCTCGGCCCCGCTGCCTGCACTGGCGCTGGTGCTGTGGCCCGGGGAGACGACCCTGGTGCTGGAGGGGTGGCTGTTGGGTGGCGTGTGGCAGCTCGACGATGCCCGCAGGCCCTGGCTGCTGTTCAGCGCCCTGTTGTGGGGGCTGGCCGGTATCTATGCCCGTGGCTACCTGATGACCGAGCAGCAGGCCGCCGAAGCGGGAGATGGCGATGCCTTTCGCCGCCTGGCGGGCTTGGCCCTGCTCTGGCCGCTGACGCTTGTCGGTAATCTGTTGTTGCTGCTCGCCGAGGACATTCCCAGCTTCTACCTGGGCTTCGCGGTGATGACCTTCGCCGCCTACGGCCTGGTGGTGCATGCCGATAACCGTGACGCCCACCTGGGGGGACGAGCCTACCTGATCATGGCTCTGTTCGGTGAGGCATTGATCCTCGGTGGGCTACTGTGGTCGGCGGGCAGCGCCGACGTGCTGACCCTCACCGCGCTGCGCGATGGCATCGCCGACGCCGAGCATGGGGCCTGGATGGCGGCCATCTTGTGGCTTGGGTTCGGCGTCAAGGCGGGGGTTGTGGGGTTGCACGTCTGGCTGCCGTTGGCCCATCCGGTGGCCCCGACGCCAGCCAGTGCGGTACTCAGCGGGGTGATGATCAAGGCCGGCCTGGTGGGCTGGCTCAGCGTACTGCCGCTGGGCGACCCAACTGCCGGACTCGAGCCGTTGGGGCGATTGGTGATCGCACTGGGGTTGATGAGTGCGCTGGCTGCGGCACTGTTCGGCATCACCCAGCGTCACCCCAAGGCGGTGCTGGCCTACTCCAGTGTCAGCCAGATGGGCATACTCACTGCCCTGGTGGGCATCGGCCTGATCGACCCGGCACTATGGCCGGCGCTGTCGGTGGCGGTGGTGCTGTTCGCCGCTCACCACGGCATGACCAAGGGCGCGCTGTTCCTGGGCGTAGGCATCAGCGAACACCCACCCAGGCTACCGGGCTGGCTGCTGTGGCCGTTGCTGGTGCTGCCGGCAGTGTCGCTGACGGGGGCGCTGGCATCTGGCCTGGCCGGCAAGTGGGCGTTCAAGAGCGTGCTCTACGAGGGCGGCCACGAAGCCCTGGTCACCTGGCTGAGCCTGGCTGCCGTGGGCACCACGCTGCTGATGGCACGGACACTGTGGCGGCAGTGGCGCGAGCGGGGGCACAACGCCATACCCTTGCTCGGGACCATGCCGCTGGCCTGGCTCTTCGCTATCGCGGCCGCAACCAGCGTACCGCTGTGGCTACCCGTGGTCGGTGCCGATTCGCCGTGGCCACCACCCGACGAGCTGCCCAGCCTGTTGTGGCCGGTGGGGGTAGGTCTGGCACTGGTCGGCCTGGGCTTCTTCTGGCTGGCGGGTATCACCCGGCGACGACCGTTTGTCTGGCGACTGAGGCCGGGGGATCTCTGGTGGCTCTATGCGCTGCTGGCACGGTACCTGGGTACCGCCTTGAAGGGAGGCGCCGCGCGCCTCGAGGCGCGTGGAATGCGGCTGCGAGCCAGGTTGGTGGCGCGTGAAAGAGCGGCGATGGTGTGGATCGACGGCCTGCCACGCTATGAGCGACGCTTTCGTCAGCTAGCGGTGCCGCTGATGATCGGGGTTGCGGTGGTGCTGTTGCTGGGGTTCTGGCTGGGTTAGGCGATGCCCAAGCCCAGCCAGTCGGATCACGCTACAGCAGCTCTTCCCCGGCGAGTGCCAGGCGCGAGCGTTCCACGCTTCTCAGGGTGACATGGCTGGCATGTGCCCAGTTGCTGAAGCGCTGCACCACGGCTGCCATGCCGCAGGTATTGGCGGTGAGGTAGGGCGTGTCGATCTGGCCGACGTTGCCCAGGCAGACGATCTTGGTGTTACGCCCCGCGCGGGTCACCAAGGCCTTGAGCTGCTTGGGGGTGAAGTTCTGGGCCTCGTCGATGATCAGGAAGGTATCGTTGAGCGTGCGGCCGCGCATGAAGCCCGGCGCGCGAATCTGCACGCGGGAGCCGATCAGCGTGCGGGTGGCATCCTGGCTCCAACTGGTGCTGCCGTCATGCTCGTCGCGCAGCAGGTTGTCCATGTTGTCGTGGAAGGCGCCCATCCAGGGCGACATCTTCTCCTCCTCGGTGCCGGGCAGAAAGCCGATGTCCTCGCTCATCGTGATCGGCGCCCGGGTGAAGACGATGCGCTCGAAGCGCTTGCCGTCCAGGGTCTGCTGGAAGGCCGCCGCTAGGGTCATGTAGGTCTTGCCGGTGCCGGCGCTGCCGGCGATGGTCACCAGGTCGATGTCGTCGTCCATCAGCAGGTTGAGGGCGAAGTTCTGGCGGCTGTCGTGGGCGTGAACGCCCCAGACGCCGGCCTTGTGGCGATAGTTGGTGAGTAGCTGCAGCCGGGCGTGGTGGGGGCCCAGTTCGCGGACGATGGCCTCGAAGCTGGCACCGTTCTCGCTGTCCGATACCAGCATGCCCAGGTGCCAGTCGGCAGGCATGCACCCCTCCAGACGGTAGAAGGTGTGGTGGTCGACCCGCTCCACCGTAACGTCTACCTCGAGCTGGTCCCAGGGGCCGTTGTCGCCGGCCTCCGAGTCGGGGTAGATGCGTACGCCGTCGAGCATGGCGTCGCTGTCGCTGAAGGCGCGGTCGGTCAGGTAGTCCTCGACCGGCACCCGCAGGGCGGCGGCCTTGACCCGCAGGTTGATATCCTTGGAAACCAGGATGACCGAGGCGTCGGGGCGTTCGTCGCGCAGCTGGCACGTCTCCGCCAGCAGCCGGTTGTCGGGGCTCTCTTCCAGGTGTTCGAGGGACTTCAGTTCGGGATAGCAGAGAAATCTCAGCCGCCCCATGGGGGTGCCACCGGCGCGGGGAATGGGGATGCCTTGCTGGATTTCGTCGAAGGAGACCTGATTGGTCAGGTCGGAGAGGGTACGACTGACCTGGCGGGCGGTGCGAGCGATCTCGCGCAGGCCGTTCTTGTGCTTGTCGAGTTCCTCGAGCACGGTCATGGGGATGACCACTTCGTGTTCTTCGAACTGATACAGGGCAGCGGGATCGTGGATCAGGACATTGGTGTCCAGCACATAGAGCCGCTTGGCTTTCTTGTCGAGTCGAACCATCGGGCAACGCTCCTGGGTAGAGGGCACCTCCGGCACCGGCCCGCTTGCCTTCCCGTCGCCTGACAGTCCGGCTCACTCACTGGCCAGTGCCACTACGAAAGGCTGGTTCCTCCTCTTCAACCGTCTTTCAGACGTTTGACTCCAGGATGACGCCTTCGTCTCCAGGCTACCATTGAAAGGCTTCAACGATCTGCCGTGGTTTGTCGGAGCTGGCCCTGAAGTAAGCTGCGATCATTGATGGCGAGCATGGCCCGGCGCACCATATCGGCATATTATTGAATGATCGTTGAACCGGCCTAATCCCGCTGAACATGAGGCTATCGGACTCCTCGGGGGGGCCGATACTCGCCTACGGTGATGTATCGGTAGTGCTAATAGCGGTGTCCATCGTCGCGCGATTGGCGAAACGGCCAGCTTGAAATACATATGCAGAGTGCACTCAGTCGCACGATAAAACATAACAACGTAGGGAGAAGTGAATGGAACCGGCACTCGTGGTCTTGATGGTGGCCGGTGCGGCGCTGCTTCTGGCAATGCTTTGCATGGTGATGTACTTCTCGGGCCGCGCTAAGCGAAGCGCTACTCCGCCGGCAGCCTCAACGATAACGCCGACGGCCGAGCCGGCCACCTCTGTCTCCGCCCCCGCCGAGCCCGAAAGCCCGGTTCAGGTAACCGCAGCTGAGCCGGAGGAGGCACCACCGCCCCCCCCCCCCCCACCCATCGCTTCCAGGCGGTGTCGGGCAACGACATCAAGCAGTGCCTGTTCGTGGTGCTCGACTGGCCGGGGCTCGATACCAATCGACGCCTCGTCAAGCTGTTCCGGGAAGTGAATGCCCACTACGACGACAAGCTCGGCGTCTACGTGATCCGCGCCCCCCAGGCCGGCTACAAGCTCACCATCGCCAACTCCTCGCCACCCGGCACACTGCCGCCCATCCATGAAGGTGACGACCAGCCCATCGTCAAGGGCGTATCGATCCTGATTCACTTCATCAACAAGCGCAGCGTGGCACGCAATCCTGAGACGCTGATCCGCATCACCCAGTCCATCGTCGCCATCGGCGGACATATCCTCGATGCCGATCGCAACGAAGTCAGCAAGGAGGAGTTTGAGCAGTTGAGAAAGCAAGCACTATGAAGCAAGCACTATGAAGGGTGGCGTCGATACCCCGGTGATCAGCCCTTGCGGCGCAGCGGGTCGAGCAGTTCGCCCAGGCCGTTGTGGTCGATCTCGTGCATCAGGTGCAGCAGCCGGCCGATCTCGCCGGGCGGGAAACCCTCACGGGCAAACCAATTGAGGTAGGGGCCGGGCAGGTCGGCGATCAGCCAGCCTTCGTACTTGCCAAACGGCATCCTTAGTGTAACCAGCGTTTCCAGATCCTCGGGGTTCACGCCTTGTCGCTCCTTTGCCGTTTGCAGTGGACACTCTGACAGCTCGACACTTTACGGCTTGGCGACGTCGCCCGCCAGCCGTCCTCCTCGACAGAAGCAACTCATCTCCTTGACGGAAAATACCGCTATCGAGCGCCGCATTGCGTCGCGACTGGCGCCGCCGGGCGCCGCCGGGCGCCTTGGGTTCTGCGTGCAAGCCCTAACACCCCGTTTGACGCCCCCACGCCGGCTAACTAGCTTGGACCGGTAAGTGATCGTGTTCCGACGAAGGAGCCCGGCATCGTCGGGGACGGCGGGTGAGTAAGTGCTTGCGGGGGCGAAAAATTGGGTTCTTCACACTTTGGCGTGAATCTGCTCTGCACAGACTGCATTGTGGAAGGACGCCTCGGCGATAGCGACGCAGGCGCTCCTTGTTGGAGCGCACGGTTCGGCGCCCCGACTCCGCATCGCGACTGGCGCCGTCAGGCGCCTCGGCGGAGGCCACAGCGTTGGCGATGGTCGCTGGCACGGGCAACACCGCCGGGAGGCCTTCGGCCTCCAGTCGTGATCTAAAGATTTTCCTACAGGGTGGTAGTCGCCTGTTATGGCAGGGAAAAGCAGCTGTAGGAGCGCTGGTCCCCATCGCGATTGGCGCCGTCAGGCGCCTCGGCGGAGGCCACGGCGTAGGCGATGGTCGCCGGCACGGGCAACCCCGCCGGGAGGCCTTCGGCCTCCAGTCGTGATCTAAAGATTTTCCTACAGGGTGGTAGTCGCCTGTTATGGCAGGAAAAAGCAGCTGTAGGAGCGCTGGTCCCCATCGCGATTGGCGCCGTCAGGCGCCTCGGCGGAGGCCACAGCGTTGGTGATGGTCGCTGGCACTGGCAACCCCGCCGGGAGTCCTTCGGCCTCCAGTCGCGATCTGAAGATGCTCCTACAAAATGGCGTGGCACCGTCGGTAGAAAGAATCATTGTTGGAGCGCTGGTCCCCATCGCGATTGGCGCCGTCAGGCGCCTCGGCGGAGGCCACGGCGTAGGCGATGGTCGCCGGCACGGGCAACCCCGCCGGGAGTCCTTCGGCCTCCAGTCGCGATCTGAAGATGCTCCTACAAAATGGCGTGGCACCGTCGGTAGAAAGAATCATTGTTGGAGCGCTGGTCCCCATCGCGATTGGCGCCGTCAGGCGCCTCGGCGGAGGCCACGGCGTAGGCGATGGTCGCCGGCACGGGCAACCCCGCCGGGAGTCCTTCGGCCTCCAGTCGCGATCTGAAGATGCTCCTACAAAATGGCGTGGCACCGTCGGTAGAAAGAATCATTGTTGGAGCGCTGGTCCCCATCGCGATTGGCGCCGTCAGGCGCCTCGGCGGAGGCCACGGCGTAGGCGATGGTCGCCGGCACGGGCAACCCCGCCGGGAGTCCTTCGGCCTCCAGTCGCGATCTGAAGATGCTCCTACAAAATGGCGTGGCACCGTCGGTAGAAAGAATCATTGTTGGAGCGCTGGTCCCCATCGCGATTGGCGCCGTCAGGCGCCTCGGCGGAGGCCACGGCGTAGGCGATGGTCGCCGGCACGGGCAACCCCGCCGGGAGTCCTTCGGCCTCCAGTCGCGATCTGAAGATGCTCCTACAAAATGGCGTGGCACCGTCGGTAGAAAGAATCATTGTTGGAGCGCTGCTCCGCATCGCGACTGGCGCCGTCAGGCGCCTCGGCGGAGGCCACAGCGTTGGTGATGGTCGCTGGCACTGGCAACCCCGCCGGGAGGCCTGCGGCCTCTTCACGCCAGTCTGCGTAGAACCAAAAATTGCCGGCGCATGGGAGCAATAGACCTGAACAACAAGACAGGAGTGGCAATGACCACCTTCCAGACAGGCATCGTGACAGAAAGCGACAACACCGAATGGCGAAAGCTGTTCGATGGCTATGCCGAGTTCTACGGCTTACCAATGGACGACGCCACTGCGGCAACCGTCTGGAGTTGGCTGCTGGACCCCCAGCACGTACTCGAAGGAATGCTCGTTCGGGATGAGAGCGGCAAAGCGGTCGGGTTCGTCCATGTGCGCGCCTGCCCCAGGCCCCTGGGCGGCTGCGAAGTCGGCTTCCTCGACGACATGTTTGTCGCCCCCGGCGCGCGTGGCAGCGGAGCGGCCGGTGCATTGTTCGAGGGCCTGAAAGAGATTGCTGAAACCCGCGGATGGCCAACGATTCGATGGATTACCCAGCATTTCAATGAGCGGGGTCGGGCATTCTACGACCGTTATACGGGAGGGCCGAGCGACTTCATCATGTATCAGTGGAAGCAGGAGTAAAAGCACCAGCCACAGCGCGGCAGCGCATCTTCTTGACATAAAATACCGCTGTTGGAGCGCCGCTTTGCGCCGCTACCGGCGCTGGCAGGCGCCCAGCTTTGCCGCGAGCCAGCGTGGTGAGCATGGTCGCGGCGAGCCCCGTGGCGGCGAAGCCGCAGAATGCAACCTCCCCCTGATCTGCTAGTCTCAGAGTTGAGTCATGGATGGTCGACTCATGCGGCGACACACGCAACCGGAGCGGACGATGAAGAAACTCAGGATTCGTGACAACGCATTGAAGGCGCAGTTGCGCACGCCAATGTTTTGCATGCGGCAACAGAAGCCCAGGAAGGGCAAGGGGAGCTACTCTCGCAAGGGGCGGGAGCATCGCCAAGCGGCCTGATCGGCTGTTTCGCGATACTTTCGCCCCTTCAGGCGGGATGCCTGGTACAAACAGTAAGGAGCTGACATGGATGATGGCTTCGGGAACCTGTCGCTATTTACGCGGCAGGTGCTTATCGCGGTGGGGCTGCTCGCCCTGGTGGCGATACTGCTTTACTTTGCTGGTCAACTGATCGACGTAATGCTGCTGGTTTTCGCCGGCATCCTCGTCGCCGTGTCCATCGACGGGGTTTCGCGGCTTTTTGCCCGCCACCTGCCGCTCCCGCGGTTCTGGACGCTATCCCTCGCCTTTCTATCGATCGTGCTCTTGCTTGTGGGGCTGAGCTCCCTTATCGGTCCCCCCTTGATGGCACAGTTCCCGCAGCTGATCCAACAGTTGCCTGAGGCGCTGGAGGAACTCACGGCCATGTTGCTGGGCCTGCCTGGTATCGAAGCGGCGCTGGATGAAGTGGAGGAGCCAGGCCAACTCATCAATCCGCTGCTGGAGCAGGTCACGAAAATCTTCACTTCCACCTTCGGCGCCATTGCCAGCTTCTTCCTCATTCTGCTGATCGGCATCTATCTGGTTCTGAGCCCGTCCATGTACCTGAGCAACGCTTTGCTGTTGTTTCCACCCGCCCTTCGCGAACGCTGGTCGAATGTCATTGTCACTCAAGGGAGAGCCTTGCGCCTCTGGTTATTGAGCCGGCTGATCTCGATGTTGTTCGTCGGCATCTTTATCAGTATTGGCCTGTATTTCATGGGAGTTCCCATGGCCGGAGCCCTGGGGCTGATTGCCGGCCTGCTGACCTTTATTCCCTATCTGGGGCCGATACTAGGCATGATCCCCACCGTGCTGATTGCTTTCCTGGCGTCGCCTGAGCTGGCGCTCTATGCCATCTTGCTCTATTTCGTCGTGGAAACGCTGGAGTCGAACGTGGTGATGCCGATTGCTGCCAAGGGGGTCGTGCGCTTGCCGCCTGCCTACACCGTCATCGTACAGCTTGCCGGTGCGGCAGTTGCCGGCCTGGCCGGTGTGATCCTGGCAACGCCAATCGCCGTGGTGGCGGTCGTTGCCGTCCAGATGCTCTATATCGAGGATGTGCTGGGCAGCAAGGTTGACGTGCTAGGGAAATGATCGATTTTGTTGATGGCTCTGATGCGGCGGCGCCCCCGGTAAAGCCCTATGATTGATGACGGTGACATCTGATGGGCAGGTTTGTGATTAGTGTGAAAACGGCATGACCTTGCAAATCTCCGGGGGGCACTCGCTGCCATGACAACGCGTATCTTGATCCTCCAGGGGCATCCCGACGCCGGCAAAGCTCACCTGTGCCACTCGCTGGCCGACCACTACCGGGCAGGTGCCGAATCACATGGACATGAGGTACGGGTGGTCGATATCGCCACACTCGAGTTCCCCTTGCTGCGCAGCCAGAAGGCATGGAAGGAGGACCCGCTGCCGGCTGCCTTGCAGGAGGCACAGAATGCCATCGCCTGGTGCCGGCATCTGGTGCTGATCTTTCCCCTTTGGCTTGGCGACATGCCGGCCCTGGTAAAAGCCTTCCTCGAACAGGTGATGCGCCCCGGTTTCGCCTTCGAGTATGAGGACGGTAATCCGATGGGCAAGAAGGGCTTGACCGGCCGCACCGCGCGGCTGGTCGTCACCATGGGCATGCCTGCACTGATCTATCGGCATCTCTATCGTGCGCACAGCGTCAAGTCGTTGGAACGTAATGTGCTCGGCTTCGTCGGCTTCTCTCCTATTCACGAGACCCTGATCGGCAGGGTCGAGTCGATGAGCGAACGAGGTCGCGCGAAGTGGTTCCGCAAGATGCATGGGCTTGGTGCCGAGGCAGAGTAGGACGCAAGCGGGTATCGATTGATATATACGGGTACTGGCGACCTGTTGACTGGCAATAGCATGGATGGACAGCCAATGACGCAGCGCCGCTCAGATCAGTACGACGAAATGCTGTTCAAAGTCATCTATCAAGTCTCCCAGCTGAGACTCAAGCAGTGCCTGCATGAAGCCCAAGCAGCAGCGGCGCATATTGCTGAAGAGCAGTTCCCAGGCTTGCTGGCGTGGCGGCTGGCTTGCCACGCCATAGTGCGGCAAGCTAGAGTTTCGCCAGCACCGCGTCGACGCTGCTCTCGTCGACCACGCCTCGCTCGGTATCGACCCCAATGTATTGCACTACCCCATCATCGGCAATCAGTGCGTAGCGCAGGCTGCGCACGCCCATGCCAGCGGCGCTACGGTCGTTCTCCAGGCCTATTGCTCGGGTGAAGTCTGCATTGCCATCGGCCAGCATCAGAATCGCCTGGGCGTTCTGATCCTTCTGCCAGGCACCCATGACGAAGGCGTCGTTGACCGAGAGGCAGGCCAGTGTATCGACGCCTCGCGCCAGCACCTTGTCGGCTTTGACCACAAAGCCTGGCATGTGTGTGTTGGAACAGCCGGGAGTGAAGGCGCCGGGCACGGCGAAGAGCACGACTCGCTTGTTGGCGAACAGTTCGCCGGTGGAGATATCTTCCGGGCCATTGGGCCCGTTGGTCTTGAGGGTGACGTCTGGGATGGTGTCGCCGATAGAGAGTGTCATGCAATGATTCCTGAGTTGAGAGTCGGGCTGCAGTGGACAGACGGTATTGTGTTTAACCTCCCTGATAGGCGTCGAACACTTCCTGCCCGGTCATGTCTTGGGTCTCGTTGGCGAAGGTATAGTAGTTCGGCTTCTGGTCGATGAATATCTGGGTATCGAAGCTCCAGGCCTCGCCGCCGTCGACCAGGCCCACTGGGATCGCATAGTGGTCGCCGGTCTTCAGGCGATAGAAGAGATGGGTACCGCAGCGCTGGCAGAAGCCCCGTTCGGCCCACTCCGACGAGGCGTAGACTGTGACGTTCTCCTCGCCTTCGATCTCGACTTCACTGACCGACTCCAGGGCAAGCATCGGGCCGCCACTCCAGATCCGGCACATGCTGCAATGGCAGGCTCCCAGGTTCTGCTTGCGGGCTACTACGCCGAGTTGCACGGCACCGCAAAGGCAGCTTCCGCGCGCGGTCATCCCTTCCATCCTCGTTTCCTCCCGGTTTTCGACAGTGTAACGGTCAGGCAATGATTGAGCCTGTGCCCCGCTTCAACCCTGTTCCTTCGCAGAGAAGGCCGGTCGGTGGAAGGCAGCAGCTGCTTCCACCTCGGTCAGGCCGATGAGGCCGGGCTCGGGGACCTCGCCGCCGGCCAGCACCTCCAGCACCGTTCTCACGCCGCGGGCCAGAGAGAGTAGGTGATACCCCCCTTCCAGCACGAAGACCAGTCTGCTGTCACAGTGCTTTTGGGCCAGTTCCTGCAGGGTGCGCGTCATGGATGCGAAGCCCTCGTAGGAGACATTGAGCGCCAGGTCGAAAGGATGAGGATCAAAACCGACTGAAACCAGGATCAGGTCCGGCTGGAAGGAATCTGCGGCGGGGACCAGGATGTCCTCGAAGGCCTTGAGGTAGGCTAGGTCGCCGGCGCCTGCCGGCATGGGCACATTGACGGTGGTGCCTTCACCGAGGCCCACGCCGACATCCTCGAGGTTGCCGGTGCCGGGATAGAAGGGGGAGGCACGGTGGATATCGAAGAGCATCACGTCGGGGTCGGCCCAGAAGATATCCTGGGTGCCGTTGGCGTGATGGGCATCCCAGTCGACGATCAAAACACGTTCGCAGCCAAGCTCCGCCCTGGCATGGGCCGCTGCGACTGCCACGTTGTTGAACAGGCAGAAACCACGGGCACGGACAGGCTCGGCGTGATGTCCGGGTGGCCGAACCAGGGCAAAGGCGCTCAGGGTTCGCCCCTGTATGACGGCCTCCACCGCGGCGATGGTCGTGCCGGCGGCCACTTCTGCCGCCTCGACGCTACCGGGAGAGACGGCGGTGGTGTCGACATCGAGCCAGGCATTGTGGCCGCGCAGTTCGAAAACATGGTCCAGATAGGAGCTGGTGTGAACTCGCCCCAACTGCTCGCGGGTGGCGGCTTTGCCGCTTTCGAATTGCAGTCCGGGGACCGGTTCGAGTTCGAGCAGTTGTCGAATGGCGGTCAGTCGCCCGGCGTGCTCTGGATAGACCCAGGGAACCTTCAGAGCCGAAAGAAGTTCGCGCACACGTCGGTCCATGCGCCCCGGGAGGAAAGGGGCATCGGAGTCCGGCTTATGTGCCAGGACTCGCTCATCGTAGAAGGCGGTTACCTTGGTTGCATCTGCCACTGGCAATACTCCTTGAGACGGCGCAGGGAGCGTGGGGTATCACGGCGCTATATCCATATGGGCCAAGGATAGCCGAGGAAGTGGCGACATGCCGCTTTCTGGCAGGATTCATGCAGAAGGGGGTGCCTCTGAGCCGACGTTGCCGCCAGCGCCGACGATGCCTGCTACGGCTCCCAGGGCCTTCTTGTTGATGAAGGGCACTACGCCATAGGTTGCGCCCTCGGCCATCTGCACGAACAGGCTGAACACCAGCATGATACCGATGGCGTAGGAGAGTACATGCATCTGCGAGAAGGCGACCAGGGCGATGCCCTTACACACCAGCGCGATGAACAGCCAGCGCACCCGGCCCTTGAGCCCACCGTTGCGTGCGAAGAGGTCGGAAAGATGCCGCCCATGGTGCGGGCGAAGACGTTCATCAACCCGAATAGCCCGGCGATCATCCCGGCGGTGGCCAGCGTCAGGTCGAAGTGATCGAAGAAATAGATAGCGGCAATGTTGTTGACGGTCAGTTCCACGCCGAAGCAGATGGCATAGACCACGAACAGTGCCCAGACGCGGATGTCCTTGGCGGCCGCCAGAAAGGTCTGGCCGGCACCGCTGTCACCGTTGGCCTGGGGAAGCTCGCCCCGGGCGCGCAGGTCTTCGAAGTTGCCGTTGGGCGCGTCCTGGGTAAAGCGGTAATAGCAGATGCCGGTGATGAACAGCACCACGCCGGGTACTACCATGGCCAGGCGCCAGCCAAGTGTCTCGCTGACACCCAGCATCAGCAGGCCTGAGAAGATCAGCGGCATCAGGATCTGGGTGGTACCGCCACCCAGGTTGCCCCAGCCGGCGCTGGTGGCGTTGGCGGTGCCGACCACGTTGGGGGCGAACATCATGGTGGTGTGGTACTGGGTAATGACGAAGGAGGCGCCGATGGCACTGATCGCCAGGCGTGCCAGCAGGAAGGTCTCGAAACTGTTGGCGAAGCCGATACCCATCACCGGAATCGAGCCCAGGATCAATAGGCCTGAGTAAGCCTTGCGTGGTCCGATGTGGTCGCAGAGCACGCCGATGAGCAGGCGCACGACCACGGTGATGGCCACCGACGCGATGATGGTGTTGCCGATCTGGGTCTGGGTGAGGGAGAGGTCTTCACGGACTACCGCCATCAGCGGGGCGATACCGAACCAGCCGAAGAAACAGATATGGAAGGCGAACCACGAGAAGTGGAAGGCCCGCATCTGCGGGGTACTGAAGTTCAACAGGCGAATCCTGTTGGCTTTGTTGAGGATTTCCATGAGTCAGGCCTCGCGCTTGATGGGTAGCGATTACGGAGAACGTGTCCTTCATCGTTGAAGGTCAGGTTCGACGTACTCGTACTCCGGAGAGCCTGGTTCACGCCTACCACTCGTTGATTTGAATCAAGCAAGCGGCTTGCCACTGTTCGTTTAAATATTATATTTCATATGCTTAAAAGAGAATTGCCGCGCTCCGGCAGCGGCGGGTGCGGCTGTCGGAGTACGGCAAGGGTGCAGTGCGAAAGGGTCATGCCCTGTGATGGTGCTGCCGGTGCCAGGTTACGGTTGTGAGGAGGTGGCACGGCGCTCAGCTCATGGTCAATTCATGGCCAACTGCTGATTGTCCCTCTGGCAGGCCAGGAAGGCAGAGTTTTCCAGCCACTCCGAGTCGGGGTAGTAAGCGAAGAGGTACTGGTCTTCCTTGATGCTGTCGATCAGCGGGTAGGTGACTTCCTGGCGTACGGCGGGGCAGCCCTGGCTGCGCCCGAGCCGTCCGGTCTTCTCGATGAAGGCCTCGCTGACGTAGTCGGCACCGTGGATGACGATGGCGCGCTGGTAGGCCAGGTCATTGACGCCTTCCTCGAGGCCTTCCAGGCGCAGCGAATAGCCGTTTCGGCCGTAGTAGCTGTTCATGGTGCGAAACAGGCCCAGGCTCGACTGGTGGCTTTCCGGTGTATTGGAAAAAAATGTTGCCTCGGCGTCGCCGGAGCCTTGGCCGTGAGAGACCAGTTCCTCGAATATCAGCTCAGTTTCGGCAAGGTCGAAGACCCACAGGCGTAGCTCGGTCGAGGGGCGGGAAAAATCGATCACCGCCAGGCGTTCGGCATTCGGTTCGGCGCAGGCCAGGGCATTGGCGGCAAGCTGGAGCACATGGGGATCGGCATCTGGCGCCAACCGAGTCAGAGTGTATCCAAGCGAGGCGTCATGCTGCGGCTCGGAGAGCAGGGCCTGGGCGAGGAAACCGCTGGCCTGGGCCGCTGGAGCGGCGAGAAGCAGCGTGGCAAGCGCGGTGCAGGAGAGTCGTGATAGCGTGAAGTGTCGGTTCATGGCTAGCCTGTATGCAGCTCATCAGGTCGTGCCGCTCAATACCGTCGGCGACGTGACCCAGGCAATCGTTGCGGAGCCAGCATCCATGGGCCCCGGATAAAACTATTATGAAGAGATGGGCCAGGAAGGCCAGGCAGCTTATCAACGGATCAGGGGTGCATCATGCGGGTATTTGTCGCAATTGGATTTGTATTGGCCATATTGTCGGGAGTGTCGGGGATCGCCCAAGCGGAGGATCCGTCGACCGGCCAGGACGATGCCGATTCGGTATCGCAAGCCATTGCACGCCTGGCCGAGGAAGAAGGGGTTTTCCTGCAGGCCTTCTACGACGCTCGCGGCCATCGCCCGGCCTGGCATGATGGCGAGACGGTGGCGGCCTTCGCCGCGGCGCTGCACACCCTGGATAGCGATGGGCTCATGCCTCAGGATTACCAGGCCGATAGCCTGATGACTACACATCGCCAGGTCTATGCCGAGGGGGATAGCGAGGGGGATAGCGAGAGAGAGGCGCGATTCGACCTGCATGTCAGCCGGTTGCTGCTGACGGCACTCGCCCACCTTCAGCGCGGCAAGGTGGATCCACGCGCCATCGACCCCGATTGGGAGATCCCGATAGAAGCCGTCGAGCTGGACCCGGTTGACCTGTCCCGGGTGGTCGATGCCCAGCGCTTCGAGCAGGCCTTTGCCGAGGCGCGTCCTGCCTATGCGACCTATGAGCGACTTCGCTCAGGTCTGGCCCGGTATCGAACCCTCGAACGATTGGGCGGATGGGAGAGCCTTTCCATGCGTCAGCAGGCGCTGCGGCCGGGGGACATCGATGACGATGTTGCGCTGTTGCGGGAGCGTCTGGCCATCATGGGCGAAGTTGAACTCATGGCTGCCGCCATTGAGGCCTTCCCCGGGGCCGTACTCGAAGGGCGGGATCCGCGGTACTACGATGCGAAACTCGAGGCGGCAGTGCGTCGCTACCAGCGCCGCCATCTGCTGGAGGGGGACGGCATCGTCGGCCCCCAGACTCTGGCCGCCTTGAACGTGCCGGTGGCTGATCGTATCGATCAAATTCGCTTGAACATGGAGCGTGCCCGCTGGTTGCTGCATGGACTGCCGGAATCGTTCGTGCTGGTAGACATTGCCGGCTATCGGCTCAGTTATTTTCGCCCCAATGGGGAAATCTGGCGTTCGCGGATCGTGGTGGGGCGCCCCTATCGACGCACACCGACGCTACGCTCCGAGATCACTCATATGACCGTCAATCCGACATGGACGATTCCCCCGACGATCCTGCGTGAAGACGTGCTGCCCGCGGTGCGCCGGGACCTGGGCTACCTGTGGCGTGAGCGGATCCAGGTGCTCAGTCCTTCGGGCGCGCCGCTGGATCCCTGGGAGATCGACTGGTCGCGGCCGGGCAATGTCGTGCTGCGCCAGAGTCCCGGGCCGCATAATGCGCTGGGGGAGCTGGTGGTCCGTTTTCCCAATGACCATATGGTCTACCTGCACGATACCCCGTCCCAGGGTCTCTTCGCTCGGGAGCAGCGAGCCGCCAGTTCTGGCTGCATTCGGGTGGAAAATATCGGCGAGTTCGCTCAACTGCTGTTCGACGACACCGACAGCGGCCACGATGTGCGGGCGCAGATCGACCGTGGGGAAACCCGCAACGTGCGGCTTGCGGAGCGCATGCCGGTGATCCTGCACTACTGGACCGTGCACCCGGCCGAAGATGGCCAACTGGCCTTTCGACCCGATATCTACGAGCGCGACGATGCGCTGCTCCAGGCGCTGGATCGGCCGTTATCGCAACAACGACTCGGCGGATGAAAAGTGCATCCTCAGCGATACCCCTTGGCCTGCAGGCGGAACAGCCGGGCATAGCGGCCGTTGGCGGCCAACAGCGTCTCGTGATTGCCCTGCTCGATGATCTCGCCGCCGTCGATGACCAGGATGTGGTCGGCGGCGCGCACGGTGGAGAAGCGGTGGGAGATGAGAATGGTCATCTTGTCCCGGCTGTGTTGGCGAAAGTCGTCATAGACGGCGGCCTCGGCGGCGGCATCCATGGCGGCGGTGGGCTCGTCCAGCACCAGGATATCGGCGCTCTCGCGCATATAGGCCCTGGAGAGGGCGATCTTCTGCCATTGGCCGCCGGAGAGCTCCTGGCCACCCTTGAACCAACGGCCGAGCTGGGTGTGGTACCCCTTGGGCATGGCGTCAATGAACTCCTCGGCGAGCCCGCGGCGAGCCGCCTGCTGCCAGCGTGCCTCATCCTCGAAGGAGGCTACGTCGCCGGCCCCCAGGTTCTCGCCCACCTTCATCTGGTAGCGCACAAAGTCCTGGAAGATCACGCCGATGCGTCGACGCAGGGTCTGCACGTCCCAGTCGCGCAGGTCGCTGCCGTCGAGCAGGATCCTCCCTTCGCTGGGTTCGTAGAGTCGTGTAAGCAGCTTGATCAGGGTGGTCTTGCCGGAGCCGTTGGCGCCAACCAGGGCCAGGCTGCCGCCGGGGGTGACATGCAGTGAGATGCGGATCAGTGCCGGTTTGTCGGCACCGGGGTAGGTGAAGCTGACGCCTTCGAAACGGATGCCATCACCGGGCCGGGCTCCCTGCGTGAGGGTGCCTTGCTCGGCGGCCACCGGTTGCTCCAGATACTCGTATAGGTTCGACAGGTAGAGGTTGTCCTCGTACATGCCGCTGATCGAGGTGAGGCTCGCCGAGAACGCCGCCTGGCCCTGCTTGAAGACCATCAGGTACATGGTCATCTCGCCCAGGGTGAGTTGGCCAGTCACGGTCTCCACCACCACCCAGGCGTAGGCGCCGTAGAAGGCGAGTGTGCCCAGCAGACCAAGAAAAAAGCCCCAGGTCTCGCGGCGGATGGTCAGGCGGCGGTCCTCGCCGTAGAGGGTGTCGAAGATGGTGCGGTAGCGTGAGAGCAGCAGTGGCTCGAGGCCGAAGAGCTTGACCTCCTTGATGCTGTCCTCGCGAGCCATCACCGTCTCCAGATACATCTGCATGCGGGTCTGGGGTGATCGCCAGCGAAACAGGCGGAAGGCATCGCCGGAAAACTTGGCCTCCGAAGCGAAGACCGGCAGGGCGCCGACCATCAGGATCAGGATCGCCCAGGGCGAGAACTGCACCAGCAATACGCCGAAACTCAGCAGAGAGATGGCGTTCTGCATCAGCGAGAAGGTCTTGTTGACCAGGCCGAGCGGGCGAATCGAGGCCTCGCGCCGGGCTCGGGTCAGCTTGTCGTAGAACTCGGAGTCTTCGAACTGGGCAAGTGACAGGGTGCCCGCTTTCTCAAGGATCATCACGTTGACCTTCTGGCCGAGCAGCGCGCGCAGCAGCGACTGCTGCCCCGAGAGCCCACGCTGGGCCATGGCGATGGCGGCGATGACCCCGCCTTCCGCCATGACGTAGCGCAGCACCGGCCACCACTCGACCTCGCCGGTGTCGCGATGGTGGGCCATGGCGTCGACCACCGAATCGACAATGAGCTGGCCGATCCAGGCGGCGACAGCCGGGAGTATTCCGGCGACCAGGGTGCAAACGGCCAGGCCAACGGTCAGCGGACGTGAGGTCTGCCACACCAGGGCCAGCGCTCGCCGGCTGTAGCGAAACACGCCAAAGAAAGCGCCTAGGCGGTTGCCTGCCGGAGGCGGGGTCGGAATGGCAGTTCGCGAATAGGACGAGGACAAGGGACGTCTCCGGAAGAGGGCCTGGCTCAGCGTCCGTTCTGGTCAGTCAGGGCTATCCTGAACGAACCGACGCCCCACCGGTTGGCGGGGCGTCGGTTATAGGACGGAAGCGTGTGGGGTCAGTCGTCGTCGCTGCCCGAGGCCTGGGCCACCACGGTGCCGGTCTCTCCGGAGCGCAGGACGGCCAGCAGCGGTTCGGCTTCTTGCTGGAAGGCCATCAGACGTTCTCCATCGAGGCTCTGGCTTTCCGGCAGCTCAACCTTCATGGCGTCGACGGCGGAGTTGTTGACGATGACCTCATAGTGCAGATGAGGTCCGGTGCTGCGGCCGGTATTGCCCGACAGTGCAATACGCTCGCCCATCGACACCCGATCGCCGCGGCTGACCAGCGGACGCGACAGGTGGAGGTAGCGGGTACGATAGCCATTGTCATGACGAACCACCAGGTAGCGGCCTGCGACCGGATGGTTGCCGACCTTCTCGACGCGACCGTCGGCCGGAGCCTGGACCGGCGTGCCGATCGGCATGGCCCAGTCGGTGCCCCGGTGGGGGCTGACCCGCCCGGTGACCGGGTGAGTGCGCCGCGGGTTGAAGCTGGAGCTCATGCGGTAGCTGCCCTCGAAGGGGTAGCGGCTGAAGGCAGGGTCGAGGCTCTGGCCATCGGGGGTATAGTAATTGTTGTCGGCGCTGTTGCGTACCAGGGTGAGGTCCATGCGCGCCCCTTCATACTGGATCGCCAGTATGCGGGAGTCGAAGCTGGCACCGTCGATGATGTCGGACTCGATCAATACCTGGAACTCGTCACCGCGGCGGGTATCACGGCGGAAGTCGAGCTTCTTTTCCAGCAGCCGTGAAATCTGGGCGACTTCGGTGCTGGAAAGACCGGTGGCCTGGGCAGAACGGGCAAAGCTGCCGCTGACGCTGCCGGCGAACAGGCGCTGGGTGGCCTCGCCGGCACGCTCGATGGTGGCCACCTCGAAGCCTTCCTCCTCGCGTTCCAGCAGGAAACCTTCGCGGGCATTTTTCATGACCCGCATGGCCATCAGTCGATCCTGTTCATCCAACTGGTACTCGAAGGTGTTGCCGGCTCGCCAGTGGGTCAGGACTCGCTGGTCCGGCAGGCCTTCCAGCAAGCCGATCGCTTCGCTGTAGCCGAGGCCCAGCTCGTTCTGGGCCAGTACGGCGAAGGTATCGCCCTGCTGCACGGTATAGGTCCGCCACTCGGGCACGAAGGGCTCGTCGGCGTCTATTTCCCGCTCGAAGGCAACGGGACCATCCTCGAAGAACGCCAGTTCCGCGTCGTCATAGTCCTCGTAGGAGGTGGCGTCGGCGGCCAGCGCTTCGTCGTCGGTATGGGTGTCATCCAGCATGCCGCTGGCCAGGGTGCCAATGACCAGGGCCATATGCAGCGCGCCGGAGTCCAGGGTGGCGACCAGTTCTACGCTGGGGGCTTCCTGTTCGGCGGCGACCGTCTCGACTCCCGGCGGCGAGGCAAGCAGCTTGGGGGCGGCTTCACCATGAGTGTCGCCGGACAGGCTTGCGCTGCTGAGATCGATGATCTCGGTGGGCTTCAGCTGGGAAAGGGGAATGTAGCCGCGGGTGGCATCGATGGTCTGGGTGGCGATCTCGATGGCATCGGCTACCGAGTAGCGGTCGCTGTTTAGCGAGGGGAGACCGGGCTGGGTCTCGGGCGCCAGGGGATACAGAACGGTTTCGGGTATCTGCCCCTGTCGCTGGGTGTTCTCGACAAGAGTGACGATCTTGTGTGCGCCCAGCACTGTGACCATGGTGGCAACGGGTAACAGTAACAACTTATGCGTGCGGGGCAGCGAATGAAGGATTCGCAACATGGTGTTCGGCCATATGAAAAAGTGACATGAGTAAAAAAAGGCATGGGAACCTTAACCCATGCTATATGGCATGCCTAGACTGTAAGAATATACAGCCAAGTGCTTCCCGGGAGAATTGTCTCTATTCTCCCGGGCCATGTCACTATTTTCGAACACCGTTCCGGAACATTTCCATTGAACGGTAACGGGCCTGAAAAGACAACCCCTTGGCCCGGATGAGTGCAAGAACGAGGGCTGTGCCGATTCTCCGGGTGGCATCAGGGTGCGGTGAAGGTGCCATTGCGATAATCCGCCAGGGCCTGTTCGATCTCGTGTGGGTGGTTCATCACGAAGGGCCCATAATGCACGATGGCCTCGCGATGGGGCGTGCCGGCCAGAATCAGGCACTGAGCGCCATTCTGGCTGTGCAGCGACAGGCACTGACCTTCGCTGAGACGGGCCAGTTCTCCTGCCCTCACGGGCTGCCCGTCGATCGTCAGCGCACCCTCGAAGACATAGACTGCCAGGGTTTCGTCGGCCATGAGCAGGCTCAGCGTGCCATCGGCGGATAGCCGAGCGTGACCCACGCCCCCTTTGCCGGCCAGGGCGTCCAGCGGCCCTTCCACGGCGTCGCCGCCCTCACTCTGCCAGCGCCCCCCCAGCGCTATCAGTTCGGCACGTTCGCCTTGCAGGTGCGGCATTTCGCCACTGCGCACGTCCCGGTAGGTGGCCGGGCTGAGCTTGTCCCTGGCAGCCAGGCTTAGCCAGAGCTGGAATCCGTGCAGGCCATCGCTATCGGTCAGGGGCATCTCGGAGTGCACGATTCCCCGGCCAGTGTGCATCCACTGGGCATCACCGGCGCAAATGGTGCTCGCATGGTCCAGATGATCCTCGTGGGTGAGTCCGCCATGCAGGATATAGGTCAGGGTCTGGATGCCGCGATGGGGGTGGGGCGGGAAGCCGCCGATATAGTCGTCGGGGCTGTCGGATCCCAACTCGTCGAGCATCAGGAAGGGATCGAGGCCGCCACCGAAGTCGTGGATGCGCTGGATCTTGACCCCGTCGCCGTCCTGGCTGGGCTGGCTACGCATGAGATTGGCAATGCGTCGTGTCTCGAGGGAAGCGGCCATGGGAATGACTCCAGTTTCGGGGAATACAGCTGGCATTCTAGAGCGGAATTTTCGAAACTTAAGCGCATAGTTTTGCAAACTGCATTCGAGGAAATCGAATATGTCTCGCGTCACCCTAGCCCAATGGCAGATGCTTGCGGCAGTGGTGGACCACGGTGGCTTTGCTCGAGCTGCTGAAGTGGTGCACAAGAGCCCATCGACGCTGAACCATGCGGTTCACAAGCTTGAACAGCAGCTCGGCGTGCAGGTGTTGGAGCCGGTGGGGCGGCAGGTGAGGCTCACCGAAGCCGGTGCAATGCTACTGCGTCGGGCGCGACAGCTGATCGAAAGCGCCGAGGCGCTGGAGGATGTGGCGGGGCGACTGGCAGAAGGGCTTGAAGCGGAAGTGGTACTGGCGATCGACCAGATATTTCCTCCCCAGTCGTTGGCAGTGGCATTGAGTCGCTTCTCTGCCGCCTACCCTCATGTACGGGTGCAACTGCACGAGACGGTGCTCAACGGGGGCATCGAGATGCTCTACGATGGCCGCGCCGACCTGGCCGTCTCCGGTCTTGCGGCCCAGGGATTTCTCGGCGAGCCACTGGCCCACGTGCGCTTCATCGCCGTGGCGCACTGCGAGCATCAGTTACACCTGCTCGATCGACAGCTTGACTTGCGTGACCTGTTGCGCCATCGCCAGGTGGTGGTGCGTGACTCGGCGCTGCGTCAGTCGATGGACGCCGGCTGGCTCAAGGCCGAGCAGCGCTGGACCGTCAGCCATCTTGAAACTTCGATCGACATGGTGCGACGCGGCCTGGGGTTCGCCTGGTTGCCGGATACCCGAATCGCGGCGGATATGGCAGCGGGCAGGATGAAGGCCCTGGCATTAGCTGCCGGAGGCATTCGAGAAATACCCATGCAGCTGATTTTTCGTGACCGGGACCGTGCCGGGCCCGCGACCCATGCCATGGCCAAGGCGCTGCATGGAGCGGTTGCCAGCGAGTGTCCGACGGATGCAGAGAGAGGTGATTCGATGTAGTCGTATGAATGTGGCCAAAAACTGCACTTGAGGGTCGAGGAAATCAGCTTAATCTGAAGGCAGATAAATTTTTTGATCGGGAGTTCATGATGGGCCTGTTGATCGACGGCGAGTGGCAAGACCAGTGGTACGACACCAAGAAACATGGCGGTGAATTCGTCCGTGAGTCCGCCAAGCTGCGGGACTGGGTCACCGCGGATGGCGGTGACGGACCCGAGGGTCAGTCGGGGCTGTGCGCTGAGCCGGGGCGATATCACCTCTACGTGTCGCTGGCCTGCCCCTGGGCGCATCGCACCCTGATCATGAGCAAGCTCAAGGGGCTGGATACGCTGATCGGCATGTCTTATGTCAGTCCCCTGATGCTGGATCAGGGCTGGAGCTATGACGAGCAGGAAGGTTCGAGCGGCGATTCCGTCAACGGCGTTGCCTATCACCACCAGCTCTATACCATGACCGACCCCCGCTACACCGGGCGGGTGACGGTGCCGGCCCTGTGGGACAAGCGCGAAGGGCGCATCGTCAACAATGAGTCGGCCGAGTTGGTGCGCATGTTCAACGATGCCTTCGATCACCTGACCGGCAACCGGTTGGACTTCTACCCGGCCGACCTGCGCGAGACCATCGACGCGGTCAACGAGGATGTCTACGAGCACATCAATAATGGCGTCTACAAGTCGGGCTTTGCCACCGAGCAGGCCGTGTACGAGAAGCACGTGCTGGCGCTGTTCGAGTCGCTGGATCGCATGGAGGCGAGACTTGCCGAGAATCGCTACCTGGCCGGAGAATGGCTTACCGAGGCCGATATTCGCCTGTTCACCACCCTGGTGCGCTTCGATGCCGTCTATCACGGCCATTTCAAGTGCAACCTGCGCCGCATCGAGGACTACCCGAATCTCTCGAACTACCTGCGCGAGCTCTACCAGTGGCCGGGTATCGCCGACACGGTGGACTTCGGGCATATCAAGCGCCACTACTACTACAGCCACGACACCATCAATCCCACTCGCATCGTGCCGGCAGGTCCTCTGCTCGAACTCGATCGCCCCCACGACCGGGAGCGGTTGGCGGGGAAGGGGATCCGAGAGAAGGGATGAAGCAGAAAGGGTGGGCGCCGTCGATGGATAGTGTCGCTGTTGGAGCGCTGGTTCCCATCGCGACTGGCGCCGGCGGTCGCCCCGGCGGTCGCCACCGTGGCATGAAAAAGCAGCTGTTGGAGCGCTGGTTCCCATCGCGACTGGCGCCGTCAGGCGCCTTGGCGGAGGCTGAAACGCTGGCAGTGGTCGCCGGCATTGGCAACACCGCCGGGAGTCCTTCGGCCTCCAGTCGTGATCTAAAGATACTCCAACAACGGCGTGGTGCCGTCGGTGGAGAGGATCGCTGTCGGAGCGCTGCTTTGCATCGCGACTGGCGCCGGCAGGCGCCCCGGCGGAGGCCACCGTGGCATGAAAAAGCAGCTGTTGGAGCGCTGGTTCCCATCGCGACTGGCGCCGGCAGGCGCCCCGGCGGTCGCCACCGTGGCATGAAAAAGCAGCTGTTGGAGCGCTGCTCTGCATCGCGACTGGCGCCGGCAGGCGCCCCGGCGGAGGCCACGGCGTTGGCGGTGATCGCCAACATGGGCAACACCGCCGGGAGGCTAGCGCCTCCAGTCGCGAGCTGAAGCTTCCTCCAACAGCGGTGTGGCGCCGTTGGTGGAGAGGATCGCTGTCGGAGCGCTGCTCCGCATCGCGACTGGCGCCGTCAGGCGCCTTGGCGGAGGCTGAAACGCTGGCAGTGGTCGCCGGCATTGGCAACACCGCCGGGAGTCCTTCGGCCTCCAGTCGTGATCTGAAGCTTCCTCCAACAACGGCGTGGCGCCGTTGGTGGAGAGGATCGCTGTCGGAGCGCTGCTCCGCATCGCGACTGGCGCCGTCAGGCGCCTTGGCGGAGGCTGAAACGCTGGCAGTGGTCGCCGGCATTGGCAACACCGCCGGGAGTCCTTCGGCCTCCAGTCGTGATCTAAAGATACTCCTACAGGGTGGTAGTCGCCTGTTATGGCAGGAAAAGGCAGCTGTTGGAGCGCTGGTTTCCATCGCGACTGGCGCCGGCAGGCGCCCCGGCGGTCGCCACCGTGGCATGAAAAAGCAGCTGTTGGAGCGCTGCTCTGCATCGCGACTGGCGCCGTCAGGCGCCTTGGCGGAGGCTGAAACGCTGGCAGTGGTCGCCGGCATTGGCAACACCGCCGGGAGTCCTTCGGCCTCCAGTCGTGAGCTGAAGCTTCCTCCAACAGCGGTGTGGCGCCGTTGGTGAAGAGAATCGCTGTTGGAGCGCTGGTTCCCATCGCGACTGGCGCCGCCAGGCGCCCCGGCGGAGGCTACGGCGTTGGCGGTGATCGCCAACATGGGCAACACCGCCGGGAGTCCTTCGGCCTCCAGTCGTGATCTAAAGATACTCCTACAGGGTGGTAGTCGCCTGTTATGGCAGGAAAAGGCAGCTGTTGGAGCGCTGGTTTCCATCGCGACTG
>NZ_QPKI01000017.1 GCF_003339685.1 Halomonas sp. DQ26W | reverse complement strand
TGATGGGTTGCGCTAGACTGTTTGATGACCTGCCTCCCTCAATAGTGGCTCTGGGTTTAGGTGCCCCCACCTCGAACGTAACCCACGACGTTGAGGAGGGGCAGGTCAATCCATCATGTCTTCAGATTCTCCCTCGCGGGAGACACCCTTGCCGTTGGCTAGCAATTCCCCTTGCCGGGTGTGCAGGGGACTTTCACCCCCAAGTCATTCCGTGGCACCACCCTCGGAAACAGCGCCAGTCAGGCGCTGCGCGCCATGCCTCGCACACACGAAAACGCCGGCCACGAGGGCCGGCGAAGAGGATCATGGGCGGAGTGGTCAGCGGACGGCACGATTCTCGATCAGATCGTCCACCACGCTCGGATCGGCCAGGGTGCTGGTATCGCCCAGGCCATCCGTTTCGTTGGCAGCGATCTTGCGCAGGATACGGCGCATGATTTTGCCTGAACGGGTCTTGGGCAAGCCCGGCGCCCACTGGATGACATCCGGTGAGGCAATGGGACCGATATCCTTGCGCACCCACTGGGTCAGCTCCTTCTTGAGCTCGTCGCTCGGCTCGATGCCATCGGTCAGGGTTACGTAGATGTAGATGCCCTGGCCCTTGATGTCGTGGGGGAAGCCGACCACTGCGGCCTCGGCTACCGCTTCGTGCGCCACCAGTGAGGATTCGATCTCAGCGGTACCCATGCGGTGACCGGAAACGTTGAGCACGTCGTCGACCCGGCCGGTGATCCAGTAGTAGCCGCCCTCGTCGCGGCGGCAGCCGTCACCGGTGAAGTACATCCCCTTGTAGGTGGAGAAATAGGTCTGCACGAAGCGAGCGTGATCGCCCCAGATCGAGCGGGCCTGGCCGGGCCAGGAGTCCAGGATCACCAGGTTGCCGTCTGCGACACCCTCGAGTTCATTGCCCTCGTTGTCGACCAGTGCCGGCATCACGCCGAAGAACGGCAGCGTGGCGGAGCCCGGCTTGAGGTCCATGGCTCCGGGCAGCGGCGAAATCAGGATTCCGCCGGTTTCGGTCTGCCACCAGGTATCGACGATCGGGCACTTGGAGTTGCCGATTACGCGATAGAACCACTCCCACGCCTCGGGGTTGATCGGCTCGCCTACCGAACCGAGCACGCGCAGGCTGTCACGCTTGCTGGAGTCCATAACAGCGTCGCCGTGAGCCATCAGCGCACGGATGGCGGTTGGCGCGGTGTAGAGAATTGCCACGTTGTGCTTGTCGACGATTTCGCCCATGCGGCCGTGGCTCGGGTAGCTCGGCACGCCCTCGAACATCAGCGTGGTGGCGCCGTTGGCCAGCGGCCCATAGACGATGTAGCTGTGGCCGGTTACCCAGCCCACGTCGGCGGTACACCAGTACACCTCACCATCCTGATAATCGAAGATGTACTGGTGGGTCAGGCTGGCGTAGACCAGATAGCCACCGGTGGTGTGTTTGAGACCCTTTGGGGCACCGGTAGAGCCAGAGGTGTAAAGAATGAACAGCGGATCCTCGGCGTTCATCTCCTCGGCCGGGCAGTCGCCGGCCTGCTTGTCGACCAGATCGTGATACCAGACGTCACGGCCTTCGTTCCAGTCGACCTCACCACCGGTACGCTTGACCACCAGCACTTTTTCGCACACTTCGGTGTTCTTGCGGGTCAGGGCAGCGTCGACGTTGTCCTTGAGCGGCACCTGCTTGCCGCCACGCACCGACTCATCGGCAGTGATGACGAGCTTCGAGTCGGCACCGATGATGCGCTGGGCCAGAGCGTCGGGGGAGAAGCCGCCGAACACCACCGAGTGAACGGCACCGATGCGAGCGCAAGCCAGCATGGCCACGGCTGCCTCGGGAATCATTGGCATGTAGAGGGTCACGACATCGCCCTTGCCGATGCCGAGTTCCTTGAGCGCGTTGGCCAGCTGACAGGTCTTGGCATGCAACTCACGATAGCTGACGTGCTTGGCATCCTTGGGGTCATCGCCTTCCCAGATGATGGCGGTCTGGTCGCCGCGCGTCTCCAGGTGCCGATCAAGGCAGCTCACGCTGGCATTCAGGGTGCCATCCTCGAACCAACGAATATCGACATTGTGAGGATCGAAGGTAGTATTCTTGATCTTCGTCGGCGCCTTGACCCAGTCGACACGCTTAACCTGCTCCGTCCAGAACCCTTCAGGGTCGTCAACGGATTGCTGGTACATGGCCTGATACTTTTCCTTGTCGATCCAAGCGTTGGCGGCAAAGTCGTCGCTTACCGGATGGACTTTCTGCTGTTCGGTCATTGATGAGCCTCTTCCAGGAGATGCACCACTCTTTCAGTGGATACCGCCGGCAGCGTTATTGTTGGTTGCGCCGGCACCATGATGTCCTCCCAGCATATACTTCCTGTGACGACCTTCCCCTTAGACATTGGTATCAAGATTTTTCTTTTTTATTTCAGATAGTTGAGTAGACTTTTAGCGCTCTACAAACGGTTGATAGACCAAGGTCTGAGCACAGTGGCGGCAGCGATAGCCTTTGCCTCGGCGTGCCAGTGAGTGGCGTCGTGCACCGAAGGCGTGCTCGCGGCAGTGGCAGACGTAGCGGAAAGGCGCAGGACTCGCCCGCCCTGTATCGAAGGCATGGGTTACCCGGGGCTCAAGACCGAAAAGCTGCCGCATCACGGTGCACCACTCACGGCCATGGGGACGTGCCCGGTGGCCATCGCTAAGGTGACGCACCAGCCAATGGGCCATTTCGTGGGGCACCACCTCGACCAGGTATGCATGGCGGTTTTCCCGGTAGAGAACCGGGTTGAAGCGCAGTCCGCCGCGGCTATAATGCGCCTGGCCAGCACACTTGCCACGCAGGTCGCACCAAACCTGTGGCCGGGGCAGTTCGGGGTGTAATTCGATACAAAGGACCCAGGCGGCCTCCACCCGATCGAGAAGTACCTGGTGCAGCGCCGACTCATCGAGCTGCGACAGCCAAGTCGCATCGGGGTCGGGAAGTGCCGGCCGATTCGAGGCCGCAACAGGGGGCCTGAGAGCAGTAGCGGGGTGGTTCATGGTGAAAGGGAAGAGTTCCTGGCGCAGACGGGTTTCTGGAGCAAATTCCTGGCTTGGCCGGTAACGCATGACAAGGACCGAACGAAACCAGGGTGCTAGAATGGCGGCCCGAGAGGATGACGTCCAGCCCCTACCGGTACCAGGCCGTTTTTCGATGCCGATACGCCCTTATCAGACCCGCTGCCAGCGAGAGGCCCCATGTCCGAAACGCCCCAGCCCCAGCCACTGCTCGAGGATGAAGCGCTCGAACGGCTCGACGAGTACCTGGATTCAGACCGCGTCGACCCCGATGCCCTGGACCTTATCTCGGCCCACGGGTTCCTGGTAGCTCTGGCCGTCGCGCCAAGCGAAGTCGAAAGCGCCGCCTGGATAGCTGAACTCTTCCAGGGCGAGCCCTCCTTCGCCGACGATGCCGAGCGCAGCGAAATCCTTGGGCTGCTGGAACGGCTTCGCCACAACGCCATCGACACCCTCGAACAGGGGGGGCTCCCGGAACTGCCCTTCGATACGGCCCTGGAGGGCATGGCGCCTGAGGAGACACCCATCGGCGACTGGTGCGCCGGGTTCATGGAAGGAGTCTTCCTGGATGAAGCATCCTGGTTCGAGCACGACGAGGAGACAGTCGCTACCCTGCTGCTGCCCTTCATGGCGCTTTCCGGCCTCTTCGAGGACGAGCCCGACATGGCGGAACTCGTCACCGACACGGCGCGGCTGCAGTCGCTCGTGGATCAGCTCCCCGAGCTGGTGCTGGATCTCTACCTGCATTACCGGGTACCGCCCGAGACGCCCAAGCCCATGCCGCGCAAGAAGAAGCCCGCCGGCAAGCGGTAGTTTTTATGGTTCTACGCAGACTGGCGTGAAGAGGCCGCAGGCCTCCCGGTGGGGTTGCCAGTGCCGGCGACCATCGCCAACGCCGTGGCCTCCGCCAAGGCGCCTGACGGCGCCAGTCGCGATGCAGAGTCGGGGCGCCGAACCGAGCGCTCCAACAAGGAGCGCCTGCGTCGCTATCGCCGAGGCGTCCTTCCGCAATGCAGCCTATGCAGAGCTGATTCACGCCAAAAAGCGATGAACCGTTTTTATCACCTCCGGCCTACCGGGTGTAGGGCTTCGCTCACCTTCACCGCCTATCGGTTGACTACCGCAGCCGCGTCAGCCAGGCGTCCAGTCGGCCGAAGGCCCACTCCTTGATCCGCTGCCAGCGGGGACGCCGCGCCCACTCCTGACGGGTGATCTCCCGGCTGGCCGAGAAATTACGCTCGAACAGGGCGGCAACCTCACCTGCAAAGCGGGCATCGTCCACCTCCTGGTTGGCCTCGAGATTCCAGTGCAGACTCCAGTGGTCGAAATTGCACGAGCCCACACTCGACCAGTTGTCCGCCAGGGTGAACTTGGCATGAATGAAGCTGGGCTCGAACTCGAAGATTCTTACCCCAGCCTTCAGCATACGGCGATAGAAGCGCTGCCCGGCATAGCGAATCCCGGGATGATCGTGATCCTTTCCCGGTAGCAGCAGCCGCACGTCGACCCCTCGCCGCGCCGCACGCGCCAGGCGCAAGCGCAGGCTGAAGGTCGGAACGAAATAGGGGGTACAGAGCCAGATACGCCGCTGAGCCGAGGATACCCGACCATAGAGGGAGTGCCTGATCGCCTGATAACGGTAGCCCTGGCCCCATACTACCCGGCCACGCATGCCGCGGTAGTCTTCCCGCCACGTCAGGTTGAGCCCCACCTCCCGCACTAGGGAGGGCGAGCCTTCGCCACGTGTCAGTGGCGAATCCCACAACCGAGAGTACAGACGCACCCAGTCGGCCACCACCGGCCCCTCGATGCGCACCGCCACCTCGTACCAGGCGCTCAGGAATTCATCGACGGCGCCGAACCCCCCGGTAAACGCCACCCGGCCATCCACCACCACGACCTTGCGATGGTCCCGGGTCAGGTTACGCGCCAGGGAATGCAAACCCAGCGGATTGAACAGCCGAAGCGCAATGCCGGCCGACTCGATGCGCTGGCGATCCTCCCTATCCAGGCCCCTGGCACCGTAGCCGTCGAGCATCAGGGCGACCTTCACCCCGCGCCCGGCAGCTCGCGCCAGGGCATCGAGCAGTGCCGTGGCCAGGCGGCCCGACTCCATCAGATAGAGTTCGATCAGTATCGAATGACGCGCTTCCTCGATGGCATCGAACATCGCCGGCAAGAAGCGCGACGACTCCGCCAGCAACTGGAACCGATTGGCATCCCGCCACACGCCATGCATGGCATGTCTCCCGTTTTCATTTCGATGGCTGAATTGACGCACGTTTACACACTGAGGGAAAGCACCTGACCCGACAGCGGGGCAGGCTATACTGGGCCTGGCTCTAGCAGAGACAACCGGATGGCCCTTGCTTGCACCCTGCTCGCGCCCCTAAGCAGCTCGGCAAGACGCCTGGTCAACGCCTGGGTAGAAATCCGGCTGATCGAGCTCGCACCCGACGCTCTGGCCGAATGTAGTCAACAGTTGACCGACCGCCTGGCGCTGCTCTTCGCAGGCGATGCGCCGGAATTCTTTGACGGCAAACTGTTCGCCAGCCTGGAGGCTGGGTCTGGGAGCAGAAATAGATGGTATGGTACGACGAACGACTGCGCGAAGCGGCCCAGTGTTCACGAGCCCAGTGTTCACGAGCCCTGTTTGATGCCGAGCTTCGTCACCGCTTGCAACTGGTCACCCGGGAGTAGGCCGACTGGAGCCAGCACACCCCGCAACACCGATCAGGCCAGAGAGCGATGCACGTAGAGGTCGTAGCGGCTGGTCTTGCCCTCGATAACATGGCGAGGGGCGGGGCCGGCAATGGGCGGGGCCTTGCGCGGCCGCTTCACCACTACCCGGTGCGTGGCCACGTCCAGCGCCGCCTCGAGCAGGCGTGGCGCATCGTCGTCATCCCCGGCCAGCAGCCGAAACAGGCGCATCTCTTTCTTGACCAGTGCCGATTTCTCGCGGTGGGGAAACATGGGATCGAGATGCACCACCTGCGGCGCCACGCCGCAAGCGGCCACCAGCTCAGCCAGATGGCGTGTTGCATCGCCATAAACCAGCGTCAGTCGCTGGACAATCTCGACCGTCCCGGCATCGCTGCAGGCCCGGGCCAGGGCGTCTTCCAACAAGGCATGGATCGCCGCCACTCGCTCGATCATCAGCACACGGGACCCGAGACTCGCCAGCACGAAGGCATCCCGACCCAGCCCCGCGGTGGCATCCACCACGCTGGGCGTGACACCGCCGCCCAGGCCACAGGCCCGAGCGATCAGTTGACCGCGCCCCCCGCCGAAGCGCCGCCGGTGCGCCGCCCTGCCTGAAACGAAATCCACCACCAGAGGTTTGCCGTAGCGTGTCTCGTCACCGCAGAGGGCCAGAGCACCGTCCTGGCGTCGCAATATCAACTCGGCGTCACCCACCATGGCCCGCGATAGCCCTAGCCGTTGAGCCAGCGGTGCCAGTGCCTCGCCTTCCACCACGACCCTTGATTCTGCCACCACACGACTCACCGGCTTTTCTGCCAGGCAACCTGGTCACGCAGATAGATTGGCTGGACTTCATGGGCCGCATGACGCTCACCGGCGGCATAGGCACGGGCTGCCAGCAGCACCATCTCCTCGGCGGCCGGTTCCAGCGAGGTATCACCCTGACCGACCCTTCGGCGGATCTCGTCCGACATCGCCTCTCGCAGCGTCCAGCCAGAGCCCACGCCGACCCAGCCAGTGTCAACGTGCCCTGCCGGCAGCTGTAGGCGCTCGGGGGGCATGACCGCCTCCTGCGACAGCGTCTCGGTGAGCCCATCATGGCAGCGCCAGGCTGCCACGTAGATTTCACCCATGCGCGCGTCCAGCGCGGTCACGATGTGAGACAGCGCATGACGACGATGGGCGCCCAGGGCCAGCGCCTCCAGGGTCGAGACCCCCAGCAGGGGGCGGTCCAGCCCGTAGGCCAGCCCCTGGGCGAGGCCCGCTGCAATACGCAGGCCAGTGAAGGAGCCCGGACCATGGCCGTAGGCCACTGCGTCCAGTTCGACCGGTGACAAGCCGGCTTCGGACAGCACCTGGTCGACCATTGGCAGCAACCGGCGGGTGTGTTCACGAGGGGTGAGCGCGAAGCGCGAGAGCAGTACGTCGTCGTTGCCCTCGCGTCGTTGCAGCAGGGCGGCGGAACAGGCACTCGAGGAGGCATCAAGAGCCAGCAGAATCGGCATAGGTGGACGTCATTACGAGGATTGAGTGGTCATTATACGTCGCTGGACGGCAAACGACGATGGCCCGCAAAGGCGGGCCAGGAAAAACAAGCAACGGAGGAAAGTGCGGATTTGTGTAGCGAGCGAAGAAAGGCTGACCGCCGCCGGAGCGCCAAAACCGGAGCCTATGGGGTACTAGGTGAGGATTTTGAGCACCGCCGGCGGTCAAGATGGCTAGGTTCGTTCCCAACGAACCAACGCACTTCCCACATCCATGTGGGTCGTCGAGCGCAGCAGCAAATCAGCCTTTCCTTAGCCTTCCAGCGCCTCGCGCACCTGACCGGTGATGTCATCGACACTGCCCACGCCATCGACCCGATGATAGGCGGGAGCCGCCTCGGAATCTTTCTCGGCCCACTGCTTGTAGTAATCGACCAGCGGAGCGGTCTGCTCATGATACACCGAGAGGCGGTGGCGCACCGTAGACTCGCTGTCATCTTCACGCTGGATGAGGGACTCTCCGGTGACGTCGTCCTTGCCGGCCTCCCGGGGCGGATTGTATTCGACATGGTAGACCCGGCCGGAGCCTGGATGCACGCGACGACCCGCCAGGCGCTTGACAATCTCCTCGTCGGCCACAGCGATCTCCAGCACATGATCAATCTTGACACCGGCGTCCTTCATGGCTTCGGCCTGGGGGATGGTGCGGGGAAAGCCATCGAAGAGGAAGCCGTTCGCGCAGTCGGGCTGAGCGATGCGCTCCTTGACCAGGGCGATGATAAGGTCATCGGATACCAGCCCACCGCTGGACATGATCTCTTTGGCCTTGAGGCCCAGTTCACTGCCCTCCTTGACGGCGGCTCGCAGCATATCACCGGTAGAAATCTGCGGGATATTGTAGCGCTCGCAGATGAACTGGGCCTGTGTGCCCTTGCCGGCACCTGGGGCGCCCAACAGGATCAAACGCATCTGGCTGCTCCTTGAAAGATTGATAAATTCTGTGGTGGAAAAGGAATGGAAAAGAACGATAACCGTGCGGCTTCGGCCACACAACCTCGAACACCCTGACGAGGACGATCATACGGAGAAAAACACAAGCCTTTTCAGCCAATTAACACGGAACTTGCACTTTGGTCTTCCCTGTGAATTGCCAGCCTTACAAAACACCAGCGGCGCCTCAGGAGGCGCCGCCGGTGATCGGGGCCGAGCCAAATGCTTACAACAACAATCGACGGATGTCGGTCAGCACATCGGCCAGGAAGGCCGTGAATCGCGCAGCATCGGCACCGTTGATGGCCCGGTGGTCGTAGGAAAGCGACAGCGGCATCATCAGCCGCGGCTCGAAGTCGCTACCGCTCCAGACCGGTTTCATCTGCGCCTTTGAGACACCGAGGATGGCCACCTCCGGCGCGTTGACGATAGGCGTGAAGGCCGTGCCGCCGATGGAGCCCAGGCTCGAAATCGTGAAGCAACCACCGGTCATCTCCTCACGCTTGAGCTTCTTGGTCTGTGCCTTCTTGCCGAGATCGGCCATGGCGGTGGCGATCTCGATCAACGACTTCTTGTCGGCATCGCGAACCACCGGCACCATCAGTCCATCCGGCGTATCCACCGCGATCCCGATGTGGACATACTTCTTCCACACCAGGGTCTCGCCGTCACCCTTCAGGCTGACGTTGAACTGCGGGAAGCGCCTCAGTGCGAAGGCGCAGGCCTTGACCAGGAAGGGCAGCGGCGTGAGCTTGGCGCCCTGCGCCTCGGCCTCCGCCTTCATCGCCTTGCGGAACGCCTCCAGTTCGGTGATATCCGCCTCATCGAACTGAGTGACGTGCGGCACATTGAGCCAACTGCGATGCAGGTTGGTGGCACCCATCTTGAGCAGGCGCCCCATGGGCTTCTCTTCCACCTCACCGAACTGGCTGAAGTCGACTTCAGGAATCGGCGGGATACCGGCACCACCGGTGGCCGCCGGAGCCGCGGCCTGGCTCGGTGCCTTGGCCGTCCCGGCCATCACCTGCTTGACGTAGGCGTGAACATCCTCCTTGAGCACCCGCTCCTTCGGACCACTGGGCTTGACCAGCCCCAGGTCCACGCCCAGCTCGCGGGCCAGCATGCGCACCGCCGGACCGGCATGCACCAGCTTGCCGTCTCGCGGCTTGTGAGCGGCCATCTGCGCTTCGGGGCTCGGCGTGCCGGTGGGCGTCGTCGATGCCGGCTTGTCCGCCTTGGCCGACGACGCTGACGCCTTCTGTTCGGCTGGCTTCTCGGCGGACTTTTCGCGCTTGTTCGCCGCCGGCTTGCTGCCGGCCGTCTCGATATAGCCGATCAGGTCGCCTTCGGAGACGGTGTCGCCCTCCTTGACGGTGAGCTCCACCAGCTTGCCCTTGTAGGGGCTCGGTACGTCCATGCTGGCCTTGTCCGACTCCAGCGTGATCAACGGATCTTCCTCGTCGACCTCGTCACCTTCGCTGGCTGCCATCTCGATGATCGGCACGTCGCTGGCGCCGGACAGGTCCGGTACGCGGACCTCCTTGCGCTCCGGCGCACCCGAGGCGGCAGGCTCATCATCCGCCGTACTCGCTTCCTCTTCGTCTTTCTCGGTCGGTGCAGGCTCGCGGGCGCCAGCAGCGGGTGCCGCCTCGCTGTCGCCGCCTTCACCAGCGATCTCCATGGAGCCGATCACGTCACCCTCGGAGAGGGTATCCCCTTCCTTGACGGTAAACTTGACCAGCCTGCCGGCATGAGGGCTGGGGACATCCATGGAGGCCTTGTCGGACTCTAGGGTAAATAGGGTATCTTCGGCCTCAATGTCGTCGCCTTCGGAGACTGCAACTTCGATCACCTCGACGCCCTCCGACCCGCCAAGGTCGGGAACCTTGACTTCGACGGTGCGCTTGCCGGCACCGCTGGATTTCTTGGCCCTCGGCTTCTCCTCGCCGGCCTGAGAAGCCTGCTGTGCAGGAGTCTCCTCACCCTTGGCGTCGGATTTCTCCTTAGCCTTTTCATTGGTGTCATCGTCATCACTGCCACCGCCTTCAGCTTCGAGTTCGACGATGTCATCGCCCTCGGAGACGGTATCACCCTCCTTGACCAGCACCTTCAGCACCTTGCCACCCTTGGGCGAAGGTACGTCCATACTGGCCTTGTCGGACTCCAGGGTGATCAAGGTGTCTTCAGCCTCGATGACATCCCCCACGGATACGGCGATTTCGATGATCTCGACGTCTTCACTGCCGCCAATGTCTGGAACTTTTATGATTTCGCTACTCAAGGTCGCGCTCCTTCCAAATCGTACCTGGAACAGGCGGGTCCTGAACCCGCCTGGCCACCGGAATCAGCTGGTCAGCGGATTAGGCTTGCTGGGATCAATGCCGTACTTCTTGATCGCCTCGGCGACGACCTTGCGGTCCAGTTCGCCACGGTCGGCCAATGCCTTGAGTGCAGCGACGGTCACGAAGTAACGGTCGACCTCGAAGAAATGGCGAAGCTTCTCGCGAGTGTCGGAGCGCCCATAGCCATCGGTCCCTAGTACATGGTAGTCGGTCGGGACCCAGGCACGAACCTGGTCGGCGAACAGACGCATGTAGTCGGTCGAGGCAATGACAGGCCCCTTGCGGCCCTCGAGGCAGCGCGTGACGTGCGGCTTGACCGGTTCATCACCCGGATTCAGGAACGCCTCTCGTTCCAGGCCCAGCGCCTCACGGCGCAGCTCGTTGAAGCTGGTGACACTCCATATCTCTGAGCCCACACCCCACTCGTCGGAGAGCATCTGTGCCGCCACCTCGACCTCGCGCAGGATGGTGCCGCAACCCAGGAGTTGGACGTGGCCCTTGTCACCCTTCACCTCGCGCAAACGATACATGCCCTTGATGATATCCTCGGCGGGCAGCTCGTCGAGCTCGGGGTGCTCATAGTTTTCGTTCATCACCGTCAGGTAGTAGAAGCAGTTCTCCTTGTCGGCGAACATCCGCTTCAGCCCGTCCTGAACGATCACCGCCACCTCATGACCGTAGGTCGGGTCATAGCTGCGGCAGTTGGGGATAGTGGACGCCTGCAGATGGCTGTGGCCATCCTGGTGCTGCAGCCCCTCGCCATTCAGGGTGGTTCGCCCCGCGGTACCACCGACCATGAAGCCGCGTGCCTGAAGGTCACCGGCCGCCCAGGCCAGATCACCGATGCGCTGGAAGCCGAACATCGAGTAGTAGACGTAGAATGGCAGCAGCGTCAGGTTGTTGTTGCTGTAGGAGGTAGCAGCGGCGATCCACGCCGACATGGCACCCGCCTCGGTAATGCCCTCCTCGAGGATCTGGCCCTGCTTGTCCTCGCGGTAGAACATGATTTGGCCCTTGTCGACGGGCTCGTACTTCTGGCCTTCGGAGGTGTAGATGCCGAGCTGGCGGAACATCCCCTCCATGCCGAAGGTGCGCGCCTCGTCGGGTATGATCGGCACCACCTGCTTGCCGAGCTTCTTGTGCTTCACCAGGCCATTGAGAATGCGCACGAACGACATGGTGGTAGAGACTTCCCGGCCCTTGGAGCCGCCGGTCTGAGAGGCAAATATCTTGTCGTCCAGCGGGGGAATCTCGAGCGCCTCAAAGTCGCTGCGCCGCTGGGGAAGGTAGCCGCCCAGGCGCTCACGCTGCAGGTGCATGTACTTGAGCTCGGGGGAGTCATCCTCCGGCTTGTAATATGGCACTTCCTTTAGCTGCCCGTCGGTCAGCGGTATACCGAAGCGATCGCGGAATGTCCGCAGCGCCTCGTATTCCATGGTCTTGACCTGATGCGCTTCGTTGGCCGCCTCGCCATCGCCGCTGCCCATGCCGTAACCCTTGACCGTATGAGCCAGAATCACGGTGGGCTTGCCGTTGGGCTTGTTGACCGCCTCGTTGTAGGCCGCATAGACCTTGAAGGGATCGTGGCCGCCACGATTGAGCTTCCAGATGTCCTCATCGGACATGTTCTTGACCATCTCCTCGGTTTCCGGGTACTTGCCGAAGAAATGCTCGCGGGTATAGGCGCCACCGTTGGCCTTGTAGTTCTGGTACTCACCGTCGACAGCCTCATCCATGCGTTTCTGCAGGATACCCTTGTTGTCCTTCTCGAATAGCGGATCCCAGAGTCGTCCCCAGACCACCTTGAGCACGTTCCAACCGGCGCCGCGGAACACGCCCTCGAGTTCGTCCATGATCCGGCCATTGCCACGCACCGGGCCATCGAGGCGCTGCAGGTTGCAGTTGATCACGAAGATCAGGTTGTCGAGCTTTTCACGGCCGGCAAGTGAGATCGCGCCGAGGGATTCCGGCTCGTCGCACTCGCCGTCCCCCATGAAGCACCATATCTTGCGGTCGTACATGTCCTTGAGCTCACGCGAATCCAGATACTTCATCACGTGAGCCTGGTAGATCGCCTGGATCGGCCCCAGGCCCATGGATACCGTGGGGAACTGCCAGAAGTCCGGCATCAACCAGGGGTGTGGGTAGGAGGAGAGACCGTCGCCGTCGACTTCCTGGCGATACTTGTCCATCTGCGCCTCGGTGAGGCGCCCTTCCAGATAGGCACGAGCGTAGACGCCCGGCGCCACATGGCCCTGTATATAGACAAGGTCACCCTCGAAGTCGCCATTGGGTGCACGGAAGAAATGGTTGAAGCCCACGTCGTACAGGGTCGCTGCCGACATGAAGCTGGCAATATGACCGCCCAGCCCAGGGTTGGCTCGGTTGTTTCGAATGACTTGGGCAATGGCGTTGTAGCGAATCAGGGAGCGAATGCGACGCTCCATGAACAGATCGCCCGGCATGGGCGCTTCGCGATGCACCGGTATGGTGTTGCGATGCGGCGTCGTCACCGAGAAGGGAACCTGCATTCCATCACGGCGTAGCCGATCAGCCAGGCGCGTCAGCAGGTACCGGGCGCGATCTTCACCCTCACGATCCAGGACCGACTCCAGGGAATCTATCCATTCCGTGGTTTCGATCGGATCGAAATCTTCTCTTGCCTCAAGACTCATAGACATCTCTCCGAGTGACAATGTGATGTCAGAAAACCCCAAACGGGTAGATGGGACATGTGCTTACTGACGATCAGAAAAATCGGGGCCGCCGGGCGGCTCTTGTAGTGAAATTACGGAACAACGTCGCACCGGATGCCACTAATGGCGTAGAACATACCGGAAAGTGGACTCTCTGCCAATTAAAATAGAATGGAAATGACTTCCATAACAACCACATTGCATTGCAACACAAGCTCTTACGCATCACCACTCACAGGCTTCGACTTGGACTCATCGATGTAATAAAACTACCGTATGATTCGATCCATGTGCCTGTAGCAACTATATTTCCTCTTTTAATCAGCGTAGGCAGTGGTGAAAATAAGCCCAGTCGAAGGCGGGCCCCGGGTCGGTCTTGCGCAGCGGGGCGATACGCGCGTGGCTGGTGATACGCCCTGGCGTAATATCAGGATAGTCGTCCATCAGCGCCTGCACAGCATGCGCCAGGGTCCGATACTGGGCTTCCCGGTAGGCACTGACCTCGTTGCCTTCCAGCTCGATGCCGATGGAGAAGTCGTTGAGCGCACGTCGCGCACGTCCTCCATCAATCCAGCAGGAGCGACCGGCATGCCAGGCACGGCGATGAAAGGCCACGAACTGTACGCACTCGCCATCGCGACGGATGAGCAAGTGCGCCGACACCTTCAGTTCCGCGATGGTCGAAAAGAAGGGGTGCGCCTCGGGGCCGAGGCGATTGGTGAACAGACGCTCGATATGGTCGCCGCCATACTCGCCGGGAGGCAGGCTGATCGAATGCAGCACCAGCGCCGAGACTTCATGCTCGGGCCGCCCGTCCTGATTCGGTGACGGCACCTGGCGCACCCCATCCAACCAGCCGTTGTCGATTCTCATCTTGCTCCCCTGACGCTCTAGCCGTAGTTCCCTATAATGACGTGCTTGCAGCCCCTTGCCCATGCGCACCATGAACCCGAAAAGGTCCGCCATGCATTATCAAGATGCCCTTGTCGAAGAGATCCGCGCCAGCGCGGCTCATCTACTCGCAGAGGATGTCGGCCCCGGCGACATCACCGCTCAGCTGATCCCCGACACCCAATGGGCGAAAGCCCGGGTGATCACCCGCGAACCAGCGGTGCTCTGCGGGATGGCCTGGGCCGAGGAAATTTTTCGTCGGCTCGACGTCAGTATCAGCCTGAACTGGAGTGCCGCCGACGGCGATTGGCTGGAAGCCGGTCAGTGCTTCCTAGAACTCGAAGGGCCCGCCCGCAGCTTGCTCACCGGCGAGCGGGCAGCGCTGAACCTGCTGCAGACGCTGTCGGCCACCGCCACACGTACCCGCCACTACGTGAAGCTGCTCGAAGGCACCGAAGTGCGCCTGCTCGACACCCGCAAGACCCTGCCCGGGCTACGCCTGGCACAGAAGTATGCGGTCACCTGTGGTGGCGGGCACAACCATCGTATCGGACTCTTTGATGCGTTCCTGATCAAGGAAAACCACATCGCTGCCTGCGGCGGAATCGAAGCCGCGGTCAAGGCCGCTCGCCGCATTGCCAACGACCTGCCGGTGGAGCTGGAAGTCGAGACCTTCGAAGAGTTCGACCAGGCCCTGGCCGCCGGCGCCGACATCGTGATGCTCGACAACTTCTCACTCGACGACATGCGCGAGGCGGTAACACGCAACGCCGGGCGAGCCACGCTGGAGGCATCGGGCAACGTGGATGAAACGACCCTGCGGGCCATCGCCGATACCGGTGTCGACTGCATCTCCAGCGGCGCCCTGACCAAGGACATCAAGGCCATCGACCTGTCGATGCGCATCGTTGATCTACGCGAAGCCTAGCCATCTCGAGCCTCGCAGTCGCCTGGGCGACGCCTTGCCCCCGCTTTGGGCGCAAGGCGTCGCTCACCCTCCCTCTGTTCAGCGTCATCAGGTCTCAACGGCCACCAGCCGCTTCTCCAGCCGTCGACGCTGAAGACGCTCACCACCACGCTCCACCCACCGCTCGCCAAGATCCTGCCAGCCTCGATGGAGCAGACTGTCGGCCAGCGTCAAGCTCGCCTCGATAGTCGTCGTCTCGCACCCGTTCTCCAGCAGCAGCCGTCCAGCATGGACCAGCAGGGTCGTGCCGATACCGCGCCGTGCCAGGGAGGGCCAGACGTAGAGCGTCTCGATATGAGCGTCGGGGGCGTTCAGTTCGAGAAAACCCACACAACGCCCGTCGCAGGCAGCGACCAGTGTCGTGTAGAGCGCCTGGCGCGCCACCCAGGCGCTCGCCTCACGAGGCAGCGAGCTGGCCCAGGCCTCTCGCTGCTTCACGCTGTAATGGGCCGCCGCCCCCTGCATGACGGCGTGGCGGAAGACTTCGGCCTGGTCGGCCCCGTCACGGGCCATGGCCTGGCGGTAGATGATTCGTGGAGACTGGGCAGGCGCCGATGGCACGTCGTTGGTTGTCATCGTTTCCACCCCGTGGTTCCTGCTGTGAGTGTTAGGCCCGGCATGCAGATTACACAAGCTCGCCGTCGCGGCCAATGGTGGGCATAATCACCACCATGACACCTGCACAACCTGATGCCGACTTCTCGATGCAGCCCATCGGCCATATCGTGAGTGACTTCCCCGACAAGTTCGGCATTCCCCGACAGCCGGGCCTGGCGCCGGCCGCCAGCGCCAACCTGGTACTGTCACATCCCTTCGATGACCCGCTGTCCGTGCGCGGACTGGAAGACTTCAGCCACCTTTGGCTGACCTTCCTCTTCCACCTTAGTCCCGATCGGCGCTGGACGCCGCTGGTTCGCCCGCCCCGACTGGGGGGCAATGCCCGGGTCGGCGTCTTTGCCAGCCGCAGCACCCACCGCCCCAACCGCCTGGGGCTATCGCTGGTGGAACTGATCGACATCGATACTCGCCGTGGGGTACGCCTCGAGTTGCGTGGCTGCGACCTGGTCAGTGGCACCCCGGTACTCGACATCAAGCCCTATTTGCCCTGGGTGGAAGCACGCCCTGAAGCCCGCGCGGGCTTCGCACCGCAGGCGCCGCCACGGCTTCCGGTGGGCTTCTCGGCCAGCGTGGAGGCCATTCTTGCGACACGCTCAGACGGCACCTCACTACGCGAGTTGATCATCCAGGTGCTGGCCCAGGACCCACGACCCGCCTACCACAGCGTGGCAAGCGAGGCGCGCGAAGCACGAACCTATGGCGTCAGGCTGCGTGACGTTGACGTTCGCTTTCAGGTCAATGACGGCGAGCAAGGCTCCAGCGTCCGGGTCGTCGACATCGTGCCGGCCTGAATAATGCACGTTGACGACGAAGGGTCCCACAGGGACCCTTCGTCGTTACCCTCGCCATTACCTTCGCCATTACCTTCTCGTTGCTCACGTCATGCTGGCGGGGGCTGACGCCTATGCAAAGTGCCTATGCAAAGTCGACGCCGATCCGCCGCCCCACTTCCTCGTAGGCCTCAATCACACCCCCAAGCCCTTGGCGGAAGCGATCCTTGTCGAGCTTTTCGCGGGTCTCGGCATCCCACAGGCGACAACCATCCGGTGAGAACTCATCGCCCAGTACGATCTGACCATTGAATACACCGAACTCCAGCTTATAGTCCACCAGCAGCAGGCCACCCTCGGCGAAGAGCTGCTTGAGCACCGTATTGACCTTGAAGGTCTTCGCCTTCATTTCGGCCAGTTGCTCCGGCGTGGCCCAGCCGAAGGTTTCGGCCAACGACTCGTTGATCATCGGATCATGCAGGGCATCATTTTTGAGGAACAGCTCGAAGGTGGGCGGCGTCAGTTCGCGCCCCTCTTCCACGCCAAGGCGCTTGACCAGGCCTCCGGCGGCGATATTTCGGACAACGCACTCCACCGGGATCATCGTCAGCGACTTGACCAGGCTCTCGTTATCGGAGAGGCACTGCTCGAAGTGGGTCGGTATGCCTGCTGCCTCCAGCTTGCCCATGATAAAGGCATTGAAGCGGTTGTTGACCATGCCTTTGCGCGCCAGCGACTCCATGCGTTCGCCGTCGAAGGCGCTGGTGTCGTCACGAAACTGCAGGACCACGCGATCCGGATCATCGGTGGCAAAGACCGACTTGGCCTTGCCGACATAGAGTTCTTGACGTTTTTCCATAATGGTCTCCAGAAAGGGGTATTGCATACCGAAAAGGGGCTCTCAGACAATTGTCTGCCACTGCAGTCCGTGATCCTGGGCGGCAATCGTCAGACGAGAGGCGTCACCATCGAGCAGTGGCGTCAACGTCTCGAGCACAAGCTCAGGACGGTTGTTGTGTTCGGAAAGGTGCGAACAGACGATACGCTGCAGGCGGTCCAGCCCCAGCCGGGTAAGCAGAGCAGCTGCCTGGCCGTTGGCCAGATGCCCCCATTTACTGGCCACGCGGCGCTTGAGTATTGGCGGATAGGGCCCCGTGTGTAGCAGGTGCGGATCGTGATTGCATTCGAGTATCAGCGCATCGCAGCCGTAAAAGGCCTCAGCCACATGGTCGCTGGGATACCCCAGGTCGGTCAGTACCCCGAGGCGGCGGCCGGCGGCCTCGAAACGGAACTGAATCGGCTCGCGTGCGTCGTGAGGTACCGTGATCGGGTCGATGACCAGCCCTTTGATCGTGAAGCGCGACTGTGGGGTGATCCAGTGGAGCTTCGGCACCTCGCCCAGACGCCCGGAGAGCCAGACTCCCGGCGTCAGGTAGACCGGCACGCCATGGCGTCGTGCAAGCGGCCCCACGCCGCGCAAGTGATCGCCATGTTCATGGGTCACCAGCACGGCATCCAACTGGCGCGGGTGGATATCCAGCCGCGCCAGTCGGCGCTCGGTATCGCGTAGGCTGAAGCCGCAATCGACCAGAACCCAGGCCTCGCCGTCGCTCACCAGGGTGGCATTGCCCTTGCTGCCGCTGCCCAGTGACGCGAAACGCAGCCGCCCCGACAGGGGGGCGACCGGTGACGGGTCGGCAGCAGGCGGCTGAGGCATCAGCGCAACAGGCCTGCTACCCGCTCCAGCAACTCGCGGGCATCCCCTTCCGTAAAACGCCGCTCGCTCTCGTTGATGACGCGCAGCATGGTCCGCTCGGGCCCTTCGGACTCAAGCACAAGGCGAATCTCCTGCGGCATTTGGCGCACATCCGGGCTCATGATGATCTGAACCATGCCACGGTCACGCTCGGACACAGTCATGTAGCTGACCAGGAAGTCGTGCTGCTCGGGGTTCTGTTCGAGTAACTCGCGGCGATCCTCCACGGTGAAGCTAGCCTCCAGCTGATGATTGAGCTCGGCCCAGACCCGATCGATATCCAACGGAATCTGAACGACCCACTCACCATCGCTACGCTGCTCCAAGCGAAGGCGATCTTCTGCTGCGATCTGCTGGCCAGCCAGGGATGCGGTACTGGCAGTGGCGGTGCGTGCGCTGAAGTGCTGCTCCAGGGCGTCCAGGCAGGCTGCTACCGGGCGGCCCGATTGGTCGCAGCGCACTTCGCTATCACCCGCCCGCAGCCCCTGACGAACGCTCAAGCGACCCTGGTCGGTCTCCAGCACTCCGCGCGAATCGTCACTGCCCTGGACCTGCAAACCACGTGCGCGGGCAAAATCCTGTAGCTGAGGCCAAACCACACCGGGGTCTGCGCCTATCACCAGCCAGCGGTCGCTGCCGATCTCGCGCCGCTCGACGTAATCGCGCTCTATCGTACTACCGGAAACCATGCGCTCGGGGCTAGGTGCACGAAAGCGCTCGATGGAGCGCAATGAGCCGCTCGCCTCTGGCACCGGCATGGCGTCCCGATAACGCTGTACGTTGCGACCTTCCGGCAAGGCCAGGGGCGCACTGCGCTGGGCCTCCACATAGTCGATATTACGGTCATCATAGAAGCCATCGCGTGCGCAGCCAGCGGTCGCCAGGGCGATCACCGCCACCAGCGGCATCCATTTCAGCGCAGAATTCATGCGTCCACCTTGCATCGTGTTAGTCAGGGCATCGGGTTATCGGGTCCGGGCACAGCGTCAGTCGTCTGTCACCCCAGCCAGTTGCAGGGCCTCACCCACGGTCGAGTGGTACTTCTCGGATAGCCAGGTCAGCGGAAGTCGAATACCCGGCTCCAGCAGCCCCATGCGGTTCAGGGCCCACTTGACGGGGATCGGGTTGGACTCGATACCCAGATTGGTATGTAGCGGCATCAACCGTGTATTGATCTGGTGTGCCTTGTCGGCATCACCAGCCACGGCGGCAGAGCACAACTCGTGCATGGCCCTGGGCGCGACATTGGCGGTCACCGAGATATCGCCATTACCACCCATCAGCATGAAGTCACAGGCGGTGGCGTCGTCACCGGAATAGAGCATGAAGCCGCTCCCCTTGAGACGACCGATCAGGTCTTCGGCTCGCTCTAGGTTGCCGGTGGCATCCTTCAGGCCAATGATATTGTCGACTTCGACAAGGCGCAGCACGGTCTCGTTGTACAGATCCGAACAGGTGCGACCCGGCACGTTGTAGAGAATGACCGGCAACTGGCTACCTTCGGCCACCGCCTTGAAGTGCTGGTACAGCCCCTCCTGGGTCGGCTTGTTGTAGTAAGGACACACCGACAAGCAATAGTCGGCTCCCACCTCGCTGGCGTAGCGCGACAGCTCCACGGCTTCCGAAGTGGCATTGGCCCCGGTGCCGGCGATGACCGGGATGCGGCCATTGACCTCTTCCACCACGGTGCGTATCACATCGAAATGTTCGGCAAACGACATGGTGGTGGGTTCGCCGGTGGTGCCGGCCGCGACAATGCCGTCGGTGCCATTGTCGAGGTGGAAGTTCACCAAGCGGCGCAGCGCCTCCCAGTCGATGTCGCCATTGACCTTCATCGGCGTCGCCAGGGCGACAATACTGCCAGTGATCATCCTCTCGTTCCTCTCCGCTCATGCCGCTCTCGGGTGCCGAATGTCAGCAGGCCCCTCGATGCAAAGGGTAAATGGTACTCAGGCGGTCGAAGGCTGTACAGCAGCACGCACCGGTGTCTTTGACAGACGGGGCAGGGTTGCGTGTAATCAGGGCCTTACCAAAAGCCAAGGATACCCGTCATGACGCTTGCCATCGGCGAACCCGCACCGAGCTTCTCCGCCACTGCCACCAATGATACGACCGTCACCTTATCCGACCTCAAGGGTCGGCAAGTGGTGCTCTTTTTCTATCCCAAGGCCAGCACGCCCGGCTGTACCACCGAGGGCGGCGACTTTCGCGACCGGATGCGTGACTTCGAGGAAGTCCATACGGTCGTTCTCGGCGTCTCCCGCGACGGCATTCGTGCCCAAGAAAATTTCAAGGCCAAGCAGGCCTTCAACTTCGAGCTGATATCCGACAAGGATGAAAGCGTCTGCCGGCTGTTCGATGTCATCAAGCTCAAGAAGCTCTACGGAAAGGAGCACATGGGCATCGAGCGAAGTACCTTCCTGATCGATGCTGAGGGCAAACTGGCCCGGGAGTGGCGCGGCGTCAAGGTCCCGGGCCATGCCGATGAGGTACTCCAGGCCGCCCAGACCATGCATGCCGCCGGTTGAACGGCAGCATCCGCCCACATGCCGGGCGGATGCCTCTTGTTACTCCTCCACCCCCTCCTCAATGGCGCTCTCTTTCGCTTGGTAATGCTGGATGCCTCGTGGCCAGGCGTAGACCAGTGCCTTGAGCAGGGTAGCTAACGGAATGGCAAAGAAGATACCCCAGAAACCCCAGACACCGCCAAAGAAGAGTACCGCCACGATGATCGACACCGGATGCAGGTTGACAGCTTCCGAAAACAGAATCGGCACCAGCACATTGCCATCCAGTGCCTGGATGATGCCATAGGCGATCACGACATAAAGAAATTGATCGCTGAGCCCGAAATGAAAGCCTGCCACCGCCGCCACCGGCAGTGTCGCCACAGCAGCACCGATATAGGGCACCAGCACAGAGAATCCCACCAGAACTGCCAGCAACGCCGAGTAGGGCAGACCGAAGAAGGCGAAGGTGAAGAAGGTCACGGTGCCGACAATGATGATTTCGATGAACTTGCCGCGCACGTAATTCGCAATCTGGTCGTCCATCTCATGCCAGATGCGAGTCATCAGAGTACGTTGCTGCGGTAGCAGCGAGAGTGAAAAAGCGACCAGCTGGTCGCGATCCTTGAGCAGGAAAAAGACCAGGATGGGCACCAGAACCAGGTAGATTATCAACGACAGTACATTGCCCAGCGAGGCCAACGACAGTGTCAGCATCCGCTGACCGAACTGGGTCATCTCGCGCCCGGCGACCCCGATCCACTCCTGAACCTGATCCGGCGTGACCAGAGTGGGATAGCGCTCCTGCAGGTCGCCCAACCAGCGCTGACTACTGGCGAACATGCGCGGGGTTTCCTGAACCAGACCTACCAACTGATTCCATATCAGCGGCATCAGGATGAAGGCCAACGCCAGCAGTATACCGATGAAGCCCAGGAAGGTAACGATCACCGCTATCAGATGAGGCACACCTCTGCGTGTCATGGCATTGACCCCGCCTTGCAGCAGAAAGGCAATCACCAGGGCGGTGAGAAAAGGCGCCAGCATGCGACCGAACAGAATCACCACCGCAAAGCCGAGTATCAGCACCACCAGCAGGATCACTGCCTCTTCATCAGAAAAATAGTGGTCTATCCAGCCCTTGAAGACCTGACGCAGGGTCATGAAACAGGCTCCTCGCCCTTGCGAATCCAGTAGTGAAAGACCTCACCCCGCTCTTCACGCCCGACCAGCCCGTGAATGCTCTGGTCGGCAAAGGTCTCGAAGTCGCGCCACGACCCGGCATCAGTGGCGATGACCTCGAGCAGTTGGCCGGCCTCGAGCCTAGCCAAGGCCTGTTTCGCCTTCAGCAGCGGCAGTGGACACGGCAGGCCGCGGGCATCGAGCACGTCATCTGGTTGCAAAGCCATGGTAACTCCCGAGAGAATGCTAGTGGACGCAAAATGGGTGACGCACTTGGGAAACACTGCACAAATGCCTGCGCGAGCGAATCGCTGCGTTGCGCGGTGCTCGGAATCCTCACATATACCCCATATGCTCCGGTTCCTGTGCTCCGTGCGCCTTGCGCTTCATCTCGCTCGTCGATTTGTTCAGCGCCTCCCTTGCAACGAACGTCAAAACCCTTGAGATTTAAAGGCACTTTACGGGTCGAATCAATGTCGGATAGGCATTCGACTGCCCATTATGACGAGGTTGGCCATGCTGCGTAACATCCGCCCCTTCCTGACCGGCAGCGCCATGGTGCTGGCACTGGCCCTGACCGGTCCGGCTAGCGCCACGGATGACTATGGTCTGCCCAGCCTTACGACCGGCAACCAGGCCGTGAGTGGTGAAGAGTATCGCTTGGGTCGCGCCTGGCTGCGCCAGTTCCGCGCCCGAGTGCCTCAGTGGCAAGATCCCATCGCCCAGGACTATGTGGAGTCGCTGCTGGCGCGTCTGGTTCCCCACAGCGGGGTCGACGGCTCCCGTACGGTAGTGACCCTGGTGGATAGTCGCACACTCAACGCCTTTGCCGTGCCGGGCGGTGTCATCGGCCTGAACGCCGGCCTGTTCGCCTTCGCCGACGAAGAGGACGCGGCCGCCTCGGTGCTGGCCCACGAGCTCGGACACCTCTCCCAGCGCCACTATGCGCGCGGCCAGGCTCGCGCCGAGCAGACCCAGATTCCTGCCATGGCGGCCATGCTGGCAGGCATGCTGATCGCCGCCAGCGGCGGTGGCGATGCCGGCATCGCCGCCGCCATGGGCTCCCAGGCTGCCTTTATCCAGGATCAGTTGACCTACTCCCGGCGCTTCGAGCAGGAGGCCGATCGCATCGGCCTGCAGGCCATGTCAGAGGCCGGCTTCGACCCCCAGGCCATGGTGCGCATGTTCCGCGCCATGCAGCGCCAGGCCAGTCTCCAGGGCGGCAACCCACCGGAGTTCCTGCTCACCCACCCGTTGACCGAGTCGCGCATCAGCGATGCCGAATCGCGGGCCGTGCAGCTAGAGGCCGCCGGCTCACGTAATGCCGGTCCGGCCTATCACCTGATTCGCGCCCGTGCCCTGCTGACAATCTATCAGCGCGACCCACAACAGGCCGTCACCCGCTTGTCACAGGACGGCGCCCCGGCTTCGGCCAGACGCTACCTCGATGCACTTGTCGAGGCCCAGCATGGCAATATCGACAACGCCCTCAGCGCCCTGGATGGCCTGGCCCGCGAACTTCCCGACCTTGCCATGATTCCAGCCAGCGCCGCTGAGGTCGCCTTCGATGCCGGACGCTACGATGATGCCATCGAACGGAGCCGGCGCCAGCTGCGACTAATGCCTGGCTACATGCCTGCCACCCGCATCATGGGCGAAGCACTGCTGCAACGAGACCCCAACGAGGCATATCGCATCTTGCGAGATCTGGCCGAACGACGCCCGGAGGATCCCCAGGTCTTCACCCTGCTCGCTGCCGCTGCTGGCCGCAGCGATCGTGAAGCCTGGGGGCATCTCGCCCGAGCCGAGCACATGCAGCTGACCGGCAGCATCGATCAGGCCATTCGCCAGCTGGACGTGGCCAAGCAGGTTGCCGAGCGAAGTGGCGATGGCAACGCCGCGGCGCGCATCGCACAGCGGCGTGAGGACTTCGTGGGTTATCGGGAAACGATGGAAAAGTTTTAACGAGGACCGCGGCTTCTCCGTCGACAGGCCATCGCGGAGGCGCTGTGAACCCATCCCTGGGCGCTACATCCTTCATCCCTGAAGGATGACCTCCGCTTTGGCCTGTCCCCGGCGCCGCTGGCTCAGAGGCAACTGCGAGAACCGTACTGAGCAGTAGAGAACGTCACTTCTGGAAGTTGAGCATGCGCTCCAGCGGCTTGAGGGCGGCGTGGCGCAGGGCGTCGTCGACAAATATCTCGCCGCTGCCTTCACGCAGGGCGCCGGCCAGGTTGTCCAGCGCATTCATCGCCATCCAGGGGCAGTGGGCGCAGCTCTTGCAGGTCGCACCATTGCCAGCGGTGGGCGCCTCGAACAGGGTCTTCTCCGGCACAATCTGCTGCATCTTGAAGAAAATGCCGCGGTCGGTGGCAACGATCAGCTTGTCGTGGGGCAGCTCCTTGGCCGCCTTGATCAGCTGCGAGGTTGAGCCAGCCACGTCGGCCAATTCAACCACCGAGGCCGGCGACTCCGGGTGCACCAGTACGGCTGCCCCAGGATAGAGCACTTTCAGGTCCTCGATGCCCTTGGCCTTGAACTCATCGTGGACGATGCAGGCACCATCCCACATCAGCATGTCGGCGCCGGTCTTCTGCTGAATATAACCGCCCAGGTGCTTGTCAGGCGCCCACAGGATCTTCTCGCCACGAGCCTGCAGATGCTCGATGACATCTACCGCGATGGAAGAAGTCACCACCCAGTCGGCTCGAGCCTTCACCGCCGCCGAGGTATTGGCGTAGACCACCACGGTGCGATCGGGATGCTGGTCGCAAAAGGCGCTGAACGCGTCGGCTGGACAGCCGATGTCGAGCGAACAGGTCGCTTCCAGCGTGGGCATCAGCACGCGCTTTTCGGGAGAGAGGATCTTGGCCGTCTCGCCCATGAAGCGCACCCCCGCTACCACTAGGGTATCAGCCTCGTGGCGAGCGCCGAAGCGGGCCATTTCCAGCGAATCGGCAACACAGCCGCCGGTCTCTTCGGCCAGCTGCTGAATGGCGTCGTCAGTGTAATAGTGGGCTACCAGCACCGCGTTGTGCAGCTCAAGCAAATGCTTGATCTCGTCGATACGAACCTCGTCCTGAGCCGGAATACGGGTCGGGCAGTAGGCGCGGGCGAGGTGTTCACGCACCTCGATTCGGGAAGTCATGATCGTCATCGTGTCTACCACTGTGACTGGCAGGGGCTCCCCCTGCATGTATCGGGTACATCGCGTATTGCACGATCCGTGCAGGCGATGCGCCTGGGGCCCAGATTGCGTCTCTCGCTATCTCGACCTATCCACTCATTCTAGACCAGAACGGTGCAGTATCGACCAGCTCCGGCCAGATAAAGTGACATACAAATAGAATGGGGGCTTCGTCCAGCAAGATCAAGAGCGCTCGAGGCACTTGCGGTATGAGTTGCGACGGTGTGTTAGCGCACCGACAGCGGCCTGACCGCCTGAAACAATCAGGCAACCGATGCTTCACGACTTCGTGAATGCCGGGACAGCGACGCGAGGCCACCATGTCATCCCCAATCCAACACACTCCCGCTCCCACGACTGCTTCCAGGAAACTCACGCGCCTGCCCGATCGCGAGCCAGGCGAACAGCAGCACGGCTATCCCTTCAAACCGGAACGCTTGCCCGAAGCACCACTTGCAACACCTCCCCGCGAGGAGTTCGACGAGCCTGCTGCCTACCGCGGCGCTGAAGGCTACGACGAACTGGTGAGTCAGGATCGCAACGCGACCATCGCCGACGTTCCCTCATGATTTCCGGCTGACGTGGCCACAGGCGCTCGTCCACTGATCCGCAATGCCTACCCCTCCGGTGAACCCGATGCGGCCATCGAAAACCAGCAGCCGGCGATGAGTGCGATTGTTCATCCGACCGACGTTATACCAGTTCAGCGGTCGATATCGATGCAGCTGCACCCTGGCGGCCTGCATCGCGGCCAACTGCGACTGCTCCATCTTGTTGCTGCCGACCCAGTCAATGACGATTCAATCGTGCGAAGGAGAACAAAGCAGACAATGGATGCCGGCGGCGTTCGATTTGTGCTCGCAGCAATCCGGCGCCCAGCATGCTGTAGGTGATGCCATTGCCACCATAAGCCAGCGCGAATAGGATGCGCGGCCCATGCTCTGGATGAGTACCGAACAGCGGCAGCCCATCGCAGGTTTCGGCAAACGTGCCAGCCCAGGCAAACGCCGGTCGTGCATGAATGTGGGGGAACAAACGGGATACCTTGCGATGTAGCCTAGCCGACTTGCGATCGACCGACCGGTGCCGGCGCGCCGGGATGTCCCGGTCATCGTCTTCACCCCCCACCAACAGCCGTCCATCGCCGGTGCTGCGCAAATACAGATACGGCCGCGCAGACTCCCACAGCATCGTGTTTGCCAACCAACCCAGCTCGCCAGGATCGACGGGGTCGCTGATGTATGCATAGCTGCTGAGATTCCTTGCGACACGCTGGGGCAACCAGCGTTGGGATTCGTAGCCGCTGGCAATCACTGTGTGCTTCGCCCTGATCGACATGCCTCTGTCGGTGACCAATTTTACCGATTTTGCGGTTGCTGTGATGGAATTCACCTGTGTGCGATCGAACACGCGCGTGCCCTGTCGCTGCATTCTGCGTAGCAATCGTGAAGCGAGCCGGTAGGGATCAACCCTAGCCGCCACCGAGCTGAGGATTGCGGCTGGTGCAGTCAGTCCGTACTCATCCTTGAGTGCGGCACGGCTCAGCCAGCGAACCGGAAATCCGTACTGTTTCCGCCAGGCAAATTCGTCAGCCAGGCGTGGATGATCCGCGCGATTACTGGCGTAGTACAAGCTTTCACAGTTGGCGAAATCGACATCACCGACCGCATGCGCGACTGCTCCGATTTCGCTGATCGCGCTCAAACTGGACTGATAAGCAAGCAGCGCCGAGGCCTGATCGTAGCGCCTGGCGAGATCTATTGCATGGGTATCGATTTCATACTGCAGCAAGGCGGTGCTGGCTGATGTGCTGCCCCAGCACACATCGCGCTGATCGAGTACGACGACATCGTGTCCATGAGCGGCCAGTTCATCAGCGATCAACGCGCCGGTAATGCCCGCCCCCACCACCGCCACGTCGCAGTTCAGATCAGCATGAACCTGCGGGAAGGCATACATCAGACCATTCTTGACCGCCCAATATGGATATCCGCTTTTCAAGTCCACCGTAGCCTCCTCAGGATTCATGTCTGCCGCGTGCATCAGGCAGCGCCACCCGGCGACGATAGCCGCTTCGGGGCGTTAACACGCTGAGCGCAACCGACTCAACGCGATCATCTCGAAGCGGTATCTGCCACAGGAGCGTATTATTCCAACCGCACCGACTCGCGAACCTTGCGGTACTTACTTGCGGCTTCAGACATAGCCGAATCGACGCTACGATCTCTCGCGTCGCCGAGCATGTCGTCCTCCATCTGGGTCGGCGGTACCAGGGCAGCCAGGTTGCGACCAAACTCTCCACCGTGTTCGCGGGCCATTCCGAGGCCTGGTCAATGAGTTCACCGGCAGAGAGCTGATCAGACAGCTCGCTCGCGGTCCTACCGAGGCGGGCACGCGCCTGGCCGACTTCGCGCTCCAGTTGCTCCGGGTTTTTCGTTCCGTCATGTTGGTCGTCATCGTGGCGAAGACCATCTCTGCTGGTGTCGGTAGCGTTGTTCATCGGGTTGCCCTCTTCAATGTGTCTTTATCTTTATTTGTGGCCTCAAGCGTGCGACCCGGCACGATCGATAATATTTGCAAGGCTAGCTAAGAAACGACACGAATCGCACGATTGCCCATGAAGGCCCCGTTGGCTAGCTCATTCCAATCGACGCGTTTTTAATCAGAAATTGGCAAGGTTTCGGCGTAGCGTCTGTGCGCTACCAGACATTGGGAGCCCGTCGGGCTTAACGCTGATCTACTGCGAGATCGGTAAAACCGACAGACTCCGAGGCTTTGTTGAAAAGTCGGCGAGCAAAGGGTACGCAAGGAAAAAATCGGCGAAAATAGCCGCGTCGGCGTGTTGCCACACCAACTAAACAAGAGGATATGAATCGCTGATTTATGAGCGTTTTTTACCGTGCTGAAACAAGTTTACGACGGCGATCAGTATTATCGCGCCTATCGTTGACACAAAGTTGCCACTTAACCATCTAGAATGGATCCTATCAGGCTCTCAGTGCCAATCGTTTAAACGCCTAGAAAATTTAGCGCACCCAGAAAATACCTAAAATCCATATACTAATCCTCGTCGTGGCAAGCTACAATGGTAACTATATTCGGAAAGTACGACTGGAGCCCACATGCCCAAAACCATTGATGAATTCAATGTCTATACGACACTGAGAGGCAAGGCTGAGGCTCAGCTGCAAGCGGGCACGACACCGCTGTCAGGCCACTGGTCGATGGGCGTTGACGCTCTACGCCTGCTACATCAGCTGTCCAGCACCCCCGGCAAGGCGCAAGATGCCCTTAAGTTGCTTCACGAATTGCAGGTCCACCAGGTGGAACTTGACTTGCAGAACGAGGCAATTGCCGCCAATGAGCAGACACTCGTGGAGGACCTCGGACTTTACCGAGCACTCTACGACTACGCACCAATAGCCTATTTTGTCGTTGACCCCGGTGGTGCTGTCGTTCAAGGTAACCTAGCCGCAGCCGAGCTATTTGACGTTGGCCAGGATGCGTTGCCAGGACAGCGCATCGACACCTTTATCAACCCGGAAAACCGGCCACTCTTGCTTGGCATGCTTCAGCGTGTCGCCCAGAACGGTGTCAGGGATCGCTGCCTAGCCGGGGCGGTCGGGGGCGCACAGGTCACCCTGCACTTGCAATTTCAAGCATCCATGTTCCCAGGGGGCGAGCACATCCTGTTGGCCTGCTCCCCCTGCGCACCTGTGGAGTAACCCCGATTAACCAGTCTGTGCTATGAAGGCTTTGACGCTCACCAAACAACCGGTCACCCCCCCGGTGACCGCGCGCGTCATGGGTATTGGCGCTTCCGCTGGTGGCCTGGCGCCGCTGGAACAGTTTCTTGCCAGTGTCCCACCCCACAGCCACATGGCCTATGTGGTTGTGCAGCATCTCGACCCCAACCATAAAGCGCTGCTCACCGAATTACTCCAGCGCGTCACCTCAATGTCGGTACGGGAAGTCACCCAGGGCATGACCATTGAGCCGGACTGCGTGTATGTGATTCCACCAAATACGGAACTCAGCGTTGCCGATGGCCTACTGAACCTCGCACAGCCTATGGAACCCAGGGGGTTGCGCTTGCCCATTGATGTGCTGTTTTCTTCTCTGGCCAGCGCCAAGGGGGAGCAAGCCATCGGGGTGGTTCTATCGGGCATGGGCTCCGATGGCACCCTGGGTCTGCAGGCGATTAAGGCCGTCGGCGGCTTGACGGCGGTACAACAGCCCGACTCGGCGCAGTTCGACGCCATGCCAAAAAGCGCTATCGCCGCAAACTGTGTCGATATCATTGCCCCACCTGGTGAGTTGCCCGCGCGCATCCTGAGCTGCCTTGAACAGGTGCCCGAGTTAGGCACTCCTGATGGACTTTCGGCCGAACCAGGGGCAGAACCCGAGCTGGAATCAACACCCTTGCAACGCATTCTCTACCTACTTCAACAGCGAACCCGGCACGACTTCTCCCTCTACAAGCCCAGTACCCTGCACCGGCGCATTGAGCGGCGCATGGCGATCCACGCTATCGCCACCTTGGCGCTGTACGCAGATTATCTGCAGCGCAACCCTCAGGAGATCGACCTGCTCTTCAAGGAAGTGCTGATAGGGGTGACCAGTTTTTTCCGCGATGCCCCGGTCTGGCAGTATCTGGCGGACACCGCCTTGCCGGAACTGCTGGCGCGACAACCCAGAGAGCCCCACCTGCGTGCCTGGGCGGTAGGCTGCTCAACTGGCGAAGAGGCCTACTCCCTGGCCATGATCTTCACCGAGGTGCGGCAAAAGCTGTCACAAGCTCATGACGTCACCCTGCAGATCTTTGCCTCCGACCTGAGCCCGGACGCCATTGCCACGGCACGCCGCGGCCACTATCCCGCGAATATCAGCAACAGCGTCTCGCCGGAACGCCTGGCGCGATTCTTCACACCCCACGGCGACGGCTACCGGATCAACAGCGATATCCGTGACCTGGTGCTGTTTGCCCAGCAGGATGTGGTGCTTGACCCCCCATTCACCCGGCTCGACTTTATCTCCTGCCGCAACCTGCTGATCTACTTTGATCATAGCTTGCAGCGCAAGCTCATTCCCCTGTTTCACTACAGCCTGCGCACCGGGGGTGTGCTGTTGCTTGGCAGCTCAGAAACGGTTGGTCGCCACACTAAGCTGTTTGCGCCCATGCAATCCAAACTGCGATTCTATCAGCGCGTGGATAGCGCCCACAGCAGCGAAACGCGCTTGCCGATAAAGTCGTTTCCACCCCTATCCTGGATAGCCAAGGAGCATCCCGTGTCATCCAGCAGCACATCGTCCCAGAAAACCGACAACCTGCAAGCGGCAGCCGACCAGGTATTGCTGCAGGTCTACGCCCCTGCCGCGGTGGTGGTAAACGATGAGGGTGATGTCGTTTATATCAGCGGGCGCACGGGAAAGTACCTGGAACCTGCCGCCGGCAAGGCCAACTGGAATTTTCACGCCATGGTGCGCGAAGGCCTGCGCACACCCATTGCCAGAGCCTTACGCCAGGCCGCAAACCAGAGCGAACCGCTGCAACTTCAAAGCCTGCAGGTGCAGCTGCCCGGAGGTGGCATTCAAAGTGTTGATGTCACCGTTCAAGCGCTGCGAGAACCCACCGCCCTGCGCGGGATGAAGATGATCGTATTCCGCGACATCGCCTCGGCCCATGCCCGCTCGGGCAACAAGAACCCATCGAAAACAGCCGCGCAACAGGTCCAAGCAGCCGAGCTGCAACAATTTCAGGACGAAATTCAGACGCTGCGCGAGGAAAACCGCGCCTCCCAGGAGGAGCTACAGTCAGCCAACGAGGAATTGCAATCGACCAATGAAGAATTGCAGTCAACCAACGAAGAGCTGACCACCTCGAAAGAGGAAATGCAGTCCATGAACGAGGAGCTGCAAACCATCAATGCGGAAATGCAGACCAAGCTCGACGACCTCGCCCTGGCTCAGAGCGATATGAATAACCTGATGAACAGCATCGAGATCGCCATTCTGTTTCTCGACCAGAACTTGAATCTGCGTCGCTTCACCGACCGGGCATCAAAAATCATCAGCATCCGCAAAGGCGATCTCGGCCGCCCACTCAGCGACCTCACCACCTCCCTGCAGTATCCAGAGCTGATGGACGACGCCTTGAACACCCTGAGTACCCTGGCATTTTCCGAAAAACAGATCACCACCACCGACGACCGCTGGTATACGGTGCGCATCATGCCCTATCGCCGACTGGACAACATGATTGACGGCGTAGTTATCACCCTTCTCGACATCACCGAAACCAAGGAATTGGAACAGGCTCTGCGCAAGGATCTTAAATCATGAGGAAAGTCCATGCCACATGGCCTCGGCAACACGGTTGGTCCAGGTAGGCGTTGCTAGCCGGACCTTCCGCATTCGGCCTGCTGATCATTTAAATCACTTGATATAGAAGGACTCGACGGTCGAATTCCAACTGGCATCAGCCATGTTCGGCCATTGACCCTTGTCGAATCCCGGAGCGTTCTTTAATCGCTCAGCATTTACATCGAGCATGAACCGATTGTTTGCCTTGTCGTGCTTCAAGGCCTTCCACGGAACAGCGAACAGACGATCACCCATGCCCAAAAAACCGCCCGATGCCAAGACTGCGTAACATATTTTTCCCTCGGCCACATCGAGCATAACATCATGAATCTTGCCAAGTTCCTCATCCTGCATGTTATATACATCGTCGCCTGTTATGGTGGAGGCGCTCAGCAACACGGCGCCAGCCTGCAAATCATCGGCGACTACATGACTAGTATCAGATTGAATCGTTGAATGGTTCATTTTTTTGCCTTCTTGGCATCGTCATTGATTTTATCTAACACAACTCCATCTTCGTCACCATGCTTTTCAGCATCACCTTTCTGCTCCGTGGTTTTGTCGTCGCTTACCTTGTCGGAAAACTCCTTGGCATTACCCTTATCCTTTCCCGCACTATCTTTGACCTGATCCTTGTTCATATGCTGACCTCCAGATGACTGCGTAATTTAAACTCTGCCTCTCACTATGAACACATGTAAGAACAGGGTGGTAATGTAATCATAATTGTAACTCGGGGGCTGGTCTGTGCGGTGTCCAACTTATACGTAATCATTTTTTTAGACCAGGCTCAGGGGCACTGCGTCACAGGATCGCAATTCTGTGTCGTAGCGTACCGACAAGCGTGCGATCAGCCCCAAGCTGAAACGGCGTTCACGAGACTCGGGCACCGCATATCGTCGGCGTCGTGGTGAAGACTGATGCCTTCCCGGAGATTGGCGCACGAGGCGTTGAACTGGGCTGGGATCACATAGAGCACACCATGGATTATGACGAACCCTTGCTCTACAAGAACATGATGTAAAAATACTTCGGAACTCGCCCGAATACGAGTGCGATTGATCTAAGCTACAGACAGCGGTGACACGACGTGCCCCGCTGTCTGAACATCATGATCTGGCCTGAAGAACTCGACCAGAAGATATCCAGAGAAACCAATGGCGACGAAGAGCGTCATACCTGACAGGTCATCTTCACCCGGGGCCCGACATCTACACACCAACAAGGAGGATACGATCATGGCGACGAATGCAAGCGGACACGAGACCATCGATCAGGTTGCCGGCAAGGCTCATGAAGCTGTGGACAGGGCTGCCGGAACCGCTGGCAAGGCCGAGGAGTATGCTCGCGAGCAAGCGTCTCACGCCGAAGAGCGCGTTCGCGAGGTTGCCGTTCATGGACGTCAACGGGCTGATGATGCCCTCGAACGCGTGAGCAGCTACGTCCGCGAGAATCCATTAATGTCCATTGGCATCGCCTTTGTCACTGGCGCGTTATACTCGTCACTGAAGCGACGCCGGTAACGCTCGACATGGAGGACGCCAAAAGCCAGCGAAGCGAAGAGGCCTCCTGGCACGACAGCGAAGGCGACGGTGCCTGCTGAGCCAGTATCTCAGTGCTACCGCGCCTCCGGCGTACCCGCATGATTTTTCGGCTGCCGCCTCTGCACAGGCGCCAGTCGATTTCATGCTGTGCTTCCTTTGGTGATGACCCGACGGTAGAGGCTACGATCAGAGGCATAGCAACCGCAGGAGGCCTCGATCAGACCCACCCGATCCAGCACCACGATGTCTCCTCGGTGATAGCGGATCAGTTCTCGCGCCTGAAGAGCCATGGCAGCCAGGGTGATGCCGGCCCGACGAACCCCCAGCATCATGGCCAGAAACTCGTGGGTAAGATGCAGTTGGTCCGAGTGCGCGCGATCCTGTGTCATCAGCAGCCAGCGCGCCAAGCGAGCCTCGACTTGGTGAAAGTGGGTACATGCCACGACCCGGAATAACTGGTGCATGACCACATGAAGATAGCGCTTCAACAACGCCTGAAGCGCAGGGCTCTGCTCCAGGTGACGGCCAAATGCGACCGCCGGCAGGCGCAGTGCCGGCCCTGCACCCTGTACCAGGGCAAGACAGGGTGACACATCGACCCCGAGAATCAGGGGCGTCCCCAACATTCCTTCACTGCCGACCATCGCCACTTCCAACTGCTCCTTTTCACTCAGGTTGGCAATCTGGGAAATGAAGCTGTCGAGTGGGAAATGGACATGCTGGATCCGCCCGCCGTGCTCGGTGATCACCTCACCGAACACCAGGTCGATGGCCTCGCAGTCGGCAAGTAAAGATACCCTATCCTGATGCGGCAAGCTGTCGATAAGGTGGTTAGTCATCGGGTTGGAGGGGGAAGGCTTCATGTGCGCGCTCCTGGTTGAAAACATCGGCCGTGGACACATGGCAAGCAATCACTAGGAGGTTGTCGGATTTGACCGATCGTAGCGAGAGATTCGGGTTTCGAGTCAAGTTTATTGATCTGATGAGGCGAATAGGGGGCCTCTTTAATGAAACAGATCGAATGATGTTGGCCGAAAATCCGGATTTCGCAGTAGCTCAGCGTTAAGTCCGACAGCCTCCTGAGCTCCGATATCGACGGCAGCCAGAGAAGGGTCAGGGAATTACCTATAGACCGCTGATCGAACAATGGCATGCCCACATCCATGTCGTCGGTGCGCCAGGAGACACAGCCAGAGCAAACTCTGCTCTAGCAGCCATCAGCCGGGACGCTGCTAGTTCAAAAGGCGGTCGTACTCTCTCTTGACGGCCGCGTAGCACTGACAGACTCGCGCTTCCAGGCCGGGCCTGTCGAGAATGCTGATGTGTCCGCGATGGTAGGTAATCAGACCGGCTCTCTGCAGCTTGCCGGCCGACTCGGTGACGCCTTCTCGACGGACGCCGAGCATGTTGGCGATCAGCTCCTGGGTCATGACCAATTCATTGGTCGGCAAGCGATCAAGGCTCAACAACAGCCAGCGACACAATTGCTGATCCAGGCTGTGATACCGGTTGCACAGCGCAGTCTGTGCCGTCTGGGTGATTAGTGCCTGGGTGTAACGCAGCAGCAGAACCTGCAAGGGTCCCGCACGATAGAACTCGGCCTTCAGCAACTGCCCCTCGAGGCGATAAGCGCTGCCGGCACTCTTCACGATGGCTCGGCTCGGAGTGCTTTCACCGCCCATGAACAGCGAGATGCCGACGACACCCTCAGCACCAACGACGGCAATTTCTGTAGAATCACCATCTTCCATGACGCACAGTAGCGATACGATGCAATCTAGCGGGAAATAGACATGGCGAATCAATTCTCCCGACTCTGCCAGCGACTCCCCCAGCATCAAATCCACCCGCTGGAGGTGAGGGGCCAAGCGTTGATACTCATCCCTCGGCAGGGCCGCCAGTATGTGATTCTGACGGAGATCACGTTGCAGGGGCATGACTGACACTCCTGTTTCGGGCAAGCTCCCCGAGCATGGGAGACAAAAAGAAAAATTGCCGTTGGTAGTTGACGATACGAGGCTATCGAGGGCTAACCACCCCCGACACCGCAAGAGACAGGCAGCAGACTGCCCTACAACGCTCCCATCCCAGACGCCGACATACGCTCAGCAACAAGCAATTCTATGTACGCTAGCGCACAGAATCGACATCGTCACGCCACTAAGCTTGCAGGATAGTGGCCAAGCACCCGGCCAGGGTCAAGCAATGCCGCACCATCCGGTTTACACACAGGCGAAAAGGAATTCGACTCATGGTAATGCCAACATTTCTAATGATTGCCTCTCCAGTCTCTCGGGCTCGAGCACCGCAATGGACTACGCCGCTGTTGTCCAGCATTGGGGCCTGCGGGCCATGGAAAATGTACGATCGCGGGCTAAGAGCATGAGGGACAATCCGCTTCTTCAACAGCGATCTTCCGCCACCTTACACACCTTATATCCTTTACGATCAGCAGAGCCGGTGCTGCAAGACCGCGCCCAGACTACCGCCTCGAAACAGGACGTCGCAGCAGGATTGAATGCTGAGGAGCCATGGGTGCGGGTGGCCCTCAACGCCGTTGGTGATGCCGTCATGACTATCGACCATCAGAGTACTATCACCTACATGAACCGAAGGGCTGAAACCTTAACAGGCTGGTCGGAACTGGAGTCGATCGGCAAGCCACTTTCCCGTGTGCTCCATCTTGTCGATGGCAAGACACATCACAGAATCGTCACCCCCGCACACAGGGCCATCGAGGAAAACAGGGTGCAAGACCTCTCCCTGGATTGCGCGCTGGTCCGCCAGGATGGCAGCAAGCTCGAAATCGAGGATTCAGCGGCGCCCATCCATGACCGACACGGTCGTGTCACCGGCGCCGTCATCGTATTCCGCGACGCTTCCATGTCGAAGGTGATGCTGGAGAGGATGGCCTACTTGGCACAGCATGATGCACTCACCGGCCTGGCCAATCGCGCGTTGATGACGGAACGGCTCTCCCAAGCCATTGGCTTGGCCCGACGACACCAACACCTGGTCGCCCTGCTCTATCTTGACCTCGATGACTTCAAGCCCATTAATGACTCGCTCGGCCATGCCGTGGGTGACAGCCTGCTCCAGGCGGTGGCGAGTCGTCTTCGCGATTGCATGCGCGACATCGACACCGTCTGCCGGCAGGGTGGCGACGAATTCGCGATTCTGCTTGCTGAGATCAGGAAGCCAGAAGACGCCACCAAGGTTGCGGAAAAACTGCTTGCCGTCCTGAGCAGGCCGTACCGTATAGAGGGTCATGAACTCCTCATCACGCTAAGCATCGGTATCAGTCTCTATCCGGATGATGCCGATGATGCTGATGCCCTCATGCACAACGCAGACATGGCCATGTACCACACCAAACGGAATGGCCGAAACGGGCATCAGTGCTTCACGGCTGAGATGAACACCCTGCCAATCCGGCGGCGGCGAACCGAACCAAGTGAGCATCGAACCTTCCACTCGCCGCAATTCTTTTTCGATTTTTAGTCGAATGTACGCCACCGCACAGACCGATATCCGACAAAGACATACTCTCTGTATGAGCGTGGCATGGAAAACATGGAAAAGCCTGTACAGGGAGTTACGCTATGCGTCGCAAGGAGTGCGACGCCATCAAGACACGAACCAACCCGCAGAATCCTGCAGCAGGAAAATGCACCACGGAGGTACACTTCATGAACAACATCGTCTATATCGTAGGTGCAATCGTCATCGTGCTGGTGATCCTCTCCGTACTCGGTCTTCGCTGAGACAATGAGGAGCGAGTCGAGGGGCAAGGCAGCACGGTGAGGCCCAGGGGCTGCTTTTCGAAGATGCAGCCTATGTTCACTGGAGATGCCCGTGATCATTATCAAAGGACTTATGCTCCTGCTTCTGCTGTTCAGTCACATCGGACTGGCCAGCGCAGATTACACCGAGGCCATGCGCCACTACGAACGTCAGGAGTATCAACAGGCACTGCAGGTATTCGGCGAAGCAGCCAGAAGCGGCGATGCCGACGCTCTATACATGCTGGGCCGCCTGCACGAGGCCGGTAGTGGAACACCCCAGGACTTCGTGCAGGCTCACAAGTGGTACAACCTGTCTGCCTCCCGGGGCCACCGCCATGCTGGAAGCGCTCGTGATGCGGTTGCCGAACGAATGACCGCTCAGCAAATCGCCGAGGCGCAACAGGCGGCGCGTGTCTGGCAGCCGGAAGAGGCACCTTCTTCACAGGCAACACCGCCATCGCGACCCGACATCGAGACCCTGTCGGGTCGGCAAGGCGTGGTCGAAGTACAGCGCGAGCTCAATCGACTCGGCTATGACGCCGGTCCGGTGGATGGCGTAATGGGACGCCGGACCCGCAACGCGATACGCGAGTATCAGGCCGACGTGGATATGGCCCAAGACGGCCACGCCACGGCTGACCTGCTCAGACGCCTGCGCCAGACGGAGAGGGTAGCGGTAACGGCAACCACGCCGCCACCCACGACCTCACCTCGTGTTGCCTTGCAGGACGACTTCAACGACGGCGACTACCGTCGCAATCCTGCCTGGACGGTGCTCAGCGGCGATTTCAGCATCGATCGAAACGGTTTGCGCAGCACTGTCGAGATTGCGGAGGAGAGAGCCCCAGCGGCACCGAGCCTGCGCTCCGACCGGCCCGAGGACGTCGGCCTGGCCATGCTGCGTTTGATCCTCGAACAGACGGGTAATGTTCAACCCCAAGCGGTACCGGCAGCCGCAGAAACTGCCAGGATCTTCGTCGCAGCACCGATCCGCAACGCCTTCGAAATGGAGTTGGACCTGGCTTCCCGCAAGCAAGAGGGGAGCCTCGAAATGGGGGTCTTTCAGGGCAACCGTCCGGGCAGCGGGTATCGGTTGGTCTATCGCCCCGATTCGCGGCCCGGCCTCAACCTGACAAGGGTCACCAGCGACGGGAGCGATGTGATCGCCAGCAGCAATGGGTCAATCAACCTCGAGGATGGCAACTTCCATACCCTGACCTGGAGCCGCGCCGAGAACGGCGAGATGCGAATCAGCATTGACGGACGACGTGTCATCCAGGCACGGGACAAAAGTTTTCGCGAGGGCTTTCAGGGCTTCGTGCTTGCCAATCATGGCGGCGACTATAGCCTTGGCCGGATACGAGTGGAGGATTAAGGAGACAGCAGCAAAACGTCAAGAAACAAGAAAGGGCCCTGATGGGCCCTTTCTTGTTGGGTTCCAGAGCTTCGCTGAAACCGATGTCTGGTGGGTCGTGTAGGATTCGAACCTACGACCAATTGGTTAAAAGCCAACTGCTCTACCAACTGAGCTAACGACCCGATGCTCGCGTGCAAGCTTACAGGTACGGATGGTGGGTCGTGTAGGATTCGAACCTACGACCAATTGGTTAAAAGCCAACTGCTCTACCAACTGAGCTAACGACCCGTCCGAACGGGGGCAGATGTTACCCATCCAGCCCCCTGAAAGCAAGGGGTTTTTAGCAGCCTATCCGCTAGCTTTACGCCAACCGGCTCAACGGTCGCGCGGACTCTTTGGCTTGCGCATCGCCTGTACTGGCCGGCGCTTGTTTTTGTCGCGGCTCCAGCGGTTCTTCTCGTCGGGCGTCAGCTCCGGCACCTTGCGCGAAGCCAGGCCTGCATTCTCCGCCAGGTCGTCGATCTCGGCCTGGGAGAGCTCCACCCACTCACCGGCCTTGGCCCGCTTGTCGAGAAAAATATTGCCGTAACGCACACGCTTCAGGCGGCTCACCGTCAGTCCCTGGGATTCCCAAAGGCGCCGTACCTCGCGGTTGCGGCCTTCGGTGATCACCACATGAAACCAGGTGTTGATGCCTTCACCGCCGAACTCCTGCACATCGGTGAATCGTGCGGGGCCATCCTCGAGCATGACCCCCTGGACCATAGCAACGACCTGCTCCTTCTTAACCTCGCCCATGACCCGCACGGCGTACTCACGCTCTACCTGCGTGGAAGGGTGCATGAGGCGGTTGGCCAGCTCACCATCGGTGGTAAACAGCAACAGACCACTGGTGTTGATGTCCAGCCGCCCTATGGCGACCCAACGCTCGCCTTTCAAGCGTGGCAGGCGTTCGAACACGGTACGACGTCCTTCCGGATCCTTGCGAGTGCACAGCTCGCCTTCCGGCTTGTTGTACATGATCACCCGCCGCGGCGTTTCCTCGATGCCACGCAGGGTGACAGGGCGATCGTCGAAGGTGACCCGGTCGCGCATCTCGATGCGGTCGCCGAGGGTAGCCAGCTTGCCATTTATCTTGATGCGACCGGCCGCGATGGCGGTTTCCATTTCGCGACGCGAGCCCAGCCCGGCACGGGCCAGTACCTTCTGCAGTTTTTCCGTGGTGGTCGTCATGGTTCGTCAGATGTCTCATCAGGTGTGAATTCCGCCCCCGCTCCGCCGTCATCATCGACGCTGGTGCGGGCACGTTCGGCCAGGCGGGCTTCCAGATCGGCAAAGCTCAGCCCGGGCCTGTCGGACGCCTTCCCGGCGTGTGTTACGTCGGCCATCCCGGCCGTCGTGTCGTGATTTTCACCACTTTGCTTCCTGGCCGCCAGCGCTGTTTTCTTTTGGCTTTTGTTCGCTTCAGTGCTCATCGGGTCAGCACCTGCCTCGTCCCCGTCACCAGGGCGCTCCTCTGTCTCATCGACCGGCTCATCGACCGGCTCATCGACCGGCTCATCGACCGGCTCGTCGGCTTGGGCCAGAATGGGGCTGGGCGGCGGCGTTTCATCTTCGAAGAAGGGCTCCGCCACCCCTTTCAGTTCATGCATGGGCGGCAGCTCATCCAGCGTCTTGAGTCCGAAATCGTCGAGGAAGGAGCGGGTAGTGGCATAGACCGCCGGCCGGCCGGGCACGTCCCGATGGCCGACCACTCGTATCCAGCCGCGCTCGGTCAGTGTGCGCATGATCGAGCTGCTCACCGCCACGCCCCGCACTTCCTCGATGTCGCCGCGGGTCACCGGCTGCCGATAGGCGATCAGCGCCAGGGTCTCGAGCAGCGCCCGTGAATAGCGCTGGGGGCGCTCCTCCCATAACCGGGACACCCAAGGGGAGAGACGCGGCCGGATACGCAACTGATAACCGGAAGCGGTTTCGATCAGCTCCATGGCGCCTGTCACGTGGCGCCCCTCGACGCGCACCAGCGCCTCACGCAGCGCACGACGCGGTGGTCGCTCATTGTCGTCGAACAGGCTCTCGAGACGCTCCAGCGACAGCGGTTCCGCTGCTGCCAACAGGGCCGCCTCGAGAATCTCGTCGAGGCTGTCGGGCAGCTCCATGGCGCTCATACCCCACCCCCCTTCGGCATGTCGACCGCCTTTTCAAAAAGACTCTCGACATCGAAGGGGCTTTCGACATCGGCTCCCTCATCATCAAAGGCCGTCTCATCGACCTCCTCTCGTGGCGCCCGGGCGCGCACATGGATCGGCGAGAGCGGGGCATTCTGCACGATTTCGATCATCGCCTCCTTGGCCAGCTCCAGAATCGCCATGAAGGTGACGATGACCCCAGCCCTGCCCTCCTCCAAAGTGAACAACGCTTCGAAAGGCGTGTAGTGCTGATGAGTCAGGTGCTCCATGATCGCCAGCATCCGCTCTCGTGTGGAGAGCGTCTCGCGACCAATATGGTGCACCTGGTTAAGCTCGGCACGCCGCAAGATACCAGCCAGAGCACCGAGCAGCTCATCGAGCTCCACATCAGGGTATAGCACCCGGGCCTGCAACGGTGGCAGCGCGGCGCGGGCCGGGAACCAGTCGCGCCCCACCCGTGGCAGCTCCGCCAGCGCCTCGGCAGCACTCTTGAGCTGCTCGTACTCTTGCAGGCGCCGGATCAGCTCGGCCCGTGGGTCGTCCTCGTCGTCGTCGCCGTTCGCCTTGGCCGGGCGCGGCAATAGGGTGCGTGACTTGATCTCGGCCAGCATCGCGGCCATCAGCAGGTACTCCCCGGCCAACTCGATCTCCATGGCCTTCATCAGCTCCACGTACTCGATGTACTGATGGGTGATGGCGGCCACGTTGATGGCCAGAATATCCAGGTTCTGGCGGCGAATCAGATATAGCAGCAAGTCCAGCGGCCCTTCGAAGGCCTCAAGGAATATCCGTAGCGCCTCTGGCGGAATGTAGAGGTCATCCGGCAGCTCGGTGATCGGCTCGTCGAACAGTCGCGCCAAGGCCTCCGCTGGAACCGCGGCATCCGGCATGTCACGCTGTTCAGGCGCATCCGTCTGGGGCGTCTCGCTCACGCGGGGCTGGCCTCTCGGGGAAGACTCGATCAACGGGGCAGTCTAGCAAGATGGCGGTACGAGAGACAGTCTGACACTCGCCAGAGGCTGCTGCTACCACACCGCTCGCTGATCCGGCGGCAGATCGATCATCGTTCAGTCTAGCCCGTTGTGCTCTCTCGGTCGCTTGAGGAGCACCTCCGTCAGGTGATTTGTAAAAGAGAGCAGCACTCGGTCACAAAAAATTTCCTTTTGCTATCGCCTTCCCATTCAAGCGCTTTTTTTTGGTTTGGCGTTATTCAGGCAAATATTCAAACAATCGTTTCACCCATCGCCATGCAGGTCTTGCAATGCACGTCTATAGTGGGAATTCAGAGCCGTGTCAGACGAAAGCCGTAATCCACCAACGGGCAAAGGGGATGGTGATAATGGTTTTCTTCATACCCTGCGAATGGAATCGATGCCACAACGCCACAAAGCGTCGCGGCACTTGATGTAAATCATGTAAAACGGGCGATAAGGTCGCCAGTCTCCTTCTTTCAAAGGGAGCTGCCACTACCACCCGTTTAGAGGACACTGCCATGCCTGAAAACAAAACGAAGATCGCCAGGCTCGTGTTGGTACTGGATGAATTGTTGACCCTGGCCGAGACCCATGAAAAGGCCGAGCTAGCCCGCTATCGGCAGCTTGCCTTCAGCTTCCTGACCTTCGATACGGCAGTGAGTCGACTGATGGCATCGCTGGGGATCCAGTGCGAGACGCGCATCAAGGTGCTACAGCGTGTTTGCCGTCAATTTGGGCTCACCGACCTGCCCACCAGTGGCGTGCAGCCAGATGCCGCCAAGCTTTATTTTATCTGCAGTTCGGATATGGCGAACGACATCCTGGGCCAGGCCGTGACCGATGCCGATTACTCGCTGCGGTTCCACCGGCACCTGCGCGACGCTAGCGCCATCCCGGCGCTCTATCCCGCCCTGACGGTCATCATCAAGCAGAAGCTGGCGGAACACACTGTTCTCGAGGGTTTCGTGAAGACCCGCCTCTGCCTGGACCTGTCCAAGAAGGCGTCCTGACGACAAGTACCGGTCGCTTGCCATTCAAGTGAAGCCAAGCGACAGGAGACACGCCACGTGAAGCCACGTGAAACGAATGAGACGACTTGAGGTCGCCTCATTGCGTTTGGCCATGTCGCTATTCAGCCTAGCCATACACGGGCATTGCGGAACAATCGCATCCAGGCGCCGTCCTGGCTCCACTCCGCGGGGCGCCAGGAGTTGGTGACCGCACGCACCACCCGCTCCGGATGCGGCATCATGATCGTTACCCTACCGTCTGGCGTGGTCAGCCCGGTAATGCCGGAGGGTGATCCGTTGGGATTGGCCGGGTAGTGGCTGGTCACCTGGCCGTAGTTGTCCACGAAGCGCAGCGCCACCTGGGTGCTGACCTGCATGCTGCGCAGGTGGGCGCTGTCGCGAAACTCGGCACGACCCTCGCCGTGGGCCACGGCGATCGGCAGACGCGAGCCCTCCATGCCAGCCAACAGGATCGAGGGGCTACTCTCCACCTGCACCATGGCCACGCGCGCCTCGAACTGCTCGGATTCGTTGCGCACGAAGCGCGGCCAGTTCTCGGCTCCGGGAATCAGTTCCCGCAACTGGGAAAACATCTGGCAGCCATTGCAGACGCCCAGACCGAAGCTGTCTTCGCGGGCGAAGAAGTCGGCAAACTGCTCGCGCGCCCGTTCGTTGAACAGTACTGACTTGGCCCAACCGCCGCCTGCGCCCAGTACGTCTCCATAGGAGAAACCGCCACAGGCGACCAGGCCCTTGAACGACTCGAGGTCGATACGCCCTGCGAGGATATCGCTCATATGCACGTCAACGGCCTCGAAGCCGGCACGGTCGAAGGACCAGGCCATCTCCAACTGGCCGTTCACGCCCTGTTCGCGAAGCACAGCCACCGTCGGCCGCGCGAGGTTGACGAAGGGCGCGCCTATGTCCTCGTTCACGTCGAAGGCTGGGCTGGCGGAAAGACCAGGGTCGCGGCCGTCGAGCAGGCCGTCGAACTCGCTCTTGGCGCACTCCGGGTTGTCGCGCAGCGCCTGCATGCGGTAGCTGGTTTCTGTCCAGGTGCGCTGGGCCAGCAGCCGAGTCGTCTCCAGCAGCGGTTCCTCAAAGAGCGTCACCCGCACCTGATCGTCATAGCGCGGCCGGGCAATGACGCCGCATGTCTCAATGCCCGCGCCAGCGAACTGGCTCAGCACCTCCTCAGTGTACTGACGATTGACCTGAATCACCGCGCCGAGCTCCTCGGCGAACAGCGCGTCCACAGCGTCGGCCGGCTCGTCGATCAGCCAATCGAGCTTGATCTCGAGGCCAGCGTGGGCGGCAAATGCCATCTCCAGCAACGTCACCAGCAACCCGCCGTCACTGCGGTCGTGGTAGGCCAGCAGCTTGCCGTCGCGGTTGAGACCCTGAATTACCGCGAAGAACGCTTTGAGGTCTTCGGGGTCATCCAGGTCGGGGCATGCATCGCCCACCTGGCCATAGACCTGGGCCAGGGCCGAACCGCCTAGCCGGTTCTTGCCCGCCCCCAGGTCGATCAGGATGAGGTCTGACTCGTCCTGCTCCAGATTAATTTGCGGGGTCAGGGTGGCCATGGCATCGGTAACCGGGGCAAAGCCGGTAACCACCAGTGACAGCGGCGAGGTGACGCTCCTCTCTTCCGGCTCTCTCCTGTCACCCTGAGTCGTCCAGGCGGTACGCATTGACATCGAATCCTTGCCCACCGGAATCGCAATGCCCAGCGCCGGGCAGAGTTCCATACCCACGGCATGCACGGCATCAAACAGCGCCTGGTTCTCGCCGACATGGTCGGCGGCGCTCATCCAGTTGGCGGAAAGCTTGATGTTACCCAGCTTGTCGATGGGTGCCGCGGCCAGGTTGGTGATCGCCTCGGCTACCGCCATACGTGCGCTGGCGGCAGGGTCGATCAACGCCACCGGCGGCCGCTCGCCCATGGCCATGGCCTCACCGGCATGGGTATCGTAGCTGGCGGTGGTCACGGCGACATCTGCCACGGGCACCTGCCAGGGGCCGACCATCTGGTCGCGGGCCACCATGCCGGTAATGGTGCGGTCACCGATGGTGATCAGGAAACTCTTGGAAGCCACGGAGGGCAAGCGCAACACGCGATCCATCGCTTCACGCAGGTCCAGGTTGTCGAGCATCACCCCCGACTGCTCCCTGCTTTCCCGCTCGAACTCGCGCTGCATCTTTGGCGGCTTGCCGAACAGCACGCTCATGGGCAGATCGACCGGCTGGCTTTCGAAATGCCCGTCGCGCACTTCCAGGTGATGGGCTTCAATGGCCTCGCCGACCACAGCATAGGGGCAGCGTTCCCGTGTACAGAGTGCATCAAAGGTCTCGAGGTCCTCCGGCGCCACGGCCAGCACATAGCGCTCTTGAGCCTCGTTGCACCAGATCTCCAGCGGGCTCATGCCCGGCTCGGCGTTGGGTACGGCACGCAGATCGAAGCACCCGCCGCGGTTACCGTCCTTGACCAGTTCCGGCAGGGCGTTGGAAAGGCCGCCTGCGCCTACATCATGGAAGAAGCGGATGGGGTTGTTCTCGCCGAGCGCCCAGCAGCGGTCAATCACTTCCTGGGCGCGCCGCTCGATCTCGGGGTTCTCACGCTGCACCGAGGCAAAATCAAGGTCTGCGCTCGAGGTGCCGGAAGCCATGGAAGAAGCCGCACCCCCGCCCAGACCGATCAGCATGGCCGGACCACCCATGACAATCAGCTTGCCACCGACGGGGATCTCGCCCTTCTGGACATGGCCGTCGCGAATGTTGCCGTAGCCGCCAGCGATCATGATCGGCTTGTGGTAGCCACGACGCTCGATGCCCCCGGCGCCCATGGCATCCTGCTCGAAGGTGCGGAAGTAACCAGTCAGGTTAGGACGCCCGAACTCGTTGTTGAAGGAGGCACCGCCAATGGGTCCCTCGAGCATGATCGAAAGCGCTGACTGCATGCGATCCGGCTTGCCATAATCAAAAGTTTCCCAGGGCTGTACGAATTCGGGGATGCGCAGGTTGGAAACGGTGAAGCCGGTGAGCCCAGCCTTGGGCTTGCCGCCGATGCCGGTGGCGCCCTCGTCACGGATCTCGCCGCCGGCTCCGGTAGCAGCCCCGGGATAGGGTGCGATGGCCGTTGGGTGGTTGTGCGTCTCCACCTTCATCAGGATATGGATCGGCTCGTGCTGCGCGCCGTAGACAGCACGCTCGGCGGCCTTGCCGGTCAGCGGTGCGGCGAAGAATCGTCCCGCCTCGCTACCGCGTATCACGGCGGCGTTGTCGCTGTAGGCCGAGAGAATATCCTCCGGCGAGGCGCTGAAGGTATTCTTGATCATCTTGAAGAGCGAGTGCGGCTGCGTCTCACCGTCGACAATCCAGTCGGCATTGAAGATCTTGTGGCGGCAGTGTTCCGAGTTCGCTTGGGCAAACATCATCAACTCGACGTCGGTGGGATTGCGCGCCAGTTCCTGGAATGCAGCCAGCAGGTAGTCGATCTCGTCGCTGGCCAGGGCCAGGCCCAGCTCACCATTGGCCGCCTCCAGGGCGCCACGCCCGCCTTCGAGGATATTCACCTGACCCAGCGGTACCGGTTCATGGTGGGCAAATAGCTTGGCAGCATCGGAGGGGTCGGCCAGTACGTTCTCGGTCATGCGATCGTGCAGGGTCTCCACGATGGCCGTAAAGGCGGACTCGGACATCGGTGCCTTGAGTGTGACACGGTAGGCGATGCCTCGCTCCAGGCGACGGATCTTCGCCAGACCACAGCTGTGCACGATATCGGTGGCCTTGGAAGACCAGGGCGACTGGGTGCCGATACGTGGCACCACCAGAAACAGCTGCCCCTCGGCGCCGGCGTCACCCGTACCCTCACTCAGGATGCCATAGTCAAGCAGGCGGTCGAGTACATGTCGCTCATCGTCGGCCAGCTCACCGTCATGATCGACGAAATGCACGTAGGCAGCGTGCAGGGACTCGACCTCGGGAACCCGCGCGCGCAGGGCAGCCAGCAGCTTGTCGTGACGGAAAGCGGAAAGGGCAGGCGCGCCTCGAAGTTCGAGCATGTCTTTGGAGCCTCTGAAGCAAGCGTAGGAAGGGGCCGCATACACGGCTTAGAAAGCCGACATGATACTGGAAAGCGGGGGCGAGACGAAATCCGGCGGATGACACATGCCCCTTGTAACGTTATCGTGAAGCCCTCATCGCCGATCGTGCCTAAATGCCTGAACCCATGAGTCGACTCGCACAGCGTCGTCTACGCCTTGCCGCCCTGCTGCTGTTGGGGGTCGTGCTGAACCTGCTGCCCTACCGGCATTTCACCCCGCCAGACGACCTCCTCGAGGCAGTCCGCGAGCGTGACTTTCTCAGTGTGCACACGCGTAACACGCCGACTACCTACTATGAAGGACGCCATGGCCCGACCGGCTTCGAGTACGAGCTGATGTGGCGCTTCGCCGACCACCTCGGCGTCAGCCTGACCCTGGACGCCAGTCACCACATCATGAGCGTGGTCGAAGCCGTGCGCCGGGAAGGGGATCTGGGCGCCGCCACTCTTCCCCTGGACCCGGGACAGGAAGGCCTGATCTTCAGCCGGGCAATTTTTGACCTGCAGCCGGTACTGGTTTACCGGCGCGGCTTGCCGCCGGTCAAGGACCCGGCGGGGTTGGCCGGCCTAGAGATCGGCACCATCCGCGGCTCGGGCACCGATCAGGCCCTGCGCGGGCTACAGGCCGAATATCCCGAGCTTGGCTGGCGTGAGTCGCCCGAGGTCGAGGTGCCCGAACTGCTCAGTCGGGTGGAGAGCGGCAATCTCGATGCTGCGGTAGTGTACGACCATCAGTTCCGAACCAACCGGATCTTCTTTCCCGGCGTCGAACGCGGCTTCCTGCTCGGCCAGCCACTCTCCATGGCCTGGGCCTTTCCCGCCCAGGGCGGCTTGCGCCTGCAGCAGGAGGCCAACCGCTTCCTGCAGCAATTGCAACACGAAGGAACCCTTAACGAGCTGGTCGACCGCCACTTCGGCCACGATGACTATCTCGAATACGTCGGCGCCCGGGTCTTCATCGCGCATCTGCATGAGCGCCTGCCCGACTATACGGCGTTGTTTCGCGAGGCCGCCCGCAACACCGGCTTCGACTGGAAGCTGCTGGCGGCGCTGGGTTACCAGGAATCGCACTGGGATCCCGAGGCCACCTCACCCACCGGGGTGCGCGGTCTGATGATGCTGACCCTGCCAACCGCCGGCGAAATGGGCGTCGATGACCGCCTGGATCCGGCCCAGAGCATTGATGGCGGCGCCCGCTATCTGCGACACGTCAAGGATCGCTTGCCCGACTCAATCCAGGGCGATGACCGGTTGTTCATGGCCATGGCCGCCTACAATGTCGGTCTGGGTCACCTCTACGATGCCCGCCGGATAACCGAACAGCTCGATGGTGACCCCGACCGCTGGGAAGACGTCCGCGAAGCCTTGCCGCTGCTGCAGAAACGTGAATGGCACAGCCAGACTCGTCACGGCTATGCCCGTGGCGGCGAGCCGGTCATCTATGTGCGCAATATTCGTCGCTACTACGAGATACTCTCCTACGTCGACCGCAGCCAGCAGCAGTATCTTCAGCTCAACGAGTCGAATAGTGAAGGAGCCGACGACGGCCATCTGTTCGAGATCGTGCCACCAATCCTATGAACGTCTTGACATGCACCTCCCCGACCCGGCCAGGCCATGGTCGCACCTGAGCTAGCTACCTCCGCAGCCGGATTCGCCACTCTTAGCCACCTCACGGCGTGCCTCGAAGAACGCCTTGAGCAGTTGCGACGCACGGCTAGCGAGCACCCCCCCTTCCACCGCCACCCGGTGGTTATGCCAGGGCTGGGCGAAGAGGTTGGCCTTGGACTCGACCATGCCGGTACGTGGTTCCGCAGCACCGTAGACCACCCGCGCAAGGCGCGCATGGATGATCGCGCCGGTACACATCAGGCAGGGCTCCAGGGTGACATACAGCGTGCAGCCGTCGAGCCGATAGTTGGCCAGCCGCGCACCCGCGTCACGCAGTGCGCGAATTTCGGCATGGGCGCTGGGATCGTGTCCCGAAACCGGTGCATTGTAGCCGGCTCCAGCGATCTCACCGTTTGCATCCACCACCACGGCACCCACCGGCACCTCACCGGCAGCCAGGCCCTCGCGGGCCTGATCCAGCGCCCGATGCATGTAGAATTCGTCACTGCGCATCGGCCCGGACTCCGTGTATGCTGATGCAATTAAACAGTCGTATGATGCCCGCTGAGGATCCCCATGACCGATGCCCTGAATGCGCTCGTCGACCTGCTCGGCCTGGAAGAAATCGAAGAAAACCTGTTTCGAGGCCACAGCCAGGACCTTGGCCTGCCCCAGCTGTTCGGTGGCCAGGTACTCGGCCAGGCGCTCTCTGCCGCCACGCAAACGGTGAAGGAAGTGCGACAGGTGCATTCGCTGCACGGCTACTTCCTGCGTCCGGGCGACCCCCATCGCCCGGTAGTCTATCAGGTCGACGCCGTACGCGATGGGGCCAGCTTTACGACACGACGCGTCACCGCCATCCAGAAGGGGCGTCCGATCTTCTTCTGTAGTGCCTCCTTCCATGGCAGCGAACAGAGCATGGCCCACCAGATGGCCATGGCGGATGTCACCCTGCCCGAAGGCCTGCTCGATGACCCCAAAGCTCGCCTCGAGCGCTTTCCAGGACACCCCATCGAATTTCTACATCTCGGGGATGAGGCCGAATCGGGCCAGCCCGCACGCAAGCGGCTGTGGTTTCGCCTCACCGGCGACCTGTCCGATGACCCCGCACTGCATCGCAACCTGCTGGCCTACAGCTCGGATTTCAATCTGCTGACCACTGCACTCGTCCCTCACGGCATCGGCTTTCGTGATCCCAGGCTACAGATAGCAAGCCTTGACCACGCCATCTGGTTTCATCACGACGTGAAGATCGATGACTGGTTGCTTTATGACATGGAGAGCCATTGGGCGGGAGGCGCCCGTGGCCTGGCCCACGGCAGCATCTTCGATCGCAGCGGCCGGCTGGTCGCTTCTACCGCCCAGGAGGGCCTGACCCGGCTGCGTTAAAGCTGGGACATGAAGCAGCCCCCACAGGCGTCAATGCTGTAGCAACCGCGCATGCATCATGCCTGGATGCCGGGCACCTCAAGGGGCTCGCGCGGCACCGTGCGGGGTGGCGGTACGTCGGTGGAGAGTTCGAGCTCGTACTCCTCCCCTGCCTGCCAGTAGCGCAACTGGGCGCCTTCGTCCCGTGGAGTGTCACGCACCAGCTCGAGAAACCGCATGGGTGTGGCCGGTACTTCGCCATTCACTTCGAGTATCAAGGCCCCGGGCTCCATGCCGGCCTCAGCAGCTGGCCCACGGGTATCGCTGACAAGCACGCCCTCCCGATCGGGCAGGCCGAGCGCCTCACGCAGGTCATCATCCGCCGGGGTCACCGTGATACCCAACGCCACCACAACCTGATCGTCCAGCGCTTCATACTCGATCTGCCGCGCCGCTTCCAGAACCTGGGGCGCGACATGGATGCTCGCTCCCGCATACAGCGCCAGGGCGATGGCATCGCTGGGTCGACTGTCGATCCGCACCGGCTCCTCCCGGCCCTGGACACGCAACTCCAGCATGCCGAGAAAAGTGTTGTCGACGATGGCATCGACATAGATGCGCTCCAGCGTTACGTCGACACCCAAGAGGACATCACCGAGCAGCTCATGAGTCATGGGACGCGGGGTGCGTTCGCCACCCAGGCCGCGCAGAATGGCACCCGCCTCGTTGGGCCCAATGAAGATCGGAATGACATCTTGAGTCCCGGGCTCCCTCAAGAGCACCACCGGCGGGCCGCCAAAACCGGCCATGCCCACGGTGGCGATCTCGACCTCGACCATATGATCAGGCTCGGCGGCGAGTTCACGGGCACCGGCAGCATGCGCGCCAAGCAGCAGCAAGCCACCCAGATATAATGGTGCCAGGTAGCGCCAGATCAGTGGCAGTCTCATAAGCCTCCTCGATTACCGACATTCGGCTATTGGTTTGTTCACTCAGGATGGCACCCGGAAGCGGACTTTGCCATGCGGCACATCACAGGACCCAGGCACTGTTCCCGGTCGGCTGGCCAAGCCGGCCCCACCTTGCGGCAAGGCGAGCCGGTGTGACCTTGGTAGCCTTGCCTTGAATCAAGCTTGAGCCTGAACGGCTTGCTCTCCGGCCGCATCGAGATCAATGACGCCTACCTGGGCGGTGAACGACCAGGAAAGCGCGGGCGCGGCGCAAAGCTAGTCAGGTGCCGTACCAGCCCCACCTGACCTTCGCGCATCATGGCGTGGTGATTCCAGGCCACCAGCGGGCGCGCCACCCGAGCCAGCAGACCCATCCAGGGGCGCACCGTTCGCACCTGCCAGAGGTAGCGCACCCGAGTGGACGTGTTCGTCTCACAAAGCTGCCAACTGCCGAAACCGGCCACGTCGCCACTCGCCACCCCCTCGATCAGGCTGGGTTGGCATACACGGGTAACCCGGATATCGAAGCGCAGGTAGTAGCCCAACCGACTCTTCCAAACGAAACGCTGGAAACGACCGATGCCGTGATCGTCTCCCACCTCGAGCTGACGTACCTCCACCAGCCCGGGCCACCAGTCGGGCCAGTGCAGCGAATCGGTCAGTGCATCGAAGACCGCGTCGGCCGGGAAGTCGAGGTGCCACGTCGTATCGAACTCGAATCTCGCCATGATTTTACAGATGATACTTATGGAGTGAAGTGGTCGGAGGGGAAGGCCGGGTCGAGGGTGACATCTTCCAGATGTACGCTTTCAAGGCGCTCGCCGCGTCGGTCGTAGCTGATCACCCTGAGCGGGAACAGCGTCTCCTCGTCGAGCCACAGGTCGTAGCGCGCCACCTCGTGTACCGCCCTGCCGGGCTCGGCTTCCACCACCACATGCTGCACCGGGTAGCCATCGAGTGTCATCGGCTCGAGCAAGCGTGCCTTACCGTGCCGCTGTAGCTGCTGCACATTGCGCAGCAGCGTACCCACGTCAGACTGATCCACGCGATGCCCGCTCGAGCTACGCACCATGCGGTTGGTGGGACGCAGGGAGAGCCCCGGCCGCCTACCCGGCGAACCGAAGGGCCACAGCTGGACCTTACCGGTATCGGGGCGATAGATCAGTACCGCCCCACGATAGGGCGTTTCCATGTCCATGCGCACGTAGCCGGAGCATTGATAGCTGTAGCGGATGACCTCCTCCTCGCCCGCACTGCTTTGGCTGCGCAGCGTCATGCGATACCCCTGCAGCGCATCGATGCGACCCAGCACCGATGTGATCGGGTCCGCCTCGATCGGGGCGCTTATCGCAACCAGTACGAGTGGCATCATGTGGCATATCCTCGGCTTCTTCCCTTTGAGACTAGCAGGGCCACGACGGGTGGCGAGGTGCCGAAGTGGAAAGATAGAAAAGCAGCCTACGTGTTATCGTATTGGTATTGCCAACCACGGAGAGGTCAGATGAAATACCTCGGCGCCCATGTCAGTGCTGCCGGCGGTCCCGACCAGGCCGTGTTACGCGCCGTCGAGATCGGCGCCGACGCCTTCGCCCTGTTCACCAAGAACCAACGCCAGTGGCGCGCCAAGCCCCTCGATGACACCACCATCGAGGCCTTTCGCAGTGCCTGCAAAAAGCACGGCTTCGCCCCCGGGCAAATCCTTCCCCATGACAGCTACCTGATCAATCTTGGCCACCCGGACAGGGAAGGACTTGCGAAGTCGCGCGCCGCCTTCCTCGACGAGATGCAACGCTGCGAGCAGCTCGGCCTGACCCTTCTCAATTTTCACCCCGGCAGCCATTTGAAGAAGATCAGCGAAAGCGAATGCCTGACCCGCATCGCCGACTCAATCAATCACTCACTGGCCGAAACCCAAGGCGTCGTTGCGGTGATCGAGAATACCGCCGGCCAGGGCACCAACCTGGGCTGGCACTTCGAACACCTCGCCGAGATCATCGAGCAGGTCGACGACAAGTCGCGGATCGGCGTGTGCATCGACACCTGCCACGCCTTCGCCGCCGGCTACGACCTGCGCACCCCTGAAGTCTGCACCGCCACCCTCGACGAGTTCGACAAAGTGGTGGGCTTTAAGTACCTGCGCGGCATGCACCTCAACGATGCCAAGAGCGAGTACGCCAGCCGCGTTGACCGCCACCACAGTCTGGGCCAGGGCAATATCGGGCTCGACGCCTTTACGACCCTGATGCGCGACCCGCGCATCGACGAGATCCCCATGGTGCTGGAAACCATCGAACCCGAGATCTGGGCCGAGGAAATCGCCTGGCTGCGGGCTCAGGTCAGAGACGATTGAGCCAACCACGGGCTGGGCAGAACATAATCGTGACATGAAGGCCTAAGTATCCGTCGGCCAGTGCGAAAGCTGCCGCCGTCAATTCAGAGGTAAAGCTCTCTTGGGACAGCGAAGTCCAGGGGATTACCCATCACTCCATAGGAGGCATGCACATGGGTTTCATCGAACTACTGACGGTGAGCGTGGCCGCAGTGGCGTTGCTAGCCTTGACGCACGCCATGGCCAAGCAACGGCGCCCCATTCGCAAGGAAGCGCGGATTGATAAGCACGAGCCTTGCCAGAACCGAAAGCGGTAGTGCTAAGCATTGTCCGAAAAGAGTCGCCTCCGGCACCCTTGGTGTCGGGGTCTTTTTCTGAACGAACAGTATCACGGCTCGCCCATGGCGAGGTGATTGTGTTCGCGCTCGAGAAGAGCGCGCTTTCTCTCCACCCCCCAGCGATACCCGGAAAGCGCCCCGTCACTACGTACGACCCGGTGGCAGGGAATGGCAAGCGCAATGGGGTTGGAGGCACAAGCCCTGGCCACGGCTCGCACCGCTTGGGGAGAATCGATCTGCTTCGCCAACTCCGCATAGCTGATCGTGGCGCCTACGGGAATCTCGGTCAGCGCATGCCAGACCCGCCGTTGAAAGGCGGTACCCCGAATGTCCAGCGGCAGCGACAGTCCGATACCAGGCACCTCGACAAAGCCCACCACCCGGGCCATCCAGGCATCGAAATCCTGCCCCCCCGGGACCAGGTTGGCGTTGGCGAAACGCTCCTGGAGCTCCTGCAACAACTGCTCCGGGTCGCTCCCCAGGGATATGGCGCAAATGCCCCTTTGGCTGGTCGCCACCAGTATCGTGCCCAACGAACATTCTCCCAGGGCGAAGTGAATCAGCATGCCTTTGCCGCCCGAACGGTAACGTTCCGGCGTCATGCCGAGCATGCGATTGGAACCAGCATAGAAGCGCCCGCTGGAATTGAAGCCCGCCTCATAGATCGCCTCGGTGATGGATTCTCGTTGTACCAGCGCCTGGCGTGCACGATTTTCCCGGCAAGCGACTGCGTAGGCCTTTGGCGTCAATCCAGTGGCCGACTTGAAGACACGATGGAAATGGAAACGGCTCAACCCCACGGCTTGTGACAGCTCGTCGAGCGACGGCAGGTCTTCTGATGCTTCGATGAGACGGCAGGCCTTGCCAACGCTCTCGGCGTGTCGCTGAGCCAACGACGGCTCCTGGGGATGACAGCGCTGACACGGCCGGTAGCCGGCCCGCTCGGCGGCGGCCCCATCGGCATGGAACTCGGCGTTTTCCCGGCGCGGTCGGCGCGACGCACAGGTCGGCCGACAGTAGATCCTGGTGGTGCGCACTGCATAGACGAAAGCGCTGTCCGCCGCGGCATCGCGGGCCAGTACCGCCGCCCATTTCACCTCATCGGAATCGAAGGTGGCAAGTGAATCGGTGGATGTCTCGAACATGGCGGGCTCCCGTGCTATGGATTTGGCGCTATTCTCAACTCAGGATGGGCCTTGGGCCCGCCTAGCACACTCCGTTTCTTGCTTTCAAAGTGAGCCCGGTTCTTAGCAGCATTCGCGGCATAGCATCATCAAATCCGACGCTAGCATCCGCTACGCTACAACTCCCGGGTGCCCTGCTACCCTTCAGACAAGAAAAACGCCCCGGCAAACACTTACTCACCGGGCGACACCTACCATTCATCTCCGGCTATAATTGCCCAGACTCGTGGCAGTAGGCAGCATGGTCTCGTCAACCTGAACGCGATGTTAGAGGATATCGAAACACGGCTACGATGAGACCGCTAACTGAAGCACACAACGACAACACGGAATGCTCATGATCGTCGTCATCTTCGAAGTCATCCCCAAGTCAGGCCACCACGAGCAATATCTCGACATCGCCGCCAGCCTGCGCCCGCTTCTCGATGAGATCGATGGTTTCATCTCCATCGAACGCTTCGAAAGCCTGACCCAGGCGGGCAAGGTTCTCTCGCTCTCCTTCTGGCGCGACGAGGAAGCTGTGGCCCAATGGCGCCAGCTCGAACGTCACCGCGCCGCCCAGGCCCAGGGCCGCGAAGTGGTGTTTGATGACTACCGCCTGCGCGTGGCTGCGGTGATGCGCGACTACGGCATGTACGAGCGCGAACAGGCACCCGAGGATAGCCGACCGTAGAAAGCGCCATCCTCGGTCTGACGGGTACGCACAAGCATGGCGAAGGTACGCTGGCTGGCAGCATGCCAGTCGATCAGGTAGTGCTTGGCGAGATACATCGCCTCGTCGACACTCGACAGGCACGCGATGAGGCACAGCGCCAGATCGCTCCAGGAGGTGCCGCCCGACGCCATGACCCGTCGACTTCCGACGCTTTCCACCCGAATGCGCCTCGCTGATGACCGGCCTCGGCGAAGCCACTCCCGTCATATTCTCGTAGTACCTGCCATTGATGGGGGCCAGGTGGAACACGACGTGCTGGCCTGCTTCCAGCACGGTGGCGGCGTGGCGTATTCGCGCTATGCCCGTTTACATGCCGTCATGGCTGAGGACAGCGGCCAGACCGTGCTGCCCACCAGTGTCAGCGGCGACTGGCGAGAGAATACCCTCTCGCCTTTAGTACGGCTTCGTCGGTGTCGGCAGGCCCCAGTGCCAGATATGATTCCGCTTATGTATTGTATGATTTCTCCGCAAGCCGCTCGCGCCCTGCAATTCTAGGCGAGGACAGCGTGATTGCCACACAGCACAGTGCCGGGGTTGGACTGATCAGCCTGGGAACTTGTAGCCATTGATGGTCGACCGCTGGGGTAGCTTCGAAAAACAGCCGAGGAGTGACTACGCGACGCAAGCCGATCATTTCAAGGGGACAAGCAATTTGACACGCCAGACGCTCGAGAAGTATCAGGTATTGGCCTACCTGGCAGCTATCGCGTCAGGCCTAGCACTCGGCACCACCCTGCCGGGTCGGGTCGGCGTGCTGGGAGCGATGCTGTGGCCGCTGCTGGGCGCGCTGCTCTACGTCACCTTCACCCAGGTACCGCTCACGCAGCTACGCGGAGCATGGCGTGACAGGCGCTTCATGGTGGCTGCTGTAGTCGGGAATTTCCTGCTGCTGCCGCTGGTCGCCTGGGGGCTGGCAAGCCTTTTCGCCAACCAGCCGGCGGTTCGCCTGGGCATACTGCTGGTACTGCTGGTGCCCTGCACGGACTGGTTCATCACCTTTTCCCACCTGGGCGGGGGCAAGACGCCGTACGCCATTGCCTTCTCGCCGATCAGCCTGCTGCTTCAGCTCGCACTACTGCCCCTTTATCTTTGGCTGTTTCTGGATCAGAGCCTGCTGATCGCCGTGGTGCAACGCGAGCTGCTGCTGGCCTTTGCGGGGCTGATTCTGCTGCCACTGCTGCTTGCCTTCATCACCGAGAAATGGGCACAGGGCAAACGGCGCCGCGAGCAACGCATCACGCGCCTGGCCTGGTTACCGGTGCCGCTGCTGGCTCTGGTGGTCTTTTCCATCGCCGCCACCCAGGTCAATGTCGTCATCGCTTCACTGTCCGTGCTCGGCGGGCTGTTGCTGGCCTTTACCTGCTTTCTGCTCGTCGCCGCACTGCTGGCTCGCCTACTGGCCCACACCTTCACGCTCCCCGCTGTCCAAGGGCGCGTGCTTGCCTTCAGCCTGGGCACACGTAACTCCTTCGTCGTTCTTCCCCTGGCACTTTCACTTCCCGCTTCCTACGAGCTGGCGGTAGTGGCCATCGTGTTCCAGTCGCTGGTCGAACTTATCGGCATGGCGATTTTCCTGTGGTGGGTACCAAAGCGACTCTTTCCTATGAATGCCTGATGACTGCAGACAGCCGAATACACTGCCGTATTGGTAACATACGAGGGCCTACGGGTAGCCATACTCGCTTCGCTATCCACGCTGTTAAAGGCTAAGTAAAGTGACCCAGTAGTGGGTGCGGCTTGAAAATGTTAAGGATACTCGGCCCTACCGGCCCCGGATTAACGGCCGCTTCCGTCAACCCGAGACAGGCGCGGCGCTAACCTTCCTCGAAGGGACGCGCCCACAGCTCCACAGGCTCATGGCGACGCAGAATCTCTTCCGCTTCCGGCCTGGAGGTATCGGGCACGATGACCTTGACCTGATGCGTGCCCCTGTCGAAATAGAGCTTCTCACGTGGAAAGCCCTCGGATATCAGCTCATCATAGGCGTTGGTGGCCTTCATCAGGTCCCTGTAATCAGCGGTAACGGTCAGTGTCATGACGCCCTCCTGAAGTAGAGCAAAAAGCAGAACAAATGGCGCAGGGGCTGCATTCGGAAACAACAAACACCCCCCCTGTCTATCGTTCAGTATAGCCATTGTTCAGTATAGCTATATCGCTCGATTAGACATTAGCGAGGTCTGTCGCTCAGCTTCCTGGGCACTCCTTGAGCTGCCAATCGTTATCGGTGATCGATACCCCACCGCTGGGCGTGACCTGAACGGTATCGCTGATGCCGACCCCCCATTCACCCGGCACGCGCAAGCAGAGCGGCAAGTGGAAGACCATATCAGCCTCGAATTTCCGCTGTTGGCCACAGGCGATATAACCGCTGCCCTCGACCCAGCTGGGGGGGAACTGAGCCCCGACGGCATAGCCAAAGACCCCGGAGAAAAATACCCGGTCAGCGTGCGGCGCCAGTACCGCCTCGGCGGCGCGAGCGGCATCGTCGAAAGTGTTGCCGGGACGCAAGGCCCCGCTCAGTGCCTCGAACAATGACCGGCAAACATCGCGCATGGCCTGCATCTCACCGCTGGCCGATCCCGCCACGGCAGTGCGCATCATGGGCGCGGTATAGCGACGAAAAGAAGCACCGAATTCAAGAAACACCGGCTGATCTCGCTCGATCCGCTGGCGCTGGTGGTTCAGGTGTATCACGCTGATACGCTGGCCGGTGGTCACGATGGGCTGCATGCTCATGAATTCACTGCCCGCCGCCAACAAGGCGCGGGCACCTTCCGCCGCAACGTCGTTGTCGGTCATGCCCGGGGCAATCGCTTTGATGGCCGCATCAAGCCCGCGTGAAGTAATTCGTGCGCTTTCTCTCAGGCAGGCTAGCTCCGCTTCGCTCTTGACGATACGGATACGGTCAAGCAAGGCCCCGCCATCAGCACGGAAGCGTTCGGCTCCCAGTCGCTGCTGCAGTGGGCCGATAATGCCATGACGCAGGGTGGGACTGAAGGAATCCAGGCCGATAGCCGAAAAAACTGACAGCGTCTCGGCCAATGGCTCAAGCACCTCCTCGACACCCTCCCAGCGATAGCCCAACAACTCATCGACCCGGGCCGTGACTACTGCCGGGCCGGTCTCGATGGAGGGCATTTGCAACACCAGGCGATCCGCCGAACATACAAGGCAGGTATGCACCGACACCTCGAAGGTGTTGTAGCCGGTCAGGTAATAGATATCGGCGGGATCGGTGACCAGCAGGGCATCAAGGCCGGCCTCTGCCATCGCGGCTCGAACTTGCATCTGGCGGCTATCGAATTCCGCATCAGGAAAGGGCAGCTCGGCCGCCTGCAAACGTGCCGCCAGGGCGCGGCGATACTGATGATGGTCCATGGAAGATGGGCTCCAGGCAGAAATAGGGCGCGACTCACCACGATAGTGTAGCCATGACCCGGATCATGCCACCCGGTTACCCGTGAAATAACGCTGTTCCCTGCTGGTACGGTTTCGTAGAATTCCGCCTCATGTCAGACGCAATGGGACAACGATATGGGTAGGGCCTTTCAGAACCGCAAGGAATCCATGGCCAAGACGGCCGCCGCCAAGACCAAGGTCTACAGCAAGTACGGCCGCGAGATTTACGTGGTCGCCAAGGCCGGGGGCGTCGATCCCTCCGCCAACCTGAGCCTGCGCGGCCTGATCGAACGCGCCAAGAAAGACCAGGTGCCATCACATGTGATCGACAAGGCGCTGGACAAGGCCAGCGGTGTAGGCGGAGAGGACTTTTCACCGGCTCGCTACGAGGGTTTCGGCCCAGGCAACTGCATGGTCATCGTCGACTGCCTGACCGACAACCCCAACCGCACGTTCGGTGACGTTCGGGCCTGCTTCAACAAGGCCAAGAGCAAGCTCGGCACCCCCGGCACCGTCAGCCACATGTTCGATCACTGTGCGATCCTCGCCTTCAGCGGCGACGACGAGGAAGCCACCCTCGAGGCGCTGATGGAAGCCGACGTGGATGTCACCGATATCGAAAGCGAGGATGGCCTCATCACCGTCTTTGCACCGCATACCGACTATGCCAAGGCCAAGCAGGCCCTGCTCGATGCCTTCGGGGAGCTTGACTTCGAGCTCGACGAGATCCAGTTCGTGCCACAGACCACGACACCGGTCGAAGGCGACGATATCGCCATGTTCGACAAGCTGCTCGATACGCTCAACGACCTGGACGACGTGCAGAACGTGTTCCATAACGCCGAGGTCATGGCCGAGCAGGACTGAGCGACAACAGGCCGGCTCCAGGTTGGAATAGCGCCAGGCCAGCACGAGAAGGGCAAGAACCCTGCCGGCTGGCCTGGCCCCTCCCTTGTCAATGGGGTTGGGGACGACACTCAGCAAACCTCAAGGCCGATGCAGGTCGGCAAGCGCCTCCAGAAAAGCTTCGATACCGTCCGAATATTCCGGTTCGCTGTCGAGGAATCCAGTATTATGACCGCCCCGGATGACTAGCATCTCCTTGGGCTGATTGGCCGCCTCAAAAACCGCTTCCCCCTGTGAAAAGGGAATGATTTCGTCCTCACGGCTGTGAATCACCAGCAGCGGAGCCGTGAGCCGGGTCACATAAGTTTCAGTGTCGTAGTACAGATTAGCCAGCCAGCGTACCGGCAGGAACGGGTAGAGGCTTTGGCCCAGCGAAGGTACCGAGCGGAAAGGCGACTCCAGGATCACCGCTGCAGGACTCACGTCGGGTGCCAGTCCGGCGGCAAGCTCCGCCGCCACGGCAGCCCCCAGCGAGCGCCCAAACAACACGACCTCATCGGGTGACGCCTCGGCCTCCTCGAGCAGCCAGCGCCAGCTGGCCCGGGCATCCCTCGCCGTGCCGACTTCCGAAGGGCTGCCCTCGCTGCGGCCATAGCCCCGGTAGTCGACGATCAGCACAGACAAGCCTAGCCGGTTGAACTGACGTATCGAATCCAGGCGGTGGGAGATATTGCCGGCATTGCCGTGAAAGAACAGCAGGCTTCCCCCGGGGTTCTCGGCCGGTATCCACCAGGCATCCAGCGTCACTCCATCTTCGGTCTCGAGTTCGACCGATTCCCACTTCATGCCCCGGTCCGCCGGGGTGGCCACATGCTCCCGCCCCATGTGCGGCAGGTAGAGCAGGCGATCCTGGAAGAACCAGGCCAGCGCCACCACGATGGCATAGATTGCCGCCAGCGAAACGAGGATACGCAGCATTCATAGCCTCCCTGACCGGCGTGTCACCACGACCATGGCAACCCGCGGCGCCCTTTACAAGGCGGCTCGAGACACGACCCGCTATTGCCCGCAGCCAAGGAAGGCGCGGTATGCGTCCCAGGTATCCTCGACCGCCGCGGCCTGGAAAAGCTCGCCATGCTCGATTCGCGCCAACGCCGGGTCTGAGCCCATGCGACCGTCGGGAAAGCGGCGACGAAATTCATCGGCATCGCAATTGGCACTGCCGGATGGCGCAATACGGGGCGACATGGCCACATCCTTGACCGCCTCGGGGCGAGCAAACCAGGAGAGCGACACCTCTGACGCCGTGGCATGCCCCCCTTCCGCGTCGCCGTACAGCGACTGGGCCAGCTCACGCACGCGCGGGCCGGCGAACCAGTTGCTCAGGGTCAGATGCAGCGCATCCGACGGCTGTCCTTCGCTGCGCAGGCTGCGCTCGGAGTAGATCTCGGCGAAGGCCGCGTTGACGGTGGCGATGTTGCCGCCGTGCCCATTGAGAAAGAACACATGGGTGAAGCCGTGGCGGGCGAGCGAGATCACGGTATCCCGCAACACCGCGATCAGGGTGCTGGGTCGAAGACTGATGCTGCCGGGAAAGGCCAGGTGATGCTGCGCCATGCCGATACTCTGGGTCGGTCCCACCAGAATATCGTGGCGCTCGCCCACCTCCCAGGCAACGCTCTCGGGGCAAATGGCATCAGTGCCGAGCAGGCCGTTTGGACCATGCTGTTCGGTGGAGCCGATGGGTATGATGATGCCGGTAGAGCGTTGCAGGTAGCCCTCGACTTCCTGCCAGGTGGCATGCTGAAGCTTCATGACTGTCTCCTTATGATCATCTCCCTGGGCTATCACACCAGTGCCAGGGCTCAGCCGTCGGGGGTGTTGTTCGGTAACCGGCCGGCGCTGCCTTTTCCGTCAAGCGTGGAGAGCAGAAGGTCGGCGAACTCGACGCTGCAGCGAAGCAGATGTACGAATCGATGGATGAGCAGGAACTGGAGAAGATGGCCTCGACAAAGCAGAACACCAAGCTGAAGCATAACGCCAATTCCTGAGGAAAAAAGGCAACTCAAGCACGTATTTCGGAAGCGCTGAACAAATCGACGAGTGAGATGAAGCGCAAGGCGCACGGAGCACAGAGCACGGAGCACGGAGCACAGAACCGAGCGAAGCGACAAACATCCTCAGGATGGCTCCGAAGGAGCGAGAAGCCGAAGGCTTCGAGTCAACCGGAGCATATGGGTATATGTGAGGAATCCGCCGGTCCGACACTTCGGCACCGCGCAACGTAGCGATTCGCTCGCGCAGGCATTTGTGCAGTGTTTCCCTTCAGCACTCACAACAGCAACAGGGAGGATCAGTCCTCGTCGTCACCCTGTTCGTTGCGGGCCAGCATTGCCAGGTGTTCATCCTGCTCTTCCCGGGCGTCTTCGATCACCGCCAGCAGATCGTCGACATCCACAGCGGTGGTGTCGTAGGCGAAGCAGCCGGTCAGCTTGACCTCCGGATGCAGTTCCCCGGCTTCATAAAGCGCCCAGATTTCCTTGCCGTAGTCGGTATTGAGCAGTTCCGGAGCGTAGCGTCCGAAATAGGCGCGCATGTTGTCGACGTCGCGCTCCAGCATCATCTCGGCGCTGTTGTTACCGGCCGCATCCACCGCTTGGGGCAGGTCGATGATCACCGGGCCGTCGGGCGCCAGCAACACATTGAACTCGGAGAGGTCACCATGAATCAGACCGGCACATAGCATACGCACCACGTCGCCGATGACCTCGGCGTAATACTCACGGGCCTGCTCGGCGGTGAGGGTGACGTCGTCCAGGCGCGGAGCGGCATAGCCCTCGGCGTCGGTGATCATTTCCATGAGCAGCACGCCGTCGACGAAGCCGAAGGGCTTGGGCACCCGCACCTCCGCGGCCGCGAGCCGATAGAGCGCGTCTACCTCGGCATTCAGCCAGGCCTGCTCCTGCTCCTTCTGGCCATAGCGGGTCTTCTTGGCCATTGCCCGGCCCTGGCGGCTGTTACGGACCTTGCGGCCTTCCTGGTATTGCACGGCCTGCTTGAAGCTGCGTTGCTTGGCTTCCTTGAAGACCTTGGCACAACGCAATTCACCACCGGCACGAACCACATAGACCTGGGCCTCCTTGCCGCTCATCAGCTGAGCGACGACTTCGTCGACCATGCCGTCTTCAACCAGCGGTTGTAATCGCTTGGGTATTTTCATATCACCACTTTGGCATATCGCCTTACGAGCGTATCGTCTTGCTGCATGTCAGCGGCTGACGCGCCGGGCGCGAAACGAACGCCCCTTGAGTTTTCCCGCGCTCAACTGCGCAAGCGCCGCCTTGGCGACCTCACGCTGCACGGCCACATAGGCGCTGCGTTCCAGCACCTTGATCTTGCCTACCTGATCGCCCTGAATACCGCCTTCGCCGGTCAGGGCGCCCAGGATATCCCCCGGGCGCACCTTCTGCTTCTTGCCGCCATCGAGCTGAAGCGTGGCCATGGGCGGTGCCATGGGCTCGCCCGACAGGGCACGGCGGGATGGCAGCGACTCGGTCACCAACTGCTGACCGAGAAAGTCGCCGAGCCGCTCCAGGCGGTACGTCTCCTGCTCGCTGACCAGGGTACAGGCCACACCGGAACTGCCGGCCCGGCCGGTACGCCCGACCCGATGCACATGCACCTCTAGTTCGCGGGCGATACGGTAATTGAATACCGCATCCAGGGCGTCGATATCCAGCCCCCGGGCCGCCACGTCGGTGGCTACCAGTATCGAGGCGCTCTTGTTGGCGAATAGTATCAGCAGACGATCGCGGTCGCGCTGCTCGAGATCGCCGTGTAGCGCCAGGGCGCTAAAACCGGCCTGGACCAGGGCCTCGGCCACCTCATCGGTTTCACGTTTGGTGTTGCAGAACACCGCACTTGACTGGGGGCGATGATGTAATAACAGCAGACGAAGTGCTTCAAGGCGCTGCGACTCGTCACCCAGCCGATAGAAATGCTCACGAATGCTGGTTTCGTCATGGGTCTCGCTCACCGCCACGCTCACAGGATCACGCAGAAAACCTTCGGCAACGGCACGAATGCCTTCGGCGCCGTCGCCCTGAAGGCCGGTGGCGCTGAACATAAGGGTCTGGCGACTGCTGGGCGTCTCGCCGATAATCGCCTCAAGCGCCTGCTGAAAGCCCATGTCGAGCATGCGATCGGCTTCGTCGAGCACCAGGGTATCCAGCGATGCCAGGCTCAGCGAGCCCTTGCGCAGGTGCTCCTCGACCCGCCCTGGCGTACCCACCACGACATGCGCCCCGTGGGAGAGCGAATTGAGCTGCGGCCCCAGTGGCGCGCCGCCACAGAGGGTCAGCACCTTGACGTTGGGCAGCGCACGCGCTAGTCGGCGGATCTCTCCGGCCACCTGATCGGCCAGTTCGCGGGTAGGACACAGCACCAGGGCTTGAACGCTGAAACGCGCCAGCGTAAGCCGCGAGAGCAGAGCCAGGCCGAAGCAAGCCGTCTTGCCCGATCCGGTTTTCGCCTGGGCGACCACATCCCGCCCCGCCAGCATCACCGGCAGGCTGGCAGCCTGGATCTGCGTCATGGCGTGATAGCCAAGCGAGTCCAGGTTGCTGAGCAGTTCCGGCGGCAGCGATAGCGCCGTGAAGGCAACCTCGCCTGGAGAGTCGGAGTCGGAAGCGAAATCAGACACGGCAGCTATCCTGCAAAAAATAGGGGTGGGGGCCGGGGTAACGCGCGAACGAGGGCGAGAGCCGCATGGTAAGGGCCGAAGGGAGCGAAAACCGAAGGCGCACAGAATAGCAGAAAGGGGCGAGAAATGCCGAAGGTTTAGCCTGCCCGCCAACGCGCACCATCCTGTTCTACGCTGAGACGGAGTGAGTCGATCGGACTCCGGTCCGGTGCCCCTTGGCGACCGGGAGAAAATGCAGGAGAGAATGATGGAAGCACGTGAAGTCGATGTTGCAATTATCGGAGCCGGCAGCGCCGGCCTGAGCGCCTGGCACGCTGCCCGCAAGCACAGCGAAAGCGTCGTGCTGATCGAAGGAGGACCGCTTGGTACCACCTGTGCTCGGGTAGGTTGCATGCCATCGAAGCTGCTGATCGCCGCTGCCGATGCCGCCCACCACGCGCGGGACGCCGGCGGCTTCGGCGTGCGCACCGGGCCGATCGAGGTCGACGGTCGCGCAGTCATGGCCCGGCTCAAGCAGGAACGCGACGGTTTCGTGGGCCATGTGCTGGAGTCGATGAAGCGGATAGACGCAGCCGATCGCATCGCTGGCCATGCCCGCTTCGAAGCGCCACACACCCTGATCGTCGGCGAGAGCCTGCGTCTCCAGGCGCGCACCATCGTCATCGCCACCGGTTCTCGCACCAGTTGGCCCGAGCTCTTCGAGGCGGCAGGCGACCGGTTGATCGTCAACGACGATGTTTTCGAGTGGGACGAATTGCCGGAATCGGTCGCCGTGTTCGGTCCCGGCATCATCGGACTGGAACTGGGCCAGGCACTGCATCGGCTCGGCGTTCGGGTGCGCATCTTCGGCAAGCGTGGCTCACTGGGGCCCTTCCAGGAACCGGCCCTGCGAGACTATGCTGATCGCACCTTCAACGAGGAGTTCTATGTCGACCCCCAAGCCAAGGTGGAAACCATCGAACGCGACGGTGAACAGGTGATCATCACCTTCCTGGAACGCCATACCGGCAAGCGGCTGACCGAACGCTTCGACTACCTGCTTGCCGCTACCGGCCGGCGGCCCAATGTTGACCGGCTCGGCCTGGAAAATGCCGGACTGGCGCTCAACGAGGACGGTGTTCCCTTCTATAACCGTTTCACCATGCAGTGCCGGAACGAGAATGAGAGTGGCAGCCACGTCTTCATTGCCGGCGACGCCAACCAGGAGTTGCCGCTGCTGCACGAGGCCACCACCCAGGGCCGCATCGCCGGAGACAACGCCGGCCGCTATCCGGAACGGCGGGCCGGGCTCCGCAACACCCCACTATCGATCGTCTTCACCGACCCGCAGATGGCGACAATTGGCCAGGGGCGCGCCGTCCTCGAACAGCGTCTGGGCGGGTGCGACCGCATCGCGGTGGGCGAGGCCACCTTCGACAACCAGGGCCGCGCCAGGGTCTTGCGGCAGAATCGCGGGCTGATGCGCCTCTACGCCGAGCACGGCTCGGGACTGTTCCTGGGCGGCGAGCTCTTCGGCCCACGGATGGAACACATCGCCCATCTGCTGGCCTGGGCGCTGGAGCAGCGAGCGGGGGTCAGCCAGATGCTCGACATGCCGTTCTATCACCCGGTACTCGAAGAGGGGCTACGTAGTGCCCTGCGGGATCTCAGCGCCAACCTTCAGCAAGGGCCCGCCATCGTGGAGCGCTGCATGGAACACGGACCCGGCGATTGACGCTCGGCAGAGGTCGGCAAAAAACAAACGGCTGCCTCACAAGCAGGAGAGCGCCTCCTACCTTGTGGACACACACAGGCACCTCGCGACAGTTGGGGGTTGCTGATATAACGAAGTGACACGTCTCGGCAACCCGCAGGAGAGCGCCATGGCCGATATCACATCCCGGCTGGAAGCCGTCAAGGAGGGGATCAGGATGCTGGCGAACCTGGCGGAAGGCGAGCAGGCCGAGGCCGCTCGGCAGCTGGCGGCCAAGCTCGGCGCCGATCTCGACCACGTGGCGGCAGAGGCCACGGCCCAGCCGAAAACCCCAATATCCCCGATAAAGGCGCCGCCCCTCGCGCCTCGCCATGTAGATATCCGCTGCCCGGTCTGTTCACTGCGAACCTTCACCTTTCAGAAGGGCATGATGCGTGAATCGATCGATTCAGACACCGGCTTCGAGGCGTTCTATCACTGCCTGAGCTGCGGTCATGAGGCATGGCTGGAGTCGGCTCTCGACTGATCTACACCCCATTGCGAACCAGGTGGAGCGCCACCGCGGCCATCATCAGCCCTATCACGCCATCGATCAGGCGCCAGGCAAGGGGGCGAGAAAGCCAGGGCGACAGCAGCGCGCCACCCCAGGCCAGCAGGCTGAACCACAGGATAGAGGCGGTGCTGGCGCCGGCCACAAAGGTCGTTGCGCTCTCCTGCTGGGCGCCGATGGCGGGGATCAGCAGCAGGGTATCAAGGTAGACCTGGGGATTGAGAACCGTCACCGCCAGGGTGGCGAACAGCACATGCTTCAGGCTGCGCCCACCCGCCTTCGATGCCGTCAGCGCCTGGCGCCCGGTTGCAGCCCGATAGAACGCCTGGACAGCAAGCCAGGATAGAAATGCCACCCCCATCCAGCGCATTGCCTCCATAGCGTTCGGCATGGTCAACAGAAGCGCGCTGACGCCGAACATGCCGGCCGTCAGCAGCACCACATCGGTACCCATGCAGAGTCCGGCCGACCACCAGTGATGCTCACGCCTGACAGCCAGGCCCAGCACGTAGGCGTTCTGTGCCCCGATGGCAATGATGATCCCGCCGCACACCACCAGCCCAGTGAGGTAACTCTCCAGCATCGCCTGCCCCTCCTTCAGAGATTCCTGTTGTTGAATGCGGCAAGCATAAGGGCGGAGGAGTATACTGAAAAATCATACTGCTAATAATGCATCAGCTTTACTAATAACATTTTTCTAATACCGGGGGACCCATGCTGGACTACAAGCTCCTTCACGCCCTGGCCACGGTCATCGAATGCGGGGGATTCGAGCGCGCCGGCGATGCCTTGGGGCTCTCGCAGTCGGCGGTTTCCCAACGTATCAAGTCGCTGGAGGTCCGCCTGGGTCAGCCGGTGCTAATCCGTCATCCCGAACTGCACCCCACCCCCGCCGGTCAGCGGTTGCTCAATCACTATCAGCAGGTACAGCTGCTCGAGCGGGACCTGCGATCCACCCTGCCCACCCTGGAGGAGTCCGCTCCCAGGCTGCGTATCGCGATCAACGCCGACAGCCTGGTAACCTGGTGGGCAGACGCCGTGGGTGAGCTATGCCGGGCCGAAGGCCTGCTGCTGGACCTGGTGGTCGAGGACCAGGACGTGGGGCTCAAGCGGCTGCGCGACGGCGATGTCGCCGCCTGCCTGTGTGCCAGCCCCCAACCCATCGCCGGGGCTCGCTGTGTGCCCCTTGGCGAGATGGCCTATCACCCGCTGGCCACACCGGACTATATCGCTCGCCACTTCCCCCATGGCCCTTCCATCGACGCCTTCCGCCAGGCACCCGCCATCGTCTTCGGCCCCCACGACCAGTTGCAGCATCGCTTCCTTGCCCAGTGCGGCTACCACGGCAGTTTTCCCTATCACCTCTGCCCCTCTTCGGAGGGCTTCGTGCGGCTGGCCCTCGCCGGCATGGGCTACGGCATGATCCCGCAGATGATGCAGGCGGATGCACTGATGGCGGAGGGCAGGCTGGCCAGCATCGCACCGGGCGAATCGCTTTCGGTACCGCTCTACTGGCACTTCTGGCGCCATAGCGGCGCCGTACTGGAGCGACTGACCCGCGCCCTTGGCGAAGTGGTGCTGAAATAGTGGCCTGAAATAACGAACACCGAGTTAGCCAGACGCCATCCTGCTATTCATGGTATTGCGCCAGCGCCTCATCACAGCCCATCCCCACGTCTTCCCCGCCGCCGGGGTCGATCCAGGGCAGGATCGCCAGCGGCGGCGCGACCAGGGCACCTAGTGCAGAGAGCACCCCCCGTGTCAGCAATTCAGGGGTCACTACCTCCACCTCCAGGTTGCTCAGTGACCCTTCAAGCTTGACCGGGGTATTGGCCGTAAAAAAGGTGACTTCCCTGTTGTGGCCTTCAAACGCCATGTCCAGTTCCTCGGTGGCCAGGCTCATTGCCCCGGCACCCACGAAGTGGGCAATCTCGGTGGCCATGAAGAAATTCTCCAGGGTGACCAGGCCATTGTCGGCCTTGAAGTGGACGTAACTGCATTCCAGGCGCACCTGCCCATCTTGCCCGGATAGCGCTTCCACGAAGGCGTTGGCGACATTCAGGGGCATGAGTTCCGCGGCGATGATATCCAGCCAACCCTGGGACATGGCCAGCTTCAGCTCGCCGTCGAGCCCGGCCATGAGCTCGGCCATCGAGCGGCCGCGAAAATCGAACTCACCGTGACCGCCGATGATGCCGAGAGTGTCTTCGGCCACATCGGGAAGCCCTGCCTCGTCCAGCAGTGCGGCGAGATTCACCTGGCTGATCTCCAGCTCCAACTCGCCCACGACAGCCTCCTGATGCGCATCCAATACCCAGGCGGCATAAACCTGGCCCCCGCCGAGCCCCACTCGCAGCGGTGAGACTGTCATCACCCCCTGCTCCAACTCGAGGTCAAGACTAAGATCGTTGAGCGGTGCGTACCGGGAGTGGACCTCGGCGGCACGGTAGTCGAGTACGGCGTCGGTATTGCGCAGCGCCTCCAGGTCCCAATGATGATCAGAGAAGATCCTCTGGTGGCGTTCTACGTCGGCTATCCAGGACTGCTGATCGGAAGATGCCGCTTCATCCGGCCCGTTTTCCGGCTCGATACCCAGCAGCTCATCGACATCGACCCACTCAGAGGTCAGGGTGGCCCACACCTGATTCCGCTCACCCAGACGCAGACGCAGATCACCGGCGACGTCGCTGGTACCGACGCTCCCCTCCAGCCCATCCAGGTTCAGGAGACCGTCGCTGTAGCGCAGGTAGCCGGCGACCTCATAGGGCGGCAGGTCCGGCAGGCTGATGCCGGTGAGTTCGGTCAGCTCCGCCGGGGTGGGGCCTTCTAGCCGGGCATCGCCCTCCACCGATTCCAGCGCGAAGGGGCGGACGACGCTGCCATTGATGTACAGCCGGGTGTCGCGGGCACTCAGCTCACCGGTCACCGGATAGGGTGTCTCGTCGACGGCCAGGCCGAGCAGTCCCCCTACGACCAGGTCGTAGGCAAACGGCTCCTGCTCATAGGTGCCGTCACCGACCAGGTGTACGCCGGGGGTGTCGGCCCCCTCCACCGAACTGGCCTGCAGGGAAAGCGCCAGATCCCACTGTGTGGCGTGATAGTTCAGCGCCGTGTCCTCGAACCGCAGCCCGCCCTCTACCACCGTCACGTTGAGCCGGCCGGACAAGATCCCGTCTCCGCCCAGGCCTAGCGGATTCAGCGCCATGCCGAGATTGACCTGATCGAGCTGGGCCGAAATGCTCGCCGCCAACCGCTGGTCCCGCTCTTCGGCCCATCCCTCCAGGGTCAGGGCCCCCTGCTGCCCCCCGACCTCTTCCTGATGGGCATGAAAGTGCACAATGGTGAGCCGCGGCCCATCGACTCGCCCTTCAAATGTCACCTCGTGCAGGATCTGTCCATCATAGAGGAGCCGGTCGAACGCCAGATCGAACTCCGCGTCATACCCGTTCAGGCCCTGCAGCGCCTCGGCCAGGTCTCGGTCCCAGTCATGCCCTGGGCCCAAATCATCCCAAGCCGAGGGGTCATCCGCAGCCTCATCCGGCATCCAGCGGTCGAGGTCCAGCTCCTCGGTGTAAATGCGGGTTGCGATGTGCGGCACGTCACGCCCGAGATCTGCCGTCAGGTCGCCCGTCAGTTGAAGTTCGTCGATGTGCCCTTGAGCATCGTCGAGGCTCAGCACGTTGTCGCTGTATCGCAGGTAGGCTTCAAGCCAATAGGGTGGCAGTGTCGGTAAATTGACCCCGAATAGTGCAGCGACCGCCTCGGGCGTAGGCCCCTCCAGGCGAACGTCGCCTTCAATCGCCTCTGACTCGAAGGGGCGCACCAGGCGCCCATCCATCTGCAGCAGGGTATCGCCCGCGCTCAACTCCCCGACCAGCGGATAGTTTGCCGCCTCATCGACTAGGCCGACAGGTCCCACCGTGAGGTCATATTTGATCGGCTGTCCCTCATAGGCACCGTCGCCGACCAATCGCACCGCCGGCCTGTCGCTATGGTCGACCTCGCGCGACTCGGCACTCAGCGAAAGCGCCAGCTCCCAGGCCGGTACGCGATAGTCAAGAACAGTATCCTCAAACTGCAGCACCCCTTCCTGCAGCCGGGCATTGAACCGACCATCGACTATGCCCACCTCAGTCAGCCCCAGCGGTGCCAGGGCCGCGGTCAAGTCGAAGGTGTCGAATCGTGCCGACATGGCGGCTACCGGGCGCTGCTCATGTAACTCGATGCGGCCCTCCGCCTCGAGTGCCCGTGGCGACTCCTCACCCTCTACTCGCTGCTCCGCCTCAAGGCGGTCAATGACGACACTACCCTCATCGGCCCGGCCCTGAAGGATCAGCCCATGAAGAACCTGATCGCCATAGCGCAGCTCCTCCACAGCAACATCCAGTACTGCCTCGTACGTCCCCAGCGCAGCCATCACTTCGGCCAGTTCATGCTCCCATTCAGGGCCGGGAAAGGGACTGTCCGTGTCATTGACCCAGCGCTCCAGGTCCAGTTCGACCATATCGAGTCGCGCTTCGAAGGAAAGCACATCCAGGTCGAGATCCAGCTCCAGGGCACCGGAGAACAGGTCATTGCCGACCCGTCCATCCATCGACTCCACATGAAGGTAATCCTCCGCCCGCAGATAATGCACCCGCCCCCGATATTGCAGTTCGTCTTCCTGGAGTCGTCCATCCCCCCAAATCTCCAGGCTTAGCCCCTCCATCGCGCCCGCTTCCGGCGTCTGGAAGACGGCATCGAGCTGAAGACCCAGGACCGCATCGCGGTAGACCAGATGCCCCTCGCCGATGTTGAACATGTCAGGCCACAGGGGCTCGTCATCTTCGCCCTGCTCCTTCGGATCGTCGCCTTCGAATATTCCCTCCCAGTTACTGGAGCCATCCTCTCGACGAATCAAGTGAAGCACCGGCTGATCGATGGCGATATGGTCCAGCTCCACCCTGCCTTGCAGCAGCGCACGGACATTGAGAGTGATCGACAGCTCGTACATGCGCGCCAACGGCTCTTCTTCTGCCCATTCAGCGTTGGCAATGCCCACTTCATCGAGCTGCAGCGTCACGGGCGCTCCCCAGCCGATGCTATGACCAACAATTTCGACCTCACGACCGAGCTGCTGACTGGCCTGCCGCTCCAACCATTCGCGCATCCACGACGATTCCAGCAGCAGCAAGCCTGCAGCCACCAGAAGCAGCACCACGCCCGCCAGCGCAATACCGGTTAACCGAGCTGCCCTGTTCACATTTCCATCCCTGGCCATGCCGATACCCTTAACCATGGACAGAGAAGTGCAATCAGTCCAACCGGGAGCGCTGCCGCCTCACTCCCGTGCCAGTCCGCTCGCTACCGAGCCCAATATTGGCAGTCCACGCGGCCAGGGGGGGGCGTTCGAGCATCTGGTTACAAAAACAATGCTGCATTGCAGCAATAAAGCGCCTAGGCTGAATGATGAAGTCCCTACAGGAGGGCCAATGCAATGAACACTGCAACGCAACAAACTCAACCATTTGAAACCGAAGTACTGCAGTTCTGGGCCAACCAGGCACAGCTGCAGCGTGCCGCCTTTGATGGCTTGGCCGACTACCTGGCAAACGCATGTAGACCTCCCTCGCCCCCCCTTCAGGGTCACTCCAACCACACCTCCCACTAGCGTCGCATACCGGCCTTTGAGGGTGGCGTTACCTCGCCACGCCGTCAGCCTGCCGAGCTGGGAAGCGCCACCATGGTGGCGCTTCCCAGTCTTTGCACTTTATTGACGGCTTAAAGGGTATATAGTGGCATCGTACTATCTTTCTCATGCGGAGCAGAAAACACGATCGATCACTTTTCCAAGCCAGCCCGGAGGTTTCATATGAAAATCTATAAACCTGAGTGGCAATGCACGTTTAGCGTATATGAAGGCGTGGAAGAAGCGTCAAGTTGGATAGATCGCATCGCATGGCGATTGCGTCAACTTGCCGACAAGCTGGATGGCAGCGGAAGGACGATCAAGATCGACTGCAGCGTCACCCCCCACGTAAGTCGCCAGGATATCGACATCTGCCTGGGTAAAGGCTTTGAAGTCACCCAGGGCCTGCTGACCCAGCTCGCCCAGCAAGCGGCATGTGAAGACGTCATGCGTGACGCCAAGGCCGAGCTGTACAAGGAAGATTACCCGTCCTGATGGGGTTGACGCTTAGGTAGCTACCACACCCTGTTGAGCCTTGGCCCAACAGGGTGTTTTCGTATCAGGTTGCCCCTGGCCGGCAATACGGCTACTATCCTGCCGGCAACCCCTGTTAACGTCGGCGATCTTGTGACATATGGAAACTTACGAGTGACATATGGATACCGATTTCCGGTGGGCAACACATGCCTGGGGGCTGGCTTGAGACGAGTGCGAGGCTGGTGCAGCATGAGCCCGCGTCCTCAATCACTCATGGCGCCTGATCGTGGGATACGATTATGCGGCGCGATGCAGTAGTCACGAGGTGAAACATGGCGACACAAACTCGCCTGATCCAGACAGGTGCTCTGGTTAGCTTGGTAGGCCTGTTGCTGGTTGGCAAAGTAGCGGCCCATGAAACACCGGAGCTTATCGACCAGGGCATAGCATCCTTCTACAGCGACCGCTTCCAGGGGCAGACGACCGCCAGCGGCGAGCCCTTCGACCAGCAGGCGCTGACAGCCGCCCACCCGAGCCTGCCATTCGGCACCGAAGTCGTGGTGACCCGCCCGGACAATGGCCGCGAGGTCACGGTGCTGATCAACGACCGCGGTCCTTTCGTCCAGGGGCGCATCATCGATCTCTCCAAGCGCGCCGCCAGGGAACTGGGCATGATCAACCGCGGAACCGCTCCGGTACTCGTCACCTCCGTGCAGTGATGGGGTGCTTTCACCCCCTTCACCATTGGCAGCCCTATTGAACTGGCTGTCATAACTCGCGCGCCGAAAACCCATAGGCCCGGCAGAACCCGCTGGGCTATAGTCTCCCCTGAAGTCGGCACTTAGCCCCTGCCAAATCAAATCCCGCAGACGTCCGACAAGAGCGACAATCAAGATGAGAAAGCCGAGATCTTGTGTCGTCGATGTCGTGAAGGAGGTCCCGAGCCGCGTGGCCGGCCTGGAACAGCAGATGGCAGCGGTACTGCCGCAACACGCTTGTAGTGCCAATTTTGAAAACGAATTTTAAACTAATCAGTAGATTACGCCTCAATCGAGAGCAACTCGATGGGGCCGTGAGCCAGGGCACCGGCTATAGCACGGGGCGACAAACGCGCGGGCTCGCTCGTTACCGTCACTCGATGATCAAGGATGCATGCTGGCCTGCTTCATAGTACCCGGGAACGAAACACCCCACCTCCCATTCCCCGGCCTTGCTTTCGGGAACCCACACATGGAGAGAGGCACTTTCGCCCGGTTCCAGTACGACACTCAGGAATCCGTGCGCGGCTTGCTCGCTCTCGCGTTCCGGACCGAACAGATTGACGCGATACAGGCCCGCCTCAGGGTCGGCGTCCCGCCCGAAATGCAGCTCGTGCGCGACCACACCGTTGTTTACAACATTCACAAGGTGAAACTCGCTTGCCTCGATATGAATCGGTGCTCCCCGCTAGGCACCTTCAGCCCGAACGTACATTTCGTTCAGCACGAGCTAGCCGAGCGTGAGCGGCGCCGCCTGGTCCGCCACCTCAAGGAGGCTCGGCTGCCGGTGGGCAAGACGCTGGAGACCTTTGAGTTCGACTCCGTCTCAGCCGACCACCGCCGGCAGCTGACCGCCCTTGCAGGCGACACCCAGTGGGTCGACCAGGCTTACAACCTGCTGCTGTTCGGCCCCTCCGGCGTGGGCAAGAGCCATGTGGCCGCCGGCTTGGGCCATGCACTGATCAACCAGGGCTACCGAGTCCGCTACACCACGGCATCGAGCCTGGTGCAGGAACTGCAGGCCGCCAAGCAAGCTCTGCGGTTGAGCGACGCGTTGACCAAGCTCGACAAGTATGCGGTGTTGATCATCACCGCCAACCAGCCGTTTAGCGCCTGGGACAGCATCTTCCCCGACAGCATGATGGCGGTGGCCGCCATCGACCGGTTGGTACACCACGCCACGCTGATGGAGCTGAGCGGAGAAAGCTACCGGAAACGCGCTTATCAACGTCAACTAAAAGGAGGAAAGGTCGCGTCGTCAGGGTGACGACAACACCCCACCCAACCGGTCATTTTAATCGTCGCCGACCGGTCAAAGTTGTTGACGCCGCATACCGGGAGGCCGTTTCATCCACGCCGACGGTGGCCACGCTGGACAGATCCAGCTCACCCAGCATGCGCCCCACGTAGTGGTACACGATGCACCACAGGCGCTTGTCGGAGATTTCCAGTTGCCGAGAGACGGCCAGCACCGGCATCTCTTTGACCAGCGAAATGCCGCCTGCTCGAACAGCAGGGTAAAGTCGCTGCCAGACCGCACCCAAGGCACTTCGATGCGCTTGACGCCATGCTTGGGACACTTGGTGCGCGGCACTCGGGGCAGGGGCAGAGGCTGGCTCGCTCGGCCTCAACATAGAGATCAAGGCGATGGGGCGACACGAAGGTATCCAGGTGCTGGTCCTTGAGAATCCAGGGCGCTTCCAGACCCAGGCCGAGAGTCATAATCTGAGTCCCGTCCATGCCATGCCTCCTGTCATTGTGGAGGCTCTATCGTGGCCCAACGCCGGGGGCGAATTCTACACCCACCGACGAAGAGCCTATAAAAGCCAGTAGTTGTGCCCGAAAGAAACGCATCCATAGAAGCCAATCGATCACAACAAACAGGGCCATGGTTGCTCAATCCATCGCTCCTTGGAGAACGCCAACCTCAGCTCGGCAGGAACTCACGCCCCCACCCCTCAGCGGCAATCTCTCGCTTTATCATCGAGTCGATTTCCCCCTCGCCATACCCCAGGCTTGCCAGAATCGAGCGGGTCGAGGCACCGAACCTCTCTGTTTGCGTCGGTGCCAGGATCTGCGCATGCGCTGGTCGAATCGAATAGTGATCGATCTGCGTAATGCAGTGACCGCTGGGGTGATTAGCATAGATCGAGAAAGCGTAGCTACCCTTGTCGGTCCCCATTCGACCATCCGCCTCACGGCTGTACTCGGCCCTAAGGTCCTCAATGCCCAGCGGTTGCGCTACGGCAATATCAGCCGCGTGCAGAACCTCGACCCAGTACGCCGACGGAGCCTGTCGGAAAGCCTTCGTGAGGAAGTCAGCGATGTTGTCGATCTCGCCAATTCCCTCCAGTCCCTCAACGCATTCCAACCGGGGCAACTCGGCACGGCTCGAATCCAGATAGATCCAGCCGTCACTGGTTGAATAAAAATGCGAGAGTTCATGATAACCCAGTGCTTCCCGGCCGGACGGCTCGTCGAAGGGGCCTCGCCCCGCATAGTCGAAGGCAAAGGGAATTTGAGCCAGGTTTGTGACCGCCGACAGCGATGTCCTGACGCGGGTCACCTCACCAGTCTTGTGCTTATGGTAGAGCGCAACTGCCATGCCCAGGCCGGCGGCGAAACCGCAATTGACGTCCAGCGTGCCTAGGTGAGCGTGCTCTTCCGGCGTGTCTGGTCCACCAAACCGGCTCATGATTCCGCTGTTCGCCTGAACAATATCGTCATAACCGATGTAGTCCGACTTCGGCCCACTGCGCGGGCCGCCGAGACAATCCAGGCGGCAGAATAGCACCCCTGGATTGATCGCCTGCAGACTGTCGTGATCGAGGCCCAGTGGTTTCATCTGGCGCTCCGGCGCGTTGATCACCACCATGTCGACACTCTTCACCAGCTGGTTGAAGACTTCCCGGCCTTCGCTGCCCATGATGTCGACGAGTGCGCTTCGCTTGCCCATGCCGGTCTGGAAGGTAAACAGCGTACCGATCAGCGGATCGTAGAGCGGCTTGACCGGATCCAGCTTGATTACTTCGGCACCGAATCGGGTCAGGAAGGCGGTGGAATGTGGGCCCGCGATAACATTGGTCAAATCCAGAACCCGCAACCCGTGGAGCCAACCTTGGCGACGAACCGGTTCGATATCTGTGCCCAGCGGGTGAGTGATTGTCTCCTGCGCCGCGACGGCACTCAGTTCTGCCAGTACCTCCTCGAAGCTGACTTGTCGTCTGGGTTGCGGCGTCAGCATCTCTTCGCCACAGCTTTCCAGCCATACGATCGGTCCTGGCTGCTTCATGCAGCCGAACTCGGGGTCGTCGACCTCGATGATCAGGCCAGCAGCGTTGGTATGCTCGTCGTTGACCCACTCCTGAGTGGTACGATGTGGCGCACCAGGAATGCCATTCTTTCCGAAGATGGCTCCCCATTCGGCGGATGTCTTGGTGAGAAAAGCTTTCTTCATCTTGGCTGAGATGATGTCGGCCCACTTCTTGGGCAGCGGGTACACGCCAATGGAAGTTTCCTCCTCCCATTCGCTGACCGGCAGGTGAAAATCCTCGACCTCAGGCAGCCCTTCAGCCACAAGCTCATCATAAAGCCCCAATGCCTCGAGGGCTCGACGTGCGTGATTGCGATGCGATGGGCACACACAGTAGAACATACGCCCATCTGCACATTCATATGTGCGGTAGAAGGGATCCAGATACTCCTGCAAATCGGTATAACTGACATCCATCGGAATACCATTGGCTTTCCGGTACTCGATTTCTTCCTCACGCATGGTCTTGTAACGATCGGGCAAACCATCGATAACGATGGAGTTGTAAGACAGCCCTTCCATCAGCGCCGCTGCGATGGGCACTTCGATGACGTCGCCGCGCCCTGTCTTCTCGCGCTCCAGCAGCGCCATCACCACCGCACTGGCGGCCAGAGTAGTCGCATAGGCGGAGCCCAGAGGCAGTGGAGAGAAGCTAGGATTGAGCCCCATCAGCACTCGATTGAAACCCATGTCAGTAAAGGCCCCCGAAGTCGCCGCGACCACCGCTTCCGTAGCCTTCCATTCACGCCGCAACTGGTCATTGCTGGCAAACCCCGGCATCGACAGCGTGACCAGTTCCGGCCGCTCGGCCTGGAGCCGGGTGAAATCCACGCCCAACCGTTGCATTACCCCTGGTCGGAAGCTTTCGATAACGACATCGGCCTTGGCGATCAATGCCAAGGCCTGCTCCAGGCCAGCTGGCGTGTTCATGTCCAGGGCTAGGCAGAGTTTATTTCTATTTAGGACCGCATTCGCTGGATGATTCCACTGAGGACCCTGCGGAGGATCAACATGCACCACGGTTGCACCGAGATCGGCCAGCACCATGGCCGTGGCTGGTCCGGCAATCTGCTGACCGAAATCAATGACACGGATTCCGGCTAAGGGAAGCTGCTTGCAGTTTTTCATGATGACTTGTTCTCTAAAAACGTGATCGAATTATCTTTGGGAACTTTCAGACAATGGAGCATTGAGCAACATCTCTCCTCGCCTGACTCGACAATAGCGATGCTAAATTTTGCAACCAAAAACAGCCAACAATAATAAACAACCCTTAGGCATAAGTTTTTTGATGTCTGGACAACACAGCAGTAGAGAGCAGCAAAACTACTCACCCACTGTGCTCATGCCACACGCATAAATTTTTCTTGCCCTCAGGGCATTTTTTTGTTGCTTGCCACCCAAGCCGCTCTTCACAAGAATGCACACCAAGCCTTACCCTTAAGCGCTCCGGACGCTCACACAATTCATTAAAAATCTCCCAAATCAAAAAAATACATACCAATATCCTGAAATTGGAAGAAGCACGCTACGAAAATCGCCTCACCAAGGAAAAAAGGAGAACCGTGCATCATGAATAACTATAAAGACTCTGTGCAAAAATCCGTATTGCTCGCCGGCGTTCATCCCATCATGCTATTGGGATCGGCCCTGCTCACCATAGCTTTTGTTATTTTCACCGTCATAGCCCCAGATCGTGCAAGCTCCATCTATAGTGCCGCCAATCAATTTATCACCTCTGCATTCAGCTGGTATTACATTGCCCTGATAAGTCTTGTTCTATTTTTTTCGGTATATATCATCTTCAGTAGGTACGGGGATATACGCTTAGGCAAAGTGGGAGAACGCCCTGAATTCAGCAATTTCGCCTGGTTCTCAATGCTATTTGGGGCCGGCATCGGCATCGGCATCCTGTTCTGGAGTATTGCTGAACCGATCTATCACTTCCAAAGCACCCCCTTCGTCAGCGATTCGCAGGCAATGGGCGTCGAGGCGGCCCAAGTGGCGATGCGAATCTCCATCTTTCATTGGGGATTGCATGGTTGGGGACTGTTTGCCGTGGTCGGCCCCCCAGTGTCAGGATGAGTGTCGTACCCTCTGATAGCCTGTTCTTATAAACCGATCAGGGGGCGAAAGGAGACACTCATGCCTCGTTACTCCGAGGAGCGCCGACAAGCCGTGGTG
>NZ_QPKI01000016.1 GCF_003339685.1 Halomonas sp. DQ26W | reverse complement strand
TTCGCAGAAGGGGTTCATGGCCATCTTGACGTTGGTGAGGTCGACGTCCGTGTGGTCCGCCTTGACGCGGATCTTGACGTTGTAGTCGATGACGCGTTTGACCGCGACGAGTACTTTCATGTGTGCTCTCCCGATACATTCCGCTAGCTCAACTAAAGCTTATGTGTTGCCTAGCTTATGTGTTGCCTAGCTTATGTGTTGCCTAGCTTATGTGTTGCCTAGCGCTATTCTGCTAGGCGGAATTGTATTTCACTTTTTATTCAGGCAACGATAAAAAAATGCATCCTCAAGGTCAAGCCCTATCCATCAGACCAAGCTCACCAGGAGATGAACAGGAACCAGCCGGAAAGCAGCGGAATGCAGGCCAGCAAGAAGCGCGCATTCCAACGGTAGCCAATGCACGTCGAAGCAACACCGGTAAAGCGCGACAGGATCAGCATCGAGGCTGTCATCGGCGATGACATCAATGCCAGCGCCCAGCCCACCATCAGCGAGGCACCGACCAGCGCCGGCGAAAGCCCCTCGATGGGCAGTGAGGGTAGTAGGCCAACAAGCAGCGTCACGGTAACGATGGGATTGATCCCTACCTGGGCTAGCCCTACCACTACCAACATCGCCAGCACCGCGTTGGCCGCCCCAAGGGGCTCGATAAGGCCCTGCAGAGGCCCCAGGCTTGCTACCGGAACCAGTGCCACGCAGAGATGGCCGAGATAGCCCGCCGCCCCCAGGACAACCACTTCGTTGCCTATGGGTGCCACAAGCCATGGTAACTGTCGCCGCAGGCTTGCCAGCGCCGCCGGTAAACCCCACATGCCGAGCCGGCGCCGTTGACAAGCAAGCCAACCAAGCGCACCAAGCGGCGCACCTACCAAGGCAGCAATCGGAAGTCGCACGTCGAACACCCAGGAGAGCAGGAACACCAGCGAGACGATACTCAGCAGCAGCAAGCAGAACTGCCCTAATGGTGCCAGCGAAGGCACCGGATGCTTGACACCACCTGCGGCAGGATGCGGGCCGGTCAGGTGATCGACGGCCCACCCCACCAGAAAGATAACCAATGCCGCGCCGATCACGTAGGGCGCCAGATCGATCCATCGCAGTTCATGCAGATTCGAGAGTACGACAGCCACGCCAATCCCCATGGGTGAAATCAGCGGTGCCAATGAAAACCCACGCAGAAGCGCCAACATCATCCGTCGCTGGCGCGCCTGTTGTACCCAGGCACGCCCCTGAGCCGCCGCCAGGGTGTTGCTCTTCTCGATCATGCCGGCAAACAGGTTGAGCACGCCAATGTTGAGGATGATACCAAACAGGGCAGAGCCCGCAGAAAGGATGGGGTAGCGCCGCCCGGGTGGTTGCAGCAGCATGGCCTCGCCACAACGCCTCACCAGCCGCGAACGGTAGGCAGGCAGACGCAAGAGGCTGAGTGCCAAGACAAAGGTGGCAAAGAAGGCGAAACGACCAGCCGCTTCGAACAGCAGTCGCCACGGCGCCTCGGCGAGCCACAGAGCAACCACGGTTAAGATGCCGGCTGCGAGCAACAGCCCGCGCGCCATAGGCGAAAGCCTGCCGCGCAGCGTAACCAGGTAGGTTATCAATGCGAGGACGCCGACAGCCTGCATTATCGTGCTGCCAATAACGAGGTGGCTCAAAGTGGTCAGCGTGACCACTATCAGCAGGGCGGCGCGCAGACGCGCCGACGTCACTCGGGTATGCCCTCCAATGACTCGCTGCCGCTACGGCGCCGGAACGCGCCCTCGGCGATGGCCAACAGCTCGCCGTTGGCGCCAGTGACCTCACCGTTGGACATGTAGACCTTGCGTCCACCGCCGCGCACCCTGCCGGTGGCTCGCAACATGCCGGTAGTGGCAGGGCCCACGAAGGTAGTTGTCAGCGATAGCGTCATGCCGCGGCGCACTCGCCCAGGAGCCTCGCAGTAGAGCCCGGCAAGACTCAAGGCACTGTCCAGCATCGAGGTGAGCACCCCGCCATGGACGATGCCGCTGCGATTGAGATGGGTATTGTCGGCCACCAACTCGACCACGGCGAGCCCATCCGACCATTCCACCACACGCATGCCGAGCAGTTCGTGGTAGCCCATCAACGCTGTTTGGCCGGCTTCGCTCATATCGCACCCTCCTGGCCGGCCATGTCGCGCAGGCGACCTTTGAGAATCTTGCCGCTAGCGGTAGCCGGCAGTGTGTCCATCATGATCAAGCGCGTGGGCCGCTTGTAAGGTGCCAACCGCGGGCCGATGAAATCGCGCAGCTCCGCCTCGCTGAGTGTGGTGCCGGGTTCGCACTGGACGAAGGCGACGACTTCTTCGTTGCCCTCCACCTGGCGCCCCACCACGGCCGACAGGGTCACGTCCGGATGCTCGTTGATCACTGCCTCCACATCGGGTGGATAGATATTGAAGCCGGAGCGAATAATCAGCTCCTTGCTGCGACCGACGATGTAAAGTTGATCGTCCTCGTCAAAACGAGCGATATCACCGGTATTGAGCCAACCGTCCTCGGTGAGGCAAGCACGAGTGGCAGCGGGTTGGCGAAAATAGCCCTTCATCACGTTCGGGCCACGCACCCATAGCTCACCGGCACCTGTGTGATCGGGCTCATCCTCACCGCTATCGCCCAGCGGCTCCAGGCGATATTCCAGCAGTGGCAGCACGCGACCCACGGTATTGTTGTCGAATTGGTCGTTGATGCGGGTCTGGCTGATCGTCGGGCTCGCCTCAGTGAGGCCGTAGCCATTGTGCAGCGTCAAGTCGAACAGCTCCTGGACCCGACCCTTAAGGTCGCCATCAAGTGGAGACCCGCCAGCGGATATATAACGCAGCTCGGGAGCCTCCAACGCACGCTCTTCTCGACGCAGAAACTCCAGCGTACGCGCGAACATGGCCGGTACCCCCTGCAATACGGTGATGCGCTCATGCACCAGTGCCGCGAGCATGGTGGCGGCGTCGAAACGTGGCACGGTATATAGGCAGGCGCCGTTATAGAGCGACCCCATGCAGACTGACGACAGGCCGAATACGTGGGACATCGGTAGCACGCCATAGACACGCTCGCCTTGGCAGAGATGACGCATACCCCCCGAGAGCGTGGCAATGAACAGGATACCCCGATGGGTCAGCATCACACCCTTGGGCGTACCAGTGGTACCCGAGGTGTAAATCATCGCTGCGACCTGGTCGGCACCGCCTGCGGCGACAGGCTCCGGCTTGACCTCGGCCTGAGGGGAGAGCATCAACTGACCCAGGGTGGAGTGCTCATAGGTCTCGGCACCATGGCGCACGCCGTGGGCCTCGGCTTCCGGTGAGGACTCGCTGGTGTAGAAGATCCGTCGTGGCTGGCAGTTGTCGCGGATCGCGTCGATTTCCTGGTCCGAGAGGCGCGAGTTGACAATGGCCACCCAGACATCACGCTCGCTGGCCGCCAAGAGCAGCACCACCAGCGCTCGGCAATTCTCGCTCACCGTCATGATGCGGTCGCCCGGGCGAACGCCCAGTGAATCGAGCCATTCGGCAGTGGCATGAATCTCGCGGCCCAGCTCTGCGTAGCTCCAGCGAACCTCGCCATCTACCACTGCCGGCTCATCGGCAAGCCGTTCGGCGTTTTCCAGTACGCGAGTACTCAGCCGCTCAGGCAGCTCGGCCACCAAGTCGCTTGCCTTACGACCGAATATCGCCTCGTCGGGTGCCTGGCCAGTCACCGGGAGGCTCATCAGCTCACCTCCCGCACCATGTTGCGCGCAATCACCACCTGCTGAATTTGGGTGGTGCCCTCGTAGATACGGAAAAGGCGCACATCACGGTAGAAGCGCTCCACCGCATACTCGGCCATATAGCCGGCACCACCGTGCACCTGCACCGCCCGATCGGCCACGCGGCCGACCATCTCGGCGCAGAACAGCTTGCAGCAGGAGGCCAGCGTCGATACGTTCTCTCCCGCGTCCTTGCGCCGCGCGGCGTCTAGCACCATGGTACGACCGGCGTAGGCTTCGGTCTTGCTGTCAGCGAGCATTGCCTGAATCAGCTGGTGTTCGGCCAGCGGTACGCCGAACTGCTTGCGCTCGATGGCATAGTTCAGCGACTCCTCGACCAGTCGCTCGGCCACGCCAACGCACACCGCCGAGATGTGCAGCCGGCCACGATCGAGCACCTTCATGGCGGTCTTGAAGCCTTTTCCCTCTTCGCCGCCAATGATGTTCTCGGCCGGCACCCGGCAGTCCTCGAAAATGATATCGCAGGTGTGGGCACCCTTCTGACCCATCTTCTTGTCCGATGGACCGCGCTTGAGTCCCGGCGCATTGCCATCGACGATGAAGGCAGTAATTCCGCCCGCCCCCTTGTTGCTCGGATCGGTACGAGCCATCACGGTAAAGACATCGGCTTCAGGGCCGTTGGTAATGTAGCGTTTGGTGCCATTGAGCACGTAGTGGTCGCCGTCACGAACCGCTGTCGTGCGCAGGCTGGCAGCGTCTGAACCGGAGTCCGGCTCGGTGAGGCAGAAAGAACTGAGCAGCTCGCCGGTGGCCAGGCGAGGCACATACTTCACCTTTTGCTCCGGCGTTCCATCGATCAGGATGCCCTGGGCGCCGATGCCGTTGTTGGTACCAAATACCGAGCGAAAGGCCGGAGACGTCTTGCCGATTTCCATCGCCACCAGCGCCTCCTCCTCCATGGTCAGGCCCAGGCCGCCGTACTCTTCCGGGATCGACAGGCCAAATAGCCCCATCTCCTTCATTTCTTCGAGCAGCTCGGGTGGCACGGCATCTTCCTCGGCCAGCCGCGCCTCATTGGGAATCAGGCGCTCGCGAACGAAGCGTGAAATAGTATCGATCAGCTGATCGAGCAGTTCGGGGTCGCGAATCATGGCATGTCCTCACGAAGAAAAATGGCAGCGGGTCTGGACGAGCTACCCTTGAACTCACCGGGCTCAGCTGTCCTTGTTTCGCCAAGCAGAACGAAAGACCGCACTTGGTTGTCAGGCACTCTTGCATAGCCTAGGATAGCAGTCAATAAACGAAACGTAGTTCCGCAAAGCGAAATCACAAACATGATTCGAGAGGACGACACTATGTCGAAAGGAATGTCGAAAGAGATGTCGAGCGACACTCCGCACCCTCCCTTCCTGACATTGGGTATCGTCGGCACAGGGGCCATGGGCCGCGGCATCGCCCAGATCGCCGCCCAAGCCGGACTAACTGTTTACCTACATGACTTGCGAGAAGGCGCCGTCGAAGAGGCGCTCGTGTACATCGGTGGCATGTGGGAAAGAGGCGTACAGAAGCAACGCTTGAGCGAAACCGACGCCGAACGCTATCTCGCTTGCCTCAAGGAGGCCCCGACCCTTGCCGACCTGGCCGGCTGCGATATCGTCGTCGAAGCCATCGTCGAGACGCTGGAAGCCAAGCAATCCTTGTTTACCGAGCTCGAGGAAATTCTCGGCGCGCACGCGGTGCTGGCCACCAATACCTCATCGCTCTCGGTGACCGCCATTGCCTCATCCTGCCGTCGACCTGAGCGCGTGATCGGCTTCCACTTCTTCAACCCCGTGCCGTTGATGAAGGTTGTCGAGGTGATCCCGGGGCTGCGCACTGCAGACGACGTGGCCGACAAAGTCGATGCGCTAGGCAAGGCCATGGGTCATTTCACGGCTCGTGCCACCGATACCCCAGGTTTTCTGGTCAACCATGCCGGGCGAGCCTTCGGCACCGAGGCACTGCGTATCCTCGGTGAGAGCGTAACCGATCATGCCACCATCGATCGAATCCTGGTCGACCAGGGCGGCTTTCGCATGGGCCCGTTCTCGCTGCTCGACCTCACCGGGCTTGATGTCTCCCATGCAGTGATGGAGTCGATCTACCACCAGTACTACGAGGAACCGCGCTTTCGTCCCTCTCCGCTGACACGCCAGCGTTTGACCGCCGGCCTGCTGGGTCGCAAGAGCGGCGAGGGCTTCTACCGTTACGCCGACGGCAAACCCCAAATAGCCGAGGAGCCGCCACTGCCCGACGCCGAGTCGCGCCCGGTATGGATCGGCGCCGAAGATGGTGACACCCGAGAGCATCTCGCCGAACTGGTGAACAGCGCGGGCTGGACACTAGAGAGCGGCAAGACACCTTCTGAGGAAGCGCTTTGTCTGCTCGCTCCGCTGGGCGAGGATGCCACTGCCTGCGTCCTGCGCCTGGGACTGCCGGCAGACCACTGTGTAGCCGTGGATATGCTGGCCGGCCTCGACAAGCGCCGCAGCCTTATGATCACCCCGGCGACTCGCGCAGACTATCGAGCAGCCGCCATGACCCTGCTCGGTCACGATGGCACACCGGTCAGCGCCTTCAACGACAGCAACGGCTTCGTGCTCCAGCGTGTGGTGGCTTGCATCGTCAACGTCGGCTGCGAGATTGCCCAGCAGGGCGTGGCCGAGCCAGAGACCATCGACCGAGCCGTTGAACTCGGCCTCGGTTATCCTCACGGCCCCTTGGCCATGGGAGACCACTACGGCAGCCGCCGAATACTCGTCATCCTCGACAACATACTGGCCGCCACCGGCGACCCCCGCTACCGGGCCAGCCCCTGGCTGCGTCGTCGCGCCACCCTCGGCCTGCCGCTGACAGCGGCTTGATGTCCCCAAGGAGCTTCCCCATGCAACACGCTTATATCTTCGATGGCCTTCGCACCCCTTTCGGTCGCCACGGCGGCGGCCTCGCCGCAGTGCGCCCAGACGATCTCCTCGGCCACGTGCTGAAGGCTCTGGTCGAGCGCAACGCCTTCGCCGCCGATGCCTATGAAGAGGTTCTGGCCGGCTGTACCAACCAGGCCGGCGAGGACTCGCGCAACGTGGCCCGCCATGCGAGCCTGCTGGCCGGGCTGCCTGTCGAGGTAGCGGCCCAGACAGTCAACCGCCTGTGCGGTAGTGGCCTCGCCGCAGTGATCGATGCCGCCCGCGCCACACGCCTCGTCGAAGGGGAGCTGTTTCTCGCCGGTGGCGTTGAGTCGATGTCCCGCGCGCCCTATGTGCTGGGCAAGGCCGATTCACCCTTCGCCCGTAATCAACCGATGTACGACACCGTAATCGGCTCGCGCTTTCCCAACCCGTGGATCGCCCGTGAGCATGGCAGCCACAGCATGCCCGAAACCGCTGACAACGTAGCTGGCGATCTCGACATCGGCCGAGAGGCAAGCGACGCCTTCGCGGCTCGCTCGCAGGCGCGCTACGCCGAGGCTCAGGCCAGTGGCTTCTACGACGATGAGCTGCTCGCCGTGGAGGTACCTCAGGGACGCAAGCAGCCACCTCTACTGGTGGATAGAGACGAACACCCGCGACCGGGCACCGATGCCGACAAGCTGGCCCGGCTTGGCCCTCTGTTCGAGGGCGGCGTTGTCACCGCCGGCAACGCCTCCGGCCTCAACGACGGCGCCGCCGCATTGATCGTTGGTAGTCTTGGCGCCGGCGAGCGGGCTGGAATCGCTCCGCGGGCACGCATCGTTGCCAGCGCCGTAGCGGGCGTGCCGCCGCGAGTGATGGGACTGGGGCCGGTTCCGGCCAGCCGCAAGGCACTGGAGCGGGCCGGCTTGACGCTCGATCAGATGGACGTGATCGAGATCAACGAGGCGTTCGCTGTCCAGGTTCTCGGTTGCGTCAAGCAGCTTGGCCTCGACCCCGGCGACAGCCGTCTGAACGCCAACGGCGGCGCCATCGCCATCGGCCATCCACTCGGTGCTTCCGGCGCTCGCCTGGCGCTGACGGCATTGCGCCAACTGGAGGCCACAGGGGGGCGTTATGCCCTCGTCACCATGTGCATCGGCGTCGGGCAGGGAATCGCCTGTATCATCGAGCGCATGGATACCTGATCATCCAAGCTGCCCCGGGCAAGTGCCGCAACGGACCCCGCCCTGGGCAATATGCGATACTCCGCGAAACCATCTCGCCACGGGGACCCCCCATGAACAAACCAGCCCCTCTGGATGAAGAACAGGTCCACCCAGCCAAGGACCGCAACTTCGTCACCGCCCTGGCCCGCGGGCTCGAGCTGCTGCGTGCCTTCGGCGCTGGGGAGGAGTACCTCGGCAATGCCGAGCTTTCCAGCCGTACCGGCATTCCGCGGCCGACGGTCTCGCGTTTGACCTATACGCTGACCCAACTCGGCTACCTGAAGCACAACACCCGGCTGGAGAAGTATCGACTCGGCCCGGGCATTCTCGCATTGGGATATCGCTTCCTGGCGAACCAGGGAATACGCGAGATCGCTCGCCCCTTCATGCAGCAGCTCGCCGAAGCCACAGACTGCAATGTTAGCCTGGGCGCCTCTGACAAGACTTCCATGGTGTACATCGAAAGCTGCCACGGCAGCGGCCCACTAATCATGCGCCTCGACGTGGGTTCACGCTTGCCGTTGGCAACCACGGCCATCGGTCGTGCCTGGCTTTGTGGTATACCCTCGGATCGTCGCAATGCCGTGCTGGCCGAGCTTGCCGAGGCACATGGCAGCGCATGGCCAGCATTGGAAGCCGGCTTCAAGCGCAGCCAGGAGGATTACCAACGCTACGGTTTCTGCCTCTCGGAAGGTGACTGGCAGTCGCAGATCAGCGCGGTGGCCACACCGCTGATCCTGGAGGATGGCGCAGAGGTAATGGCAATCAACTGCGGGGGCGCCTCGCACCGCCTAAGCCATCAGGTCATGGTCGAGAACCTGGGGCCACGACTGAAGCAGTTGGCAAAGCAGATACTGGGTGAACTGCAACACGGTGGCTGAAGCCTCCCTGCCAGTACCCTTTCGTGAGCGCCTGCCACGCCAATCGAATTGCGGTTCTGGTCTGGGTGAACTGTCACGCCCTGCAGCATAAGGGTATAGTGATATCCCAGCGTCATTGCAGCCAAATTCAGGGAAAGAAAGGCGATACGCGATGCCACAGACCGCCTCATGCCCCGGCAACCTCGTACAGTATGCAAGCGGGCTTCGCGCCACTGGTGACTGGACATTACTGCACCACAACCGGCTCCGAAAGACCATTGGCCACCAGCGTCACGGGCATGGCCCGGATACCAGGGAGCTGGACCTGGAAGAACTCGGTGAACTGGACACCTCGGGAGCAGTGCTGCTGGTTGAGTTGATGGGACCGGAGCGAATACTCGACGTCGCCACATGGGCCCCCGAACAGCCTCCCGAACGCCATGCATTGCTGGTGGCTGTGGCCCGTGCCATGCCTGATTCAACACTACTCCCTCATCGCACCCGCTTTGCCGCCCTGGGTGCACTGGGAGATATCGGTCGCAACATCGAGAATTTGGGAAGGCAACAGACCCAGCTACTCGGATTCATTGGCCTTACCCTGGCCAGCCTGGCATCATCGCTCCTGAAACCCCGGCGCTGGCGGCTCACGGCCCTGGTCGCCCATATCCAGCAGACAGGGCTCAACGCCATCCCCATCGTTGCCCTGCTGACCTTCCTGGTTGGCGCTGTCGTTGCCTTCCTTGGGGCCACGGTCCTGCGTGACTTCGGTGCTACCATCTTCACCGTCAACCTGGTGACCTACTCTTTCCTTCGCGAATTCGGCGTGCTGCTTGCCGCCATCATGCTGGCCGGACGTACGGCCAGCGCCTTCACCGCCCAGATCGGTTCGATGAAGGCCAACGAGGAAATCGATGCCCTGCGCGCCCTGGGTCTCAGCACTATGGAACTACTGGTACTGCCACGGGTCCTGGCCATGATGATCAGCCTGCCGATACTCGCCTTCATCGGCATGCTCAGCGGTATCGCGGGAGGCGCCATGGTTTGTCTCCTGGCGCTGGACATCTCGCTGATCCAGTTCCTCGACATCCTGCAACGCGACATCCCCCTGCGACACTTCCTGGTGGGGCTCGCCAAGGCACCGATCTTTGCCTTTCTGATCGCGGTCATCGGTTGCCTGGAGGGGTTCAAGGCCAGTGGCAGCGCACAATCGGTCGGCGAGCACACCACATCGAGCGTGGTACAGTCTATCTTCATGGTAATCCTGATCGATGCCCTGGCGGCCATGTTCTTCATGGGGATGGGCTGGTGAGCAGATCCGAAGCGGCGGTCATCGAAGTACGCGGACTGATCAATCGATTCGGACCTAATGTAGTGCATGAGGATCTCGACCTCGACATTCGGCGCGGTGAGATACTCGGCGTCGTCGGCGGCTCGGGTACCGGCAAGTCGGTGCTGCTGCGCAGTGTCATTGGCCTCAAGCACCCGGACGGCGGCACTATCCGGGTCTTCGGCGAGGACCTGCAGCGCCTGCCCCCCAATCAGCGTTCTCTTCTGGAGCGACGCTTCGGAGTGATGTTTCAGCGCGGCGCCCTGTTCACCTCTCTCAATCTGCAGGAGAACGTGGCCCTACCCCTGATCGAGCATGCCGGCCTGGCGCGAGCCGATGCCGAGCACCTCGCTCGGGTCAAGCTGGCACTGGCGGGCCTGCCGCCAGATGCGGCCTTGCTGTATCCCGACGCGCTTTCCGGAGGCATGACCAAGCGGGCGGCACTGGCGCGGGCACTCGCCCTGGATCCCGAAGTACTGTTCCTCGACGAGCCCACTGCCGGCCTCGACCCGATCGGAGCGGCGGCCTTCGACCAGCTACTGATGACCCTACGCGATGCCCTGGGTTTCAGCGTATTTCTGGTCACGCATGACCTGGATACGCTGTACACCACCTGCGACAGGGTAGCGGTGATTGCCGACAAACGGATCCTCGTCGCCGCTGACCTGGCGACCGTGGAAGCCACCGACGATGACTGGATACGTGAGTACTTTCATGGCCCCAGGGGCCGCGCGGCAAGCCTGGCCGCACAGCATACGGAGGATCGGTGATGGAAACACGAGCGCACCATGTCGTGATCGGCCTGTTCGCCGTGCTGGCCCTGGCCGGTGGACTACTGTTCGCCCTGTGGATGACCCAGAGCACCAGCGACAGGCAATTCAACCACTACGAGGTCTTCTTCGACCGCAGCGTCAGTGGTTTGGCAGAAGGCAGCACCGTTGAGTACAGCGGGGTCAGGGTGGGTGAGGTCACCGACCTGCGCCTCGACCCACAAGATCCACGCAACGTACTGGCCCGAATTCGCGTCGAAAGCCATATACCCATTCGCCGCGATACCCGTGCCCGCCTGGCGTTGGCCAATATCACCGGCAGCATGTCGATTCAGCTGCATGGCGGCACACCCGAGAGCCTGCTGCTGGTTGCCACCGCAGGAGATTCTCCGCCGCGTATTGTCGCCGACCCTTCACCGTTGAGTGCCCTGCTCGGAGACGGCGAGGAAATCCTCGGCAACGTCAACCGCGTACTCGATCGACTCGAAGCGCTACTGTCTGAGGAGAATACCGATAGCGTGCACAATATTCTGGCCAACCTGGAGCGAACCAGCGACAGCCTGGCACGCATCGGTGACGGCCCCAGCCGATTGATGGCGCGGGCAGAAGCGCTGTCCGCCGAAGGTGCCGAGGCCCTCGGGGAATTGCGCTCGTTCATCGAGCGGGCCGGCGGCATGCTCGGTGGCCAGGGCGAAGAGATCATGGATGGTGCTCGCCAGACCACCACGAGCCTGGCCCGCACCGCCGAGCAGATAGAGGCGCTGCTTGGTGCCAACCAAGGCGCTCTGGAAAGCGGTATACGAGGCATCGAGGGGCTGGGGCCTGCGACGGTTGAGCTGCGCAATACACTCAACACCCTCAACCGCGTCATCCGTCGCCTGGAGGAGAATCCAGCCGACTTCCTGATGGGGCGTGACGGCGTCGAGGAGTTCACCCCGTGAGGACAAGACAACGTTTCACCAGACTGCTGTCGATCGCCGCCCTGGGGCTGCTTTCGGCCTGCACCCTCATGCCCCAAAGCGATCCCGTCACACTCTATGACCTCCCCGCCCAGTCCCGGGAGAGCCCGCTACACAACGCGCTGGCATCAGGCGGTCCTACGTTGCGCCTGGCGACGCCCAGCGCCGGAGGACTGCTGGACGGGACTCGTATCGTAGTGGTACCGACCCCCAATCAGCCTCAAGTCTACCAAGGCGCTCGCTGGGCAGATGCCACCCCCGTGTTGATGCGCAATCGCTTCATCGATGCCTTCCAGGCGGATGGTCGAATAACCCGGCTGATCCATGCAGACACGCCGCTTTCGGCCGACCTGGAACTCACCAGTGATCTTCGAGCATTCCAGAGCGAATACCGTGACGGTCGCCCGGAAGCCGTCATTCGACTGGATGCACGCCTGATCGATACCCGAACCCGTCAGTTGGTGGCCAGCCAGCGTTTCACCCAGCAACAACCCGCAGATGGCACGGACATTGCTGCGGTGGTCGATGCGTTCGGACTGGCGGCGGACCGTCTCGCCCAGGATCTGGTTGACTGGTCAGTGGAACAGATGGCCAGTCAACAAGAACGGCAACCTCAAAGCCGGTAATGTCCACGTCTTATTGCAATAACGGACAATCACTTCAATGAAGGACACTTGGATTGAATGTCCTGCCATTACCGTTCTGGCGCCAATTGGTTATCATGCTCTACAAAAGCAAGGATGACCGACAATGGACAGCAGCCCACGACAGAACCTTGGTATCAGCGCCTACAGCTGGCTGAAGCATGACATCACGCGCGGGGTGTTCAAACCCGGCGAAAAACTGCTGATGAGTCGCCTCAAGGAGCGTTACGACCTGGGCATCGGTCCGCTTCGCGAGGCCCTGTCCCAACTCGTGGCGGAACGCCTGGTGGTGGCCATCAGCCAACGTGGCTACCGAGTCGCACCGATGTCACTGGCCGAGCTTGCCGACCTCTACGATGCACGTGCCCAACTCGAGGGACTTATCCTGAGACTGGCCATCGAGCGTGGCGACGACAGTTGGGAGGCCGATATCCTGGCCAAGGGCCATACGCTATCCAAGGTCATGGAGGTCAATACCCCCGATGAGCTGCTCGATATCTGGGATACCCGCCACCAGGCCTTTCATACTGCCATTGCCAGCGGCTGCAGCTCTCCCCACCTGCTGCAGGTCCGCGAGAGCCTGTTCGACCAGGTAGAGCGTTATCGCCATCTCTGGCTGTGCGAGACGGTCTTTTCGGAAGCGGCCCTGGAGCGCAAGCGCCGAGAGCATGCGGCGCTGGTCGATGTCATTCTGGAGCGCAAGGCCGAGCGTGCCGCCGACATGATGCGCGAACACCTGATGACACCGGTACCGATCATTACCGAGGTCATGCAGCGTCGAGGTCTGGCATGAGCTACCTCGACAGCACTGTCATGAAGCAGTAACCGGAGGCCAGCATCATCAAGCGAGGTGCTGAAGAGATGACAAGGCAGCACGCAGCTTTTATCTTGAAGGAATAACCGAGCTATCGACCTGTCGCAGCGCGATGCTGACTGACGGGTGAATGGAGAGATGATGCCATGCCACACCTGCTGCGATTTTCCCGCGAAACCGAGTCCCGTCTAGACCATCTCTGCCGGCAAACCGGGGTGAGCAAGGCAGAGCTGATCGGGCGCTGTCTCGGCATCGGGATGGACGACCTGGAAACCCAGCTCCATATGGAGGGCGCCGACAACCGGCCGGCCAGGTCCAGCGAGACGAGCCTTGATCAGTTGCTGCGGGAAAGCGGACTTGGCGCTTGAGTGTCAACGTGTCATGGGCACGCCGTCACTGAAATTTTGCAGCATCCGTCGATAGTCGGCTACCGCACGCTCCCGCGACACCGCCACCAGCTTGACCTCCTGTCCCGGTAGACACTGGGCCAGCCTGGCCGCGGCGATGGGTGTCAGGGCTCCCAGCCGAGGGTATCCCCCGATGGTCTGTCGATCATTAAGCAGGACGATAGGCTGGCCGTCCGGCGGCACCTGAACGGCCCCAAGTGGAATTCCCTCCGAAATCATGCTCCCCAGGCGACATTGCAATGTCGGACCGCGTAACCGCGCCCCCATACGGTCGGCGCGATCATCGACCCGCCAGTCGGTATTGAAAGCGGCATAAAGGCTTGAACCGGTGAATTCGGCGATCTGGGCGCCGGGTACCATTGCCAGTCGGCAGCCCGGCCGAGGCATGGGGGGTAGCAATCGCTCCGGAATGCTACGCTCATCATTTGGCTCTCCCCGCCAGGCAAGTCGGTCACCAGCCTTGAGCGGCTGGCCGTCGCCGTGTAACCCGCCGAGTTGCTCCCGTGGTGTGGTGCTGCGGCTACCCAACACCTCCGGCGCTTCCAGCCCACCGGGAAAAGCGAGATAGACACGTAGCCCATCGCAGGGCTGCCTGAAAACTAGCCGCTGCCCTTCTCGCACCGCAAAACTGGTGCCGGGGACAAGCGGTTCGTCATCGAGTCGCGCATCGAGATCGGCCCCGACCAGGGCCAACCTGGTGGCACGCTCGACCTCAAGGGTCAGGCCACCACCCACCACGATTTCCAGGGCAGCGCTATCGGGGGAATTGCCCAGCAACCAATTGGCCCAGTAGTGCGAGACCCAGTCAGCGGCACCGCTCTGGGTAACGCCGAGATGGCGTACGCCCACGCGCCCGCCATCCTCGATCATGGCAAGGGGGCCGGCCTGGACGACGCGCATCCCAGCAGCAATCGTGTCCTTCATGGGCGCTCCTCCAGCGGCGTGATATCGCCGCCCTGCGCCTCGAACTCATCACGCGACACAGCCTTGAAGCGCACCCGGTCTCCCGGCTTGAGCAGGGGATCGCCGCGCCGAGCATGCTCGAACAACGGCACCGCCGTGCGCCCCAGGATATTCCAGCCGCCGGGCGAAGGCAGCGGGTAGATGGCGGTCTGGCGACCCGCGATGCCAACGCTGCCCGCGGCGACCTTGTGCCGTGGCGTCTCCAGGCGCGGCGTAGCCAGCGCCTCCTCGACAAGCCCCATGAAACCGTAACCGGGAGCGAACCCCAGGGCGAAGACGCAGTAGTCGTGGTCGCAATGCCGCTGAATCACCGTTTCGACAGTGACGCCCGCCCGCTCGGCCACTCGCTGGAGTTCGGGCCCGACACTCAGGTCATACCACACCGGGATCTCGTGACGTTTTCCCGCCTGTGTGTCGGCGGGCTGTAGATCGTCCAGCGCCTCCCGAATACGCCGATGAGCTTCACGATGCTCCAGCTCAAGGCAGTCATAGTGAAGCATCAGAGTGGTGTATGACGGCACCAGGTCGATCAGTGTCTCGCCGAAGGCCTCGCGCAGGGCCCGGTCGGCGGCAATGATCCATGCCATATTGGTCTCTTCGATGGTGTCGAAGAGCCTGATCATCAACACATCCATGGCCGTCGTTTCGATGCCGGCCCTCACGCTGACTCCAGGTTGCCAAACGCCTCGCGAATGGCTCTCACCGCCGCCACCGACTCGGGATTGTCGCCGTGCACGCAAAGCGTATCGCAGGGCAGTGTCAGTGCCGAACCATCGCTGGCTGTCAAGGCGCCCCCCCTGGCCAGCGTCACCGCCTGGGCCACGATGGTGGCTTCGTCGTGGTGAACGGCGTCGGGCAGCCGGCGGGAGACCAGGTGTCCCTGAGCATCGTAGGCGCGATCGGCAAACGTCTCGAACCAGATCGAGAGCCCCATGTCGGCGGCCAGTGTTCGGAATGGCTCTGGATCCGCCGTTGCCATTACCATCAACGGCAGGCTGTCGTCATAGGCGCGAACAGCTCGCATTACACCCTTGAGCAGGTCAGGATCCCGGGCCATGTCGTTGTATAGGGCGCCGTGGGGCTTGACGTAGCGAATGGCTGTACCTTCCGCCTGACAGAGCCCAGCCAGAGCACCAATCTGATAGAGCACAAGGTCCTCGATCTCCTCGGGGGAGTACGCCATTGAACGACGCCCGAAACCCATCAGATCGAGATACGCCGGATGTGCTCCGATCTTGACCCCATGCTCTATCGCAAGCCGCACTGTCTGACGCATCACATGAGGGTCAGAGGCGTGAAAGCCACAGGCGATATTGGCACAGTCGACAAAGGGCATTACTTCGCTGTCCAACCCCAGTGTGTAATTGCCGAAGCTCTCTCCCATATCGCAATTGAGCAAGGGTATGACCATGGCGATTCCTTTTGTTATGGCAAATGAAGCTTTACTGCATATTTTCTCTCTAACTATATGGATAGGGCTTTGAAGGTGCCAATCGTTTTTTCCGATATTCCTTACCGGACGCTTCTATCAAACTGATATTATTTATAAAAACGGTTGACGATGGCCTCTGCGAGGTTTATCAATTAAGAAAATCTGCTATTCACGATGACAACAGCCCTGGAGGCCAAATGTCCGTTTCCGATCCTTTCCACCTTGCCGTTCAGGTCCGGGATATCGATGAGGCTCGGGCCTTTTATGGCGACTTCCTGGGCTGTCCCGAAGGTCGCTCATCGGAAAGCTGGGTCGACTTCAATCTATTCGGCCATCAGTTCGTCTGTCACCTCAATCCAGCCCTCAAGGACAAGCCCGTCACCAGCCATACCAATCCTGTCGACGGTCACGGCGTGCCGGTCCCTCACTTCGGTGTGGTGCTGGAGATGCCGGCCTGGGAGGCGCTCGCCGGGAAGCTGAAAGCCCATGGCGTGAGCTTCGAGATTGAGCCCTATCTTCGCTTCAAGGGTCAGCCCGGCGAGCAGGCCACGATGTTCTTCTACGACCCCTCCGGCAATGCCCTTGAATTCAAGGCGTTCAAGGATCGGGAGAGCCAGCTGTTCAAGAAGCAGTAACGAGGCGCATCCAATCTCACCCCCAGGCAACAGCACGACCATCAACATCAACAAGAGGTCTCTACCATGCAAAAGACACTAGCCACTCCCGTGATACTGGCAGCTGCCATCAGCGTTGCTGCGGGCGCCCAAGCAGCGGAATGGACCATGGCGACTCCCTATGGTGATGCCAGCTTCCATACCAAGAACGTCAAGCAGTTCGCCGAGGACGTGGCAGAAGCCACCAATGGTGAATTACGTATCAACGTGCACAGCGGCGGCTCCCTGGTCGCTCACGGCGAGATCAAGCCATCAGTCCGTCGCGGTACCATCGAGGCGGGCGAGGTCTTCCTCTCGGTTCTATCCAACGACGACCCGATCTTCGAGGTCGATACCCTGCCTGGGGTTGCAGGCAGTTATGAAGAAGCCTTCGCCCTGTGGGAAGCCACCAAACCCATCATCTCCGAGCAGTTCGCCAGCCAGGGCATGATGCCACTATACGCCGTTGCCTGGCCCTCCCAGGGCATCTATACCGATTTCGAGCTGAACGATCCTGAGCGGTTTGAGGGCCTGCGGGTACGGGCGCCGAATATCAACACTCAGCGCTTCGTCGACAATCTCGGCGGCAACCCCACCGAAACCGAAGAGTCGGACATTCCCACCGCCTTCAGCACCGGCCGGGTCGATGCCATGATCACTTCGACCTCTACCGGTAATGCCATGACAGCCTGGGACTATGTTTCCCATTACACCGACGCCAACCTGTGGCTGCCCAAGAATATCGTCTTTATCAACCAGCGCGCCTTCGACCGCCTCGACGAGGCCACCCAGGAGGCCCTGCTCGACGCAGCCGCCCGTGCCGAAGAGCGTGGCTGGCAGATGAGCCGTGAAGACAACGACGCCAGCGCAGAGGCCCTGCAGGAAAATGGCATGACCATATCCACACCGAACGAGGAGGTGGCAGCAGCCCTGCAGGCGGCTGGCGATGAATTGTTCAGCGACTGGGAAACGCGCGCCGACGACCAGGCCAAGCAGGTCCTGGAGGAGTACCGCCAGCAACGTTGATCGCTTTATGTACACGGCGCGGCAAACCCCGCCGCGCCTCCTATGTAAAAGCATGTCGCGAGGCAAGGACATGATCTTCAAGCTTGACCGACTCTATCGACTCGGTGCGTGGGGGGCGGCCTTCTGCATGATCCTCATCTGCACCCTGGTCGCGACACAGGTCACATTTCGACTATTAGACGCCATGCTGGTCCTGATCGGGATACGGCGCCTTGGCCTGAGCATCACCGGGGTATCGGAAATCGCCTCCTATCTGCTCGTTGGTGCGACGTTTCTCGGACTGGCCTATACCTTCGTCCATCATGCGCATATTCGTGTGACGCTGCTGATAACGCGCCTGCCGTCGTCGACTCGCGTGTGGTTCGAAGTCTTTTGCCTACTGGTGGCTCTGACCCTCAGCCTGCTACTCGGCTACGGGCTGGTCGGGCTCGCCCTCGAAAGCCGGCACTTCAACGACGTGTCATCCGGCTTCCTGGCCATTCCCCTGTGGATTCCACAAAGCGTTCTGGCGATAGGCGTCGCTCTGCTTTGCCTGGCCCTACTCGAAGCACTTCTCTTTGCCCTGCGTATCGCCATCCGCGATCCCGCGAGCTTTCGCGAAGCGACGGCCGCCGACGACAGCGAGATCCGCTGAGCCCGTACTCTATTTTCTCTCGGAGAATTACTTGTGCTGACATTGAGTCTGGCCACCATCTTCACGCTGGCTCTGCTTCTGGGCAGCGGCGTATGGATCGCCTTCGCGCTGATCGGCACCGCCTGGGTAGCGCTGGCCTTCTTCAGCCCGTTTGCTCCGGGGCCGATCCTGGCGTCGGATTTCTGGGGCGCCAGCTACGGCTGGGACCTTACCGCCCTGCCGATGTTCATCTGGATGGGCGAGATCCTGTTCCGTTCGGGGCTTGCCGACAGCATGTTCCGCGGCCTCTCGCCATGGCTCAACCGGCTGCCCGGCCGGCTGCTGCATACCAACATCATCGGCAGCGGCATGTTTGCAGCGGTCTGCGGCTCCTCGGCGGCCACCTGTGCCACGGTGGGCAAGATGACCCTGCCCGAGCTGGAGCGTCGGGGCTATGATAGCGGCATGGCGATCGGCACGTTGGCCAGCGCCTCGACGCTTGGCCTGCTGATCCCACCCTCCATCGTATTGATCGTCTACGGCGTAGTGACAGAACAGTCGATCTCGCGGCTGTTCATGGCCGGAATCGGCCCGGGACTCTTGATTCTGACCCTTTTCATGACCTACCTGATTCTTTGGTCACTGCTCAAGGGCAATCGCCTGGGCCTTACCGGAAAAGATGAGTCGTCGATGCCGCTGGCCGAGAAGCTTCGCCACACGCTGTCACTGATACCGGTCCTGCTGCTGATCGGCGGGATCATCGTATCGATCTACGGTGGCCTGGCCTCGCCCACCGAGGCGGCAGCAGTCGGAGTGGTACTCTCGATCGTCATCGCACGTTTGACCGGCAGCTTCGGCATTGCCACCTTCAAGGCATCGCTGTTTGCGGCGGTACGTACCGCCTGCATGATCGCCTTCATCATTGCCGGGGCGTCGTTTCTCACCTCGGCCATGGGCTTTACTCAAGTTCCCATGCAGTTGGCCCGGGCCATCGGTGAAATGGGACTGTCGCCCACCATGCTGCTGGTGGCACTGACCCTGCTACTGCTGGTGATGGGCTGCTTCCTCGATGGCATATCGCTAATATTGCTGGTAACGGCCATTCTGATGCCCCTGGTCAGTTCCGCGGGTTTCGACCTGATCTGGTTCGGCATCTATCTGGTCGTTGTGGTGGAGATGTCGCAGATCACACCGCCGGTCGGCTTCAACCTGTTCGTCATCCAGGGGCTGACCGGCAAGGATATCGTGACCATCACCAAGGCGACCCTGCCCTTCTTCCTGCTGATGCTGGCTTCCATCGCGTTGCTGCACATCTTCCCCGAGATCGCTCTCTACCTGCCCCAGGCGATGACTCGCTGAGGGATCAGACGCCCGGGCTCTGGCGCATTGCGGCGCTTGCGTCGCGTTGTGCCATCCGCGGGTCACGGGGATAGTAGCGCTCGGGCTGGCGCTGCACATGGGCAAAGAATCGGGTGTCCTTGTAGGGCATTTTCATGAAACCGGAAACTCCCAGCCCTTCAATCAGGCCCACTGCCGTCAGTATATCGTCGAGCCGCTGACGAAATTCCGTCTCCCGGGATGGATCCAGCAACCGGTAGTAGCTATGGATCTTCAGGTGTTGCGGCAGTGCTTCGAAGATGATCATGCCGGTATGGTGGATGTCGTTGAGCGCCTCCAGCGAAACGATGATTTCCTCGGGCAGCACCAGGAACTCCTCCGGGTCTGGTCCATCCTCGAAGTAGCTGTGCAACCGGCTTCTATCTTCCAGTTCGGGCATGGCGCTGACTTCATAGCGCAGCGCCATGCCCGGCTCCACCGTGAAGGGGCGGTCCGGCCCCTCCCGGTCCAGGTGAAGCGTATCGCGGGCATTGAACAGGCAGCTTTTGAATATACCCTGCCGATAGATCGCCCGGGCGAGATTGACCATGTTGTTGACGGCCGCCACGAAGGCGGACTTCAGCTCGCCGTCGTGCAGATTGAGCGAGGTGTCGATATAGACGCCCTCTGCTTCCCAGCGCACCGCCAGCCCGCCCACCACCGGATACTTGCCCAGCCGGCTGACGGCGGCGAGAAACGCCTTTTCCGTCTCTCCCATGCCCTGCATGAAATTCTTGTAATAGCGGTCAAGCTGGACGTCGTTGACGTCACTGAGGGTTTCAGGAGCGCCTTCCTCGCGGAGGAAGGCCTTGCGCGAACTGTAGACGACCGTGTCGATCTCACGGCTGGCTGGACGCACCCAGGTGGGTACCAGTGCCGCTTCCGGTGGCTCGGGAAGATCGATCATGACCAGGCGGGCAAGCCTTGGCATCTCGCGAATAAAATGGTCGCCGGCACGCAGGCGCACCCGGGGGTCTGGGTCGAGCATGCCGTCGAGCATGCGAGCAAACTCCATGGGCAGGCCCAGCGAGGTGGCGGGAATGGCACGGTGACCGAAGCGGCAGGATTGGGCGGATGCCAGGGCGTAAAGAGTGCCCGCCGTGCCCTGCTCGTCGAAACGCGGTGAGGAGAGCGCCCCGTTGAGCTGCTCTTCACCGATGAAATAGACATCGCCCAGGCGAGCATTGGTCTGCTGGAGATTATCCGACATCAGCTCCATGACGTTGGCCGCCACGAACTGCTGGTTGGCATCGAGCTGGGTGAATACCGAGGAGCCCCAGTCTATGAGGGCCACCTCCTCCCGGCGTGCGTCGAAGACGAGGTTCGAGGGCTTGATGTCGCCATGCACGATGGGGCGGCCTGCCGGCCCTGCCTCGCGACGCAGCGTGCTCAGGATATCCGCCAGCTGCCCGGCAATACGCACGACCAGGCGAGGCGAAAGCCTGCCCTCGCGCAGCGAGACCTCCTCAAGGTTGAGTCCCGGTGCTCGTTGCATGACGAGTATCGACTGATTGCGCACCCGCTGGTAGGCCACCAGCCTGGGCACTCGCGGATGGTCGACCTGTTCCAGCATGAAGGCTTCCTCCTCCAGGCGGTCCTGAAGGTGCTGGGGCAGGTTGACCCGGGTGAACTTGAAGACGTACTCCTCATCGTGGGCGGTCACCCCGGCGAAGACGAAACCGTAGGCGCCCTTGCCGATCAGTGCGATATCCCGGTAACCCAGTTGGGCCAGCTGGGCCTGACACAGCGCCACCCACTCCTTGAGCTTGCGGGCATCGTCGTGGCTGAGCAGATAGATCGACTGCTCTTCGGGAATATAGAACTGCTGCAGCGGTGCCTGGGACATACGTCACCTTCTCGTCAGGAATACGCTGATCCATGCCGCCACCGAAGCGATACGGGATAAATCAGTGTCTTTCACCCCAGGTGAAGAAGCATCGTTTCCGGGCTCTCCAGGTACCCTTTCCAGGCATTACAGAAGCGTGCGATGGTGCCGCCATCGATGACTCGATGATCCCCTGCCCAGGTAATGGTCATGATCGCCCGACGCACCACATCGCCATTGTCATCGAAGCGTGGCAGCCACTGGGTCTTGCCGATGGCGACGATGGCAAGCTCAGGTGCGTTGATGATCGGGGCCGCATAAGTTCCCCCGAGCGCACCGATGTTGGAGATGCTGATGGTGCCGCCCTTGAGGTCGACCTGATCCACCCGGCCTTCTCGCGCCGCAGCGGTCAGTCGCTCGATCTCCCGGGCCACGTCGAGCAAGGTACGCCGTTCGACCTGCTTAACGTTGGGCACCAGGAGACCCGCCCGGCTATCCACCGCCATGCCCACGTTGCAGGAGGGCAGGTAGTGGATCTCGCTGACCTCGTCATTGAGCCGGGCATTGAGAATGGGGTACTCCTTCACCGCCAGCGCCATGGCCTTCATGAAGAACGGCATCAAAGTGATGCGTGTTCCCTGTGCCTCGGCCTGGGGCTTGAGACGGGCTCGCAAGGCCAACAGGTCGGTGACATCGATCTCCTCGCCGTACTGAAAGTGCGGGATAGTGCTCGCGGACTCGACCATCCGACGCGCCATGACCGCGCGTACGCCGCGAATCGGCTCGACGACGACCTCGCCCTCGGCGGAGAGCGCAGACGCCGGAGCCCTCTCCGGTGTGGATACCCCCCGGTTATCCGCCGCCACCGCGGGTTCGGCGTCCTGCTCGAGGTGACGCAGCACATCCTCCTTGAGTACCCGCCCGTCCTTGCCGGAGCCGGTAATGGCCTCCAGCGTCAGGGCGTTCTCTCGAATCAATCGACGCACGGCGGGACTCGCCGGAATACGCCCATAGGGGCCTCGTCCCGTCGTCGCCACACCCAGGCCCGACGAAGAATCCATCTCGGAAGCGGCATGTTGGTTCGAAGGCGGTTTCACCGCCGCGGACTGCTCGGCCACCGAAGGCACTGGCTGCGGACTCTCTGCCACATGGGTTGGCTCATAGGCAAACAGCGGTGAGTGAACCTTGGCAATCTCCCCCTTTGGCACGTACAGCTTGGTCACTCGCCCGGCTTCCGGCGCGGTGATCTCGACCAGCGCCTTGTCGGTCATCACCTCGACCACCGGCTGGTCTTCCTCGATGACGTCGCCTTCGTTGACACGCCATTCCACGATCTCGCATTCCACGATACCTTCACCGATATCGGGCAGCATGAAGTCACTCATCTTGCATCTCCTGTCCTGATATCGATCGTCAGAAATCCACACTGGCCCGGATGGCCTCGTAGATCTTGAGGTGGTCCGGCATGTACTCCTTCTCCAGCGTCAGCGGGAAAGGGGTATCCATTCCGGTCACCCGTTCGATGGGCGATTCCAGGTACAGGAAACAACGCTCCTGTATGGTAGCGGCGATTTCACTGGCAAAACCGCCGGTACGCGTCGCCTCGTGACTGATGACCAGTCGCCCGGTCTTGAGTACCGACTCGGCAACCGAGTCCTCATCCCAGGGCAGGATAGAGCGCAGGTCGATGATCTCGCAGGAGATGCCAGCCTTCTCGGCCATTTCGACCGCCTTCTCGATCAGTTCCATCTGGGCCCCCCAGCCCAGCACCGTGACATCGGTGCCCTCCTTGATCACCTCCGCCTCGCCGATCGGCAACTGGTAATCGTCCTCCGGCACCTCGCCGGTGGAGGCGCGATAGAGCCGCTTGGGCTCGAAGAAGATCACCGGGTCGGGGTCGCGGATGGCGGCCAGCAGCAGTCCCTTCGCCTGGTAGGGGTTACGCGGCACCACGACCTTCAGCCCCGGCGTATGGGCGAAGTATGCCTCCGGCGACTGGGAGTGATAGAGCCCCCCGGAAATCCCACCACCGTAAGGCGTGCGAATCGTCAGGCCACCCACGTTGAAAAGGTCGCCGGAGCGGTAGCGGAACTTGGCTGTCTCGTTGACGATCTGGTCGAAGGCCGGAAAGATGTAGTCGGCGAACTGAATCTCGGCCACCGGAACCGAGCCCTGTGCCGCCAGGCCATTGGCAAAGCCGATGATGCCCTGCTCCACCAGCGGGGTATTGAAACACCTGGCGCGGCCGTACTTCTCCTGAAGGTGGCTGGTGGCACGGAATACACCGCCGAACACGCCCACGTCTTCGCCAAAACAGAGAACCTTGTCATCCTCGGCCATGGCGATGTCCAGGGCATTGTTGATCGCCTGCAGCATGTTCATCTTTGGCATCTCAGGCTCCTTCCTGGTCGTCACTGGCTTTGGCGGCATCGCTGGACACGCTGACATCGGGGTCGAGTGAGCGCGCACCTTTCGGATAGGCATCCGGGTACTTGCGAATATGGGTCTTGAGCGCATCGAGCTGACGCTGCAGCGCCGGTGTCACGTCGGCATAGACATCGGTGACAAGGCTTTCCAGCGGAGGTGGAGGACGCTTCTCGGCACGCTTCATGGTCTCCAACACCTCACGGCGCAGGCTCTCCTGAAGGGCCTTCTCCTCCTCTTCACTCCACCACTCACGGTCGATGAGCCAGCGCTGCATGCGCAGAATCGGGTCCTTCTCCCGCCAGGCCTCCTCCTCCTTGCGCGAACGATAGCCGGAAGGGTCGTCCGAAGAGGAGTGGGCCGCCAGCCGGTAGGTCATGGCCTCGATCAGCACCGGTTCGTTCTGCTCCACGGCAATGGCGCGGGCCTCCTGGGTGGCGCGATAGACCGCCAGGATATCGTTGCCGTCGACCCGGATGACATGCATGCGATAGCCGAAGGCGCGCGGCGCGATGCCGTCGGCGGCAAACTGTTCGGTGGCCGGGGTCGAGATCGCATAGCCGTTGTTGCGGCAAAAGAAGATCACCGGCACCTTGTGCACCGAGGCCATGTTCAGCGCCGCGTGGAAATCGCCCTCGGAGGCCGCCCCTTCACCGAAGAAGGTGATCGTGCAGTGCCCCTCCCCGGCCATCTTCTGACCGTAGGCATAGCCGGTCGCCTGGGGAATCTGCGTGGCCAGCGGCGAGGAGATGGTCATGTAGTGTAGCTTGCGCGATCCATAGTGAATCGGCATCTGCCGGCCCTTGCCGTAGTCGAGTTCGTTGCCGAACAGCTGGTTCATGAACTCGTCGTAGGTGAAGCCGCGATAGGCGAGTGCGCCCTGCTCGCGGTACTGGGCCATGATCATGTCGGCATCGTCCAGCGCCGCCGTGGCGCCGATCACCGCCGCCTCTTCACCCGTGCACTGCATGTAGAAGGAGAGCCGCCCCTGGCGCTGGGCTGCCAACATGCGCTCGTCGAGCACGCGGGTCACCAGCATGGCGCGGTAGATCCTGAGCGCCTTCTCCTTGTCGAGCTCGGGGGCCTCGGCGCCTTCGAACAGGGTGCCGTCCTGCTGCAGGAGCCGGAAGGTGGGTATCTGGAATTCGTCGCCGGTCATGAAGCTCGGCGAATGGACGTCGTATGTTGTTGTCATCATCCTGTTCCTTGGGTGGTGGCAGGAGGAAAGCCGCCCCTTGTGAGGGCAGTGTTGACTGTAATGTAGTCGGCTGCCAGAGGTTGTCTCCAGCGTACCGCCAACGCTGGCTAGTTGACGTTAACGTAAGATGCCATCAAAAGCATCTATTTTGCTAGTCCTCCTGCACTCGACCTGATGAATCCACTGCCTGCACTGTCGTGTCTGTTGGATATCGCGCTAACGGGCCGCCGGTCGACGCAGCAGACGCTCGAACGTACTGTCGACGGTGATCGCCAGCAGCCCGATCAGCAGGGCCCCCTGCACGATATAGGCGGTATTGCCGTTGACGATACCGGAGATGATGGGGTCGCCCAGGTTGCTCGCGCCGACTGTGGCACCGATGGCAGCCGTAGCGATATTGATGGTGACGGCGGTGCGGATGCCGGCCAGAATCACCGGCGCCGCCAGCGGCAGTTCGACCTGGCGCAGAATTTGGCCGTCGGTCATGCCCATGCCCCTCGCCGCCTCGTGGACACCAGGGTCGATGCCCGAGAGGCCCGCCAGTGTATTGCGAACGATAGGCAGCAGGCCGTACAGCAGCAGCGCCACGATGATCGGCAATGTGCCGAACCCGAGCACCGGCACCGCCAGCGCCAGCACGGCCACAGGGGGAAAGGTCTGCCCGATGGAGGCGAGCTGGGCAACCAATGGCAGGAAATCGCGACCGGCTGGCCGTGTGACGGCAATGGCGGCACTCACCCCCAGCACAATGGCCAGCACCGACGCCACGGCCACCACGAACACATGCTGGCCCAGTAGGGAGGCAAGACTCGAACGGTGATACAGGACTTGCCGAGTATCGGGCTCGATCAGCCGCAAGAACACCTCCAGCTGCGCCATGCCAAAGGTGAACACCAGCAGTAACGTCAGCCAGATCAGCGGCACGCCCCAGTGGCGCCATTGCGCCACCCCGCGGCCACCTTCACTGTTTGGTGCGAGCGGGGCCAGGCTTTCGCTCATGATGACTTGGCCCCCAACAGTCGGCGCAGCGATAGCTCACCGATGGGGATGTCCTCGTCGTCGACTACCGTCAAGCGCTCCACCCGGTGCCACAGCATGACCGACAGCGCCTGGCTCAACGATGCCCGGTAGGGAATGCGCTCGCTTGCCAGCAGCCGTGGCCCGAAGGGCGCCATGCGCTCGCTGACGCGGGTCAGTGCCGCCTCCTTGAGCCCCCGATCCAAGCCACCGAGCAGGGACTCGACGAACGCATCGACCGGATCATGCAGCAGGTCGATGGGACGCCCCTGCTGAATGATCCGCCCCTGGTGCATCACCACCAGTCGATCGGCCAGGGCCAGGGCTTCATCCATGTCATGGGTCACGAAGACCACGGTCTTGTTGAGGCGCGCCTGAATATCCTGCAACTCGCGCTGCAGCGCTTCCCGGGTAATCGGATCCAGAGCTCCGAAGGGCTCATCCATGAGCAGGATCTCGGGGTCGGCGGCAAGGGCCCGGGCCACGCCGACTCGCTGCGCCTGCCCGCCCGACAGCTGGTGGGGGTACTTGTCGGCAAACTCCTCACGCGGCAGCCCGAGGAGCCCCAGCAGCTCTTCGGTCCGAGCACGTATCTTGCCACGCGGCCATTTGAGCAGACGCGGGACCAGACCGATGTTGCGTGCCACCGTCCAGTGCGGGAAGAGCCCGGTGTTCTGGATCACGTAGCCGATGCGACGCCGCAACAGCTCCTCATTGAACGAGCGAACCGGCTGGCCGTCGAGATGGATCTCCCCTTCGCTGTGCTCGATCAAACGGTTGATCATGCGCAGCGTGGTCGACTTGCCGCAGCCGGAGGAGCCGACCAAGGCACAGAACTCCCCCTTCTCGACCCGCAGCGAAATAGCGTCGACAGCGGTCTCGCTGCCGAAACGCTTGGTGACGTCGAAGAGTTCGATCATGGGGTCCCTCCGTGGCGAAATCGCTCGGCCAACGCCCCCAGCAGGGCATCGGCCACCAGTGCCAGGGCGATGATGGGCAGTGCTCCGAGCAGCACCAGGTCCATCGCTGCCTGGCCCAGGCCCTGGAAGATAAAGGTTCCCAGGCCGCCGGCGCCGATCAGCGCCGCCACGGCTGTGAGGCCGATCGCCTGTACCGTGGTGATTCGCACCCCTTCCAGCACGACCGGCAACGCCAGCGGAAGCCGTACCTGCAAGAAGGCCTGACGACGACTCATGCCCATCCCGCGGGCCGACTCGATCACTGCCGGCTCGACGCCTTCAAGGGCGACATAGGTGTTGCGCACCATGGGCAGCAGACTATAGCCAACCAGTGCCAGCCAAGCCGGCGCCCAGCCAATGCCGCTCACCCCCATGGACGCCAGCCAGTCGAAACGCGACGACAGCCAGGCCAGGGGGGCCAGCAGCAGGCCGAAGAGAGCCAGACTGGGGATGGTCTGTACAACATTGAGCACGCTGAAGCCGGCCTTGCGCATGCCGGGATAGCGACGCATGCCCAGCGCCAGCACGATTCCCAGCACCAGGCTCGCACCGACCGCCGCGCCAACCAGGGCCAGATGGTAGACGATGGCCGAGGCAAACTGCTCGCTACGCACCTGGTACTCCCGGAAGAGCGCCAGCGGCTCGAGCCAGAACGATAGCGACAGCCACCAGCCGATGAGTATCGGCAGCAACAGCAGCCAGCCGAACGCGCGTGGCAGACCCAGGCGGGTACGCAACTCGATCACCACCAGCAGCCACAGGAACAGCAACAGCCAGAGCGACGATCCGACTCCCAGACGCGCCTGGGGCATGTCGGGATCGGCCAGGGCCGCAACGGCTGTTGCCAGCCAAAGAGGCATCGCCGACAGCAACCCCACTACCACGACCAAGGCGGCTTGCAGTCGCCGAACATCGGGGCGCCAGGCCAGCACCATTACCGCCAGCATGGGTACACCGGCCAGCAGCGCTGCCCACCAGCCATGCACCTCGTAGGCGCGATAGGGCGTGCCTGAAACGATGCGGTTGGGCGTGACGTTCACCGCGTCGAGCACAAGCCAAGCCATCAGCCCGACGAGCATGAGACACAGCAATACCCAGTTGGGCGTAGACCTAGCAGCCGTCACGTATCATTCCGCGAGGTCGGCGAGGAAATCCTCGGCAACTTGGCGGGGAGCCAGCCCGTCGACGGCGACCTGCCCGTTGAGCCGCTGCAGTGTCTCGAGATCCAGCGCCTGAAAGACCGCCGCCAACAGCGATTCGATCTCGGGGTGTGCCTCCAGCACGGCTTCACGCACCACCGGCGCCGGCTGATAAACTGGCTGAACGCCAAGCGTATCCTTGAGCACCACCAGGTCCAGAGCGCCGAGACCACCGTCGGTACCGTAGGTCATGGCCGCGTTGACGCCACTGGTCTGCTGGGCGGCGGCCCGCATGGTGGCGGCAGTGTTCCCGCCCGACAGCACCAACAGCTGATCCGACGACAGCTCGAAGCCGTAGGCCTGCTGGAATGCCGGCAGGGCCTGCTCGGATTCGACGAACTCGGCACTGGCAGCGAACTTGAACTCGCCCCCCTCCGACAGATAGTCCGCCAAGTCTTCCAGGGTAGCCAGGTCGTGTTCACGCGCCAGGTCGCCACGGACACTCATGGCCCAGGTATTGTTGGCGTCGGCCGGCGTCAGCCAGATCAGCCCATCCTCGGCATCCAGGTCCCGCACCGTGGCGTAGGCTTCACCGGGATCATTCCACACATCACTGTCGGCCATGTCGAAGAAAAAGGCGCCATTGCCGGTATATTCGGGGTAAAGGTCGATCTCGCCAGCCTTCAAGGCGCTGCGCACGATACTAGTGCCACCCAGCTGCAGTCGATCCTCGACCTCGATGCCGGCCTGCTCGAGTCTTTGCATGATCAACTGGCCCAGCACCGAGCCTTCAGTATCGATCTTGGAGGAAACCACCACGGGGTCGCTAGCCTGGGCCACGGACGGGGTCAGCACAGAGGCAGTCGCAAGGACTGCCAGGCCGGTCAGGGAGCGCTTCATCGCCACCACCCATAGGTTGTGAATGTTCCCAGAGTATAAGGGGTGTACAGTTTGGCTGTCAGACCTGATCTCAACGCGGAATGATTTTCAACATGCTTGCAAGCGGCGACCCACGACTCGTCCACTGCCATCACCCCCTGGTCCGCGACCTGGCCTGGATCCTCATGGCGCCGGATCTGATCCACGCCGAGTGGCCGGGGCGTCCTTCACGTGAGGTTCTGGGGCTGGCAGACGATGGGCAGCTTACAAACTTCTTCCGGGGACTGGAAGCCGCGCCGCAAATACTCGAACAGCGTGTCGGCAGCACCGTTGAAGGCCGCATGGGGCACTACCATGAAACGCTATGGCAATTCCTGCTCGACGCCGCTCCCGGTACGCGATTGCTGGCACACAACCTGCGCGTCCACCAGGGCAAGCGCACCCTGGGCGAACTCGACCTGCTCTATCGCCGCCGCTGCGACCCGATGCCCATCCACCTGGAAGTGGCCATCAAGTTCTATCTCGGCCTCCCGGAAGGACCTGGGGACCCCAGCGACCAGGCGCGCTGGATCGGCCCCGGTGGCGCCGACAGCCTGGCGACCAAGCGCGAGCATCTTCATCGCCATCAATTACGCCTGACGGAGCGAGCCGAGACACGCCTGGCGATCCGGCTCCACACTCGCCCCAGGGATGTCGGCCCTACTCCGGAGCCGTTCATCCAGCCCCAGTTGGCAATGCCCGGCGTGCTGTTCTACCCCTGGCATCAGGCCCTGCCGTCGCCCCGAGAGGCGACCCAGGAGCACCTCAGGGGGGAGTGGCTGCAATGGAGTGAGTGGCGCAACTTCCGCGACGGCCTGCCCCGCGGGACCCGTGCAGCGTGGCTGGCCAAGCCACACTGGCTGGCACTGCCAAGAGACGAGGCATTCACCAGCCTGCGCGACGTGGAAACTCGACTGGCGCAGCACATTCGGGGCCACGGCCCACCGGTCCAGATCGCCCTGACGGCTGATGGCGACTGTCGTCCGGGCGGCGGCTATCGACGACTGTTCGTGGTGGAGGATGCCTGGCCGCGCCAGATCCCTCTTCCTCCGGCCAAAGCCCGGGGCTGAACGTATTGCGCCCGGCCATAGGCCTGGCGCAATGCATGTAATTGCAGTCGACCTAATCCATCTGTTCCATTACCCAGGTAGTCCCCTCGCGGGAATCCTTGAGAATGATGCCAAGCGCTGCCAACTCGTCACGAATACCGTCGGCGGCGTCAAAGTTCATCGCCTTCTTGGCGTTTGCACGGGCAACGATCTTCGCTTCGATCTCGGCTTCACTCAGCGGCAGTTCGCTGGCACCGCCCTTGAGGAACGCCTCGGGGTCCTGCTGCAGCAGGCCAAGTACGTCGCCCAGGCGCTTGAGCTCGGCGGCCAGTAGCGGCGCCCACTCGGGAGCTTCCTTCTTGGCCCGGTTCAGTTCGCGGACCAGCTCGAAGAGCACCGACAGCGCCTCGGCGGTATTGAAGTCGTCGTCCATGGCGGCGATGAAGCGCTCAGCGAATCGTGCATCCACCTCGCCCCGTGGTTCATCACCCTCGAACGCCAGCCCTTCGAGGGCGTTGTAGAACCGCTCGAGGGACTTGCGGGCATCCGCCAGGGACTCCGGGGCGTAGTTGATGGCACTGCGATAGTGGCTGGCCACCAGCAGGTAGCGCACCACTTCCGGGTCGTGCGATTCGAGCACCTCGCGGATGGTGAAGAAGTTGCCCAGCGACTTGGACATCTTCTCCTGGTCCACCCTCACCGCTCCCGCATGCATCCAGGTGTTGACGTAGGGCTTGCCGGTGGCCGCCTCGCTCTGGGCGATCTCATTTTCATGGTGAGGGAAGGTCAGGTCCGGCCCGCCGCCATGAATGTCGAAGGTCTCCCCCAGGCAGCAGGTCGACATGGCCGAGCACTCGATGTGCCAACCGGGGCGCCCCTCGCCCCAGGGCGACGACCAGCTCGCCTCGCCGGGCTTGGCCGCTTTCCACAGCACGAAGTCGAGCGGGTCCTCCTTGTGCTCGTCGACCTCGACCCGGGCCCCGGAGCGCATCTCGTCCAGGTCGCGGTTATTGAGCTTGCCGTAGCCCTCGAACTTGCGCACCCGGTAGTAGACGTCGCCATTGCTCGCCGCATAGGCGTAACCCTTGTCGATCAGGGTCTCGATCATGGCGATGATCTCGGCCACATGCCCAGTGGCACGAGGCTCATGATCCGGACGCAACACGAACAGCCGCGCCTCGTCCTCGTGCATGGCGCCGATCATGCGCTCAGTCAACGCACCGATACTCTCGCCGTTCTCGTCGGCACGCTTGAGGATCTTGTCGTCGATATCGGTGATGTTGCGCACGTAGGTGACGTCAAGACCGCGCCAGCGCAGGTATCGGGTCACCACATCGAACGCCACCATCACCCGGGCATGGCCCAGGTGGCAGTAGTCGTAGACGGTCATGCCGCAGACGTACATGCGTACCCTGCCCGGCTCGATGGGTACGAACGTTTCCTTGCGGCGCGTCAGCGTATTGTAGATCTGCATGTCAGCCCTTCTTCTGTCCTTGCTCTTTTTTCCGGGTTTCCTGCTTCTGAACCTTGGCCCAGCCATCCTTCAGCCCGACGGTACGATTGAACACGCGCTTGCCGTCGCGACAGGCGTGGCGGTCGGCACAGAAGTAGCCGACGCGCTCAAACTGGAAGCGCGACTCGGGCGGCGCCTCGGCCAGGCTCGGCTCGCCCATGGCCTGATGCACCTGCAGGGAATCGGGATTGAGGTGATCGAGGAAGTCGGCGTCCTTGTCCCGGTCGGGCTGTTCGACCTGGAACAGGTTGTCGTAGAGGCGTACCTCCATGGGTACCGCGTGGACAGCGCTGACCCAGTGAATCACGCCCTTCACCTTGCGCCCTTCCGGGTTCTTGCCCAGGGTGTCGAGATCCACCGAACAGCGCAGCTCGGTGATCGCGCCGGCAGCGTCTTTCACCACCTCGTCGCAGCGAATCACATAGGAATTGCGCAGCCGCACCTCTTGGCCCGGTGCCAACCGGAAGAACTTCTTCGGTGGCTCCTCCATGAAGTCGTCCTGGTCGATCCACAGCTCGCGGGTGAAGGGAATCTGGCGCACACCCATGTCCTCGCGAGCGGGGTGGCCCGGCACATCAAAGACCTCTTCGTGGTCGTTGGCCACATTGGTCAGCACCACCTTGAGCGGCTTGAGCACGCACATGGCACGCGGGGCGTTGTCCTCGAGGTCCGATCGAATGGCGTGATAGAGCATGGCAATGTCCACCAGGCCGCCGTCGGCACGGGTCACACCGATCATGTCGCAGAACTTGCGGATCGACCCCGGCGTATAACCGCGGCGACGCATGCCGGAGATGGTCGGCATTCGCGGGTCGTCCCAGCCGTCGACGATACCCTCGTCCACCAGCAGCTTGAGCTTGCGCTTGGAGGTCAGGGTGTAGTTGAGGTTGAGCCGGGCAAACTCGATCTGGCGCGGCTTGGCCGGCACCGGAAGGTTCTCCAGGAACCACTCGTAGAGCGGGCGATGATCCTCGAACTCCAGGGTGCAGATGGAGTGGGTAACGCCTTCGAGCGCATCCGACTGGCCGTGGGTGAAGTCGTATGAGGGGTAGATCTTCCACTTGTCGCCGGTCTGGTGGTGATGGGCGTGGCGAATGCGATAGAGGATCGGGTCGCGCAGGTTGATATTCGGTGCGGCCATATCGATCCTAGCGCGCAGCACCTTCTCGCCCTCGGCGAACTCGCCGGTACGCATGCGCTCGAGCAGGTCAAGGTTCTCCTCCACGCTGCGCGAGCAGTAGGGGCTCGGCCTGCCGGGCTCAGTCAGGCTGCCGCGATACTCGCGGATCTCTTCGGGGGAGAGATCGTCCACATAGGCCTTGCCCTCGCGAATCAGGTGCTGAGCCCAGGCATAGAGCTGGTCGAAGTAGTCGGAGGCATAGCGCACCTCGCCCGCCCACTGGAAACCCAGCCAGGCCACGTCCTCCTTGATGGCATCGATATAGGCCTGCTCCTCCTTGGCCGGATTGGTATCGTCGAAGCGCAGATGACAATCGCCACCGAACTGCTCGGCCAGGCCGAAATTGAGACAGATCGACTTGGCATGACCCACGTGCAAAAAGCCGTTGGGCTCCGGCGGAAAGCGAGTCACGACCCTGTCGGCCTTGCCGGCTTCGATCTCGTCGCGGATCTGGTTGCGGATGAAATTCGGCGCGCTGGCGGTATCGGTGGACATGTTGATGCGGTAAACCTCTGGTTGAATGGGCGCGAAGCCCGTTCGTGGGGCTGTCTTGGAGAAAGGAACAACCCGACGCGCTTCGCGCATCGATGCAAAACCGCTATTATAGCGCCACGCCCCTGCACGGCGCCAAGGCGCGCCTGCTATTGCCCAAGTCACAGCTCACAGGAAAAAGCGATGATCGTTCTAGAGACCAACCTCGGTGATATCACGGTCGCCGTGAATCACGACAAAGCCCCGAAAACCGCCGCCAATTTCGAGCAGTACGTTCACGACGGCCATTTCGACGGCACACTGTTTCATCGGGTGATCCCTGGTTTCATGGTACAGGGCGGCGGCTTCGACCAGGAGTTCAATCAGAAACCAACCCGCGAGCCGGTCGAGAACGAAGCCGATAACGGCCTCAAGAATACCATCGGCACCCTGGCCATGGCGCGCACCCAGGACCCCCACTCTGCCACGGCGCAATTCTTCATCAACGTGGCCGATAATGACTTCCTCAACCACAGCGGCAAGAACATCCAGGGCTGGGGCTATTGCGTCTTCGGTGAGGTGGTCGAAGGCATGGACGTGGTCGAGAAGATCACCGCCATGGGAACCAGCCGACGCGGCATGCATGCCGATGTCCCGGCCGAGGATGTGATCATCCAGCGTGCCTACATGAAGGATGGCCCTGCCGATACCTGACAGGATCGAAGCGCAACAAGACTGCCCAGTTCGGCCGTATTGCGCTGGCCCCTCATGATTCAGCCCTGCGAGACGGCCCATGACCACACTGATAGTTTCCGACCTGCATCTGCACCCTGAAGCCCCCGAGGTGACCGACAGCTTTCTCGGCTGGCTCCAGACACGGGCCCAGGGGGCAGATGCGCTCTACATACTCGGCGATTTCTTCGAGGCCTGGGTCGGTGACGACCTACTCGACCTGGTCGATGTCGATACCAGCGGCAATGCAGCACTCGCCGTGGATATCGCCACCGCCCTGCACCAACTCGCAGACGATGGTACAGCCATCTACCTGATGCACGGCAATCGTGACTTCCTGCTCGGCCAGCGCTTCGCCACCGCTGCCGGCGCGAAGCTGTTGGCCGACCCTGCTCTGGTCGTCTTCCACGACGCGCCAATACTGCTGATGCATGGCGATAGCCTCTGCACCCGGGACGAGGCCTACATGGCTTTCCGCGCCCAGGCACGGCAGCCCGAATGGCAGCAGCAGGTACTGGCCATGCCGATTACCGACCGTATCACACTGGCGGCCTCGCTACGCCAGCAGTCGGGCGAGGCCACTTCCAACAAGGCCGATGACATCATGGACGTGACCCCCGACGAAGTCGTCCAGACGATGCGCGACCATGGCGTCACGACCCTGATCCATGGCCACACCCACCGCCCGGCGGTGCATGATCTCGACATCGACGGCACACCCGCCCAGCGCGTCGTGCTGGGCGACTGGCGGCCCGGCCAGGGCTGGGAAGTGGTCATCAAGAACGTCGGCCGCCCCACCCTGCAACGAATCGATTTCTGAGCCCCAGGCAGCCACATACTCGACTCCAGCCTGGCAGCGCCATCGCCACGGTTGTAGATTTTCCTTTATGTCATACAGTAACGCTTAGAGCACCATCACGCATGCAGCGTTGACAAGCACCTTGTCAGTTACCTGTATTGAACGAGCAATCATGATAACGGTATAATTTCGATGAACCAAAAAAACAGGAGGCACACTGTGCCTCCTGTTTGCCGATCCCACCTTGGTATCAGCGGCGATCGATATCGGCGGTCTCTCGCAGATAGGACTGGAGCCCCTGAATCGCAGCCTGTCCACGCAGTTGCTCAGTCATGCGCGCCACGAAGGTCTCCACCTGGGCATCCACTTCACCCTGCTCGACACGCTCCAGGGCAATGAGGACCACTCGATCCTCGTCGGTGGCCTGACCGTAGACGGTTTCTTCATCCCCAGGATGGGGAAGCCGGAATGCCGCCTGCAGTACCGAACGCGGAACATTATCCTGCTGCCGCACGGCACTCTCGACATGTCGCCAGTCGATATCCAACGCCTCGCTTTCCTGCAGTAGTTCCACTTGGGTGCGCGCCACCTCGAGCAGCGCCTCGCGCTGCTTGCGAAGCTCAACCGCCTGCATTATCCGATCGCGGACCTCATCGAGCGGAAGCACAGTGGGCTCGCGGTGATCAGTGATCCGCAACACCATCCTGCGATCCTCATCCAGTTCGATCACCTCGCTATTGAAGCCCTCCACCAGGACATCGTCACTGAAGGCTTGCTGCATAACGCCCGGCTCGGAGAGCACGCCCGACACACCATCCCGGGCGACCCAGTCGCTCTGGTACAGGTCAAGCTCGAGCTGATCGGCCACGCTGGCCAGGTCGTCGGCAGCAAAACTTTCATCGATCAGGGTCTGCACCTGGCGATTAAAGGTATCGCTGACCTCGGCCAGCGCCAGCTCGCGCTCGACCTCTTCACGCATCTCTTCAAGCGGCGGCTGATCAAGCTCAGTCACCTTCAGAAGATGCAGGCCGCTGCTAGTCTCGACAATATCAGATACTTGACCGGGATCGAGCGCAAAGGCGGCCTCGTCGAACGCATCGCCGAAGAAGCCACGACTGATCATGCCAAGATCACCTCCTTGTTCGGCGGTCGTCGGATCGTCTGAATACTGAAGCGCCAGGGCGGAAAAATCCTCACCCTCGGCGAGCCGGGATCGGACGCTCTCCAGGTGTGAAACGGCTTCCGCACGGCTACGCTCTGCATTGAAGCCAACCATGATATGAGACACGCGCCGGTCGACATCGCGGCTACGCGCTCCCCAGGCGCGGCGAACCTCCTCGTCGGAGATCTCGATGGCATCGGCCATCTCCTGCCGGTCGATAACGACATATTCAAGCCGAACCTGCTCGGGACGCCGGTAGCGATCGGCATTCTCATCGTAGTAGGCAAGCAGGTCGTGCTCGGTAACCTCTACGGGCTCGGCCAGGTCGTCGGCGCTCAGCACATGGTAGCGAAAGCTGCGAACCTGACGCTGCAGTGCCGCCAGGGTTTGCTGCTCGCTTTCCAGCGAAAAGTCACTCATGACGAGGCCTTGCTGAAGCTGCTGCCGCTTGAGATCTACCCGTAGTGCGGCGCGAAACGATGTCGGCGTGAAACCGGAACTGGCCAGGCGGTTGCGGAACAGGTCGGCATCGAAGCGTCCATTCTGGTTCTGGAATTCCGGCAGCGTGACGATTACCTGATCGAGTTGCTCATCGGAGAGATGCATGCCGCCATGTTCGGCGAAAGCCGTCAGCAGCCGTTCGCCGATCAGTTCATCGAGAACCTGTCCGCGCAACGCCCTCTCCTGCTCAGGTGGCACCTGGCCCGAGCGGATGGCCCGCTGAACCTCCATCTCGAGTTCTTGACGGGTAATCGACTGGCCATTGACCTTGGCTACCTCGTCGCCGCTTCCACCAAGCAGCCCCACCAGGGACTCGACCCCGAACAGGGCCATGGTCACGACCACGGCGCCGACGATGATCTTCGCACCCCAACTTCTGGAGCGGTCACGTATACTTTGCAGCATGGAGGCCTCGGATGATGATTGTTGGCTGGCTGACGCGCCACATTATACGGTGACAGAGGCAATCCCACCATGGCCCCGCCAGCGGCAAATAGTCAGCCCATAAAGAAGGCGCATCGCGATGGCGATGCGCCTGTTTTTTTGCTGCCGATGATGGCCTGCGTGAGCCGACGACCTGCGGCGCAAATATGCCGCTGACTCAGTTCACAGAGTCCTTGAGCGCCTTGCCGGCCTTGAAATTCGGCACCTTGGCTGCGCTGATCTGGATCGGCTCGCCGGTCTGAGGATTACGCCCGGTCCGGGCGGCGCGCTCCTTAACGGAAAAAGTACCAAAGCCCACCAGCGAGACGGTCTCACCGCTCTTCAGACTTTCTGTGACGGTGTCGACCATGGCATCCAATGCACGAGTCGCGGCGGCCTTGGGAATATCGGCAGACGCGGCGATGGCTTCGATCAGCTCGGATTTGTTCACACTTCACCCCTTGACTGTTTCAGTAAATGGCTCTAATCGGCGCACCTTTCGCCTGGCAACACGATCACAGCATGGCAGCAGTTTATAGCAATGCAGCAAAAGACGTGTCAAGTAACTTACGGCGCCAAACCGCGTCATACCGGGATTTTTGTCCCGGCATGACGCAAAAATATCGTTAATGCGTGCTGATCATTGAGGTGGATGATGCAGAATCATCCGTTCGGGAATCATCACTTTCAGGGCCAGACCTTTCAGCCAGAGCCGCCTCAAGCACCTCATCGATCCAGCGGACGGGCCGGATATCCAGTGCATCCTTGATATTATCCGGCACCTCTTTGAGATCCCGTCGATTCTCTTCCGGAATGAGCACGATCTTTATACCACCGCGCCGCGCAGCCAGCAATTTCTCCTTCAACCCGCCAATCGGCATCACCTCGCCCCGCAGGTTGACCTCTCCCGTCATCGCCAGGTCGCAACGGATTGGTCGCGCAGTATAGGCGGACACCATCGCGGTCACCATGGCAATGCCGGCACTCGGGCCATCCTTGGGGGTGGCACCCTCGGGAACGTGGATGTGGAGATCCTCCTTCTCGAAGCGCTCCGGGTCGATACCCAATGCATCGGCACGGGCACGCACGACGGTGTGAGCGGCACTCACCGACTCCTTCATCACATCACCCAGCGATCCAGTCTTGTTGATGCGCCCCTTGCCCGGGGTAACCACTGACTCAATATTCAACAGCTCCCCGCCGACCGATGTCCAAGCCAGGCCAGTGACTCGCCCCACCTGGTCCTCCTTGTCGGCAAGACCATAGCTGTAGCGGCGTACACCCGCATACTGCTCGATATCGGCCGCGCTCAGCGTCACATGAGCCCCCTGGCCCTGCTGCTCTAGCCTTTCACGCAGCACTTTACGGCACACCTTGGCAATCTGTCGCTCCAGCTCGCGCACGCCAGCCTCGCGAGAAAAGTAGCGAATCAGCTCGAGCAGCGCGTCGTCAGCAAAACTGAGCTCGCCCTCCTTGAAGCCATTGGCCTTGAGCTGCTTGGCAACCAGGTAGCGACGCGCGATGGCGAGTTTCTCGTCCTCGGTGTAGCCAGGCAGACGTATGATCTCCATGCGGTCCAGTAGCGGGCCCGGGATGTTCATGGAGTTGGCAGTACAGATGAACATCACATCGGAAAGATCGTAGTCTAGCTCGAGGTAGTGATCGTTGAACTTGTCGTTCTGCTCAGGATCGAGCACCTCAAGCAGGGCGGATGATGGATCACCACGATGATCCATGCCGATCTTGTCGACTTCGTCCAACAGGAACAGCGGGTTTCTAACGCCGGCCTTGCTCATGCGCTGGACCATCTTGCCCGGCAGCGAGCCAATGTAGGTACGACGGTGGCCGCGAATTTCGGACTCGTCACGCACACCACCCAGTGCCAGTCGCACGTACTTGCGGTTGGTGGCACGGGCGATCGACTGCCCCAGCGAGGTCTTGCCCACCCCGGGCGGACCGACCAGGCAGAGCACCGGGCCCTTGAGCTTCTTGACCCGCTTCTGTACGGCGAGATATTCAAGAATGCGTTCCTTCACCTCGTCCAGGCCATAGTGGTCTTCGTCCAGCACCTTGTGAGCATGCACCAGATCATGCTTGACCCGAGTACGCTTCTTCCAGGGCACGGCAACCAGCCAATCGAGATAGGAGCGCACCACCGTGGCCTCTGCCGAGTTGGAGGACATCATCTTGAGCTTGCCCAACTCCTGCAGCGCCTTCTCGCGGGCGTCCTGGGGCATGCCCGCCTCATCGATGGCCGCCTCGTACTTTTCGGCCTCGTTGGGCACGTTCTCGAGCTCGCCCATCTCCTTCTGGATGGCCTTCATCTGCTCATTGAGATAGTACTCGCGCTGGGATTTCTCCATCTGATCCTTGACCCGGGAGCGGATGCGCTTCTCGACCTGCAGCAGGTCGATTTCCGACTCAATCAGCGCCATCAGGTGTTCGATGCGGTCACGAACCCGGTCCATTTCCAGCAGTTGCTGCTTGTCGCCGATCTTCAGCGACAGATGAGCACAGATGGTATCGACCAGGCGACTCGGATCCTCGATCCCGGACAGCGAGTTGAGCACCTCGTTGGGGACCTTCTTGGAAAGCTTGACGTACTGCTCGAACTGGTTGAGCAGCACCCGTACCAGGGCCTCCTGCTCACGCTCCGAGAGCGGCTCGCTGTCACGCATAACGGCCTCCGCCAGGCTGTAGCCCTTATCGGTATGGTGCACCTCACGGAGATCGGCACGGGAGGTACCCTCGATCAGCACCTTGACGGTGCCGTCGGGCAACTTGAGGAGCTGCATGATCTCGGCGATAGTGCCGATATCGAAGAGATCCTCAGTGCCAGGATCATCCTGGCCGGCTTCGCGCTGGGCAACAAGCAGAACACGCTTGTCGGCCGCCATGGCTGCATCCAGTGCCTGGATGGATTTCTCCCGTCCAACGAACAGCGGTATCACCATCTGCGGATAGACAACGACATCGCGCAGTGGAAGGAGGGGCAGACTCAGGGTCTGATCGGCGTTCTGCTGCATCGCAGACGTTCCTCAAACGAATCGGGTGGATACGGAAGGGAATGGGGGCGCAACGCCCCCATTGCAAGGGAAAGAGCGGGGAACAGACAGGAAAAGGGGTCGCTCAGGCGACCCCTTGCACTGGCATGAGCATCGTCGGGAGAACCCGCCGCACATCAGCCGTCGGTGCCGTCGACCCGCTGGTCCTGCTGCGAATAGATCAGCAGCGGCTCACTCTCACCAGCAATGACCGTGGCATCTATCACCACCTTGGTCACCCCTTCCATGGAGGGTATCTCATACATGGTGTCCAGCAGTACCGACTCAAGTATGGAGCGCAGCCCCCGGGCACCCGTCTTTCGGGTCATGGCCTTCACTGCCACGGCACGCAGGGCATCCTCACGGAATTCCAGCTCCACCCCTTCCATGTCGAACAGTCGCGCATACTGCTTGACCAGCGAGTTCTTAGGCTCGGTGAGGATCTGGATCAGCGCATCCTCACTCAGCTCGGTCAAGGTGGCAATAACCGGCAGCCGCCCTACGAACTCGGGGATGAGGCCGAACTTGACCAGATCTTCCGGCTCGACATCGGCGAGCAGGGCGCCAACACCTTTCGCCTCATCCTTGCTCTTCACCGTGGCATTGAAACCGATACCACCCTTCTCGGCGCGATCGCGGATCACTTTGTCCAGGCCGGCAAATGCGCCGCCGACGATGAACAAGATATTACCGGTATCGACCTGCAGGAACTCCTGCTGAGGATGCTTGCGGCCACCTTGGGGCGGAACGGAGGCAGTCGTGCCCTCAATCAGCTTCAGCAGCGCCTGCTGCACGCCCTCGCCCGATACATCCCGGGTGATGGAGGGGTTGTCCGATTTGCGCGAGATCTTGTCGATCTCGTCGATGTAGACGATGCCTCGCTGGGCCTTTTCCACGTCGTAGTCGCACTTCTGCAGCAGCTTCTGGATGATGTTTTCGACGTCCTCGCCGACGTAACCCGCCTCGGTAAGCGTGGTGGCGTCAGCGATGGTGAACGGCACATTGAGCAGCCGCGCCATGGTTTCCGCCAGCAGGGTCTTGCCACTACCGGTGGGACCGATGAGCAGGATATTGGATTTTCCCAATTCCACATCATCGCCCTTCACCCCGGCACGAAGGCGCTTGTAGTGATTGTAGACGGCTACGGACAGCACCGTCTTGGCGCGGTCCTGGCCGATGACGTAATCGTCCAGGGTGCGACGAATCTCGCGGGGAACGGGCAGCCGCTCCTCATCGCTCTCGGCGTCGGCATCGAGAACTTCTTCGCGAATGATGTCGTTACAGAGATCGACACACTCGTCGCAGATATACACGGACGGGCCTGCAATCAGCTTGCGTACTTCATTCTGGTTCTTGCCACAGAACGAGCAGTACAGCAACTTGCCACCCTCGTCCTTGCCTTTGCCGTCGGCCATTCGCGTACCTCTGTCGCTTCGGCGGCCTGAAGCCGCCGGTTGTCACGTGTTAAGGGCGTGTATCGAATCACGCTATCAGGATGCGGGCCGCTTATCCAGCACAGCATCGATCAGACCATATTCGGCCGCTTGACTGCCATCCATGAAATTGTCGCGATCGGTATCACGCGCAATCGTCTCGAAATCCTGGCCGGTGTGGTGCGCAAGAATCCGGTTGAGCTTGTCGCGGATGCCGAGTATCTCACGAGTATGAATCTCGATATCGGAGGCCTGCCCCTGGTAGCCACCCAGCGGCTGGTGGATCATCACCCGTGAATTGCCCAGGCAGTAGCGCTTGCCAGCCGCACCGGCAGCCAGCAGCAGAGCGCCCATGCTGGCCGCCTGGCCAATACAGACCGTGGACACATCCGGCTTGATGAACTGCATGGTGTCGTAGATTGCCATGCCGGCGGTGACCGCCCCGCCCGGTGAATTGATATAGAGATGAATGTCCTTGTCCGGATTCTCGGACTCGAGGAAAAGCATCTGTGCCACCACCAGGTTGGCCATATGATCTTCAACCGGCCCCACCAGGAAGATCACACGCTCCTTCAGCAGGCGAGAGTAGATGTCGTAGGCCCGCTCACCGCGCGCGCTCTGCTCTACCACCATCGGCACCAAGCCGCCGGCGTTTTGAATCTCGAACTCGTTGCTCATCTGTGTGATGTCCTTGCATCCGATGAATGGAAGCGTAATCCCCCCTTCCGAAACCTGCCAGCATCGAAAGATCCGGAAGGGGCAACCGGCCTCGGGATCAGCTCTTGGCTTCCTGGTCTTCTTCGGTCTCGGCCTCGCTGGCGGCTTCATCATCATCCTGCTCGGCCTGCTGCTGGGCAGCGGCCAGCGCCTGCTGGTAGCTCATTTCGACGTCATTGACGGTCGCCTGCTCCAGCAGCTTATCGACGGCCTTCTCTTCAAGAATGGCTGACTTGACCTGAGTCTTCAGCTGCTCGTTACTCATGTAGTAATCGACCACCTGTTGCGGGTCCTGGTACTGCTCGGCCAGCTCTTCGACCTTGGCGCGAATCTCGTCATCGGTGGCATCGAGCTCACTGGACTTGATCACTTCGGCCAGCAGCAGGCCGACCTGGACGCGCCCCTTGGCCTGCTCGGCAAAGAGCTCGTTGGGTAGTTGGGAGACATCGAAATCTTCACCCAGGCCGAACTGCTGGGCCGCCTGGCGCTTGAGCGCATCGGTCTCCTGCTGAACCAGCGACTGGGGCACCGGCACGTCATTGGCTTTCTTGAGAGCCTCGAGCACCTGTTGCTTGACACGATTGTCGACGGCCTGCTTCGCTTCGCGGGACATGTTCTTGCGCACTTCCGCGCGAAACTTCTCGATATCGCCATCTTCCACGCCGAAGCGCTTTATGAATTCCTCGTCGATCTCGGGCAGAGCCTGGCCCTTGACCGCATGGACCTTGAGTTTGAAGGTGGCCTCCTTACCCGCCAGCTGCTCTGCCTGGTAATCTTCGGGGAAGGTGACATTGATCTCCTTCTCATCGCCAGCCTTGGCACCCTCCAACTGCACTTCGAAGCCGGGGATGAAATTGCCGGAACCCAGCACCAGGTCGTGACCTTCGGCGCTGCCGCCTTCGAAGGGCTCATCGCCCAGGAAGCCCTGGAAGTCGATCTTGACCTGATCGCCGTCCACGGCGACACGGTCGACCTCTTCCCAGGATGCGTTCTGCTTGCGCAGCGTCTCGACCATCTCTTCAAGGTCGGCATCGGTCACCTCAACAACCGGCCGCTCGACCTCGGTGTCACCGATAGAGGCCAGCTCGATCTCGGGATAGACCTCAAGATTGGCCACGAACTCCAGGTCCTTGCCCGCCTCATTTACCTTAGGTTCGATGCTGGGGAAACCAGCGGGATTGAGGTTCTCTTCCGAGATGGCCTTGACGTAACGCTCGCGCATCACTTCGCCCACCACTTCATCGCGCACGTCGCGACCGTACCGCTGACGCACCACCGCCATGGGCACACGCCCCTTGCGGAAGCCGTTCAAGCGCACGTTCTTCGCAGTGTCCTTGAGGCGAGCCTCGACGGCTTCGTCGACCTCGGCCGCTGGCACCTGAAACGTGACACGGCGCTCGATCTGGGAAGGCGTTTCGACGGAAACTTGCATGAATAGTCCTCTACCGACTGGGGGCGTTCAGTTGAAAGCGTGGAAGGTCAAAAGAGAGATTCTAAGAATCCCGGCCTGCGCTGGCAAGCACCATGCCCATAGGATTGGGGCATCGGGATAAATTACAAGGGGCCTGAGGCAAACGATCCGGAGGTGATGCCCCAAGCAACAGATACACCAAACAAAGCTGGCGCAAGCGCCGGCACAACAGCAGGGGAGCGAAAACAAAGAGCGAGAAACGATAAAGAACGAGAAACGAAAAGAGCGAAAGGAGTGGCGATCAGGCCAGGCTGCAATGGGGTGGATGATGGGGATCGAACCCACGACAGCCGGAACCACAATCCGGGGCTCTACCACTGAGCTACATCCACCACTGCAAGCACTAATTAACTATCTTGAGGATCGATAATTTCTTGAGCATCGATTTGGGGTGGATGATGGGGATCGAACCCACGACAGCCGGAACCACAATCCGGGGCTCTACCACTGAGCTACATCCACCATAACGACGACTCGAACTACCGGTACCGCGTTTCCGGCACCTTTCTTACCCGGTCAATGTTACCCAGACAACCTTGTCCAGGCAATCAGGACCAGCCACTGCCATAACATGCCGCATGGCACGCCCAGCAGGACTCGAACCTGCAACCTACGGCTTAGAAGGCCGTTGCTCTATCCGGTTGAGCTATGGGCGCATTCTACGTTCCATGGCGTCTGACCGCAACCCTGTTTGAGCAGATTCCTTCGCGCAAACAAGAAGTTGTGGTCGGGGTGGAGGGATTCGAACCCCCGACATCCTGCTCCCAAAGCAGGCGCGCTACCAGACTGCGCTACACCCCGCCGGTCTTCGCACGGCCCCGATGCCGCCACAAGGCCTCATCGAGCGCTGCGTATTCTACGCGAGAATCCTTCGGGGTCAATAGCAGTCTGACATGCCGGACCTATTTGCGCTTTGCCTGACGGCCCCTCCATGCGAAAATCAGCCCCCTTCCTGCACCGGCCAGCTGCCTTCAAGGGGTGAAGCTGCCGCCGGCCAGCCCACCACCCAAGCACGAGGAAGAAACGATGAACGCCCAACTCATCGATGGCAAGGCCATTGCCGCCCAGGTCCGCCAGCAGGTTGCTCGCCAGGTCGAGACACGCCATGCGCATGGCAAGCGGAGCCCAGGCCTGTCCGTCGTACTGGTGGGCGACGACCCGGCCTCCCGCATCTACGTGAACAACAAGCATCGCGACTGCGAACAGGCCGGCATCCGCTCATTCCTGCATGTCCTGCCTACCGAGACAACACAGCAAGTACTGGAGGCGCTGGTGGACGACCTGAATGCCGACCCTCGAGTTGATGGCATTCTCGTGCAACTGCCACTGCCCGAGCACCTCGATGCCCGACCCATACTCGAACACATCCTGCCTCACAAGGATGTCGACGGCTTCCACCCCTATAACCTGGGTCGTCTTGCCCAGCGGCTGCCGATGCTGCGCCCCTGTACACCCAAGGGAGTCATGACCCTACTACAGGCCAGCGGCCTCAATGTCCGCGGACTCGATGCCACCGTCGTCGGCGCCTCCAACATCGTCGGTCGGCCCATGGCACTGGAACTGATGCTGGCCGGCTGCACTACGACAGTATGTCACCGCTTCACCCGCAACCTCGAAGAGCACGTCAGGCGTGCCGAACTGCTGGTGGTGGCGGTAGGTAAACCCGGCCTGGTCAAGGGCGAATGGGTGCGCGACGGCGCCATCGTCATCGATGTGGGCATCAACCGCGCGGAAGACGGCAGCCTGGTCGGCGACGTCGACTTCACCAGTGCCGCCGAACGTGCCGCCTGGATCACACCCGTACCCGGCGGCGTCGGCCCCATGACCATAGCCTCGCTGCTGGAGAACACGCTGCTCGCCGCCGAAATACATGACGCCATGGAGCATGAGGGGCTATCTGTCCGAGACTAACCAGCGCCTGACAGGGACTCGCGTCTCGGGTAAAATACGCCCCTTTCCATTTACCCAGCCCCGAGGCCGCCCATGAGCGACAAAATGAACGTCGAAAGCTTCAACCTGGACCACACCAAGGTGAAGGCTCCCTACGTGCGCCTGGCCGATATCAAGACGGGGCTCAACGGCGACACTATCCACAAGTACGACATGCGCATTTGCCAACCCAACCAGGAACACATGGAAATGCCTTCGCTGCACTCCCTGGAACACCTGATGGCGGAACTGTCGCGCAATCATTCGGACCGTATCGTCGACATAAGCCCCATGGGCTGCCAGACCGGTTTCTATGTGGCACTGATTAACCACGATGACTATGACGACGTGCTGAGTCTGTTGCAGAAGACACTGGAGGACGTGCTGGAAGCCGACGAGGTACCCGCCTGCAATGAGTTGCAGTGCGGCTGGGCAGCAAGCCACAGCCTGGAAGGCGCCAAGCAGGTCGCACGCAGCTTTCTTTCCAAGCGTGACGAATGGACCCAGGTCTTTGCAGCCGAGGCGTGAACCCGACTCGCCTACTCCGGCCATGCAATACCTCTGCTCAGCGATTCGGGAGACACCCCCTCAAATGAAACGCATCGGCATCATCGGCGCCATGGCCCAGGAGGTCGCGTATCTCGCCTCGTTGCTGGAAGGACGCCGCAGCCGCACTCACGCAGGCTGCACCTTTCACCATGGAATGCTGCATGGGGTCGATGTTGTGATCCTTCAGTCCGGCATCGGCAAGGTAAACGCCGCCATTGGTACCACCTTGCTGCTGGATGCCTACAAGCCGGAAGCTATCATCAATACCGGCTCAGCGGGCGGCTTCGGCGAAGGCCTGAAGATCGGCGATGTTGTAGTGTCCAGCGAGGTACGCCATCACGATGTCGATGCCGTGGTATTTGGTTACGAGCATGGCCAAGTCCCCATGATGCCCGCGGCGTACATACCCGATGAACGTCTGATAAAGGTCGCCCGGGAGTCCGTCGAGGCACTTGGTGAGGTACGCGTCGTGGAAGGCCTCATTGCCACCGGCGATGTCTTCATGGCCTGCCCCGAACTGGTCCTGAAGACCCGCACCCGCTTTCCGACGATGTTGGCTGCCGAGATGGAGGCTGCAGCTATTGCCCAGACCTGCCACCTCTATGGATGCCCCTTCGTGGTCATCCGTTCGCTGTCGGACATCGCCGGTGGAGGCGACAATCACCTCTCCTTCGAGGAGTTTCTGGTTAAGGCGGCAGCCCACTCCGCGCGTATGGTCGAGGCCATGGTGGCACGCCTGGCTGATCAATCGCTCCCGGGAGAACAGCAGCGGAAACAGAAAAATAAAGGCGAGGGGGAGTCCGAGACAGCCATCGTCGACTAAAGCTTCTACCTCTCCCTGCGAAACGGCCGCCTCTCGAGGCGGCCGTTTGCGTCGCATCAGTCGCGCAGTTTCCATTCCAACGTTTCGCCCGCCATGAGGGGAACGATCCGCCGGCCCGAGACATAAGGCAGCGAAGGAGGCAACTGCCATGTTTTCCGTTCCAGGGTGACCGTGTCCGCATTGCGTGGCAGGCCATAGAATTCGGGTCCGTGATGACTCGCAAACCCTTCCAGCCTGTCTAGGGCACCAGCCTGCTCGAACGCCGTGGCGTACAACTCGATGGCGGCCGGTGCCGTGTAGGCGCCTGCACAACCGCAGGCAGACTCCTTGTCATCCTGGGCATGAGGCGCGCTGTCGGTTCCCAGGAAGAACTTGGCGCTGCCTGACGTCGCCGCTGCCAGCAGCGCTTCGCGATGGCGCTCGCGCTTGAGAATCGGCAGGCAATAATAATGGGGCCGGATTCCGCCCACCAACATATGGTTGCGGTTGAACAGCAAGTGGTGCGCGGTAATGGTGGCCGCCACGCTGTCGGGGGCCTGGGCCACGAAGGCGGCAGCATCAGCGGTGGTTATGTGCTCGAAAACCACCTTGAGTGTTGGGTGCCGTTCCAGCAGCGGCTTCATGACCCGCTCGATGAAGACCGCCTCGCGATCGAAGATATCGATCTCGCTATCGGTAACTTCGCCATGAACCAGCAGCGGCATGCCGAGCCGTGCCAAGGCTTCGACCGCCTGGTCGCAATGCGCCAGGTCCGTTACGCCGGAAGCCGAATTGGTTGTCGCCCCGGCCGGATAGAGTTTTACCGCATGAATCATACCGCTCGCGTGGGCGCGCTCTATCTCTTCAGCCGGCGTATCGTCGGTGAGGTAGAGAGTCATCAATGGTTCGAAACTGGAGCCTGAGGGTCGGGCCGCGAGGATGCGCTCACGGTAGGCCTGTGCTTGAGCCGTGGTGGTCACCGGGGGTTTCAGGTTGGGCATGATGATGGCACGACCCATTTGCCGGGCAGTCGCTGGCACCACGGCCTCCAACGCGTCACCATCGCGCAGGTGAAGGTGCCAGTCGTCGGGTCGGGTCAGGGTAATAGCGTTCAAGGCATATCCTGTAGTCGGCTGTGATCGGCAGGGCATCGCGGGCGACATTATACCGGAAGTACCGCAAACCACAGCAAGCCGATCCGAATTGCCGTATCATCGACGCCGTTTTCACCGCGAGAGACGTTGCCATGCCCAGGGTTCGCCACTACGCCGATATCGTCGCCATCCTGGCCGGACTGATGTGGCTTCTGGTCTTCTGGTCGATCAGCATTTCCGCTCGCCTCGACAGCATCGAGCCCACTCTGGCCGCACTGCTTGCCCTGGGCGCCATAATACTGGTCAGCTTCGTCCACCGTCCCTTTCGCGTACACCTCAGTCGCTATCACGTGCGCAAGCGGCGTACCGAAATGTGGATGCATATCCTGGCACTACCCATGGTTCTGGCTCTGCTGCTCGGCGGCCTGATCGAATCGCTGTTCGCCCCGCCCAGCGCACAGCAGAAAATGCTGCTGTTCAACGTACTCGCCACGGCCGGCTGGGTCGTCTACGTCATGACCCTGGTGATCAAGTTCATCCACCACCTGCTCAGGAAACGCCGCCAGCGCTCAGGCATCACTTGACAGAATGCATGCCTTCAGCTGCCGAACCGGTCGGCGCGGAAAGGCGACATCTCCACCGCAGGCACCTCACCCTCCATCATTTCAGCCATCACACGACCAGTGACCGGCCCCAGCGTAAAGCCCTGGTGGCCGTGGCCGAAAGCGAACCACAGACCGTCGTGCCTCGGAGCCGCTCCAATGACCGGTTTCATGTCCGAAAGGCAGGGGCGCGCGCCCTTCCAGGGCTCAGGATCAAGGCGCTCGCCCAAGGAAGGATAGATCCTTCTAGCCTCTCGCTCGGCAGCGTCGAGTTGGCCGTAGTCGGGCGGTGCATCAAGAGGCTTGAGCTCAGCACCGGTTGTCAGGCGGATACCCGCGCGCATCGGCGCCAGGATATAGCCGGTCTCGGCATCGGCCAGCCAGTAATGCAGCCGCCGGGGCTCATCGGCAGCGTAGTGCATGTGATAGCCGCGCTTGACGAAGGTCGGCATACGGTAGCCAAGGCGCTTCATCCAGCCACCGGCCCAGGGTCCCAGCGCCATGACCACATCCTGCGCGTCATGGGTCCCCCCGTCAGTTTCCACCCGCCAGCCCCGGCCTATTCGGCTCACATCCTGGATCTCGGACTGTAGAAAGCGGCCACCCTCGCGTTCAAAGCTGCCGGCGTAGGCCGCCACGAGCCCGCCAGGATCGTCCACACCCCAGGAATTCGTCCAGTGAATCGCACCGAGAACCCTGTCAGAGAGCAGGGGTTCGCGCTGTTTCAAACCCGGCCGGTCAAGCGCCTCATGGGTAACGCCGAAGCGCTCGGCGGCGTCACGCGCCTCTTGCACACGTGCGTCCAGCCCGGCCTGGCTACGATAGACCTCGAGCCAGCCGTCCTTGCTGATCATCGCACCGGCATCCGCAGCCTCGATCATCGGCTCGTGCTCCTGGGTCGACAGCATGATCAGCGAGGCATATTCGGGAATGATGCGGGCATGGCTGCGGGGCATGGAGTGACGCCAATAGCCGAACAGTGGCCCTGCGGCTTGCAGCATGCCGCGAAGGTTATAGCGGATATCCACCCGGCGATTGGGCAGAACGGACAACAGCTTGCCCACCCCCTGGGGGAAGGGATAGGGACGCACGGCTTCACGCTGAATCAAGCCACCGTTGCCGAACGAGGTCTCCCTGCCCGGCGGGCGGCGGTCGACCAGCAACACTGAGCGGCCACGGCGGGCGAGATGCCAGGCAATGGAAACCCCGACCATCCCGGCCCCCAGTACGATGGTTTCGCGAGACATGCCTCTCCTCCAGGTTGCGCAAATGGTGTCCCCGACTTCCGACCAACGTCGAGGCTCCATTCTATCAGCGCTTTCTGCATGACGCCGACGGTTTCCCGCATCGGCTGACCCGGATCAAGCTATCGATAAAACGGTGAGACGTGGACAGAGTGCCACGCAAACGCAACTCAGGAGGGGCCTTTAACATTCTGGACCTGGAGCTTGGTACGGATGAAGTCGGAGTGGCTCACATGCAATAGGTCGGCCAGCCCGCGGATGCGGTGCTCTTCCAGGGCATTATGCCCCTCTTCCGCATCCGCATAGGCCAGTACCCACATCATCCGGACCAGTTCACGGCGCTGGGCATAGGAGTAGTGCTGCTTGACCAGACTGACGAACTGATAGTGATCCACCGACGTCTCGACCTCTTCCCTGGCCATCTCCATCAGCTCTTCGACGGCAGCGTCCTGCAGGTGGAAATGATGCTGCAGCAGCTGTCGCAGGGCATCGAGCTGCGCCTGGTCGGTGTGGTAGTCGGCGCGCATCACCTCGCACAGCAGCGCGGCGGTGGCCAGCTCCAGGGTCGGCGCAGGATCGGAGCTGGACTCCGGCTCGGCAAGGGCTTCCTGAAAGAACCGCGTGATGCTGGCAAGCATATCGATCTCCCGGCTGTATTCGGACATCAGACATGCGCTGGACTACCAGCGTTCAGTCCGATCACCACCTTTTCTTCTCGATATCCCGCGAGTCAGTACCCCATCACCCTCGGCAGCCAGGTAACCAGCCCGGGCAGGGCAATCAGGATCAGGATGGTTGCAAGTATCGGGATCAGGAACGGCAAGATCGAGATCACGATCTGGGAGTAGCGAAGTCGCGTGATACCCACCATCAGGAACAGCACCGTGCCGAACGGCGGCGTAATGACCCCCACCGAGAGGGTGATGACCATGACGATGCCGAAGTGGATCGGATCCAGGCCGGCGGCCAGCGCCGCTGGCACGACGATCGGCGTGAAGATGAGGATGCTCTCGATCACCGACATGAAGCAGCCCACCACCAGGAAGAACAGTGCAAAGGCGAGCAGCAGCATGATCGTCGGCATGTCGATGCCCGCCACCTGGCCGGCCAGCGCCTGGGGAATACCGATGCGCACCAGAATCCAGCCATAGAAGCTGGAGACGGCGATGATCAGCAGAATGGCGGCGCTGAACATCAGGGTACGAACGAAGGAGGCATACAGATCGCCAAGCTTGAGATCACGATAGACCAGCGTGCCCAGGATGATCGCATAGAGCGATGCTACGGCCCCCGCCTCGGTGGGCGTGAAGAAACCGGTCCAGATCCCGCCGACGATGATCGCCGGCATCATCAGCGGCAATATGGCGCGCTTGCCGGTGCGCAAGACCTCCTTGCCATCGAAGGGTATCGCCGGCGGCATGGCCACCCGCTTGCCGGCACCCAGCACCAGCGTCATGCCCATCAGCAACAGTGCCATCAGGATCCCGGGCACCAGGCCCGCCATGAACAGGGCACCGATACTGACATTGGCCAGCCAGCCATAGACCACCAGCGCAATGCTCGGCGGCAGGATAGGGCCGATCACGCTCGATGCCGCCGTGATGCCGGCCGAATAGCCCAGGTCGTAGCCACGCTCCTTCATGGCCTTGATCTCGATGCTGCCGAGGCCGGCCGCATCGGCTACCGCCGTGCCGGACATGGTGGCGAAGATCGAGCTGGCCACCACATTGGCATGCCCCAGGCCACCCTTGGTAAAGCCGACCAGCGCCGTGGCGAAATCGAAGATACGAGTGGTGGTCGAGCCAGTGTTCATGATGTTGGCCGCCAGGATGAACAGCGGAATCGCCAGCAGGGTGAAGTTGTTCAGCGTCTGCACCATGCGCAGCGAGAGCAGCTCAACCGGCAGGCCACTGGCGCCAGTGACACCCAGTGCGATGAAGGAGGTGATACCGATCGCTACCACCACCGGCAGGCCGATGGCCATCAGCAACAGCAGCCCGCCCACGAAAATCATCAGTTCCTGCATCAGTCCGCCTCCTGGGATGAACTCGCCACGGCGTTCCATTCCACCGGGCCACGCAGGGCCTGCCAGGTCGCCAGCAGCGTCATGCCGGCGAAGCCGATGAAGATGCCGTAATAGAGGTAGGTGAAGCTGATACCCAGGGAGACGGTACGATTATGGGCACTGGCCAGTGACATAGTCAGGGAGCCGTAGGCCGCCAGGCCGAAGAAACCTGCCGAGAGCAGAGCCACGAGCCGGTACTGGATATGCCGGGCCAGGGCCCCCATTCGATAGCTGAACAGATCGACCAGCAGGTGCTCGCCTCTCACCCAGGCCGAGAGTGAACCGAAGCCCACCGCGTAGATCGCCAGCAGGGTCGCGACCTCTTCCGTCCAGGGCATGCTGAGCCCGATGATGTCACGCACCACGATAGCGGCAACGATCAACACCAATACCCCGGCCAACAGCAACACGCCCAGGGCGTCGCAGGCTCGCGTGATGACCCGGAGCAGGTGATAGGCCAGCCGGTCGACACCGCTGGCGGGGGGTGGGGATGTCGTCAAGTTGGGGTCCTCCAGGCTAGAAACGACAGCGGCGTCCCGCAGGGCGCCGCTGGCTGGCTCGGTCAGTGACGAGAGCGATCAGTCGTCGTTGGCATCGCCCAGGGCATCGTCCATCACTCCGTCGGCCATCTCGGAGAGAATGCGCTCGATGGCAGGAAGGGCCGCCTCTCGGAAAGGCTGGACATCGGGTTCGATGATGGTCATGCCGTTGGCTTGAAGCTGCTCGAGATAGTACTCGTCGAGCTCACGCTCCACCTCGGTGCCATGCTGACGTGCGACATGGATGGCCTCGGTGATAACTTCCTGATCCTCGGCATCCAAGCCCTCCCACCAACGCTTGCTGGCCACCCAGTTCCACGGGAACATCACATGGCTGGTCATGATGATATGGTCCTGCACTTCCCACAGGCGGCGCGTATAGGGCGAAGCGAGCGAGTTCTCGTGACCATCGACCTGGCCGGTCTGCATGGCAAGATATATCTCGGGGGCGGGCACGTTGACCACTTGGGCACCGATCTCCTCCCAGACCTCGAGCCAAACCGGCAGCGACGGCAAACGCAGCCGGAAGCCGGAAAGATCGTCGGGGCTATGAATCGCCTTGTTGGCGGTCATCTGCCGCGGCCCGCGATGCTGGGTGCCGAAAAACTTGATGCCGCCCTTCTCCTCGGCAATCTCGACCAACCGCTGGCCGGAAGGGCTCTCCATGTAAGCATCGACCTCGTCCCAGGTCGAGAACACAAAGGGAACGGTGACGGCGTCATACTCCGGGGCATATTGCTGACGCCAGTTGCCGCCGGTGATGGAAATCTGGGTCTGCCCCAGATTGAGCAGTTCGAGGACGGCATTTTCGCCCCCCAGGGAGCCGGCCAGGAATGGGCGAACGTTGAAACGCCCTGGGGCCTGCTCTTCCAGATATTCGGCGAATCGTTCGACGGCGGCACTTTCCGAACCGCCCTCGCTCATGGTGTTGTTGACCTGAATCTCGATGGTGCTGGCGGCGGCAAAGGGGGCGGCACTAAGTATTCCCAGAGCGGCCAATGAGCCAAGCAGTGACTTTCGCATCGTGCTCTCCTGACAATTATCGTTATTGAGGGCTTTTCGTCGTGGTTTGATCTTGAAACAACCGCAGGGTTGGCTCAAATCGGCTTTGATGAAGGCAGGCTTCGTCAATCGCGATGGCTTCTCAATGCCACACCATGCCACGCCCACCCTATCCAGGCCCTACAAATACGACCAAAGGCTAATATCAGAAGGCCCTCCATGGGCTGCCAATGACATAGGGAAGTCTCGCGATTGTCCATTTCGCCATACGGAGCATTCATCATGCACGAAGTCACGCCCATCGCTTTCATCACCGGTGCGACCTCGGGAATCGGCCAGGCCTGTGCCCACCGCTTTGCCGCTGCCGGGTGGGGGCTGGTTCTCACCGGGCGGCGCGAATCACGCCTGGATGCGCTGTGCCAGGCACTCGGCGATACGGTACCGGTGCATGTTGCCCCACTGGACGTCACCGATCATCGAGCGATAGAAAAAGTGGTGAGCGACCTTCCGCCCCCTTTCGACAATATCCGCCTGTTGCTCAACAACGCCGGGGTAGCACTGGGCAAGGACCCGGCCCAGGAGGCCAGCCTGGAAGACTGGCATGCCATGATCGACACCAACATCAAGGGGCTGGTCAGTGTGACCCGGCTGCTTCTGCCCCGGCTGATCGCTCACGGCGTGGGCGGCACGGTGATCAACATCGGCTCCATCGCCGGCCACACGCCCTACCCCGGCGGCCACGTCTACGGCGCCTCGAAGGCCTTCGTCGAGCAGTTCAGCTACAACCTGCGCTGTGACCTGAGCGGTACCGGGGTGCGCGTCACCGACCTGGCTCCCGGCATGACCGAGAGCGAATTCACTCTGGTGCGCATGAAGGGCGACCAGGACAAGGCCTCCAACTATTACAGAGGCACCCGCTCGCTCCAGCCGTCCGACGTCGCCGAGCAAGCGCTGCATATCGCCGAACTCCCCCCATACGTCAACATCACGCGCCTCGAGGTCACCCCGCTGTGTCAGCAGTGGTCGCCCTTTACCATCGTGCGTGACAACTGAGCCGGCTCAGGCGGGCGCCGTGAGATGGTCCACCAGATGTCGCGCGATCACCGGCAGGGCATCGTACTGCCGGACTCCGATCACCAGTTCTCGCCTGGCCCACTCGTCGCTCAGGGGAATGCTGCTCAGCTGCAGATCCCCAAGCTCACGATAGATGGTCTGCTCCGGCAATACGCCGACACCCATGCCGTGATGGATCATGCGACTGATGGCATCGAAACTGCGCACCTGGATGCGCATGCGCAGCGTCTTGCCGGCACGGCCTGCCTGCTCATGCAGCAGGGACTGCAGGGAAGTGTCCTGCTGAAGGCCGATGAAATCGTGCTCGGTGGCCTCGTGCAGATAGATCGACTGCCGCTCCGCCAGTGGATGATCTCGTGGCGTCATCAAGACCAGGCGGTCGCTGCGATAGGGCATCAGTTGAAGGGCATCGCAGGCCACGTGCCCGGCGAATATGCCGACATCGGTCAAGCCATCGCGGACGGCGGCGATCACCTCCGAGCTGATACGCTCCTGAAGGTCAATCTTGATCTCGGGGTAGAGTCGCGAGAAGGCGCTCAGGTCCTGAGGCAGAAAAGCAATGATCGCCGAGGTATTGGAATGGATACGCACATGCCCCCTGACACCTTCGCCATATTCGCTCAGCTCCGCATGAAGGCGTTCGATGTCTTCGAGGATGCGACGGGCGTGATGCAGGAAGGCATGCCCTGCCGGGGTCAGCTCCACTCCGCGAGGCCGGCGATACAGCAGCGAGGTACCGACCAGCGACTCGAGATCGCTGATGCGCTTGCTGACTGCTGCCAGCGCCATGTGCTCCCGCTCCGCCGCTGCGGTCAGCCGGCCTTCATCGGCAATCGACACGAAGAGCTTGAGCGTCATGAAATCAAAGCGTCGCACGGCTTGGCATCCTCCGGCCGGTTACTGGGCAGCCAGATAATCTTACGCCATGTCTTCGTCATGGACGAACCCTGACTTCCTCTTTCCTGAATTGTTGCCGCCCTTTGCGTCCCGCAACCTGAAGGGCATCCGCGCACGGAGTGCTCACTATGACGAACCCGAAAGACCGGTGCCTGCCGCTCGACGGCTTGAAGGTTCTGGAACTCGGTCAGCTGATAGCCGGCCCCTTTGCCACCAAGCTGCTCGGTGAGTTCGGCGCCGACGTGATCAAGATCGAACCGCCGAAAACCGGCGATCCTCTTCGCAAATGGCGAATGATAGAAGATGGTACCTCGCTCTGGTGGCACGTTCAGACGCGCAACAAGCGCTCACTCTCGCTGGACCTGCGTAGCCAGGAAGGCCAGGCCCTGGTCCGTCGACTCGCTGCAGAAGCCGACGTACTGGTGGAAAACTTCCGCCCCGGGACCCTGGAGAACTGGGGGCTGGGCTGGGAGGAGCTCTCGACCCTCAATCCGGCATTGATCATGGTGCGCGTCTCCGGCTACGGCCAGACCGGCCCCTACCGGGACAAGCCCGGCTTCGGCGTCATCGGCGAAGCCATGGGCGGGCTGCGCTACCTCACCGGCCACCCCGGCGAGCCCTCGGTTCGGGTGGGCGTCAGCATCGGCGACTCGCTCTCCGCCCTCTATGCCGTTATCGGCACCCTGCTTGCGCTACAGGAGCGCGCCCGCAGCGGGCAGGGCCAGGTCATCGACGTCGCGCTCTACGAATCGGTCTTCGCCATGATGGAGAGCCTGCTGCCGGAATATGACGCCAGCGGCGAGATCCGCGAGCCCAGCGGCAGCGCCCTACCCGGCATCACCCCGTCAAACGCCTACCGCTGCCGAGGGGGCGACTATGTGCTCATCGCCGGCAACGGCGACAGCATCTTCAAGCGCCTGATGGGGGTAATCGGCCGGGACGACCTGGCCCAGGAGCCGGCTCTCGCCCATAACGACGGACGCAGTCGGCAGGCCGAACACATCGACGGCGCGATCGAAGCCTGGACCCAGGCGCGCTCCCGCGACGAGATCATCGAGAGCCTCGAAGCCGCCCGAGTCCCCGTCGGCTATCCCTATACCGCCGCCGATATTGCCAGCGACCCCCACTACCTGGCCCGGGAGATGATCCAGACCTTCGTCCGGCCCAATGGCAAACCGCTCAAGGTTCCCGGTGTCCTCCCCAGGCTGAGCGCCACTCCCGGAAGGCTCGGAAACGGCGGCCCGTCCCTCGGGCAGCATACCGACGAGGTACTGGACGAGCTGGGTATCGATGACGAGACCCGGGCCAAGCTACGCCAGGCAGGCATCATCTGAAGAATCCCAGGAGAGCCCCATGACACGCTTGCAGATCAACGAGGTAGCACCCCGCGACGGCTTGCAGATCGAAGCTGCCTTCGTGCCAACGGCTGATAAGATCCGGCTGATCGATGCCCTGTCGGCCACCGGCCTGGCACGCATCGAGGCAACGTCGTTCACCTCGCCGAAAGCCATTCCCCAGTTGAAGGATGCCGAGGAGGTCGTTCGCGGCATCCAGCGCCGCAAGGCGGTTGGCATTACCGTACTCGTTCCCAACCTGCGCGGCTGCGAACGAGCGCTCGCCTGCGGAGTAGATGAGCTCAACCTGGTGATGTCGTCGAGCGACTCCCACGGCCTTGCCAACCTGCGCATGACGCCGAGCCAGTCGCTGGAGCGATTCGCCGCCATTCTCGAAGTGACGGCCGGAAGCGGCGTTTTCGTCAACGCCTCGCTCTCCACCGCCTTCGGCTGTCCGTTCGAGGGCGACGTGCCTCAGGCACGGGTCATGGAACTGATTGGCGAGCTGGTCGATATCGGCGTCGACGGCATTACGCTGTGCGACACCACCGGCATGGCCAACCCTGCGCAAGTCGGCAGGCTATGCGAGGCGGCCCTGATTGGCTGGCCCGGAACGCCCTTCACGCTGCATTTTCACAATACCCGCGGCATGGGCCTGGCCAACGCGCTCTCCGCTTGGCAGGCTGGAATCACTCGTTTCGATGCCTCGCTGGGCGGGTTGGGCGGCTGTCCCTATGCACCCGGGGCCACCGGCAACGTCTGCACCGAGGACTTAGTACACATGTTCGAGCAGATGGGGGTGAACACAGGTGTCGATCTGGATGCGCTGCTGGCCGTCTCGGCCGCCCTGCCCGCATTGGTCGGACACGACACCCCCGGACAGGTGGTCAAGGCCGGCAAGGCCGATCGCCGCTATTCCATGCAAAACGTTACCTGATTACTCACCTTGATCAGCCATCGGGCCAATCTTGAGCCACACTGAAAGAGCCCGGATGGTCAAGACGTTATACATCGTTCTCCCTTAGCGATTGTCTCCACCAACGTTGCCACGCCGCTGTATGAGTAGCTTCAGCTCACGACGGGAGGCCGCAGGCCTCCTGGCAGTATTGCCAACGCCAACGGTCACCGCCACCGCGGCGGCCTCCACCAGGCGCCTGCTGAGGCTTATACGTAATCAGGAAACGTTAAGACGTACTCTCGCCGATCCCCTGAACGACATAGTCCCGCGCCACGCCGATGTGGTAGTCGATGGCCTCACGGCAACAACCGGGATCCCCGCTGGCCAGAGCATCGAGCAGCAGCCAGTGGGAGGTGGAGATAGTGTCGGGATCGGCATGGGTCTTGCCAATCAGCGCGAGACAGAGCCGCAGTTCGTGGGAAATGTCGTCGAAGGCCTTGAGCAGGCGTCGGTTGCCGGCAAAAGCGATCACCATGCGGTGAAAGACCAGATCCTCCTCAATCTTGTGGCTCTCGCTGTCGCCGGTGGCCACCTCGCACATCACCTCGACCTGGCATCGAAGCGCCTGCTCCTTGTCTGCATCGAAATCGTCCACCAAGCGCAGCATGGCGTGTCGTTCCAGGCACAGCCGCAGGTCGAATATGTCGTTCAGCTCGGCGGCGTCAAGCCCGCGGACGAAGAAGCCTCGACGGGGCTGGGAAACCAGAAGGCCACGGCTCTCCAGCAGGCGTGCCGCCTCGCGAACCGGTGCGCGACTGACGCCCAGATCGCGCGCCAGTTGCACCTCGGACAAGCGCTCACCGGGCGCGAATTTCTGGCTGATGATCGCCTGAGTCAGGTAGTCCGCGACCTGCTCAACCAGGTTGCGCTGCTGAATGACCGTGGAATCACCAATAGCGTTGGATGACGACATGCTGACTAGGCTCTTGATGGAGGATTGAACCTAGAGTATGGCGCAAGCGCTCCATCTGTCGACTGTCGACAGTTTGTGGAACCGCTGCTATGGTCATTAAGATTGCTCAAGAATGTCATCAATAAATCAACATCGATAATTCACGACAGCAACGACAAAACAAGAAGGAACGCGATAATGATGATGAAGACACCATTGGCCACCGCCATCGCCGCCTTGGCCTTGACCTCCACGTTCGCTATTGCCGAGGAGCCCAGGTCCGGCGGTACCATCAACACCATCATCCAACCCGAGCCCCCGGGCCTGGTGCTGGGCATGGTGCAGAACGCTCCGACCCGCGTGGTGGCCGGCAATATCTATGAGGGGCTGTTGCGCTACAGTACCGACCTCGAGCCGGTGCCGCAGTTGGCCGAATCCTGGAATGTCAGCGACGACGGCCTGACCTGGACGTTCCATCTGCGCGAAGGCGTGCTGTGGCACGACGGCGAGCCGTTCACCTCCGCCGACGTGGTCTTCTCGGCCGATGTCTTTCACCGTGAGCTGAACCCCAGCGCCCGTGCCGTCCTTCAGCATGTGGAGAGCATCGAGGCGACCGACGACCATACGGTAGTCTTCACACTCTCCGACCCCTTCGGCCCTTTCCTGCTCTCCTTCGAGGCCGGCACCTTCACCATGCATGGTGCCCAAGCATCTCTATGAAGGCACCGACTTCCGTGACAACGAGCACAACAACCATCCCATCGGAACCGGGGCCTTCAAGTTCGAGAACTGGGACCGCGGCACCGTCATCCAACTGGTCCGCAACGATGACTACTACGAGGATGACTTGCCTTACCTGGACGGCATCAACTGGCACATCATCCCAGATGGCGCCTCCCGCGCTGTGGCCTACGAGAACGGCACCGTCGACGTCCTGCCCAACGGCACGGTGGAAAACTTCGACATCCCGCGTCTGTCTGCCATGGACAACACCTGCATCACCGACGAGGGCCACGAGTACTTCAGCCCCTTCGCCATGCTGTGGATGAACAACCGCGAGGGGCCAACCGCCGATAAGCGCTTCCGCCAGGCAGTGATGTACGCCATGGATCGTGAGTTCGCTCATGAGGTGCTGTGGAACGAACTCGGTAACGTTCCGCTTTCCGCCTTCGGTTCCAATGCGCGTTTCCAGAACGACGAACTGGATCCCTACGATCACAACCCTGAGCGGGCCCGTGAGCTGCTCGACGAGATGGGCTATGACGGCGAGGAAGTGCGCCTGTTGCCGCTACCCTACGGCGAGACCTGGACCCGCTGGGCCGAAGCCGTGCAGCAGAACCTGCGCGAAGTCGGCGTCAACGTGCGCACCCAGTCCACCGATGTTGGCGGCTGGAACCAGCGCCTCTCGGAGTGGGACTACGACTTGGCCTTCACCTTCCTCTACCAGTACGGGGATCCGGCACTGGGCATCACGCGCTCCTACCTCTCGGATAACATCGAGAAGGGCTCACCCTGGAACAACGTCGGGGGCTACGAAAACGAGCGGGTCGACGAGCTGTTCAACGAGGCCGCCACCGCCTTTCCCGATGAAGAGCGTGAAGCGCTTTACCACGAAGCCCAGGAAATTCTCCATGAGGATGTTCCCGTCGGCTGGCTGATGGAACTCGGCTTCCCGACCATCTACCGCTGCGACGTGAAGAACCTGGTCACTTCCGGCGTCGGGGTCAACGACGGCTTCAAGGATGCCTGGCTAGACCGCTAGGCCGCTAGAACGCAGCGTGACGGGGGCGGCCTGGCCGCCCCCGCTGTTCCCGGTAAGCACTTATCGAAAGCACTGATCGAAAGCACTGATCAATGGGCGGTGTCCTAGCGCGACATGGATCAGGGCTTTCATCCCGATTGTTGAGGCTCCCGCATGCTCTATGCACGCTTGATCCTGATGCGGCTGCTCAAGGCCGTCGTCGTCCTGTTCATGATCGTCATCTTCAATTTCTTCCTGATCCAGATGGCACCCGGCGACCCCGCGGCGATTCTGGCCGGCGAGGCCGGTGCCACCGATCAGGAATTCCTGCGCCAGCTGCGCGAGCGTTTCGGCCTCGACCAGCCCCTTTATGTACAGCTATGGCGCTATGTCTCCGGCATCGCCATGCTCGACTTCGGTTACTCCTATCGACAGCAGATGCCGGTCCTCGACCTGATCCTGGCCCGCCTCCCCGCCACCCTGTTGCTCACCGGCACGGCCTTCGTGCTGTCGTTGGCGCTCGCATCGTCGCCGGATCCATGGCCGCCGCGCGGGTCAAGAAGCCCTCCGGCTCGCTGATCATGGCGCTGGCCCTGATCTTCTACGCCACCCCGCTGTTCTGGGTCGCACTGATGGCGGTGGTGCTGTTCTCGGTCTATCTCGACTGGCTGCCCGCCTACGGCATGTACACCGTGGGAGCAGGCCTCGAGGGCTTTGCCCTGGCACTTGACGTGGCCAAGCACCTGGTGCTGCCCGCCACCACCCTGGCGCTGTTCTTCATGGCCATCTATACCCGTATGACCCGCGCTTCCATGCTCGAGGCCAGCCAGCAGGACTACGTCAAGACCGCCCGCGCCAAGGGCCTCAGCGCGCGGGTCATCCAGCGACGACATATCCTACGCAATGCCCTGCTGCCGATCATCACCCTGGCCGGCCTGCAGGCAGGCCAGATGGTGGGCGGTGCCATCCTCACAGAGACCGTGTTCGCCTGGCCCGGCATCGGCCGCCTGATGTACGAGGCGCTGATGCAGCGTGACTACAACCTGCTGCTGGGCATCTTCTTCTTCTCGGCCGCCCTGGTCATCGTCTTTAACATCATTACCGACCTGGTCTATCGCCTGGCGGATCCGCGTATCAAGGAGGGCTCATGAGCTTCTTCGCCCGTTTCGCCCAGAACCGGGGTGCCCTGATCGGCCTGGTCATCCTGTTGACGATCATCCTGATGGCCATACTCGCGCCCTTCCTCTATCCCGACTCTCCCTGGCGCATGGTCCAGCGCCCCTTCCTGGCGCCCATGGAAGTGGAAGGCTACCTGCTGGGTACCGATACCATGGGCCGCGACGTTGCCGCCGGCATTATGCACGGCGCCTGGGTATCGCTGCTGATCGGCCTGGTCTCGACCACAGTAGCGCTGGCGATCGGCGTGCCCTTGGGTGCCATCGCTGGCTACTATGGCGGCTTGATCGACGATGGCCTGATGCGCTTCACCGAGTTCTTCCAGACCATTCCCAACTTCGCCCTGGCCATCGTGCTGGTCGCGATCATGCAGCCCAGCGTGACCTCCATTGTGCTGGCCATCGCCATCGTCAGCTGGCCGCCGGTGGCCCGCCTGGTACGTGCGGAGTTCATGTCGCTGCGACACCGCGAATACGTGGAAGCGGCCCGACTCGTCGGCCAGACAAACCGCACCATCATCCTGCGCCAGATTCTGCCCAATACCCTGTCGCCGATCATCGTGCTTGCCTCCTTGATGGTGGCCACCGCCATCCTGCTCGAGTCGGCGCTTTCCTTCCTGGGACTCGGCGATCCCAACGTGATGTCCTGGGGTTACATGATCGGCGCCGCCCGCACCGTGATTCGTCAGGCCTGGTGGCTGAGCTTCTTCCCCGGTTTCGCCATCCTGCTGACGGTACTGGCACTGAACCTGGTGGGTGAAGGGCTCGATGATGCACTTAACCCGAAACTTTCCCGCGAACGCTCATGAGCGCCGGAACGGTCATTAAGGGAAGCGCTGAACAAATTGCCGAGCGAGATGAAGCGCAAGGCGCACGGAGCACAGGAACCGGAGCATATGGGGTATATGTGAGGATTTCGACCGGGCTGGCGCACCAGCACCGCGCAACGCAGCGATTCGCTCGTGCAGGCATTTGTGCAGTGTTTCATAAGGAGAGTCCCATGAGTGAACCAGTACTGAGCATTCGCGGCCTGACCCTCGCCCTGCCCAAGGGCGCAGACCGCGCCTATGCCGTGGAGGACGTCAGTTATGACGTGGAGCGCGGCGAGATCATGTGCGTGGTGGGTGAATCCGGCTCGGGCAAGTCCATGGCGGCCAACGCCCTGATGGGCCTGTTGCCCAAGGGCGTGCGCCCCACTGCCGGCGAAGTAATCTTCGATGGTCAGGATCTGCTGACGCTGACCGAGAAACAGCATCGCAAGCTCCGCGGCCTGCGCATCGGCATGATCTTCCAGGAACCCATGACCGCCCTCAACCCCTTGATGCGGGTCGGTGCCCAGATTGCCGAGGTCTTCGAGGCCCACGGCAAGTACAGCGCCAAGGAGCGTCAGGAGCAAGCGCTGGCTCTGCTGGAGGAGGTCGGCATTCCCCAGCCCGACAAGGCCATCCGCGCCTACCCCTTCCAGCTCTCCGGCGGCCAGCGTCAGCGGGTCATGATCGCCATGGCCCTGGCGCTGGAGCCGGAACTGTTGATCGCCGATGAGCCCACCACGGCCCTCGACGTGACGACACAGGCGCAGATCCTCGAGCTGATCCGCGACCTGCAGCAGCGCCGCGGCATGTCCGTCATGTTCATCACCCACGACTTCGGTGTGGTGGCCGAGGTCGCCAGTCGGGTCTGCGTCATGCGCTACGGCCAGATCGTCGAACTCGGCCCGGCCAAGGAGGTGCTGGAAAACCCGCAGCACGACTACACCCGAGCCCTGATCGAGGCGATACCCAGCAACATCATCCCCGAAGCCCGCGGCGGCGAGCGACCCGCCCCGCTGCTGGAAGTGAAGGGGCTCAACAAGGTATTCCGCTCCAAGGGTGGCCTGTTCAAGGCGGCGCGCGAGGTCCGCGCCCTGGACGATGTCTCTTTCACCCTGGCACCTGGCGAAACCGTCGGTATCGTCGGCGAGTCGGGCTCCGGCAAGTCGACCCTGGGTCGCTGCGTGGTACGCCTCGAACGCCCCGACAGCGGCACCCTTTCGCTCGCCGGCACCGACTTCACCACGCTCACCGGCGAGGATCTGCGTCGCCAACGCTGGCGCGTGCAGATGATTTTCCAGGACCCCTACGCATCGTTGAACCCGAGAACCCGCGTCGGCTATGCCATTGCGCAGGGACCCATGGCCAACGGGGTGTCTCGAGAGAAGGCAATGAAGCAGGCGGGAGAACTGCTGGACCTCGTGGGCCTCGGCGCCGTGGCCGTGGATCGCTTCCCCCATGAGTTCTCCGGGGGCCAGCGCCAACGCATCGGTATCGCCCGCGCCCTGGCCCTCAATCCCGAACTGATCGTTGCCGATGAAGCCGTATCCGCGCTGGATGTCTCGATCCAGGCCCAGATCCTGGAACTGCTGGAGGACCTCAAGCAGAAGCTCTCCTTGTCGCTGCTCTTCATCACCCACGACCTGCGGGTGGCGGCCCAGATATGCGACTACATCATCGTCATGCAGAATGGCCGCATCGTCGAGCAGGGCACCGCCCAGGACGTTTTTCTCGCGCCCAAGGAGGCCTATACCCGCGAACTGCTCGACGCCATTCCCGGCCGCGCCCATGAGTTGGAAAGCGCATGAACGCACAAGGAAACCGAATGAAAGCCCTGCTCAAGGAGATCCAAGCCCTGGTCGGCCCCGGCAACGTGCTGACCGGGAGCGACGTCACCCAACGTCGGGTCGACTGGATGACCGGCGCCACCTGCCAGGCGGAGGCTATCGTGCGCCCCGGCGATACCCGCGAACTCTCCGACGTGATGCGCCTGTGCCATGCCGCCGATCAGCCGGTGGTGGTCCATGGCGGGCTAACCGGCCTCGTGCACGGCAGCGTAACCTCATCCGACGAACTGGCCATCTCGCTGGAGCGGCTGACTGCCATCGAAGCCATTGACCCGGTGAGTGGCACCATGACCGTACAGGGCGGCGTGCCGCTCCAGCGGGTACAGGAACTGGCCGAACAATACGACCTGCAGTTTCCATTGGACCTGGGAGCGCGTGGCTCCTGCACCATCGGCGGCAATATCGCCACCAATGCCGGCGGCGTGCGTGTCATTCGCTATGGGATGATGCGTCAGCAAGTGCTGGGGCTGGAAGCCGTGCTGGCCGACGGCACCGTGGTCAGTTCCATGAACCATATGCTCAAGAATAACGCCGGCTACGACCTCAAGCAGCTGTTCATCGGCAGCGAAGGCACCTTGGGCATCGTGACCCGGGCCGTACTCAGGCTTCAGCCAAAAATGAGCAGCGAGCAGACAGCACTAGTGGCCTGCCCTTCCTTCGAGGCACTCACCGGACTGTTGCAGCAGATGCGGCATGCCCTGGGAGGCAGCCTGGGCACCTTCGAGGTCATGTGGCGCAACCACTATGCCCTGCTTACCGTGGAGAGCGGCCGGCACACGCCGCCCCTATCCACCGAGGCTCCCTTCTACGCCATCGTCGAATCTCTCGGCGTCGACGACGAGGCCAGCAGCGCCCGCTTCGGCCAGGCGTTGGAGTCCGCCTTCGAGGCCGGCCTGATCGTTGACGCCGTGTTGGCTCAGTCCGACAACCAGCGTCGCAGCATCTGGGATATCCGCGAGGACATCGAGGGGTTGATCCTTAACCTGGCGCCACTGCTCACCTTCGACGTGAGTCTGCCCATCCCCGAGATGCAGGCCTACACGGATCGGCTGGAAGCCGACCTGCGCCGGGACTGGCCCCAGGGACGCATGGTGGTGTTCGGCCACCTGGGCGATGGCAATCTGCACGTCTCGATCAGCGTGGGGAGCGACGCGCCAGATACGCGTCGGGCCGTGGAGCGACTTGTCTACACCCCACTGGCAGAGCTCGGCGGCTCGATTTCCGCAGAGCATGGCGTAGGACTGGAGAAACGTAACTACCTGGCGCTATCGCGAACCCCCGAGGAGATTGCCTTGATGCGCACGCTGAAGCAGGCGCTTGACCCCAAGGACCTGCTCAATCGCCACAAGGTGCTGGCCCCGGAGACCTAGGCGGCATGTCGGCTCCCGTCACCCCCGCTCTGCTTCAGCGCACCGGCATCTCCACGGCGCTGCTCATTACTGCCATCGGCCTGTTCTGGGGTGGCAACTGGCCGGCGGTGCGCTTCAGCCTGATGGATATTCCCCCGTTCAGCCTCAGGGCCATCGGCTTTACAACCGGCGCCGTGATGCTGCTCGGCTGGGCCTGGATACGGAAGCTGTCGCTTGCCATCGGCATCGACGAGTGGCCCTGGCTGGCGGTTGCCGGCCTGTTCACCATCCTCGGTTTCAACGTAGGTACCGCCTTCGGCCAGCTGCACATGCCCACCTCCCAGGCCGCCATCATCGCCTTCACCATGCCGTGCTGGGCGCTACTGATGGCGATAGGCCTGCTCGGCGAGCGGGTCACCCTGCGACAGTGGCTGGGCCTGGGGCTTGGCCAGGCGGGCCTGCTGATACTGCTGGGGCCGGCCGCCTGGCAGGCCGGCTTTGGTGGACTTGTCGGCCCCCTCTTCGTACTCTGCGCCGCCCTGTCATGGGCCCTGGGCACCGTGCTGATCAAGCGCCGCGGCGGCTGGCAGGGCCATCCGGTCGTCATCACCGGCTGGCAATTCGCCATCTGTGCAGTACCGATGCTGGTGCTTGCAACAGCCCTCGAGTCGCCACCGTCGCCCACCGAGTGGCGAACCACCACCTGGCTGGGGTTGGGTTATCATCTTGTCTTCGCGATCTGTCTGGCCCAGATGCTGTGGTTTCGTAACGTCAATCGGCTGTCCATCAGCCAATCCACCATCAGTACGCTGATCATCCCGGTGGTGGGGGTCGGCAGCGCCGTCGTACTGCTGGGCGAGCCCTTCACACTGCAGATCGCGATGGCCCTCACCCTTACCCTGTCAGCCGTGGCGATCGTCATGACACAGCGAAAGAGGGCAATACGATGAGTTCATTTTCCAACGGGAGACCCGAATGCCTCGCTTCCCCGACCACCTGACCGGCTCCGGCCCCAGCAACCCCTTTCCCGGCATCAAGGTGCTCGAGCGGCGCATCGGCCGTGAGATTCCTCACCGGCTGGGTTCCAACGAAGGCCTGGACATGCCACACCGTGCCCTGCGCGAGCGTTTCGGTGACGCCATGGTCGAGCATGTCTACTGCTACGGTGATTCGGAGGCGCTGGGGGTACGGCAACGGCTCTGCGCCCTGCATGGCTTCCCGCTGGAGGCGACCCTGGTGGACGCTGGCGCCGACAGCCTGATCGCACTCGCCCTGCGCACCACCACCACGCCGGGCTGTACGGTAGTCAGTGCCAGCGGCACCTACCCCACTTTTGGCTATTTCGCCCGGGGTCAGGGCTGCCACCTGATCGAAAAACCCTACGAAGAGCGTCCGGGGATTCTCGCCCCGGACGTGGACGCCCTGCTGCGCACCGCCCGTGAAAACCAGGCGCGCCTTGTGTATCTCGCCAATCCCGACAACCCCAGCGGCCATCTGCATAGTGACGACACCATCCGTCGGCTGCGGGCCGAGCTGCCCGACGACTGCTGGCTGCTGCTCGACGAGGCCTACCACGACTTTCGTGACGACGCCGACGCCGCCTTCAGTCGCGAGGTTCTGCCGGGGGTAATCAGGCTACGTACGCTGTCCAAAGCCCATGGCCTGGCCGGACTGCGGATCGGTTATGCCATCGCCGAACCCGACACCCTGGCAATGATGATGAAGGTGCGCATCCATTATGCGGTGTCGACCCTGACCCTGGCCGCGGCCGAGACGGTGCTGGATCACAACGATGAAGTGCGTCAACACGTCTGCGAGGTCAAGGCACGTCGCCAGCGGCTCGCCAATCATTTCGCAGCAATCGGGGCCGAGGTGCTGCCTAGCGCCACCAACTTCATCGCCCTGCGCCTGCCGAGCGCCGAGTTGGGGGAGCGACTCAACCGCGAGCTGCTGGAGGCCGGTCGACTCATCGCCCGGCCCGCCCACCCGGACCTGGGCCACATCCTGCGCATCACCGCGGTGGAAGACGCCCTGCAGCCGGGTCGATTCGATATCCTGGAGCAGGCGTTGGCCAATGTGAAGGATGGGGCTGGCGACGGGGCTGCCGGCAGGTGAATTACCCTTTGCTGATCGACATGGCGTAAAATCTTGGATCGATGCTCAGGAGCCTGTCGGATTCTTGACCGATGGCCGAAAGACCGGATCTCGCAGCTCAGCGTCAAGTCCGACAGGCTCCGACTGTTCAAGGAGGACACCACATGATCCGCATCCGCCCCTATCAGCCCAACGACTGGCCCGACATTTGGGAATTCATGGCGCCGGTCCTGCATGCCGGCACCACCTATGCCGTGCCACGAGGAATCGGCGAGTCAGACGCCTACCGCATGTGGGTGGAGCTGCCCCGTGCAGTCAGGGTGGCCGAGGATGCCGCAGGCAATGTCCTCGGTACCTATTATCTCAAGCCCAACCAGCCGGGTCCCGGTGACCATGTCTGCAACTGCGGCTACCTGGTCGACGAAAAGGCTCGCGGCCAGGGCATCGCCGGCATGATGTGCCAGGATTCACTTGGCCTCGCCCGCGCGCTGGGTTTCACCGCCATGCAATACAACATCGTAGTGGCAACCAACGAGATCGCCATCCGGCAGTGGCAGAAGCATGGGTTCTCCATCGTCGGCACCCTTCCCAGCGCCTTTCGCCATCCCGAACAGGGGCTGGTGGATGCCCATATCATGTACCGCCTCCTGTGAGGCCAGCTCGAGTAACAGGCTCTTGTAACCATCCGGTGTCATTGGCGTTGACCCTCTCGGGCGCCCTGGGGCATGCTCGGTGACGGATTGACCCGACAAAGGAAAACCAACAATGAAAACGTTTGCACGCAGCACGCTGGTACTCGGCCTTTCTCTCGCCCTGGTCTCCACCGCTCAAGCTTCCGAATTCGATGACATGGACCCGGTCACCCTGCGCCTGGCCCACGTGGTCAACGAACAGGACGGCTTCCATATCGCTGCGGTGAAATTCCAGGAACTGGTCGCCGAGCGCACCGAGGGTGCGGTCACCATCGACATCTATCCCAATGCCTCGCTGGGTGACGAACGCACCCTACTCGAAGGCATGCAGATCGGCACCGTGGACATGGGCGTCATCACCAACGGTCCGGTGGCCAATTTCGTCGAGGAGATGGCGGTATTCGAGCTTCCCTTCCTCTTCCCCTCGCCCGAAGCCGCCTATGAGGTGCTCGATGGCCCCATCGGCCAGGAGCTGCTAGACAAGCTGAGCGAGGTGAACCTCAAGGGTCTGGCCTACGCCGAGCGCGGTTTCCGCAACCTGACCAACAGCGAGCGAGCGGTCCGCACTCCCGCCGATATCGATGGCCTGCGCATCCGCGTGATGGAAAACCCGGTCTATACCGACACCTTCACAGAGCTAGGCGCCAACGCCATTCCCATGGCCTGGACCGAAGCCCTCACCGCCATGCAGCAGGGCACCATCGACGGCCAGGAGAATCCAGTCAACGTCATCCACTCGTTCAAGCTCAACGAGACTCAGACCCATATGACCCTGTCGCGGCACACCTACGCGCCGGCGATTTTCGTCATGGGCATGCCGGTCTGGAACGGCCTACCGGAGGCTGCCCAGGACGTGCTGCGCCAGGCCGCCCAGGAAGCCGCCGAGCATGAACGTCGCTACAACGCCGAAATGGAAGCCGAACAGCTCGAAGAGCTACGCGCCGCCGGCATGCAGATCGTCGACGATGCGGACCTCGACGCCTTCCAGGCTGCCGTGGCACCGGTCTACGAGAAGTACGGCGACCAGTTCGGCGACTACCTGCAGCGCATCCGGGAGGCGCTGGAGTAAGTGTCGAACCGGTCCCGTGCGCTGCTCACACAGCTGCAGCGCATTGAACACGTCCTCGATGCCACCCTCCAACCCGTGGTCTTTGCGGGCATGGCTGCATTGATCGGCGTGATCACCCTGCAGGTCGTCTCGCGCGTCTTCTTCTCCGCCGTCGGCTGGACCGAAGAGGTCGCGCGATTCCTGCTGATCTGGATCACCTTCCTTGGCGCCACGCTGGCCTTCCAGCGTGGTCGCCATATCGCCGTCACCTTTGTGGTCGAGGCGTTGCCCGGCCGACTTCAGCAGCTATTGCGCGTGGCGGCAGTGCTGGTCGTTCTCGGCTTCATGGTCGCGCTGATCATCATCGGCCATCGCTACATGCAGGTGCAGAGCTTCCAGAAGTCCGCATCACTGCGCCTTTCCATGACCTATGTCTATGCCGTTATTCCCATCAGCGCCGCCATCATGGCCTGGTACGCTCTTGTCGACCTCGTCGAACTGATCGTCAAGGGACCCGATACGTCCAGCGGTATCGGCAGCGGAACCTCCGAGGAGCCGCCTTCATGACGGGCCTGCTGTTCGCGCTGTTCTTCCTCTTCATGCTGGCCGGGGTGCCCATCGCCCTGGCCATCGGCGCCAGCACGCTGCTGGCCCTCAATGCCCAGGGTGTGCCGCTGATGGTGGTCACCCAGCAAATGTTCCAGGGCATCAACTCCTTCGCCCTGGTGGCGGTCCCCATGTTCATTCTCGCCGGCGACCTGATGGCACAGGGCAAGGTGAGCGAGAAGCTGGTCGATTTTGCCGATTCGCTGTTCGGCTTCCTCAAGGGGGGGCTGTCGATCGTTTCGGTATTGGCAGGGATGTTCTTCGCCGCCATTTCCGGCTCCGGCGCCGCCACCACCGCCGCGGTGGGCTCGAGCCTGGTGCCGGAACTGCGCAAGAAGGGCTATGACCCCGCGTCGGCGGCCAGCCTGATCGCCGCCAGCGGCACCATCGGCGTGGTGATACCGCCCTCGGTACCGATGATCATCTATGCAGTAATCGCCCAGCAATCGGTCTCGAAGCTGTTCCTCAACGGCTTCATACCCGGCCTGGTCATGGGGCTGGGGCTGATGGCGATTGCCATCACTCAGGCCTACCGGCGCAACTACCCACGCGGTACGGCGCTCTCCCTGGCCACTATCTGGCGCACGCTGAAGAGCGCCAGCTGGGGGCTGATGACCCCGGTGATCATTCTCGGCGGCATCTTCTCCGGCATCTTCACGCCCAGCGAGGCGGCAGTGGTGGCGGTCAACTACGCACTGTTGGTGTCGCTCTTCGTCTATCGCGACCTGAAGGTGGCCGACGTCTACCGCATCCTGATCCGCTCGGCCATCACCACCTCAGTGATCATGCTGGTCATCGCCACCTCGGCGGTACTCAGTTGGACGCTGTCGAGCTGGCAGGTGCCCGGCGCCATCGCCCAGGCAGTGCTGTCGATCTCCACCAACCCCTACGTGATCATGCTGCTGGTCGTGGCGGTGATCCTGCTTACCGGCGTGTTCATCGAAACGGCGAGCGCCCTGATCATCCTGACCCCGGTGCTGCTGCCGCTGGTGCTCCAGTTGGGTATCGACCCCATCCACTTCGGCCTGATCATCGTGGTGGGGCTGGCCATTGGCATGATCACCCCACCCGTGGCGATCAATCTCTATGTCGCCTCGTCGGTGACCCAACTGTCGCTGGAGCGCATCACCCGTGCCATCATTCCCTATCTCCTGGGTCTGATCGCGGTGCTGCTGCTGGTGGTCTACGTGCCGATCATGCTGGGCATCTCGGGCTAGGTAAACACTGAATAGATGGCCGAGCGAGATGAAGTACAAGGCGCACGGAGCACAGGAACCGGAGCATATGCGGTATATGTGAGGATTCCGAGCACCGCGCAACGCAGCGATTCGCTCGTGTAGGCATTTATGCAGTGCTTACCTAACCGAGCCAGGCGCTTGACGCCCGCCCCTCATGGCCTCAGGCTTGCCGAAAATCAGCCTACAGTTGAAAGGATTCATCGTGATTCGAGCCACTCGCCTACTACCAGCCTCTGCCGCTCTGCTGGCTATCACCCTACTCACCGGTTGCACCACCTATACCTTCCAGGACGGCAGTCGGGAGACCCTTTGGGGCGTGCCGACCGAGGAGGAAACCCGGCGCTTTGAAGACGACCGCCAGGCCGAAGGCGTGCGTTATCGCATCCCGGGCCAGATCGAGGAAAGGCCCGAAGCCGCCGAGTAAGCCAAGGTGAGCAGCGCGACGAGCACCATTATAGTCAATTGGCTCAATGCAACAGGCGCAGCACCACGCTGAGATTGTTGGCCGGCATATCGACCACGCGCTCAAGAACCAGGCCATGCTGCTCGGCTTGCGCAACTACCGCTTCCAGTTCGCGCACACCCCAACTGGGGTCGCGGGACTTGAGGTCAGCATCGAAGGCTTCATTGCTGGGCGCCGTATGGCGCCCTTTCCGTCGGTAAGGCCCATAAAGATAAAGCACGCCGCCCTCGCTCAATCGTCTCCCGGCACAGGCTGTCAGCGCCTCGGTGACCTCCCAGGGCGAAATATGGATCAGGTTGATCGCGAGAATAGCGTCGAACGGCCCCGCCGGACAGAGCGTCGTCACGTCCAGCGCCAGTGGCGAACGCAGGTTGGGCAGCCCGGCGTGCTCCCGCCACGCCTCGATGGAGCGGCGGGCATGGGGATTCGGCTCGCTGGGCTGCCACTCCCACCCCGGCATGGCAGTGGCGCAATAGACGCCGTGTTCGCCACTACCGCTTGCCACTTCCAGGATGTTCGCTTTCACGGGCAGCACGTCCTGCAACACAGCCAGGATCGGCTGTCGATTGCGTGCTGTTGAAGGGCTGTGTAGGCAGGCGTTGCTCATGGCACCTCAGCGAGGTCATCAGTTTTGCTCACGATAGCAGCCTTTAACAACCGCGTGCAGCACGCAGATCGCCCGATGCCATCGACGGCGCTGCCTCTCCCGCTTCCGTGGTTAGCTGCACTGAGAGCCCTCCCTTGCTCACTCTGTTTACGCAGAGGGCCTACCGCCCCGGCTTCGTCCGGCGGGGTTTGCCTCCCCTTCCGGTCTGGCCGCCGGTCGGTTTGGGCTTCCCATGCAGTGACTTCTTGTTTCTGGCATTGACCGCCGGCTTCGGTCCAGCCCCCTTGCCGGCGATTCCACCCCTGGAGGTCTTGGCTGCGGATGACTTGGCCGTGGACGTCTTACCCTTGGAACGCCTGCTCGAAGACGCCTTGCCCTGATTGTCCCGCCTGCCCGCGGCCGCGCCCCCTCCTGCGGCCTTGGCCGTCTTGCGCTTGCCCGGCGCCCTGGATGGAGAAGCCTTCCTGCCTTCCGCCGTGGCGTCAGACCTGGAACTCTCGGTCAAGGCAATGATGGTGCCAACCTCCTTCGCGGTGAGGTCGCGCCAGTCTCCCAGTGCCAGCCCCTTGAGCGACACGTTCATGATCCGGATTCGCTCGAGCCTGGTGATATCGTAACCGAATTTTTCCGCCATTCGACGGATCTGTCGATTCAGCCCCTGCACCAGCGTTATGTTGAAAACGAAGGTCGACTCCTTGACGACTTTACACGGCTTCGTCACCTCGCCAAGGATACGTACACCGGAGCTCATCCCCGTGATGAATTCATCGGTGATCGGCTTGTTGACGGTGACCCGATATTCCTTTTCATGATTGTTGCTGGCCCGCAGAATCTTGTTGACCAGATCACCATTGTTGGTCAGGAAGATGAGCCCCTGGGAATCCTTGTCCAGCCGACCGATGGGAAAGATACGAACCCCGTGTTTGACGAAGTCGACGATATTGTCCTTCTCGCTCGGCTCGGTGGTGCTGACAATGCCTACCGGCTTGTTCAGGGCGATGAAGACCAGGTCCTCGGCTTCCTGGGGCTCGATGAGCTGACCATTGACCTTGACCTCATCCCCCGGAAATACCTGATCCCCCGTCTTGGCGCGCTTGCCGTTGAGGAGCACGTTGCCCTGCTCGACATAGCGGTCGGCCTCCCGCCTGGAACACAGGCCACTTTCGCTGATGTACTTGTTGATACGTGTCGAAGAACCGAAGGCCATGGCACTCTTACCGGAAGAAATAGGGTGATTGGCAGGCATTCAAGCATGCCACGCCTGATCGGCGAAAGTCCCAGTCTGTAGCAATCGAAACTGGTAGCCCGTATCGGCGGTTATTCATCGCAGTTGGCTGCAGGTGCCTTGTGTGCAGCATGCAGCTAAACTGGCCGTATAGACATTTCTTTTCCAGCCAGAAGGACTCAGCGCAGCATGGGTAGCACGCTTCCACTCTACCTGCAGATTCAGCAGCACCTGCTGGAGAAGATCAACGGCGGTGACTGGCCGGCACATCACCAGATACCACCGGAAGAGCAGCTGGCACGGGACTTCGGAGTCAGCCGCATGACCGCCAACAAGGCGATACGCGACCTGGTACAGCAAGGCTACCTGATTCGTCAGCCGGGACTCGGCACCTTCGTCACCGACCGCAAGGCGGAGTCATCGCTGGTCGAAGTACACAATATCGCCGAGGAAGTGCGCAGCCGTGGCCACGGCTACAGTAACGACGTGCTGTGCAGTGAAGCGATCGACGCCGACGACGAGGTGGCCCTTCGCCTCGGCGTACGCCTGGGCACCCGGGTCTTCCACACCCTGATCGTGCATCGTGAAAACGACGTACCGATTCAACTGGAGAACCGCTACGTCAACCCTCGCTGGGTGCCGGACTATCTCGCTACCGACTTCACTCGCCACACCCCCAACGAGGTGCTGGTCGCAGCCTGCCCGATCAGCGATATCGAGCACGTGGTCGAAGCAGTACTGGTGGATGAGACCACCGCACGCCACCTGGACACTGACACGACCCGCCCTTGCCTGAGCATGATCCGCCGCACCTGGTCCGACGATCACCTGATCAGCTACGCCCGGCTGATCCACCCCGGCGAACGCTACAAGCTGCGCTCGTCGGTGCATCGTCATGGCTCCTGATTATCCCCTGCCCGGCAGCGCCTTCGAGGCGCACATTATGGTCGTGCGCTCGCCGATGGTCACCGGCACGAAGAAGATCAGGATACCCAGCGCACTGGGTATGAACAGCTTGAGTACGGTCATCAGCGATGGTCGACGGCGACTCTGTGCCGTCTGCTGAGGGATCGTCATGGAATCCCCTCCTCTTGTTGTCGTCGGAATGTCGTGACACGCCACGGTCCCGGTCTGGTGTCGATACGGCCTGCCATTAATGTATATACAATAAGATGAATCGCCCAGCCAGGACAACCCGTGGAATTACGCCTATACTTTCGTCGCAGCATTGACGAATGCCAATAGAATCCCGAGCACGCCAAGCCGATAAAAACTTAAATAACAGATCTATATAGAAAATACGCAAAGAGAAGTCGTGCGCCGGCCACCGGCAACACCCTGGAATAGCGCCGCCATGCTTGACGCGAAGGCGGCCGCCGTTTAAATGTATATACATTTCGTCGACTATCATCAGCAGGAGGCCCCATGACCGGCACCCCGCAGAAGCGCAAACTCTGGCGAGACGTCATCCTCTTCGATGGCCTGGACACCCTGCCCGAGCCGATGGCGGTCGTGGTCGAAGGCGACCGTATCGGTCGTGTCGTGCCGATGACCGAATTCGACGAGGCCACCGCAGCCGGCTGCGAGGAAATGGGCCGTGGTGGCGTGATGACACCCGGACTGGTCGATTGCCATACCCACCTGGTGTTCGGCGGCTCCCGGGCCGACGAGTTCGAGAAGCGCCTGGAAGGGGTCAGCTACGAGGAAATCGCACGAACCGGCGGCGGCATCCTCAGCACGGTGAACGCCACCCGGGCGGCCACGGAAGCGGAGCTGTTCGAGGCCGCCCGGCCGCGCCTCGAAGTGCTGATGCGGGACGGCGTCACCACCGTGGAGATCAAGTCCGGCTACGGGCTCACTGTTGCCGACGAACTCAAGATGCTGCGCGTGGCCCGGCGCCTGGGCCGGGAGCTGCCGATAAGGGTGGTGACCACCCTGCTCGGCGCCCATGCCCTGCCCCCGGAATTCAAGGACGACAGCGACGGCTATATCAGCCTGGTATGCAACGAGATGATCCCTGCCGCAGCTGGCGAACGGCTGGCCGACGCGGTGGATGTCTTCTGCGAGAAAATCGCTTTCTCGGTTGCCCAGTGCGAGCGGGTGTTCGAGGCCGCCCGAGCCCACGGCCTGCCGATCAAGGCCCATGCCGAACAGCTATCCAACCTGGGGGGCAGTGTCGCCGCGGCGCGCTTCGGGGCGCTGTCCGCCGACCATATCGAATTTCTCGACGAGGCTGGCGTAGAAAGTCTGCGCGAGGCCGGCAGCGTCGCCGTGCTGCTGCCCGGCGCCTTTTACACCCTGCGCGAAACGCAGCAGCCGCCCATCGAGGCACTGCGAGCCGCCGCCGTACCCATGGCCGTCGCTACCGACGCCAACCCGGGCAGCTCGCCGATCTTCAACCCCACCCTGATGCTCAATTTCGCCTGCACGCTATTCCGGCTCACGCCGCGGGAGGCGCTCGCCGGCATGACCGCCCATGGCGCCCGGGCCATAGGGTTTCATGAAGAGCGACTTCACGAAGAGCGGCTTCACGAACAGCACCCGCATGGCCACGGGCTGGGTCGAATCGTGGAAGGCGCCCCAGCCGATCTCTGCCTGTGGCATGCCGACACCCCGGCCGCCCTGGCGTACGCCGTGCAGTCGGGACGCCTGCGCCAGCGGGTGTTCGCGGGTAGCGTCACGGAAGGGTTCCAAGGGGAACGATATACAGGAGAACGCCGCCATGACTGAGTGGATCGATATGTCGACCTGGGCCGGTCGCGAGGACCCGGAACCGAATAGCCTGCGCTGGCATCAGATGATCGAACCCCTGCCCGCTGCCGGCAAGGCTACGAACACGCCTGCCGGTATCGCTCTGCTCGGTTTCGCCTGTGACGCCGGAGTGGCCCGCAATCACGGACGCGTCGGCGCCGCTGCTGGCCCGCGCGCCATACGCAAGGCACTGGCCAACCTGGCCTGGCACCAGCGCTCGCCCGCCTTCGATGCCGGCGATGTCGCCTGCCACCCCCATGGCAGCGACGACGGCATGGAAAGCGCTCAGTCGCGGCTCGCCGGGAGGGCCGCCGCGCTGCTCGACGCCGGCCATCTGCCGGTGGTGCTCGGTGGCGGTCATGAAGTGGCCTATGGCAGCTGGTCGGGCCTGGCTCGTCACCTGGAAAACGCGGCGTCCGGCAAGACGGCGCCGGTCATCGGCATCATCAACCTCGACGCGCACTTCGATCTTCGCGCCCCGCTTCTCACCCCAGGCCAGCGCGGCTCCTCGGGCACGCCCTTCGCCCAGATCGCCGACGAATGCGAGCGCCGCGGCTGGCCGTTCCGCTACGCCTGCCTCGGCGTGAGCAGGGCCAACAACACTGCGGCCCTGTTCGAGCGCGCCGCCGAGCTCGGCGTGCTGGTGCGCGAGGATCACGAGATCACCGCAGCGAGCCTCGATGCCATCGGCGACGAGCTCGACGCCTTTATTGCCGGCTGCGACCGGATCTACCTGACCATCGACCTGGACGTGCTGCCGGCAAGCGAAGCGCCCGGTGTCAGCGCCCCAGCCGCCCATGGCGTATCGCTGGCACTGCTCGAGCCCTTGGTCGTCCGCCTGCGTGATAGCCAAAAGCTGGCACTGGTCGACCTGGCCGAGCTGAACCCGAGCTTCGATGTCGATGGCCGGACCGCGAAATCAGCGGCGCGCCTGATCCACCAGCTGACGCTGGATGCCTGAACCGACACGAATCGAAACACGAAACACGAAACACGATAAGAGAGCACACCGATGAACAGCCATACTACCCTTGCCGATCCCCGTCACGACCCCAGCCGCCGGATCGCCGCCCCAACCGGCACCGAACTCAGCTGTAAGAGCTGGCTGACCGAAGCGCCCATGCGCATGCTGATGAACAACCTCCACCCGGACGTCGCCGAGCGTCCCGAGGACCTGGTAGTCTACGGCGGCATTGGCCGCGCCGCCCGGGACTGGCAGTGCTTCGACGCCATCGTCGACACCCTCAAGCGCCTGGAGGACAACCAGTCGCTGCTGATCCAGTCGGGCAAGCCGGTGGGCGTGTTCGAGACCCACAGGGACGCCCCGAGGGTGCTCATCGCCAACTCCAACCTGGTACCGGCCTGGGCCAACTGGGAGCACTTCAACGAGCTGGATAAGCAAGGCCTGATGATGTACGGCCAGATGACAGCCGGCTCATGGATCTACATCGGTTCCCAGGGCATCGTCCAGGGGACCTACGAGACCTTCGTCGAGGCCGGGCGCCAGCACTACGATGGCAAGTTGGCCGGGCGCTGGATCCTCACCGCCGGCCTCGGCGGCATGGGCGGTGCCCAGCCCCTGGCCGCGACCCTGGCCGGTGCCTGCTCGCTCAATATCGAATGCCAGCAGAACAGCATCGACTTCCGCCTGCGTACCCGCTATCTCGACGAGCAAGCCAGCGACCTGGACGATGCCCTGGCGCGCATCGAGCGCTACACCGCCGAGGGCAAGGCGGTTTCCATCGGCCTGTGTGCCAACGCTGCCGATATCCTGCCCGAGCTGGTCAAACGTGGGGTGAAACCCGACATGGTCACCGACCAGACCAGCGCCCACGACCCGCTCCACGGCTACTTGCCGTCCGGCTGGAGCTGGGACAAGTACGTGGCATGCGGCAAGACCGAACCCGCGGCGGTGACCAAGGCCGCCAAGCAGTCCATGGCGGTGCACGTGCGTGCCATGCTCGACTTCCAGGCGATGGGCGTGCCCACCTTCGACTACGGCAACAATATTCGCCAAATGGCCCAGGAAGAGGGCGTGGCCAACGCCTTCGACTTCCCCGGCTTCGTGCCGGCCTATATCCGCCCGCTGTTCTGCCAGGGCATCGGCCCGTTCCGCTGGGTGGCGCTGTCCGGCGACCCGGAGGACATCTACAAGACCGACCAGAAGGTCAAGGAGCTGATCCCCGACGACCCGCACCTGCACAACTGGCTCGACATGGCCCGCGAGCGGATCTCCTTCCAGGGCTTGCCGGCGCGGATCTGCTGGGTCGGCCTCAAGGATCGCGCCCGCCTGGGCCAGGCCTTCAACGAGATGGTCGCCAACGGCGAACTCAAGGCGCCCATCGTCATCGGCCGCGATCACCTCGACTCCGGCTCGGTGGCCAGCCCCAACCGCGAGACCGAATCAATGATGGACGGCAGCGATGCCGTATCCGACTGGCCGCTGCTCAACGCCCTGCTCAATACTGCCGGCGGAGCGACCTGGGTCTCGTTGCACCACGGCGGCGGCGTGGGCATGGGCTATTCACAGCATGCCGGGGTGGTGATCGTCGCCGACGGCACGGACGACGCCCACGCCCGCCTCGGCCGGGTGCTGCGCAACGACCCGGGCACCGGGGTAATGCGCCACGCCGATGCCGGTTACGAGATCGCCAAGAGCTGCGCCCGAGATAACGGCCTCGACCTGCCGATGCTCGATAAGTAAGCGTGGCTCGACAAATACTTGCGGCGATGAGCGCCGGGGACAAGACGTAGTGAGGGTCATTCGCCAGGGAAGGCGAATGTAGCGCCCAGGGACGGGTTCACAGCGCCCTCACGATGTATTGTCGCCGGAACAGCTCATCGCTTTGACCGCAAACGCCATTTTTCAAGAGAACCATCCCATGCCCCATCTCGAGATCCAATCCGGCAAGATGACACTGGCCCAGGCCCGCCAGGTGTTCGAGGCGCCGCTCACGGTCAGCCTGCCAGCCAGTGCCGACAAGGCCATCCAAAAAGCCGTTGATTGCGTCAACCAGGTGGTGGCGGAAGACCGTACCGTCTACGGCATCAACACCGGTTTTGGCCTGCTGGCCCAGACCCGAATCGAACACGATCATCTGGAGGAACTGCAGCGCTCGCTGGTGCTGTCACATGCCACCGGTGTCGACGAGCCCATGGAGGATGCCCTGGTACGGCTGATCATGGTGCTCAAGGTCAACAGCCTCGCCCGCGGCTTCTCCGGCATTCGCCGAAAGGTGCTCGAGGCCCTGCTGGCCATGGTCAATGCCGAGGTCTACCCGCATATTCCGCTCAAGGGCTCGGTGGGCGCCTCGGGCGACCTGGCCCCTTTGGCGCATATGAGCGTTGTGCTGCTCGGCGAGGGCAAGGCGCGTCACCGTGGCGAGTGGGTTTCGGCCGGGGAAGCACTGAACATTGCCGGCCTCGAGCCACTCAAGCTCGCTCCCAAGGAAGGCCTGGCACTGCTCAACGGCACCCAGGTCTCCACGGCCTATGCGCTCAAGGGGCTGTTCGAGGCCGAGGACCTGTTCGCCGCCGCCACGGTGTGCGGTTCGCTGACGGTGGAAGCGACCCTCAGTTCACGCTCGCCCTTCGATGCCAGGATCCACGACGCCCGCGGCCAGCGCGGCCAGATCGATGCCGCCGCGGCCTATCGCCACCTGCTCGGCAATCGCAGCGCCATCAGCGACACACATGCCGATTGCGACAAGGTCCAGGACCCCTATTCGCTGCGCTGCCAGCCCCAGGTAATGGGCGCTTGCCTGACCCAGCTACGCCAGGCCGCCGAGGTGCTGGCGGTTGAGATCAACGCGGTCTCGGACAATCCGCTGGTGTTCGTCGACGGCGGGAACATCCTCTCCGGCGGCAATTTCCACGCCGAGCCGGTGGCCATGGCCGCCGATAACCTGGCCCTGGCCATTGCCGAAATCGGGTCACTGACCGAGCGCCGTGTCTCGTTGATGATGGACAAGCACATGTCCCAGCTGCCGCCCTTCCTGGTGGAAAACGGCGGAATCAACTCCGGCTTCATGATCGCCCAGGTCACCGCCGCAGCCCTGGCCAGTGAAAACAAGGCGCTGGCCCACCCCCACAGCGTCGACAGCCTGCCCACCTCGGCCAATCAGGAGGATCATGTCTCCATGGCACCGGCCGCCGGCAAGCGTCTGTGGGAAATGGCCGACAACGTACGCGGCATTCTCGCCATCGAGTGGCTCGCCGCCTGCCAGGGGCTCGACTTCCGCAAGCCGGCAGACGGTCAACGCCTGGCCACCACCGAGCCACTGGAACAGGCCCGCCGGGCCCTGCGTGAACAGGTCGCCTACTACGACAAGGATCGCTTCTTCGCCCCGGATATCGAAGCCGCGACAGAGCTGCTGAAGACTCGGACCCTCAATGAGCTGATTCCGGTGACGCTGCTGCCCAGCCACGGCACCGAGCCCAACCGGGACATATAAGGGCGTCAGCGTGAGCCCTGGCCACAGCAGCTCTTGAACTTGCGACCGCTACCGCAAGGACAGGGATCGTTGCGGCCCGGCTTCAGGCGGGTCACGCTGGGACTGCCGTCTAGGTAGACCCAGCGCCCAGCCTCCTGCACGAAACGAGAATTCTCCTCCAGCACCGCCCAACGTCGACCTTCGTGGAATGTGGCGCGAAAGTGTACCCGGCCGCGGGCCGAGTCGCCCTCACCCTGCTCGCTGGCGGCCACCACCTCGAGGCGAACCCAGCGGGTCGTGCTACCCGGCTCGAGTTGTTGCGGGCGCGTCGACGTATGCCAGGACGCCAGCAAGTACTCGGTCAGATCGAGGGCGAAGGCACTATAGCGCGATCGCATCAAGTCCTCGGGACTGGGTGCCGGCGCTCCGCGGTGGTAACGGCCACAGCACTCGGCCAAGACACTGCCACTGCCACACGGGCATCGCTTGCCTTGCATTCGCTCGGCACCGGCTTGTCCAGAAAGTTCGGCATCCAGGGTGCTGTTGTTACTCATGACTCTCCTCTCCTACACTGCAAGACAACTTGCGAGCCAGTCACGGGATAATCGCCACCCTGACGGCATCCGACTTCCTGTCGCAGGTGACTGATACACGTAACTCGACGATCGTTAACTATTACAGCCGCTGCACGCATCAAGGCCTTCTATAGGAGGCAACACCCATAATGCATCGGTGACTGGCGGGACACCTTCCCAAGGCAGCACAGCCGGTTGTATTCCATTACTTGCCCTGCATCACTGCAGTGCAACACGGTTTATGCTACACATGGCTACATCCATTATTCGCCTTCGGAGATAAGGGAATGCCCGAACGCCAAGAGTCCCCCCGTACCGCCTGGCACGCCATGTCGGCTGACGACGCCCTGCAAAGAGCCGAAGGCTCCCGCGAAGGGCTTTCGGATGATGCCGCCAGGAAACGGCTGGACGAATATGGACGCAACAAGCTCAAGCAGCAGCAGGGTCGCCCCTGGTGGAAGCGCCTGCTCGAGCAGTTCAACAATATCCTGATGCTGATCCTGATCGTCGCGGCGGTGGCCAGCCTGGGTCTTGGCCAGACGCTGGATGCCCTGGCAATTCTTGGCGTCGTCATCATAATCGCACTGATCGGCTTCATCCAGGAGGGCAAGGCCGAACAGGCGCTGGAGAGTATACGGGACATGCTCTCACCCCAGGCAAGTGTGCTGCGCGGTGGAAAGCGACAGACCATCGATGCCGAGGAGCTGGTACCCGGCGACATCGTGATGGTCGAGAGCGGCGACCGGATACCGGCGGACCTGCGCCTGATCAAGGCAAAGCGCCTGCGGACCGAAGAAGCAGCGTTGACCGGCGAGTCCACGCCGGTCGACAAGCAGACCGAACCGGTGGAGGAAAAAGCCGACCTCGCCGAGCGTAGCGCCATGGCCTACGCCAGCACCATCGTCGCCCAGGGCACGGCGGTGGGTCTCGTGGTGGAAACCGGAACCCACACCGAAATCGGCCGCATTTCCGAGATGCTGCGTGATGTCGAACAGCTCAAGACGCCGCTGCTTCGTCAACTCGACCGGGCCGGGCGCGTACTAGCCATCTTCATCCTCGCGGCGGCTGCACTCACCGCCACGTTCGGGGTGATCATTCATGACCAGGCCATCAGCGCCATGTTCATGGCGGCTGTCGGCCTGGCGGTTGCCGCCATCCCCGAGGGCCTGCCCGCCATCGTGACCATTTCCCTCGCCCTAGGAGTACAGGCGATGGCAAAGCGCAAGGCCATCATACGGCGTCTACCTGCCGTCGAGACCTTGGGCTCGATTTCCACCATCTTCTCCGACAAGACTGGCACCCTTACCCGCAACGAAATGACGGCGCAAGCCATCTGGTTGCCCCAGGGGGAATTCCGCCTATCCGGCATCGGCTTCAAGCCAGAGGGCAAGTTCCATCTCACAGCGGACGATAAGGAGAGTGACGAAGAGAGCGAGGCAATCGCGCTCAAGGACTACCCTGCATTGGCTCATTTCCTCAAGGTCGGTGTGCTGTGCAACGACGCCGAGCTGGCCAAGGAAGAAGATCGATGGACGATACATGGCGACCCCACCGAAGGTTCGCTGATCGTCGCCGCAACCAAGGGCGATGTCGATACCCGCAAGCTTCGCGACGATCACCCCCGCAACGACGCCATTCCCTTCGAATCCGAACGCAAGTACATGGCCACGCTCAACGACTTTGATGGCAGCCGACTGCTGGTCAAGGGCGCGCCGGATCGACTGCTCGAGATGTGTCACAAGGTGCGCGTTGACGGTGGTGATACCGAGCTGGATCAGCAGGCGTGGGAAAAACGAATCCATGCGCTGTCCTCGCGTGGCCTCAGGGTGCTGGCACTAGCGGAGAAGGATGGCGAAGGCATCTCCGGCGAACTGAACGACGAGCATGCCGAACAAGGCCTGGTGCTGCTGGGGCTGGTGGGCCTGCTCGACCCGCCCCGGGAAGCTGCCATCGAGGCCGTCAAGCGGTGCCTGGAAGCCGGCATTCGCCCGGTCATGGTAACCGGAGACCATGCCGTGACTGCCCGCGCCATTGCCAACCAGTTGGGCTTCGCTCAGACCGAGAATGTGGTGAGCGGACGAGAGCTGGAATCCATGAGTGACGAGGAACTTGAAGACAAGATACTCAAGGTGGATGTCTTCGCGCGGGCCGCACCGGAGCACAAGCTACGCCTGGTCAAGGCCATGCAGGCACAGGGCGGAATCTGCGCCATGACCGGCGACGGTGTCAATGATGGTCCGGCCCTCAAGCGTGCCGACGTCGGCGTGGCGATGGGTATCCAGGGTACAGAGGCTGCCAAGGAGGCCGCCGAGATGGTGCTGGCCGATGACAACTTCGCCACCATCGTCAGTGCCATCGAGGAGGGGCGGAAGGTCTACGACAATATTCGCAAGACCATAACCTTCATCCTGCCCACCAATGGCGGCCAGGGCCTGGCGATAATGCTCGCCGTGCTCGGGGGAACCATGCTACCGGTAACACCGCTCCAGGCGCTGTGGGTCAACATGGTGGTGGCGGTGACCCTGGGCCTGGCGCTGGCCTTCGAGGAAGCCGAGCCGGATATCATGCAGCGTCAACCACGCGATCCGTCGGCAGCCTTACTCGACCTGTTCCTGCTGTGGCGGGTGGCATTCGTATCGTTCCTGCTGTTGATCGGCGTTTTCGGCATGTTCACCTGGATCCTGCTCGTTCAGGAAGCCAGCGCCGAGCTGGCGCGGACCGGTGCGGTCAACATGTTGGTCATGGGTAGCGCCGCCTACCTGATCAACAGCCGTTTCCTGGTCAACAGCGCCCTGTCTGTGCAGGGCATCTTCGGCAGTCGTCCGGTATGGCTCGCCATCGGGCTGGTTGTGCTGCTGCAACTTGGCTGGACCTACCTGCCCTTCATGCAGGCCATCTTCGGCAGTGCCGGCCTGGGGCCGCTTCACTGGCTCGTGATCCTCGCCGGCAGCGTTGCAATCTTCCTGACCGTGGAGCTGGAGAAACGGGTCCTGCGCCTGCGCAAGTCATCCGACAGTTCGGCGACAGGGCACCATGACAAGGCCAGTGCCCCAACCCAATGAGTGGTCGACGCTTTTTGGCATGGGCATGGCCAACAGCGCAAGCTGAGGCGCCTGGCAACTAGTTGCTACGCCGCTTGGCGCGTGCCGTCGCTTCTGCTTCCAATGGATCCTCCGGCCAGGGGTGCTTCGGGTAGCGGCCACGCATCTCGCGGCGCACCTCCGGGTAGCCATTAGCCCAGAAGCTGGCCAGGTCCCGGGTGACCTGCAGCGGACGCCGCGCCGGCGACAACAGATGCAGCAGTACCGCGACCCGGCCATCGGCGACAAGGGGGGAACCGTGCCAGCCAAACACCTCTTGCAGCTTTACCGCCAACACCGGCTCCCCCCGCTCCAGGCAGGGCGTATAGTCGAGCCGGACTCGGGAGCCACTGGGCACTTCCACCCGCTCGGGTGCCATCGCGTCGAGGCGCGAGCGCAGCGACCAGTCAAGCACGTCGAGAAGAATCCGCGTCAGGGGCAGGCGATCCACGGCATCGAGCCGGGTGATACCGTCAAGATGCGGGCCAAGCCAGTTCTCGAGATCGTCGAGCAACATCGATGTCGACCAGTCCGGCCAGTCGTCACCCAGTTCCCGGCGCAGCAGGGCCACTCTTCCGCGCAGCTGGTCGCCCGCCTCGTCGAAAGGCAGTACGCCGCGGCGGCGCAATGCCTCGAGCAGAGCCGTGTGCACCGCCTCGGCTGGCAGCGACTTCAGCGCCCTGCGTTCGAGCACCACCGCCCCCAGGCCGCGCACCTCTTCGCCGGTCAGGCGGCCCTGGGCGTCAGACCATTCGAGGCTCGCGCGCCACTCCGCAGTTTCCGAAAAGAGCGCCTCGAGGCGCTCGCGGGTAATCGACACGCCGCGAAAGATGCGCGCTCCACTGGCCTGGCCATCCAGCTCGGCGGCCACCAGCAGCTCGGAATGAGCAAGGGGATGCTGCTCGGGCAGGGTGGCGAGCCCTCCCCCGGCCAGGCGAAAGCGCCCCGGCTCAAGACGCTGCGCCACTCGCTCGGGATAGGCCAGCGCCAGCAACTCGCCCAGCGGGGCGAGGCTTGCCACCTCCAACCCGCAGCCACCGATACGCGCCAGGCGACGGGCCTCATGGTGCCACTGGCGATAGCCCTTGGCGTTGGCGAGGCGGACCTGCAGCGCACGCTCCAGGTCCTTCTCACCCTCCAGGTCATGTCCCTCCAGTGCCGCCACCAGCGCACAGGCCAGAGGCAGTGCCTCCAGCTCATGGGCTCGCTCCAGCATCACCGCCAGGCGCGGATGGGTGGGCCAGCGGACGCAGCGACGTCCCAGCGCGGTGAGATGGAACGCCTCGTTGAGCAAGCCGAGCTGCCGGAGCAGGTCCCGTCCGGCAGCCAGCGCACCGGCAGGCGGAGACGTAACCCAGGCGAGTGATGCGATATCCGTCACCCCCCAGCGGGCCAGCTCGAACGCCAGTGGAGCCAGGTCGGCCTGGCGAATCTCCGGCTCCCCGTGGGGAACCAGAGGCTGCTCCTCGGGCCACAGGCGGACACAGAGACCCGGGCCCTGGCGCCCTGCCCGGCCACGGCGCTGATCGGCGCTGGCGCGATTGACCCGGCGCGTCTCCAACCGGGTCAGTCCGCTGCGTGGCTGAAAAACCGGCACCCGCTCCTGGCCGGCGTCGACCACGATGCGAACCCCTTCCACCGTCAGGCTGGATTCGGCAATCGCCGTGGCCAGTACCACCCGGCGATGGCCTTGCGGGTCCGGGCGTAGCGCACGACGCTGGGCATCCAGCGGCAGCCGCCCATGCAGCTCCATGACCGAAAGGTCGGGCCGCCGCGCGCTCAGTTCCCTGGCCAGGCGGCGAATCTCGGCCACCCCGGGCAGTATCACCAGGACGTCACCGACCTCGTCGGTCATGGCAGCCGACACCGCCATTGCCTGCTGGCGAGCCGTATCGCCGCGCCCGCAAACGGCATGGTGCCGCGTGACGACGGGATGGGTGCGGCCCGGGCAGTCGATCACCGGGGTGTCGTCGCCAAGTACGCCGAGCAGGGCATCGACGTCCAGGGTCGCCGACATCACCAGCAGGCGCAGATCATCGCGCACCGACTGGGCATCAAGCACCAGCGCCAGGCCCAGGTCGGCTTCGAGGCTGCGTTCGTGGAACTCGTCGAAGATGACGCCCGCCACCCCCTCGAGCATGGGGTCGTCCTGCAGCATTCGGGTCAGCACCCCCTGGGTGACGACCTCGAGGCGGGTGTTCGCCCCCACCCGGCTCTCGCCCCGCATGCGATAGCCCACCGTTGCGCCCACGGCTTCTCCCAACTGCTCGGCCATGAAACCGGCGGCAAGCCTGGCAGCCACGCGGCGGGGTTCCAGCAGCAACAGCTTGCCCTGGCCGCACCAGGCCGCCTCGAGCAGTGCAAGGGGAACCCGAGTGGTCTTGCCGGCGCCCGGTTCGGCGACCAGTACCGCCCGGTTATGACCAGCGAGCGCCAGGCGGATATCATCAAGGCGGGTCTCGATAGGCAGTGCCGCCGACGCTGTCATCGAATTGTCATCATTTTTCATATACGATTTGTCATATATTTCAGGCACATTTCATCGACACATCTCAGTATCTGACATCTCAGGCAACAAGGAGCGCACCATGACCCTTCGCATCGGTATCAACGGATTCGGCCGCATCGGCCGCCTGGCGCTGCGCGCCGGCTGGTCGAATCCCGAGCACGAATTCGTGCGCATCAACGACCCGGGGGGCGACGGTGCCACCTTCGCCCACCTGCTGCAGTTCGACTCGGTGCACGGCCAGTGGACCGGTGGCGGCGATGATATCACGGCGACCGAGGGCGCCATCTCGGTGGCCGGCCGGCACATCGCTTTCACCGCGAACCGCGATATCGGCGATACCGACTGGTCCGACTGCGACGTGGTCATCGAATGCTCGGGCAAGATGAAGACGACCGAGACACTGCAGGCCTATCTCGATCAGGGTGTGAAGCGCGTGGTGGTCAGCGCCCCGGTCAAGGAAGAGGGTGTACTCAACATGGTGATGGGCGTGAACGACCACTTGTTCGACCCGACCGAGCATCGCATCGTCACCGCCGCGAGCTGCACCACCAACTGCCTGGCGCCGGTGGTCAAGGTGATCCACGAGCAGCTCGGCATCCGCCACGGCTCCATGACCACCATCCACGACATCACCAACACCCAGGTGATCCTGGATGCTCCCAGCTCTCCACAAAAGCCGGATCTGCGCCGCTCACGGGCCTGCGGCATGAGCCTGATACCTACCACCACCGGTTCGGCCAAGGCGATCACCGCAATCTTCCCTGAGCTGACGGGCAAGCTCAACGGCCACGCGGTGCGTGTACCGCTGGCCAATGCCTCGCTCACCGACATGGTGTTCGAAGTGCAGCGCGAAACCACGGTGGAAGAGGTCAACGCCATGCTCAAGGAAGCTGCAGAAGGTGAGCTTGCCGGCATCCTGGGGTATGAAGAACGCCCCCTGGTCTCCATCGACTATCGCAGCGACCCACGCAGCTCCATCGTCGATGCGCTCTCCACCATGGTGGTAGCCGGCACCCAGGTGAAGCTCTATGCCTGGTACGACAACGAGTACGGCTATGCCTGCCGCACCGTGGAGCTGGCCGCCATGGTGGGGAACGCCGACGCATGATCGCTCGCGTAGCCGCCCTGCCCCGCGAAGTACGCCAGTACCTGTTGGTCACCGGCAACTACTGGGCGTTCACGCTGACCGACGGTGCCCTACGCATGCTGGTGGTGCTCTACTTCCACCAGCTCGGCTACTCGGCGCTGGAAGTGGCGCTGCTGTTCCTGTTCTACGAGCTCTTCGGCGTGGTCACCAACCTGGTGGGCGGCTGGCTGGGCGCGCGTCTTGGCCTCAACCGCACCATGAACATGGGCCTGGGGCTGCAGGTATTCGCCCTCGCCATGCTGCTGGTGCCGGTAGCCTGGCTCAGCGTGCCCTGGGTGATGGCCGCCCAGGCGCTCTCGGGCATCGCCAAGGACCTCAACAAGATGAGCGCCAAGAGCGCGATCAAGACCCTGGTGCCTGCCGGCGACGCCGGCCATCCGGCGCTCTACCGCTGGGTGGCGCTGCTCACAGGCTCCAAGAACGCGCTGAAGGGCGTGGGCTTCTTCCTCGGCGGGCTGCTGCTCACTCTGATCGGCTTCCAGGGGGCGATCCTGGTGATGGCGGTGATGCTCGCCGGCGTGCTGGCACTTTCGCTGGTCAGGCTCGATGCCGACCTGGGCCGCGCCAAGGCCAAGCCGAAATTTCGCGAGATCCTCTCCAAGAGCCCGGCGATCAACATCCTCTCGGCGGCCAGGCTGTTCCTGTTCGGCGCTCGCGACGTCTGGTTCGTGGTTGCGCTGCCGGTGTTCCTGGCCACCCAGTTCGGCTGGGATAGCTGGCGGGTGGGTGGCTTCCTGGCACTATGGGTGATCGGCTACGGCGCGGTCCAGGCAATGGCGCCTCGTATTACCGGGCGTCATGCGGGGCGTACTGCCGCCATCCTGTGGGCGGCGGGCCTTGCCACCCTGCCGGCGCTGATTGCCCTCGGTCTTCAAGAACAGGGCCTGGATATGGCAGGAGGAGGCTGGCAGCCCCACGTCGTGTTGCTCGGTGGGCTGCTGCTGTTCGGTGCGGTGTTCGCGGTGAACTCGAGCCTGCACAGCTTCCTGATCGTCAAGCTGGCTCGCGCCGACGGCGTCTCGCTGGACGTCGGCTTCTACTACATGGCCAACGCCATGGGGCGACTGATCGGCACGCTGCTCTCTGGCTGGCTTTATATGACCGGCGGGCTCACCGCCACGCTGTGGGTATCGAGCGCCATGCTGGCAGCCACGGTGGCGATCAGCCTGGCGCTGCCGAAGGAGGCCTGACTCTATTGAGGAAAGCGCTCTGTGTTTTCCAACAGATGACGGCCAGGATCAGAATACGCAATCTCAGCTACTGCTCTGACAAGATTTCCACGACCAAAACCAAATTTGAATTAGGCAATTTATTGCCCGCCGGGCAAGATCTTGCTCGATTCAGGCAACATCTTGCCTAATTATGATTAGCCATAGTTGGCGAATTCATAGCAACCATCTGTTTTTATTTTGTTTATCCAATGTCGGCACGCTTACTGCTTCTACAGTACCGTCCATCGGACATTCACTCACATCGTCAAGGAGCAGACTCATGCCGACACCTTGTTATATCAGCATCGAAGGCCAGACCCAGGGCAACATCACCGCTGGCGCCTTTACCCCGGATTCCGTGGGCAACATCTACGTGGAAGGCCACGAAGACGAAATGCTGGTTCAGGAATTCAAGCACGTCGTCACCGTGCCCACCGACCCGCAGTCCGGCCAGCCTTCCGGCCAGCGCGCTCACAAGCCGTTGATCTTCACCGTGGCCCTGAACAAGGCCGTACCGCTGATGTACAACGCCCTGGCCTCCGGCGAGATGCTGCCCAATGTCGAGCTGAAGTGGTACCGCACCTCAGGGGAAGGCAAGCAGGAGCACTTCTTCACCACCAGCCTGACCGACGCCACCATCGTCGACATCAACCTGCGCATGCCGCACGCCCAGGACATGAACACGGCTGAATTCACTCAACTGATGGACGTCTCCCTGGCCTACCGCAAGATCGATTGGGAACATACCGTTGCCGGCACCTCCGGCTCCGACGACTGGCGCGCCCCGATCGAAGGCTAAGGAAGCCCGAAGTCCTTCGATAGCGTCCCGCCCGCCTGGGCGGGGCGTTTCGCAGCCGGCGTCGTGATGCCAGCGCTTGTTATCGAGCGCTGGCATCACGGCGTGTACGACATCGCTGACACGTCCTGTCAGCCATTGCCCTTAGCGACCGATTCGCCCTTGCCATACCCA
>NZ_QPKI01000015.1 GCF_003339685.1 Halomonas sp. DQ26W | reverse complement strand
CGTAAGTCAGATGAGGAATAGATTGCCTGGTGATCAAGCGGCTCGATGACGTTGCAGTGGATCGGTGTCGGCAACACCTCGGTTCAGCCCCCGCATTCGACACCCTGATGAATTAGGAGGGATGATGGGTGCCGTCCATCGCACCCCTAGCGAGGCAGAGACTACCCGGGATGGCCAGCTGCGGGATAGCGCAGTCGAAGCAGCCAAAGACGTTGCTTCCGGAAGCCAAAAAGGCCGTTGGTGGGAAGTATTCGGCCGCTCGTTCAAGGTCTCAATCACTCGCCCTTGGAACTGGTTCAAGCAGGCACGAGACTCAGCGGTGCGCACTGGAGCCGAAGCCTTCGCGCCCATCCGAGATAACTCTATCATTGCCAGCCTGTTGATGAGCGGTTCCCATACGCGCCAGTCGACCGCCATTCGCGACTTTCAACAAAGCGTCAACGACGTCAAGCAGGGAAGCCAATTACCTCTGGCTCAGATTAGAGTATCCGTCTTCGGCTTCGACTTCGGCGCTGCTATGGCCAAGGCCTTTGTGCGCGAGCTGCTGGAAGACGTGTGCGAGAAGGTGGGGAGCGGCTATCGCTATGGAGATGCCGAGGTCAAGGTGGTGTTCGTCGGCTTGCTCGACTGCGTGGACCGTACCCATCCTGAGATGGGGCCGTTGGACTGGTTCCACCCATTGACTCCGGTACTCGACGACAGCGGCCCCTTGCATCCGGGGTGCCGACGCGCCCTGCACCTGATCGCTGCCCATGAGCGACGCTTTTATCGCCGCTGTCGTCCCTTGGGCGGACAGAACGCCAACTGGCGTGAAGAGCTCTGTCCTGGAATCAGCGAAGATATCGGCGGCGGCCTGGTTGCTGATGAACAAAAGGCCAGCGCCGAGCTGTCGCGAGCCGCGCTCCATCGCATGTATCGACAAGCGACTAGAGCGGGAGTGCCATTTCCCCCTCTGGATAGCCTTGCAACACGCGGCCGGCAATTTGCTCGCATGTTCGAGCTCAATGACCGGATCGAAGGCTACTCGCTAATTACAATGGCCAGACATTACCAACGGCAGACTTCGAACTACCGAAACCCGACAGCGGAGAGTTTTCGCTTCCATACGCTGATCTACCTGGCCTGGTTGGCTCAGCGATATCGTGATTACCGAGAGGCGTTGGCAATACTAGAAAATCGGGAGGATGCGCTGCCCAACCGCTACTACAATCGCACTTTGGGGGCAGTAACGGCCTCTCTCACTGAGAGTCGCGAGCAATGGGAGCTGGAAGAATCGGAGCGTGACGACATCAAGGCTGGGCTCGCCGATTTGAATGCGGCATGGGGATGGCTCGAGCAGGTAGATCGCGAAGCCCAGCACATACGCAATCGCTTCACGTCGCCTCACAATGACACGCGGCGTCATGCCCGAGCCGTGCTGCGTGAAAACCTCATTTTGGCTGAAAACTGGCACCGATGGACTCGAGAAGAATCCCCACCCGCACTTCCCGAGCCTATCGAGTTGCTATTCGCGTATGGACTGCACGACAAGCAGCCAGAGGAAATGAACTACCGTAATCGTCAACCCAGCCAGATTAGTGGTGGATACCGGTTCATGACGTATCGTGGTATTGACCAGCCGGGGGAGGAATCCATCACTCAGGTAACGGAGCCACACCCCCGCGAGCAGATGCCCGCCTGGACCATGCGCTAGACCATGCAAAGCATCAAGGCGTACTTCGCCAACCTTTCACAGCGATTCGGCTTGGCCGACGAGCTGATTGTGCTCGACACCGTCGCCAAGGGCTTCGCCGGCGCCAGCCTGGCGCTGGTCATTAAAATGGGGTTTTCCTTCGATAGGATGGGCTTAGCGTTTCCGGCATCGACTGGGTCAAGCGCGAAGCGACAGGCGCTACCCTCGAGGCCTACGCCGCCGGGGTGCGCCTTGCGCTACGAGCTGCATTGGGAGCCGCCGAGAACCTGCAGCCCACTATCCCTTACGGGCTGCAATGGCCAGCATGGGCAGGGCAAGTCAATGGCCGCGGCTGGTTGGCTGTTCGCCATATTGCTCCTGATGAAGAGGGACGAGGCTTATGTCACTCAGTACCAGACCTTGAGCCAGAAAAAGGGTGGGCTATCTTACTTGCCATCCATCAAGCAGTATCCGGTAGTTTTTTCGAAAATACACTGAATTACATTTTGATTTTAATCAAAAATCACGAGGTGGAAATGGAAATTATTAGTTCATACAAAGCCAAGTCTATCGATCGATATATCCAACCAGTCGGCAGCGTGGTTTTGATTATTTACGCACTGCTGATGTCTGCCATGTCGGCAGAGATGCGATTCTTTCTTATCGTGATTGGCGCTATCGCAATAGTGTTTGGACTTCTTAATCACTTTCACCGTGCATACAAATTTTACGAAGATTTTTTAGAAATGCAAAAGACGCCTATTTCATCCACCCATCGGTTCCATTACTCGAATATTGAGTGCATGGAAAAAAACGGGAGTGCCAAGCTCTCTATCCAGTATAGGCGCAAGGGAGAGATCAATAATCACACGCTTTATCTTGGGATGTTAAGTAAAAGTGACCGCGAAAAAATTACAGCAGAACTAGAGTCGAGAACATCATCACCCTCGCTTAAAGAATAAGTAATTTCTGATATTGCTTATCACTTTCAGCTCTACTCACAGCGCAGCGCTTGTCCGTGGCCGAGCCAGCAAGAGAGCGAAGCGTCGGTACCAGATGTTCACGGCGAGTGGCTGGCGGTGAGGTTCGGGCGGTGCAAGCCGAGGCCGCGCTCGCGGCGACGGTCGGTGGAAGCGGTCCTTGTCCTGACAACTCCGGCAAATGGCCTCGCTTGACCCGTGAGCCGAATCGGCTGAAAATTCGGCTCATATAATGAGCCGAATAATTCGGTTATTCGGCTCACCGAACACTCAGGTATCGCGATGAATGCTTCCACGACGCGGCCGACCTGGATCTGGCAGCAGCCCGACTGGCCCACTTTTCAGTGGCGGGCCGCCGTGATACAGCCTCGCCTTCAGGAAGCGTGGCGATCTCTCGGGATGCTGCTGGGCAGGGTAGATTCCCTCCCGGCCGACGATGATCCGGCTGTAACGCTGGATACGCTGTTGCAGAACATCATTACCTCTTCGGCCATCGAAGGAGAACGCTTGAATGCCGCCTCGGTACGCTCCTCCCTGGCACGACGCCTCGGTGTGGAGGGTGTGGCGACGGCTGTTTCATCGCGTTCGGAAGGCCTGGCCGACATGATGATGGATGCCATCGGCTCGCCGGATACGGCACTGACCCGCGAGCGGCTCTTCCAGTGGCATCGTTGGCTATTCCCTGATGCCGATGCCTCGTTGGTCAAGCTGCGGGTAGGCGAGTGGCGGGGCGAGGAGCCGATGCAGGTTGTCTCTGGCCGTCTCGACAAGCCGAAGGTGCATTTCGAGGCCCCGCCTCGCCAGGTGCTGGAGAACGAAATGGGCGCCTTCCTGGCGTGGTTCGAGGCGAGCCGCCACGATCCAGCCCTGGACCCCTTGCTGCGTGCCGGTATCGCTCACTTCTGGTTCGTCACCCTGCATCCCTTCGAGGACGGTAACGGTCGTCTGGCCCGTGCCATTGCCGATCGGGCCTTGGCCCAGACAGACCAACAAAGCATTCGCCTCTATACCATGTCCGCCGCAATCCTGGCCGAGCGCCAGGACTACTACCGGGTGCTCGAAGCCAGCCATCGCGGCTCAACGGATCTCAGCGACTGGCTGGTCTGGTTTCTCGATATCCTGGTGCAGACTTTGGCGGATGCCCAAGCCGGCATCGAGCGTACCCTGGCCAAAACACGCTTCTGGCAGCGCTTCGCCGAGGCTGGCCTGTTGCCGGAGCAGATCAAGGTGCTCAATCGGTTGCTGGATGGGGGAGAACAGAACTTCGAGAATGGTTTCGAAGGTGGCATCAGTGCTGCCCAGTACCAAAAGTTCGCCAAGGTCAGCAAGGCCACTGCGACCCGCCATCTTTCCGATCTACTGGCCAAGGGTTGCTTGGAGAAACTGCCGGGGGGAGGGCGAAGCACGCGCTACCGAGTGGTGGGCTCCGGCCTGCCGCCTGCCCTGGGGGCGGACATAGACCTTTAAACCTACTGAGGAGAGACCATGATGGGGCGCCTGATCCCATCGGCGGCATTGAAGACGCTGCAGGACAATAACGGTGCGCCCTTTGCCGAGGTATTCCGACACGGCTCGCTCCAGGTCGAGGTCTACAAGCCGGAAGGTGTGGATCGCCAAATGCCCCATACCCGAGACGAGGTGTACGTCGTCATCTCCGGCTCGGGCCATTTCGTCAACGGAGACACCCGGCAGCCCTTCGAGGCCGGTGAGGTACTGTTTGTGCCAGCGGGCGTCGTCCACCGCTTCGAAGACTTCACCGATGACTTCGCCACTTGGGTGTTCTTCTACGGCCCGGAAGGTGGCGAAGCCGTGTCGAACACTCCCTGATCCGGCAACCCCGAGCGTCAGCGCGCCAACAGGCCCTCGGCAAGCGCCTCCAGCGAAATTGGGTGGGATTTCACGCACCTTACCATCCCCAGGTCGTAATTTGCTGTCTGCATACTATGCTGGGGGGGCCAACAAGGGTCGTTCAATCTATATGGAGGATTTGATGAAAAAGGGACATGCAGTAATGATTGGTTTGGCACTCGGGGCTTTTTCCCTTTCGAGCATGGCCGAGGAGGGCAACGGCCCGACGGCCAGCGTTGAATTCATCGATAACGACGGTGAGGTGGTGGGGGAAGGCACGATCAATCAGGGCCCGGCCGGGGTGCTGATCAACTTCAGCATCGATGGCCTGGACGAGGGCTGGAAGGCCATTCACATCCATAGCGTCGGTACTTGCGAGGATCACGAGGAGGGGTTCCAGGCCTCGGGTGGCCACCTCAATCCCGATGACTCAGAGCATGGTTTCCTCAATCCAGAAGGCCCGGATGCCGGCGACCTGCCCAACTTCTATGTCCACAGCGACGGCAGCGCGATGGTGGAAATGTTCAATGAACGGGCAAGCCTCGACGGTAGCGTCGGTGGCAACATGCTCGATGATGACGGCAGCGCGCTGGTCATCCACGAAAACCCCGATGACCACATGAGTCAGCCCATCGGCGGCGCCGGCGATCGTGTTGCCTGCGGGGTCGTGCAGGCAGACTGACTCCAGCCGTCAGCGCGCCAACAGGCCCTCGGCTATCGCCTCGCCGAGGCGGTCGACGGCGGCGGCCAGCTTCTCGTCGATGACATGCAGATACTCCGTCCAGTCGTCGACGTGATGCAGCTCCGCCTTGCCGTCCGAAATGCCGCGCAGCACGACCAGCGGCACGTCGAAGCGCATGCAGGCGCGCAGGCAGGCGTAGCTCTCCATGTCCACCATCTCGGCGGCGATGGCGTCATAGGCCGAGCCCGAGACGATATTGGCGCCGGTCGAGAGCGTGGCCTCGCGAATGCCGGGAATGCGCAGCGGCAGCGGAAGGGTCGCCGGCAGGTCGAGAAAGGGCGTGGCGCCCTTCTCGAAGCCCAGCGGCGTGGCGTCCATGTCGCGGTAGGACACAGAAGTCGCCTGATAGATCTCGGCCTGCTCCAGCACCCGGCTGCCCGCCGAGCCCAGCGACACCACCAGATCCGGCAGGCGGCTGTGCAGTGCCAGGGCGGCAAGGGCAGTGGTAAGCTCGACGGCCGCCTCGACAGGGCCAACGCCGGTCATGAACGAGGTAAAACGCTGCTTGAGATGCGGGCCGTATTCGGCGTCGGCAGCCATCGCGAAGAGGACGTTGTGGCCGCCCAGTTGCGTCAGTGGCGGCGTGTGCTGAGCCGTGCTCATGCTTCGATCCTCATCTGTGCCTCAGGCATCGCTCGCGTTGCCGACCGTCTGGATAACCTCGAACCCTTCGAAGTTCGGCGGGCCCAGGTAGAGCCCCTCGCGCTTGCTCTGACCGGCGTTGGCGTGTGCTGCGCGGAACGCCTCGGAGTGCGTCCAGGCCTCGAAGTCCTCGCGCGAGCGCCAGATGGTGTGAGAGGCGTAGAGCACGTGGTCCTCCTTCTCGGGGCCGCGCAGCATATGGAACTCGACGAAACCGGGCAGGCCTTGCAGGTGGCTCTCCCGCTCCAGCCAGATCTGCTCGAACTCCTCCACTCTCTCGGGGTTGACCCGAAAACGGTTCATGGCGATGAACACGATAATGCTCCTTGCGGTCAGGCGGCTGATGGTGACCGTTTGACGATGACACCGACGTCGACAGGGGGCAAGGGCATCGGCATTCACCGCGAAAGTAGCGCTCGATACCGAAACGGGTATCGTAAGCGAAAGCCACCGGGGAGAAGAGGCCGATGCTCAAGGGAAGCTGCCTGTGCGGCAGTCCGCTCTACAGCGCCCGAGACGACCGGCCCGAAGCCAAGCGGCTGCGGCTGGGCACCCTGGATACGCCCGTATCGCCGAGCAAGCGCTACCACGCCTGGGTCTCGGCCAAGGCCGAGTGGTTCGAGCTTGCCGATGAGTTGCCCAGGTTTTCCGGGTTTGCCCGCTAAACGGTCAACGTCCAACACACACAAGAAGGGCGATAGAGTGAAGCGCAGGAGAAACCGCATGGCGTATGTGGGAGTGGCCGCTGGCCACTCACCATAGAAATATTTGATCCCGCCATGGTCGAAGGCCTGCCCTTACCCGCTCCTGCGGCTCTCGTTGACATCATCCGCAAGCCAGGCCTTGATCAAGGATTGATAGGGCATGTCGCGCTTGTTGGCTTCTATCTTGATGCGGTCGAGTAACTATTGTCGACCGAGAGTTCGTGCTCGATGGCGGTGGCCACGAACTGATTGAGGCTCTGCCCCTTGGCCATGGCGGCATCGACGGCGCTTTTGTGCAGCTCCTCAGGCAGGCGCACCTGGAACTTGCCGGAATAGGACTTGGTGGGCTCGATGCCACGCTCCCGGCATTCCTCGAGGAAGACCCGCAGCGACACCTGGCCTTCCTCACGCAGCTTGGCCACGCTGTCGGCGTAGAAGTCGGCACCGCCGTTCAGTCCGGTGAACTCGCCGCGGAACAGCTCGATATCCGGGTCGTACTGAATGACGGCGCGATAGCCATCGATGATCATGATGTTGTTCACGGTGTCTCTCCGTTCTCTTCCAACCACTTGCGGATGCTGGCCACCGCGCCCTTATCGGTATCCGGTGAAGGGTGGGGCCGATGGAACACACGCACCTCGCCAAACAGCACCACGGCGATACGCGAGCCCTCCCGCTCCTGGATGTCAGCGCCCAGCGCCCTAAACAGCGATTCGATGTCGCTCCAGGGGATCGATCCCGGCGTGGGTCGGCTGAAGATGGCGGCCAGCGTCTTGGCGTGTTTTCGTTTCATGCTCAAACGGTACTATATTTTAGTATCACAAGCCAGGATGCGCCAACCGGCTGGCCCATGGCGGGGCGATGGTGCGCGGAGCGGCAAAATCATGATTATGGCGCTAATCATGCCTGTCTTAAGCCTCCCAACCCACTCACCCTAACCACCGCCCTTGTCACCGCCTCATCCAGCATCCCGCGGCCCGTCTCCACCAGCGTGAGCCAGTCCCTTGCGCGGGTGATGCCGGTGTAGACCAGCTCGCGGGTGAGGATGGGGTTGGGGGCGTCGGGGAGCAGCAGGGCGGTGTGGGTGAATTCCGAGCCCTGGGATTTGTGTACGGTCATGGCGAAGACGGTTTCCACCGCCTGCAGGCGGCTGGGCAGCACCCACTTGATGTCGCCGCTGCCATCGCTTGCCGGGAAGGCGACGCGCAGCAGCGTACGACCGGGCGTTTCGGTGTTACTGCGGGCCTCGGGTACGGCGAGAGTGATGCCGATATCGCCATTCATCAGCCCCAGGCCATAGTCGTTGCGGGTGACGAGCACCGGGCGGCCTTCGAACCAGCCCTGTTCCAACTCCAGGTCGCTGGCCTTGAGCCAGCCGGCGCGGCGCAGCGAGCGACCGATGCGCGGGTTCAGTCCTTCAATGCCCCAGGTGCCTTTCCTGAGGGCGCACAGTAACTGGAAGTGGCCATGGGCGGCGAGTACCTGGCGGGCCCAGTCGTCATAGGGCTGGCGCGCTTCGCCTTCGCCGAAGAAGGGCTGCGCGGGGCGCGCTGATTTCATTACTTCAAGGTAGTGGCCGTAGCCGACCGGCGGCTCGATGGGCTCGCCATGGCGGTCGTGGCGGCCTTCGCCGCTGTTGGTGAAGCCGGCCGGGTTGCCGTTCACTACCAGGCGATCCAGCGCCGGGTCGTCGGCGTCCGTCAGGGCGAGGCGGGCGATATCGGCGTAGCCCTGCTGAAATATCTCGCGCACGGCGCGTTTCTTTGCCTTCTGATCATGTTCGGGACCAAGCGGGCGGTTGACAGCTTCGGCGAGCTGGCCGATGCCGCTTTTCGCGTCGAAGCGATGGCTTACCCGCAGCATGGCAATGGCCTGGTCCAGCGGCTGGCCGCCTGCGTCCCGGTACCGTTCAGGAATCGGCGTGCCGACCACCCGCTCCAGCCAGTCGCAGGTGGCCGGGGTGTAGTGGCCGCCTTCGGCGCGCTGGCACAGGTCGCCGAGCACGGCGCCGGCTTCCACCGAGGCGAGCTGGTCCTTGTCGCCGAGCAGGATCAGCCGCGCCCTGGGCGGCAGGGCGGTGAGCACGGCGGCCATCATCTCGATATCCACCATCGAGGCTTCGTCGATCACCAGGGCGTCCAGCGCCAGCGGGTTGCCGGCGTGGTGGCGGAAGTGGCGCGTGTCCGGCCGCGAGCCCAGCAGGCGATGCAGCGTGGTCACTTCCGTCGAGATGCTGTCGCGCAGGGTTGAGATGTCCACACCCTGTTGGCCCACGGCGGCGGCCAGTTCCACCAGCGAAAGCCCCTGCACCTGCTTGGCGATGGATTCGTTGAGCCGCGCGGCGGCCTTGCCGGTGGGGGCGGCCAGGCGAATGCGCAGCGGGCGCGGAGCGCCTGAGCCTGCTTGTACAGGCTCGCCCAGGGCTAGCGCCTGGAGCAGGGCGAGCAATTTAACCACGGTGGTGGTCTTGCCGGTGCCGGGGCCGCCGGTGATGACGGCGAAGTGGGCCTGGGCGGCGAGGGCACAGGCGATTTTTTGCCAGTCGATGTCCACGCTGCTGGGGAAGAGGGAATCAAGAGCAGTGGCGAAGCGGTTAGTGTCGGTGGCTGTATCGGGGCGCCTGGCGGCGCCAGTCGTGAGCTGAAGCTTCCTCCTACAGATTTTATCGCTTGTGTTGGAGGGTAGGACATCGTCGCTTGTGCTGGAGGGTAAGGCGTCGCCGATTGTGCCCAGTCTTGCTGAGATGTGGTGGCGGATATGCTGCTCGTACTGCCAGTAGCGGCGCAGGTAGAGCCGCACGTTATCGTCGCGCGCGCTGCGCACCAGCGGCGTATTGCCTGGGATTGAGCCTGGGCCACTACCGTCCGCCACCAGGGCGGGATGGTTCAGGGCGTCGCGCCAGTTGGCGAGTTCGAGCCCTTCCAGCACGTCGCTGGGCAGCGGCGGCGGGTCGCTCAGGTCGTCGCCTTCCGGCGGCAGCGAGAGTGCCAGGTCGGGGGCGGCCAGGGTCTGGGCGAGGTCGAGGCACACGTGGCCGCGGCCGAGCTGGTGGCTGGCAAGGGCGGCTGCGAGCAGCAGCAGGGGAGGGGCGTCGCTCACCTCGCGCTGGAAGAAGCTGGCGAGCGCCCGGTCCAGCGCGCGCAGCCAGCCGCGCTCCACCCAGCGGTCGAGCAGGGCGAACAGCGCCTGGGTGTCGTTGAGCGCGGCCTTGGGCGTTTCCGGCCTGGTGGGTTCGCTCTTGCCTGGTGCGTCGCTAATGCCTGCTTCGTTGCCAATACCGACTTCGTTATCGGCGCCTGATTCCTCGCCGAGATCGGCGAACAGGTCCGGGGTGGCGTCGTCGTGGTTCTTGCTGCGCTTGCTCATGCCGGCGCCTCCGTTGCCTGGGTGGCGGCGCTTGCCGCTTGGGTATCGCCCTGGAACAGCGCATCCATCGCTTCGATCAGTTGGCGCGGGGGGCGCTCGGCGTGTACGCCGCGGCTCTCCGCATTGGTGCCCCTGAGAAAGACGGTGAGCGAGCCGCCGATGTGTTGGTCGTAGTCGTAGCCCGGCAAGCGCGCCTTGAGCAGCCGGTGCAGGGCCAGCAGGTAGAGCGCGTACTGCAGGTCGTAGCGCTTCTCGGCGATGGCAAGCTGCATGGCCTGGGGGGCATAGGCGCTGTCGTCCGGCCCCAGGTGGTTCGACTTCCAGTCGGCCACGTAGTAGCGCCCTTCATGCTCGAACACCAGGTCGATGAAGCCCTTGAGCATGCCGTTGAGGGTGTCGGCATCCAACGCGAGGCGCGGATGGTTCGCGCCTGGTCTGTCATCTGGGTTGGGGAGTGTGTAAGCACTTACGAGGGCGTCCAGTCGGCGGGTGTCGACTTTGCTGGCGGCGAACCAGAACTCCATTTCCACCTGGTAGCTCGTCAGCGTTTCGAGCGTAAGGCTGCCCGCGCCATTGGGCAGCGGCAGCGGGGCGGCGAGCATTGTGCCGAACCATGAGTGCAGGGTGGGCAGCCACTGCTGCCAACCGCGCACCTGGCAGCGCCGGGCCAGGGTCTCCTCGCGGAGTGCCGGGTCGCGGGCCACGCGGGCGAAGCCCAACTCCCCCGCCCATTCGAGAATGCCGTGTAGGAAGGTGCCGGGGCCAGGGCCACGGGGGAAGCGATGCAGGGAAGGTAAACGCTCGCTGGTACCGCTGTCATGCGGTTCGCTAATTACTTCCAGCGCGGTGGCTTCCATTGCGGTGGCCGGCTCGGCGAGCGGGGCGCCGGTTGTTCCAGTGGGCGAGGGAGTCTGTGTGCTAAATGGTAAGTCTGTGCTTACTGGGGCGGTCGTAGTTTCAATGGACAGGATGTCCCCCGAGAGGCGCAGCGCCGAGTAGCTGGCGATCCACCAGTGCTCGCGGGCGGGGCGCGTGGGCGTGCGTGCTTCGCCCAGGCTTTCGTCGCGCTCGGTCTGGCTGATGATCTGGGCGTGGGCCGGCGGCGCCGGGGCGATCTCGATGGCCGCGCAGTCGCCCTTGAGCCGCTTCAGCACCTCTCCAAATACGCTGGGTCCGATCGGTTCGCCGTTGGCCAGCAGTTGGCCGATGGCGCCGCCTTCGCCGCCCTTGAGCGGGGCCATGCCTAGCCAGGTGGCGTGGCGCGCGCGGGTCAGCGCCACGTAGAGTTTGCGCAGGTCTTCGCCCAGGCGCTCGCGGTCGACGGTGGCCAGGGTCTCCTCGTCGGCCTCCAGGCTGATGCGCAGGCGCCCCTCGGCGTCATGCCAGCGCAGTGGCGAGTCGTCTTTCTTCGTCGGGCGATGGCTACAGATGAAGGGCAGGAACACCAGCGGGTACTCCAGCCCCTTGGACTTGTGAATGGTGATGACCTGCACCAGGTCGGCGTCGCTCTCCAGGCGCAGCTTGTGGGTGTCGCCCTGGCCTTCGGGATGAGCGATGGATTCGGCGAGAAAGCGGATCAGCGCGTGTTCGCCGTCGAGCTCCTGGCTGGCGTGCTGCAGCAATTCCCCCAAGTGCAGCAGATCCGTTAGGAAGCGCTCACCCTCGCTGGCGGGCCCGCTCGAAAGCAGCCGCGTCGCCACGTCGAAATCGTGGATGATCTTGCGCACCAGCGGCAGCACGCCCTGGCGTTGCCACAGGCGGTGGTAGTCACGGAACTGCAGCACCCGGCTTTCCCAGGCCAACTCATCCTCGTTCAAACTATCCAGCGTGGCGATATCGAGCCCCAGTACCGGGGTGGCCAGGGCGGTGCGCAGCAGCCGGTCGTCTTCGGGCGCCGCACAGGCGCGCAGCCAGGCGTCGAGCTGGGGGGCGACCGGCGAGGCGAACACCTTGTCCTTGTCGGAGAGGTAGACGCTCTTCACGCCGCGCCGGGCCAGCGCCTGGCGGATCGCCCGCGCCTCGCCCAGGCCGTTGACCAGCACTGCCATATCGGAGGGCTTGAGCGGCTGCAAGCGCTCGCCTTCCTGGAAGCCTGCTTGGCCGCTTTGACCCTCGTTGAGCAGCTCGACCATATAGGAGGCGCAGCGCTCGGCCATCACGCCGTGGTAGGCGGTCTTGGAAAGCGGCTCGTCGCTGTCGAGCTGCCACAGGGTCATGGCTGGCAGCGGCTGACCCTGGCGGGTAAGTGAGTCCTTGCGTCCCTTGGCGGCAACCGCATTGAAAGGAACGGGGTTCCCCTCGGGGGAATTGAACAGGAAGGCACCGGGCGGGTGCGCTTCGGCGAATTCGAAGCAGCGGTTCACCGACTCGACCATCGCCTCGCTGGAGCGGAAGTTGGTGCCCAAGGTGACGTGGCGGCCTTGGGTGTCGCGGCGTGCGCGCAGGTAGGTATGGATGTCGGCGCCGCGGAAGGCGTAGATCGCCTGCTTGGGGTCGCCGATCAGGAATACTCCACTCTCGCGGCGGTTCTCGCGGATGCGGTACACGCAGTCGAAGATGCGGTACTGCACCGGGTCGGTGTCCTGGAATTCGTCGACCAGGGCGACCGGGAACTGGCGGCGGATCTGCGCGCCGAGTGTCTCGCAGTTGGGGCCGGCCAACGCCCGGTCAAGATGGGTCAGCAGCTCGTTGGGGCCCATCTGGGCGCGGCGCTCCTGCTCGCGGTCGAGCCGCGCGCGGCACCAGTGCACGGCGTGGGTGAGCAGGTCGGCGTAGGGATCGGGCAGGGCGTTGAGTTCGTCCTGGAGCGCTTCCAGTGCGGCCAGTGCCGGGTGGTCTGGCGGCTCGCCCTTGAGCCAGATATCGGCCATGCCCTGGGGCGTGAGACGCTTCCAGGCGGCATCGGTCAGGCCGGGCCAGGTGGCATCCCCCTGGGACCAGTCGCGCAGTGCGCCGAGCCAGCTGGCACGGCTTCGGGCATTGAAGCTCTGGCCCTTGAAGGCCTTCTGCTGGGCGGCCTCTTCGAACACATCGCGCAATTGCTCGATCCACGTGGCCCACGGCGCTTTGAGCTGGGCGAGGCACTCGGCGGTCTCGCGTTGGGCGTTGGCGACCGTTTCGGCCGGGGGCGGGGCGCCTTTGTCGAGCGCATCACATTCGGGCATCAGCCCGCGCACGGCAGCGTGCAGTTGCTTGGGCGTGCTCCAGTGGCGTACCACGCTTGCCAGTTCGTCGGTGTTGAGCGGGTAGTAGAAGCTTCGCCAGTAGTCGCGAACCACTTCGAGCTCCAGCTCGGTCTGGTCGTTTTCCAGGTCGAGGGAGAACAGGCTGCCGCTGTCGAAGGCGTGCTCGCGCAGCATGCGGTAGCACCAGCTGTGGATGGTGGAGACGGCGGCCTCGTCCATCCACTCTGCGGCGAGCTGCAGGCGACGGGCGCAGGCGGGCCAGGTGGCGGGATCGTATTCATTGCGGAGGGCGATGAGCAGCGGATCTGCTTGGCTCTTCGTAGCCGGGGCTGATCCGGCGTCAGGCCTGCGAGGAGGCGCTGTGAACCCATCCCTGGGCGCTACCGATTCCTTCCCTGGAATCGGACCTCCTCTTCGGCCTGACCCCGGCGCCCCGTGTTCAGCTTCGTCAGCAGAACTCCGCGGAGGCGCTGTAAACCCGTTCCTGGGCGCTACATTCTGCATCCCTGCAGAATGACCTCCGCTATGTTCTGCTCCCGAAGCGTCGGGAATCTCGGACGCGGTTTCGGGCGTTTGTAAAAAGACTTCTGCTGCTTCCACCAGCCGCGCACGAATACGCTCGCGCAGCTCCTGGGTGGCGGCGTTGGTGAAGGTCAGCACCAGGATTTCCGGCGGCGTCAGCGGGCGCTTGAAGGTGGCCTCGTCGGTTTCCGAGCGGGCACCGAGCACCAGGCGCACGTAGAGCAGAGCGATGGTGAAGGTCTTGCCGGTGCCCGCGCTGGCTTCGATTAAGCGGCTGCCGTGCAGGGGAAAGTCGAGCGGATTTAACTGCGTGACCTCGCTCATGCCTTGCCCCCCGCTTTCTTCTCATCTGTCTTCTTCCCGCCCTCTTTCTTGTCCCCTTTGACGGCCAGGTGCACCGGGGCGAGTAGCCGTTCGGTGAGTTCCGCAAAACCGAGTCTGTCCTGGCGGGCTTCGTAGAGCCGGGTGAAGGTTGGCCAGCGATGGGCGAGGTAGGCGTTGCGGCCCACTTCGCCGGCGTTGTAGTCGTCACCCTCGTAGGTCTTGCGGGCAGCGTGCCAGGCGTCGCTGTCGCGCTCACTCTCTGGTGGGTGTTGTGAAGAGCCAAGCTTGCTCAGCCAGACGAAGGCGGTGTCGCAGGCCAGTGGCAGCGGCTCGCGCATGCCGGCCTGCCAGGATTTGACGATCTCGCGCAGGTGGCCGCGGGCGAGTTCCGGGTCGAGGGGCGGCAGTGTCACGTGGCCCGCCTTGGAGAGTAACCGTGTGGTCAAAGGGTGGCCTTCCAGATGACCGGCCAGGTGCGCCACCCAGTGGCGCAGGATGTGCTGCCAGTGGTACTTGCCCTTCTTGATCAAGCTGCTGCTGACCAGCACCAGGCGGCAGCGGTTGCCCTCTGAGTCGCGGCGCAGCTCGTCGAGCCAGTCTTCAATAGGCGGTGCGCCGGGCACGTTGAGCTGCACCGGCTCCGGCTCTTCGATGGCGTGGGGCCACTCGTCCAGCGCGGCTTCATAGGCTTCGAACAGTTCCGGCATCGGTTCGGTGAGCTGCTCGCGCATGCGCTCGCCGAAGGCGCCCATGGCCAGCACGCCCTGGCCCTGCAGGCGGTCGAGGGTGTCGAGCATGGCGGGCATGCGCTCGCGGCCTTCGTCCACGGCGCGGCGTTGCTCGCGGATCAGCCGGTCCTGCAGCTGCCAGTTAGCGAGGCCGTCCAGGTCGAAGGGCTCGTGATCGAGGCTGACGATGTCCTCGCGTTCCAGGAAGACCTTGAGCCGGGTAGTAAAGAAGGCGCGGGCCGGGTCGCGCAGGAAGTTGCCGAGCTGGGCCAGTGTAAGCGGCGTGTCCTGCTTATATGGTGCCAAAGCTACTGCGCTCGACGATACGGCGTTAAAGCCCTTCTCAAACTGCTCATTTACAGCTCGTAAACTCCGCGTTTTCGGCGGGCTTTGCCTTGTCTCGTCTTCGCTCGTGACGCTTTGGGTTCTTGCTGATCCTTCGTTTTCTGTGTGCACCTCGCGCCACTCATGGGCGTAGGTGAACAGCCGCCGGGCCGATACGTCGCGCTCGGCCTGCTGTGCCTCGGTGGGGAAGTAGGTGCGGCTGAAAGGCTGCAGCGGGTGCGCGGTGGTGAGGGCGTCGAGCAAGTAACTGCCGTCGTTTTCGCCCTTGTCGGAAAGGCACCAGCCGGCCTGGAGGTGGTCGCGCAGTTGGCCGACCAGCACCGAGGGCGGTTTCTCGGCGTTGTCGACGATGCTGCGGCCCACCCAGCTCACATAGAGCTGTTCGCGGGCGGAGAGCAGCGCTTCGAGGAACAGGTAGCGGTCGTCCTCGCGGCGCGAGCGGTCGCCGGGGCGGTAGTCGCCGTTCATCAGGTCGAAGTCCATCGGTGGCTGGCTGCGCGGGTAGTCGCCGTCGTTCATGCCCAGCAGGCAGACGCGCTTGAAGGGGATGGCGCGCATCGGCATCAGGGTGGCGAAGTTCACCGCGCCGGCCATGAAGCGCTGCGACAGGCTCGATTCGTCGATCTGGCCCAGCCAGTGCTCGCGCACCACGGAGAGAGGCAGCTCGCGGGTCAGTCCGGCCTCCTCGGCGCCCTCCTGCCACGCCTGCAACTTCTGTTCGAGCTGGGCCAGCATCAGGCTGTCTTCGGGGGCGTCGGCGAGAAAGCTCGCTTCCAGCAGGGCGCGCAGGCGCTGCACCCAGCCGGCCACGTCGGTGGGTTCGCGCAGGGTGCGCCACTGTTGCTCCAGGGTTTCCAGCAGGGCGGCCAAGGGGCCGGCCAGCGCCGCTTCCAGCCCGCCGATATCGTCGAAGGGTTCGATGCCTTGCCACGGGCCGCTGGCGGCTTCGCCCACGGCGTAGCCCAGCAGCAGCCGGCGCAGGCCGAAGGCCCAGGTGTTCTGTTCCATGCCGGCGGGCAGGTCGAGGCTGCCGCGCTGGCCGGCGTTGAGCCCCCAGCGGATGCCGGCACCCTCGATCCAGCGGCGCAGGGTGGGTACGTCGTCTTCCTGGATGCCGAAGCGTGCACGCAGGGCGGGCACGTCGAGCAGGTCGAGCAGGTCGCTCACCGAGAGGCGTAGTTCCGGCAGGCGCAGCAGTTTCTCCAGTGCGATCAGCAGCGGCAGGCGGTGGCGGCTGCCCTGGTCGGAGAGCGTGAAGGGGATGTAGCGCGGGTCGTCGCGTTCCAGTTGGCCCCTCGCATACTGACCAAAGACCGCCTGCACGTGGGGCGCGTAGTGGTCGATGTCCGGCACCATCACGATCACGTCGCGGGGCTTGAGGCTGGGGTCGGCGCTGAAGGCGGCGAGCAGCTGGTCGTGCAGGATCTCCACCTCGCGCTGGGGGCTGTGGGCGGCGTGGAAGACGAGGGAGTCGTCGCGGCTGGGGTCCACCGCCGGCCAGGTGTCGCAGGTCTCGTGCAGCGGGCGCAGTTCGCGGATGTCGTCCTGCAATTGCTGCAGCAGCCGGCCGTCCCCCTCGCGCACGAAGGGTTCGAACAGGTCGATGCGCAGCGAGTCGGCGGCGAACAGGCGCTCGTACTGCTGGGCGTCGTCGTGCTCGTCGAGCAGGCGCAGGTAGTCGCGGCCCTGCTTGCCCCAGGCGGCCAGCAGCGGCTGGGCGTGCAGGTGCAGGCTTTCCGCTCCGTCGCCATTAGCGTCAGCGTCGCCAAGGCCGAGCACGTCGAGCCGCGCCGGCATGCCGGCCTTGCGCTGCTGTCGGTAGCGCTGGGCGCGGAGCAGGTCCTTGTGTTCGATGATGTCGGCCCAGTAGTGCTGGCAGGGGTTGTGCACGCACAGCACCACCTGGCTGCAGCGGGCGATAGCAGCCAGCGCTTCCAGCGATTGCTGCGGCAGCGAGGAGATGCCGAACACCATCACCCGCCTTGGAAGACCAACGGGGCGATTGTTGCCGTCGAGCTGGCGCGCCGCCTCGAGGAAGCGGCGGTGCACCATGGCACGGCTGGAGGCCACACCGTCGTCGCCTACGTCTTCGATGAGTGCGCGCCAGAGGGCGGGCTGCCAGCGCTGGGTGTCGGGAAGCGCCTGGGCCTGGCCGCGGGCGGAGATCAGCACGTCCTCGCCGCGGCCCCAGGCGTCGAGCCAGTCGGCGCGGTAGACCTGGTACTGGTCGAACAGGTCGGCCAGGCGCTCGGCGAGCTGGTGTTGCTTGCGCAGGTCGTTGTCGCCTTCGAGGAAGCGGCGCAGCGGGGCGAATTCGTCTCGCGGCATCAGCTCGGGCAGCAGGCGCAGCAGCCGCCAGATCAGGTGCGACTTGTCGAAGGGTGAGGTGGCCGGCACCGAGTTGGGGTCGCCTTCCACGTGGTTGAGGACCGCACGGTAGGCCTGCCACAGAAAGCGCGCCGGCAGGGAGACGTCCACCGCGGCGGCGATGCCGCTGCCGCCATCGGCCTCGTCGGCGGCCAGCGCCAGCTTCATCCACTGGCCGATACCGTTGCTCTGCACCAGGATCGTTTCGTTCTCCAGCGGCGCCAGCGGGTGGCGCTTCATCCACTCCACCGCCACGCCGCGCAGGTCCTCCAGGCGGTTGCCGTGAACGACCATGAAGCCGGGGGTGAGGGGCGTGGTGGCGAACGGCATGGCGGGTTTTTTCCTAAGAGCGATGGACCCTGCCATGGTGCCATAAATGCAGTTTTACAGCTTCATGGGACCGCGCTTGAGACGCCATATGTACCAAGCCTTCTGTTCTGTCATAGGTGTGGTTTGTAAGAGTACTATGGTGCTTCTTGACTGCAGCAAGGGCTAGCCATGAGCGACTATCTGCTGGAAGAGGCGCCGCTGAGCAGTGGTGCCATCTATCGTCTGTTCTGCGGGACGATCTGCCCGCGCCCTATCGCCTGGGTGTCGACCCGGGATCGTGACGGTAATACCAACCTGGCGCCGTTCTCCTTCTTCAACGTGGTGAGCGTGGCGCCGCCGGTGCTGGGCTTTTCGCCGCTGATCAACGGCGAGGGCCAGCCCAAGGACACCATCCGCAACCTGGAGCAGGTGCCCGAGTGCGTGGTGCACATCAGCGGCGAGGCGCTGGTGGAGGCGATGAACGTCACCAGCGCCAGCCTGCCGGCGGGGGAAGACGAGTTCGCCCTGGCGGGGTTGGAGAAGGTGATCATGTCGGGGCTGTCGGTGCCGCGGGTGGCGGCTGCCCCGGTGGCCTTCGGCTGCCGGCTGCGCGAGATCGTGCGCTTCGGCGACCAGCCCATGGCGGGCTGCCTGGTGCTGGCGGAGGTCGTGTCGATCCATATCGACGATGCGATATGGAATGGCCGTCATGTCTCGGTAGAAGCGCTCAGGCCCATCGGGCGCATGGCGGGCAGCGACTATGCCCGCACGAGTGACCTATTCGGGTTGGAAAGGCCGGCGTGAGGCGGTGGCGTCTCGCGCGTTAGGTAGGTCGGCGGCTGGATTCACAGCCCGCCGGTGAGGTGCTTTTCACCGCCTGAAGAGAATTCGCTATGAGCGACTATCCTGCTAGATAGGCACCACTGAGCAGATCGCCATCTATCCTCTCTATCTGCGGGACGATTCGCCCGTGCCGATGCTCCCCTCTTGATGATGCAGGATCGCATCGCCGTGCCGCCTCCGTTAGGGGTGTCACGTCCACAAAGGAAGTGAAACCATGAGAAAGCGCGCTTCTCCCAAGCCCCCGAATGGTTCGCAGGAACTCTGGCGCCAGTCCGCGACGACATTGGCGGCACTTATCAGGTCCGGGGAAGTATCGAGCCGCGAGGTGGTCGATGCGCACCTGGCGCGGATCGAGGCGGTCAACCCGACACTCAATGCCGTCACTATCATGCTGCGCACATCGGCCCAAGAGGCGGCGGACGCCGCGGATGCCCATCTCAAACAGGCGGGCAAGCGCGATCTGCCGCCCCTGCACGGGGTGCCGATCACCGTGAAGGAGAATATCGATTGCGTAGGTACCCCGACCACCTTGGGCCTGGCCGCGAACGCCAAGGCATTGCCGGAACAGGATGCGCCGGTGGTCGAACGGATGCGTACCGCTGGCGCCATTCCCATCGGGCGCACCAACATGCCGGAAATGGGCCTGCGGATCTCCACCAGTAACCCGTTCAGAGGACTGACGCGCAATCCGTGGAACGCACAGCTGACCGCCGGGGGCAGCAGCGGTGGCGAAGGCTCGGCCGTGGCGTCCGGCATGTCGCCGCTGGGAATCGGCAACGACATCGGCGGATCACTGAGGAATCCGGCGTTCTGCTGCGGTGTCGCGGCATTGAAGCCCACCCAGGGGCGCGTGCCTTACGGTAGTGCCGGCGATGGCTTCCTGAGTGCCCAGGTGATGCTGACAGATGGCCCCATTGCCCGCAGTGTGGCTGATCTCAGGCTCGTTCTGGAGCAGGTTCATGGGCAGCACGTGCGCGACCCTCGCTCGGTCACGGTGGTGCTGGAAGGCCCGCGAGTCCCGCGTCGTGTGGCCATGGTGACATCGTTGCCCGGCAGTGTGGTTGACCCGGCCATTGTCGCCAGCGTCCGGGCGGCAGGCGAGGCGCTTGCCGCCGGCGGTTACCAGGTGGAGGAGGGGATACCGCCGGAAATCGAGCTGATCAACCATCTCTGGACGCAATTCCAGATGTCCGACCTGAGCCTCACGGCCGAGTCGATACGGCCCACGCTCAGCCTGGAGGCCGCCATGCTCATGGATGCCCTGATCGCCAGGATCGATCCCTCGGTGACGCATGCCGCGCTGCATCAGGAGCGTTCGCGTCTCGGCCGGGCCTGGTCGGCGTTCTTTGCGGAATATCCGTTAATCCTGGGGCCCGTCTGGCCTTCGGCACCGTTCGTGCACGATGCCGATGTCGCCTCGCCAGCCGGCAGCGAGTTGATGCTGGGCATGCAGTGGTTCGTGACCCCCGGCAATCTGCTCGGCTTCCCCGCCGTCGTGCTACCGACCCGGCCGATCGACAACGCACCGATGACCGTCCAGTTGTACGCCGACCGCTTTCGCGACGACCTGGTGCTGGAGGCTGCCGAGGTCATCGAGGCCGCGTTTGGGCCGTGCACGCCGGTAGATCCCTTTGTAGCCTGAGGAAACAGAACGCTTCCTAGCTCTACGGCTGTTTTCTGCTGGATACGACCGGCAGGCTCGCGAGGTCGACGTCGCCGTGCTGGCTGGTAACCGTCAATCGGCTCTGGCTTCCCTGCTGCTGGGCAAAGCCATGGATGCGATGGTCCAGGGTGTCATAGACGCGGAGGGTATCTTCGGTTTGTACGACGAGGCGCCGAGCCTGGGCAAAGTAGGCGTAGCGCAAACCGTTCTGTTCGCCGGTCGCGTTGGGTGCGCCGAGTTCCGCCGGCCACCAGGCGGTGTTATCTTCCGCGACGAGCCAAGCTGGCTGTTGGGCAGCTATTTCACCCGCTATCCCTTCACCAGCCATCCCACCAACCCTCTCACCAATTTCGTGGCACAGCGCATCCACGCGGGCGTTCAAAGCATGGTTGAGAGGGTCGCTCAGCATCAGCATGCCACCCTGCATCCATTGGCCGGGACCGCCGAACTCCGGGTGCGAAAACATCGCCATCTGGCCATCACCGTCGGCCACGGCCAATACCATGTGCGCAATGGCGTCGCGACTGAAATCGTGACGCTCGGCGAGCTCGTCGACGATGGCGAGCCCCCGGGGGCTGAGTGAATGCATGCCGGTTTGACTCACGGTTCGCCGGCCAGTTTCTTCTCGACCAGATCGAGCCTGTCTTGCCCCCAGAAGGGCTCACCGTCGATGTCGTACCACGGGGAGCCGAAGCAGCCTGCCGCGACGGCCTGTTCACAGGCCTCATTGAGGCGCTGCTGCCCCACGTCCGATTCCGACTCCTCCAGCAGTGCCTGGCCGTCCAGGCCGCAGGCGTCGGCGATCTCGCGCAGCGTGTCGAGGTCGGCGACATCACGCTCCTCGACCCAGCAGGCCTTGAGTATGGCCAGCGAAAGTTCGGCGATGTCGTGGCCATGGGCCTTGGCGGTCAGTGCCAGGCGCGCCGCCGGGCGGTCGTCGGTGGGGAAGTGCTTGGGTTGCCGGTTGAGGGGAATGCCAAGCTCCTGCGGCCAGCGCTTCAGCTCGGCCATGCGGTAGGCCTGGCGCTCGGGCGCCCGCTTGGGCAGCGGCAGCCCGCCGGTCCTGGGGAATACTGCGCTGAGCGTGATCGGCACATAGTCGATGGTGGCGCCGTGGCGGGCGGCGATCTCGCCGAGCCGGGCATGGCCCAGGTAGGTCCAGGGCGATACCTGGCTGAAGTAGTAGGTGATGCGCTTGGGCATGTTGGTCGTTGCCTCTTCTGTCTCGTCGGTGTTTCCTAACGATAGATGTCCTGGTAATTCTTGCGCAGTTCATTCTTCTGGACCTTGCCCATGGTGTTGTACGGCAGCCCGTCGACGAAGAGCACCCGCTTGGGCTGCTTGTACTTCGCCAGCCGGTCCTTGAGGAAGTCGATGACATCCCGCTCGTCGAGCCGGGCGCCGGCTTCCGGTACCACCACGGCGGTAACGCCTTCGCCGAAGTCCGGGTGGGGCACGCCGATCACGGCGGACTCCTTCACCCCCTCCAGTTCGTCGATGATCTGCTCGACCTCCTTGGGGTAGACGTTGTAGCCCCCGGAAATGACCATGTCCTTGTCGCGGCCGACGATATGGACATAGCCGCGTTCGTCGACCATGGCCAGGTCGCCGGTGACGAAGAAGCCATCCTCCAGAAGCTCCTCGCGGGTCTTCTCGGGCATCCGCCAGTAGCCGATGAAGACGTTGGGGCCGCGAATCTCGAGCATGCCGATCTCGCCATTGGGGAGCGGCTCATGGGTTTCGCGGTCGGTGATGCGGTACTCCACGCCCGGCAGCGGCATGCCCACGGTGCCGGCGCGACGATCGCCGTCGTAGGGGTTGGAGAGGTTCATGTTGGTTTCGGTCATGCCGTAGCGCTCGAGGATGGCATGGCCGCTCTTCTGTTCGAACTCCCGGTGGGTCTCGGCGGTGAGCGGGGCCGAGCCGGAGACGAACAGCCGCATGTTGGCGGTGACTTCGGGGGTCAGGCGCGGATCCTGGATCAGCCGCGTATAGAAGGTCGGCACCCCCATCATCACGCTGCCGCGAGGCAGCTCCTCGAAGATCACGTCGGCGTCGAAGCTCGGCAGGAACAGCATGCTCGAGCCGGCCATCAGGGTGACGTTGCAGCCGACGAACAGCCCGTGGGTGTGGAAGATCGGCAGGGCATGAATCAGGCGGTCCTCGGCGGTAAAGCGCCAGGCCTCGACCAGGGTGGCGGCATTGGAGCCCAGGTTGCGGTGGGTCAGCATGGCGCCCTTGGAGCGCCCGGTGGTGCCCGAGGTATAGAGGATCGCGGCCAGGTCGTTCTCCTCACGCGGCTCGATGGTGTCGTGCGGCGTGGCCCGCTCGGCGGCCTCCATCAGGCTGCCGTCGCCATCGGTGCCCAGGGTTTCCACCGCCGGGCAGCCGGTCTCGCTGGCCACCGCCCGGGCCTGGTCCAGGGCGGCCGGACGGCAGACGAACAGGGCCGGTTCGGCGTCGGCCAGGAAGTAGCGGATCTCGTCGGCGGTATAGCCGGTGTTGAGCGGCAGGTAGACGCCGCCGATCCGCAGGCAGGCGAGATAGAGCAGGATCGCCTCGGGGCTCTTGTCGACCTGCACGGCGACCCGGTCGCCGGGGGCGACACCCAGCGCGGCCAGGGCACCGGCCAGCCGGGCGCTGGCGGCCAGGGCAGCGGCGTGGCTGTAGCGGCGGCCGTCACGGGTAGTGATGAAATCGGCATCGCCGCGTTCCTGCATGCGGGCGGCGAAGGTTTCGAAAAGATTCTGGCTCATTTGACGTTCTCTCCCTTGGCCATTTTCCTGGCGCGGCGAACGAGGTCGCGGACCTCGTTCGAGTGGGCCACCTTGGCGTTGGCGATGTAATTTTCGTGATTTCGCTCGATGTCGTCGAGTACGTAGAGATAGTTGACCATGAGTCCCTCGGCCTGTTTCAGGCCCTTGGGCGAGACATCGCCAAGCCAGTTGATGCGCTTCAGTTCGGCGCCGTTACCCAGGTGGAAGCGGGCCACCGGGTTGAGCGGCAGGCCGCGGGCATTCTTCTCCTCCACCAGGTAGCGTGCGGCCAGGGGCTTGATGATGGCCTTCAGGCGATCGCTCTGCTCCGGGTCGCGATGCCAGTCGGGGTTGTCGAGCCCTTCCAGGGTGCGGCGCAGTTCGGCCGGCAGGCTCTCGTCGGTGCGGCAGCCCGCGAGCCACTGGCTGAAGCCGGGCACCGGCGAGAGGGTCACGAAGTGCTTGAGCTGGGGCAGCTCCTGCTTGAGTTCCTGGACCACCTGCTTGATCAGGAAGTTGCCGAAGGAGATGCCGCGCAGGCCGGTCTGGCAGTTGCTGATGCCGAAGAAGGCGGCGGCATCGGCGGCCTCGGGGTCGTCGATGTCTCGTTCGCCGGCACTCTCCCCCGAGAGTATCGGCTGGATCCTGTCCGGGAGGCCCTTGCACAGGGCCACCTCGACGAAGATCAGCGGTTCGTCGCCGATCGCCGGGTGGAAGAAGGCGAAGCAGCGCCGGTCGCGGGCGTCGAGCCGGCGACGCAGGTCGTCCCAGTCGCGGATCTCGTGCACCGCCTCGTAGCGAATGATCTTCTCCAGGATCGATGCCGGCGTGTTCCAGTCGATACGCTTGAGCATCAGGAAGCCGCGGTTGAACCAGGAGCCGAACAGGTGGGCGAAGTCGGCGTCGATGGCATTGAGCTCTTTCCCGTCCGAGCGGGGCTCGCGCAGCAGCCCCAGCAGGTCCTCGCGCATGCGCACCAGCTCGTAAGTGCCGTTGCTGGCCAGGTTGAGCCGCCGGAACAGCTCCTGCCGGCGCGGTTCGCAGGCATCGAACAGCGTCTGCAGGTTGGCGTTGTTGCGCGCTTCCCGGTAGGCCGCATAGGCCCTGTCGATGTCCGTTGGCTCGGCGGCGAACTCGGTTTCCAGGCATTCGAAGAAGCGCCGCCGCTCCTCCTCGTCCAACTGGCGATACATGGCCAGGGCCCGGCTGGCCAGGGCGATGCTCGACGCCTCTCCATCGCTTTCCAGCAGGGCGTGGCAGGCCTTGATCAGCTGAGCATGGTCCGGCGCGACGATCTCCCCCTGGCGACGCCGCAGCAGGGCGTCGCGCTGGGTGATGCTGTTGAACAGCTCCTGCAGGAAGGTCATGTTCATGGATAGAGCCTCCTTAGCCCATGATCAGGTTGGGTAGCCACAGGGCGATACCCGGGAAGAAGCAGAGCAGCAGGATGCCCAGCACCATGCACAGCGCGTAGGGCAGGCTGCCCAGCAGGATATCGCGCAGCGAGATGTCCGGGGCGATGCCCTTGATGATGAACAGGTTCAGGCCCACCGGCGGCGTGATCAGGCCGATCTCCAGGTTGATGGTCAGGATCACCGCGAACCAGTACGGATCGAAGTTGGCGGCCAGGATGATCGGCAGCAGGATCGGCGCGGTCATCACGATCACCGCCACCGGCGGCAGGAAGAAACCGGCGACCAGCAGGAACAGGTTGATGATGCCCATCAGCACCCAGCGATTGACGTCGAGATCGCTGATGGCTGCCGCGATGGTCTGGGTGATGAACATCGAGGAGAGCGCGTAGGCGAACACCTCGGCGGTGGCGATGATCAGCATGATCATCACGCTTTCGCGCAGCGAGTCGCGCATGATCAGCTTGATCGGCCCCACCTGCCACATGCGGTAGATGATCACTGCCAGGGCCACGCACAGGAAAGCCCCGACGCCGGCGGCTTCCGAGGGCGTGGCGACCCCGCCATAGAGGGCGAACAGGATGCCCGCGACCACGGCCAGGAACGGCAGTACGCGGATCAACGCCTTGAGGTTGGCGTCGACGTTCTCCTTGATGGACTGCTTCACCCGCGCAGCGGACTGCGCCATGGGGTTGTTGTAGCCCCCGGCCAGGCGGCAGGCGATCATGGTCCAGATCATGAACAGGCCGGCCAGCATGAAGCCGGGGACCACGCCGGCCATGAACAGGCGGCCGATCGAGGTCTCAGTGGAGATGCCGTAGATGATCATGGTCACCGAGGGCGGGATGAGGATGCCCAGGGTACCGCCTGCGGCGATGCAGCCGGCCGCCACGCCATCCGGATAGCCGCGTACGCGCATCTCTGGAATGCCCATCTTGCCGATGGCGGCGCAGGTGGCCGGCGAGGAGCCGGAGAGCGCGGAGAAGATCGTGCAGGCGCCGATGTTGGAGACCGCCAGGCCGCCGGGCAGGCGCCCCATCCATAGGTCCAGCGAGCGATAGAGGTCGCGCCCGGTGGGTGAGGACGCCACGGCGGCACCCATCAGGATGAACATCGGGATGGCCACGAAGCCGAACTCGGCGATGCGGTCGAAGAAGGTCTCGCCGAAGTAGGTCAGTTCGGGGAGCCCGCGATCATAGATCAGGGCCACCAGTGAGACTCCGCCCAGGGCGAAGGCGATGGGGGTGCCGATCGCCATCAGCAAGATCAGGGCGATGGCGACGATGATTCCCATGGTAATCGGGTCCATGCTCAGTTCTCCCCGCGCAGAATTTCAGCGATGTATTGCAGCGACAGCAGCGTCGCTCCCACGGCCATCGGCAGCAGGGCCGGCCATAGCGGGGGGTTCCATACGGTGCCGGTGGTCCAGCCGCCTTCCCAGGCCTCCCAGACATAGACCCAGGCGCCGTAGGCCAGCGCAGCACAGAAGGCCAGCCCGATCAGGGAGGCTGCGAGTCGCATGAGCTTCTGGGGCAGGCCGCCCAGGGCGTCCGGCAGGATGGTGATGGCGACATGGCCGCCGGTCATCAGCACATAGGGGCTGCCAAGCAGCATGGCGGCGGTGACCGAGAAGACCGTGAATTCGGTCTGCCAACTGGTGCTCATGCCGAGGATGTAGCGGATGAAGACCATCTGGCAGATCACCAGCACACCGGCGATGAACAGCGCGGCGGCAAGGTAGGCGGTGATTCGAGACAGGACGTCCATCGTGCGGATGAAGCCGCCGACGACGCCGGATCGTTGAGCAAGGGACTGAGAGTGGGCCATGGCAAGGATTTCCTCCCGAGTGAAAGGGCGCCGGCCTCCCGGGCGGGTGGCCGGCGCGGGTCTCAAGTGGTCAGGGCTCACTCCACGGCCAGGGCGGCATCGATGATCGCCTGGCCATTGGGCACGTTCTCGGCAAAGTTCTTGTAGGAGGTCTCCTGGGCGAGTTCGAGCCAGGCGTTGTAGTCCTCTTCGCTCATGCTGACGACCTCCACGCCGTTCTCGCGATAGACCTCTACCATCTTCTCGTCGATGGCCGCGGCCTCGGCAGCGAAGAACTCCTCCGCGGCCTTGCCGGCCTCCATCAGGGCGGCCTGCTGCTCCTCGTTGAGACCCTGCCAGACCTGGTCGGAGATCAGCACCGGCTCGTACATGAACCACAGCGCGAAGTCGCCAGGCTCGGTCAGGCACTCGACCTGTTCGTAGAGACGGAAGGAGATGAACGACATCGAGGAGGTGTTGGCGGCCTCGAGCACGCCCGTTTGCATGGCGGTGTAGACCTCGGAGGAGGGCATCGAGGCGATCGAGGCGCCGGCGGCCTGCAGCATCTGCTCGAAGGCCGGTCCGGCGGCCCGGATGTTCTGGCCGCGCACGGTATCCGGTGAGGTGATGCACTGCTCGCTGGAGGCGAAGCCCCCCGACAGCCAGGTGTCGGCGAGTACCCGGGCGCCCCCTTCCTCGATGACCGAGTGGATCATCGCCATGTATTCGGAGTCATTCAGGCGCTTGGCATGCTCATGGTTGCGCACCAGGCCGGGCATCAGGGTGGCGGAAAATTCGGGATGGCGTCCGCTGGCATAGTCCAGCGGCAGCAGGGTGAGGTCCAGGCGACCGCGGACCAGGGCGCCCCACTGCTCGTTGGCCTTGAACAGCGACTGCCCGGGGTAGACTTGTATGCTGAGGCCCACATCCGCCTCGGCGACGTGGCGTGCCATCATCTGCACCATTTCGTCGCGAACATCTCCCTGGCCACCGGGGAACTGGTGGGAGGCACGAAGGACGGTGTCGGCCGAGGCGATGCCGCTGAAGGCGATGGCGAGTCCGAGGGCTGCGGTAGCGGCAGGCTTGATTTGGCGTGTCATCTTGAGGCTCCAGAATTTGTTTTTGTGTATGGTTGTTACTGCGGCTAGTGTTTATCAGGCGAGCTGATGTATACATCAATAGACCTCATATATACTGTTGTCAACATTTGCCGGTCTGAATCGCCAGCAGGTAAAACCGCAGGCAAAGTAGGGGAGCGGCGTGGTGGTCATGTCATGAAGGTGTGTCGTGGAGGTGACAGGTGAGCAGTGTTAAACGTTCGAGCGCACAACGACTCAGGGATGCTCTGGAGGATGACATCATCAACGGTCGGCTGACGCCGGGAGAGCGGCTCGATCCGGAGGCCCTGGGCCGGGAGTTCAGTGTTTCGCGCACCCCCGTTCGCGAGGCGATCCAGCAACTGGTGGCCAGCGGCCTGGTCACGGTGTCGCCCAAGAAGGGCACCTTCGTCGCCCGGATCGGCATCGACCAGTTGATCGAGATGTTCGAGGTGATGGCGGAGCTGGAGGGCATGTGCGGGCGCCTGGCGGCACGGCGTATCAGCGAGGAGGAACTCGCCGCACTGCGCGAGGCCCTGGCCCGCTGTGAAGCGGCGGCCGAGGCGGGCGATACCGACGAGTACTACTACGAAAACGAGACCTTTCACGACTGCATCTACACAGCCAGCCACAATGGCTTCCTGGCGCAGGAGGCGCGGCAGCTGAAGCAGCGGCTCAAGCCCTACCGCCGGCTGCAGCTTCAGGTACGCCAGCGCATGGGCGGCTCCCTTGCCGAGCATCGCAAGATTGTCGCCGCCATCGAGCAAGGCGAGGCGGAGCTTGCGGAGCAGACGCTGCGCGAGCATGTGTTGATCCAGGGCGAGCGGTTCAGCGATTTCATCGCCAGCGTCAAGAAGCTGGATGCGTCGGCGACCCGCCTGGACGCCCCCCATGACCGTACAAGGGCCTGACATGAGCGACTATCTGCTGGAGGAGGCCTCGCTGAGCATCGGGGCCATCTACCGTCTCTTCTCGGGCAGCGTCTGCCCGCGCCCCATCGCCTGGGTGTCGACGCTCGATCGCAACGGCAACGCCAACCTGGCGCCGTTCTCTTTCTTCAATGTGGTGAGTGTAGCGCCGCCGGTGCTGGGATTCTCGCCGCTGCTCGATGGCGAGGGACAACCCAAGGACACCATTCGCAACCTGGAACAGGTGAGGGAGTGCGTGATCCATATCAGCGGCGAGGGCCTGGTGGAGGAGATGAACGCCACCAGCGCTGGACTTCCTCACCACGAGGATGAATTTGCCCTGGCGGGACTGGAGAAACTGCCGATGCCCGGGGTCTCTGTGCCCCGGGTGGCGGGTGCGCCGGTGGCCTTCGGCTGCCGGCTTCGCGAGATCATCCGTTTCGGTGACCAGCCCCTGGCCGGCAACCTGGTACTGGCGGAGGTGGTATCGATCCATGTGGACGACGCGGTGTGGAACGGCCGGCACGTATCCATCGACGCGCTACGACCCATCGGGCGCATGGCCGGAAACGACTACGCCCGAACCAGCGACCTGTTCGTGGTCGAGCGGCCGGCGTCGGGCAGCGCCATGAGCCGCCCGGCACGGGGCGGCTGACGCCAGGCCGTTCGGGTCGAGGCTCGCTTCACGTGCGCTCATTGGCTTCTCTCCATGCTGTCCATGCTGCGGCGTCGATTCACTCGGCCAGGTTGGTGACCGGGCGTCCCGCGGCGAAGGCGAGCAGATTGTCGAAGGCGTCGCCGAAGTAGAGCTCGTAGCTGTTCTTCTCCACATAGCCGAGGTGGGGCGTGGCGAGGAAGTTGGGCAGCTCGAGCAGCGGGTGATGGGTTACCGGCTCCTCGTCGAATACATCCACGGCGGCCAGGCCAGGCCGCCCCGCGCGCAGTGCCGCCTCCAGGGCGCCGGCCTCGACCAGCGGGGCGCGGCTGGTATTGACCACCAATGCGGTGGACTTCATGCGGGCGAGGTCCTCGGCGGTGACGATGCCGCGGGTCTCGGCGTTCAATCGCAGGTGCAGGCTCAGCACGTCGCTGCGCTCGAACAGCGCCTCCTTGCTGCCGGCCACGTCGAGCCCCGCCTCGGCGGCTCGCGCCCGGGTGCCCTCACGACCCCATACCAGCACGTTCATTCCGAAGGCCTGGCCGTAACGGGCCATCAGCTGGCCGATCTTGCCGTAGCCGAAGATGCCCAGGGTGCGACCCTTGAGGCCGGTGCCCAGGGTGCGCTGCCAGCGTCCGGCCTTGAGGTTCTCGAACTCCTGGGGAATATGGCGCATGGCGGCCATGACCAGCCCCCAGGTGAGCTCGGCGGCGGCATGGGGCGAGCCGGTGCCGGCCATGACCGTGACGCCCTGGCGGCGACAGGCGTCCATGTCCACATGGGCCGCGCCGCCACCGGTCTGGCTGATCACCCTGAGGTTGGGCAGGCGGGTCAGCAGCTCGGCGGAGATCGGCGTGCGTTCGCGGATCAGCACCAGCGCCTCGGCATCGCGGAAGCGTTCGGCCAGGGCATCCAGGTCGGTCAGCGTGTCGTTGTGGATGGTGACGTCCTGGCCTTCCAGTTTGCCGAAGGCATCGAGCGTGCGCACGCAGTCCTGGTAGTCATCGGGTATCACGATCTTCATCGGGCGGGTTCCTTGCCGGGTGCCTGGCTATTTCAAGGCCAACGCTGGATACGACACCGAGCGGCTCAGAAGCTGGTCTGCCAGGTCGTGGAAATCGCTGGCTACGTAGTCGAAGATCGGATCCACGGTCAGGTCGGGCCTGGCTTGTGGCCCGAACTCCAGCGGGCGCATCACGAAGGCGGTGTGCAGCCCCTCGCTGTGTGCGGCCTTGAGGTCGTCCTGGTGGGCGGCCACCATCATGATCTGCTGCGGGCTCAGGTCCAGCAGCCGGGCTGCCATGCGGTAGACCTCGGGGTCACGCTTGTAGTGCCTTGCCAGCTCGGCCGAGAGGACGCAGTCCCACGGCAGGCAGGCCTGCTTCGCCATGTTGACCAGTAGCGACATGTTGCCGTTGGAGAGCGGGGTCAGGATGAACCGCTCGCGCAGGCGGTGCATGCCGTTCACGGCATCCGGCCAGGGCTTGAGTCGGTGCCAGGCGCGATTGAAGTTGGCCTTGTCGGCTTCCGACAGCTCGGTGATGCCGAACTCCTCGAGCAGCCGGTCCAGCGTCATGCGATGCAGTTGGTCCAGCGAGGTCCATGAGAGGCGCCCTTGGCGAACCCGATTCATCGAAGGGGCATAGCCCGCACGCCAGGCATCGGCAAAGGCTGCCCAGTCGACTTCCAGTCCACGGGCACGCCCGAGCGACTCGCCTTCGCGAATGATGCTGCTGCGCCAGTCAACCACCGTGCCGAAGACATCAAAGGCCAGGCAGCGGATGTCGGCGAGTTGTGGGGGGGTAAGGCTCATGCCGTCACTTCCTTGTTAGACGCTAGTCGACATTATAATTGTATGCAATTCGACTCGATTTTCGCCAAATGTAGGCCTACAGTGCTCCCCATGCAAATAGCTGTGCACTTTCCTTTGACGGAATGTTGACCATCCGGCCTTGTCATAGCAGGTGAATCTACTCTTCCCGTGCCCAGTCGCTATTCGGAGCCGCCATGTTTCCCCCGTTCACCCTTCGCTATGCGCGATTTCCCGAACGCTTCTACGCGCGCTTCGATCCCGTTCCCGTGGCTTCGCCGCGGCTGGTGGCCTTCAACCGTTCCCTGGCCGACGAGTTGGGCTTTGACCTGGCGACCTTCGAGAGTGACGAGGCAACAGTCTGGTTTGCCGGCAACGTGGTGCCGCCCGGGGCCGAACCGTTGGCGCAGGCCTACGCCGGCCACCAGTTCGGCGGCTTCGTGCCTCGGCTTGGCGATGGCCGTGCCGTGCTGCTGGGTGAGGTGACAGACAGGGAAGGCAGGTTGCGCGATATTCAGCTCAAGGGGGCCGGGTGTACGCCCTTTTCCCGCGGCGGCGACGGTCGCGCGCCGCTGGGGCCGGTGCTGAGGGAGTACCTGGTCAGCGAGGCCATGCACGCCATGGGCATTCCCACCACCCGGGCCCTGGCAGCGGTGACCACCGGCGAGCGGGTGGTTCGTGGCATTCCCGAGCCGGGAGCGATCCTCACCCGCGTGGCCACCAGCCATATCCGTGTCGGCACCTTCCAGTACTTTGCCGCCCGCGGCGATGCCGATGCCATTCGCGAGCTGGCCGATCATGTGGTCGAGCGTCATTACCCCGAGTTGGGAAGGCTGTCCGGCCATGAGCGCTACATGGCGTTGATCGAGGCGATCCAGGCGCGACAGGCGACCTTGGTAGCAAAGTGGGTGGGGGTGGGTTTCATCCATGGCGTGATGAACACCGACAACACCACGGTCTCGGGTGAGACCATCGACTACGGCCCCTGCGCCTTCATGGAGACCTACGATCCGAAGAGTGTCTTCAGCGCCATCGACGAGGGCGGGCGTTACGCCTACACCAATCAGCCCTGGATCGCCCAGTGGAACCTGGCGCGGCTGGCCGAGACCCTGCTGCCGCTGATCGACAGCGACCAGGAGCGGGCGGTGGAACGTGCCACCGAGCTGATCGAGGCCTACCCGGAGCAGTACGAGAGTGAATGGCTTGCCGTCATGCGAGCCAAGCTGGGCCTGACTCGTGAAGTGGCGGGCGACCAGGCGCTGGCCGAGGCGCTGCTGGAAACCATGCAGCAGGGGCGGGCCGACTTCACCCTGACCTTCCGTCAGCTCTGCGAGGCGGCCGAATCCGGCGAAGCGGACAGCGCCCTCGGCGACCTGTTCGAGCGCCCGGAGATCATCGAGGCCTGGCTTGAACGCTGGCGCGAACGGCTGACCCTGGAGCTTGCGCCGCCCGCCGAGCGGGCCAGGCAGATGCGGCTCGTCAATCCGGCCTATATTCCCCGCAACCACCGGGTCCAGCAGGCGCTGACCTCAGCCATCGACGAGGACAACTTCACTCCCTTCGAAGAGTTGCTCTCGGTGGTCACACGGCCATTCGAGGCGCAGCCCGGCCGTGAGGATTACAGCCTGCCGGCATCACCACGCGAACGGGTCTTTCGCACCTTCTGCGGCACATGAGTGCCGCTGCCAGTACCGGCTTCCATCGATCATTCCCGGCAGCCTGGTGGCGATGGTCGGGACGGAATTGGCTCCGAATCGGGTAACACGAGCTTGCGACTCTCGCCCATCAGGAAGGCGCGGTTGACCTCCAGTGCCTCGCGCAGGAAGTCCCACAGCAACCGCACCCGGGCCAGGCGCCGCTGCTCCTGGCGCGCGGTGATCCAGAACTGGCGCACGATCTCTACCTCGTCGTCCAGCACGCTGTCGAGCGTGTCGCTGGTCTCGGCCATGAAGCAGGGCAGCACGGCAAGACCGGCACCGCTCAACGTGGCGGCATGCTGGGTTGTCACGCTGGTGCTGCGTATCGAGAAGTGCGGCCCTGGCTGGCCGACCACGGCGGGGTCGAGCAGTGGCTCCAGATAGCTGAGCTGCTCGCTGAAGATCAGGTCGTCCACATAGCCGATCAGACGGTGGCGGCCGAGTTCCGCAAGCCCAGTCGGCGTGCCATGGCGCGCCAGATAGTCGCGGCTGCCGTACAGCCGCAACCGGTAGTCGCACAGCCGAGAGGTCACCATGCCTGGGCTGACTGGGCGCTCTACGGTGATGGCCAGGTCCGCTTCATGGCGGCTCAGGTTGACCACGCGGGGCAGCGCCAGCAGGTCCAGGGTGATGCCGGGGTGGCGTTCGCAGAAGAGTGAGAGCAGCGGGGCGACCACCCAGGTGCCGAAGCCCTCGGTGACCCCCAGGCGTATCTGGCCGCTGAGCTGGTGGTTCTTGTCGGTGAGGCTTTCGCCGGCTTCGAAGGCATGGCGGGCCATCTCCTCGGCATGGGCCAGCAACTGCTGGCCGGCTTCGGTCAGATGATAGCCATGAGTGCTACGCTCGAAGAGCTGGGTGTTGAGTTTTTGCTCGAAGCGGCGGGTGCGTCGCGATAGGGTGGAGTGGTCAAGGCCCAGGCGTCGGGCGGCATCGGTCAGCCGTTGGCTGCGGGCCACTTCCAGAAAGATCTGTATGTCCTGCCAGTCGAGCATGATGGTCTCCCGGGGCGCGGCGTGGTTGTGCAACAGCGCACAAGCAATGTGCCCGAGTGCCCGTTGTCAGGCAATCCGACCTCTGGCTAGACTCATGGCATTCCATTCCGTGTGCTAATACACACAAAGTCTAATATCTGCCTTGCTTCGAGAAGGCCATCACAACGATAAGCAGGCTGCGCAAGCAGACAAGAGCAAGCAGACAAGCCAGAAGACAAGAGAGAGGAGCACGCACCATGTCAGTCCGCGAAATCCCCATGTACATCGACGGCCAACCCTTGCAGTCCAAGAGCCAGGAGTGGCGCGATGTGGTCAATCCGGCGACCCAGGAAGTGGTCGCCCGGGTGCCGTTCTGCACTGCCGAGGAAGTGGAGCAGGCCGTGGCCAGCGCCAAGGAAGCCTTCAAGACCTGGCGCAAGGTGCCGCTGGGCAAGCGCATGCGCATCATGCTCAAGCTGCAGGCGCTGGTGCGCGATAACACCGCCGAGCTGGCCGCGCTGATCACCGAGGAGCACGGCAAGACGCTACCCGACGCCGAGGGCGAGGTGGGCCGAGGCCTGGAAGTGATCGAGCACGCCTGCTCGATCACTTCGCTGCAGCTTGGCGAGCTGGCAGAGAACGCTGGTACCGAGATCGATGTCTACACCCTCAACCAACCACTGGGGGTGGGTGCCGGTATCACCGCCTTCAACTTCCCCATCATGCTACCGTGCTTCATGTTCCCGCTGGCCATCGCCACCGGCAACACCTTCGTGCTCAAGCCATCCGAGCAGGATCCGAGCTCCACCATGCGCCTGGTGGAGCTGGCCCACGAGGCCGGGGTGCCGGCTGGTGTGCTTAACGTGGTTCACGGCGGCCCGGACGTGGCCAATCAGATTGCTGACCATGCCGACATCAAGGCGCTCTCCTTCATCGGCTCGAGCCACGTGGGTTCGTTGCTCTACAACCGCGCCGCTGCCGCCGGCAAGCGCATGCAGGCGATGATGGGCGCCAAGAACCACTGCGTCGTCATGCCCGACGCCAACCGCAGCCAGGCCATCAACAACCTGCTGGGTTCCGCCTTCGGCGCCGCGGGACAACGCTGCATGGCCAACTCCGTGGTAGTGCTGGTGGGTGAGGCCCAGGCGTGGCTTGACGATATCGTCGACGGCGCCCGTAACATGAAAGTGGGTCCTGGCACCCAGCGCGACGCCGACCTCGGCCCGCTGGTCTCCCCGGCCGCCCGCGACCGCGTGATTCGCCTGATCGATGCCGGCGAGAAGGAGGGCGCCAAGCTGCTGGTGGATGGCCGCGACTTTGAAGTGTCGGGTTACGAGCATGGCAACTTCGTCGGCCCCACCGTGTTCGCCGACGTGACCGCCGAAATGACCATCTACCGCGAGGAGATCTTCGGGCCGGTGCTCTGCGTGGTCAGCGTCGATACCCTGGATGAGGCGATCGAATTCATCAACGCCAACCCCAACGGCAACGGTACCTCGATCTTCACCAACTCCGGCTGGGTGGCACGCCGTTTCGAGAGCGACATCGACGTCGGCCAGGTGGGCATCAACGTGCCGATTCCGGTTCCGGTGGCCTACTTCAGCTTCACCGGTTCACGCGGCTCCAAGCTCGGCGACCTCGGCCCCAACGGCAAGCAGGCCATTGCCTTCTGGACCCAGACCAAGACCGTCACGGCTCGCTGGTTCGAGCCCGAGAACGTCTCCAGCGGCATCAACAGCACCATCTCGCTGAGTTGACCTCGCTGATCTGACGCCAGTGGCGAAAGCGCTGAAATCAAGGACGGCCCTGCCTGGCGGTGGGGCCGTCCTTTCTTTCAATGGACGCCAAGCCGGTATTTGCTGATACAGTAGGCGCATCATCGTATGCCAGCGTGGAGCTCACGTGACCAGGCGTCTCTCGTTTCCCTTGCCGACCTTCGTGGCATTTCGCTGGCTGGCAATGCTGCTGTTACTGCTGCCAAGTCAAGCCCTGGCTGCTATCGACGTCGGCGCCTTGCAAGGGAAGCTGAACCTCGGCCGGAACGTACTGTTGCTGGAAGACAAGCATCGTGAGTTCGATATCGAGCAGCTGATCAGTCGTGGTGAAACCTTTGAATGGGGCGCCTCACGCGAGGAAACCATCAACTTCAGTTTTTCCGACGCAGCCTGGTGGGTGCAGCTGCGGGTCGAGAACGATTCCTCGGCCCCTGTGCGCCGGCTGCTGGAGCTGGCCATGCCGCTGCACGACTACCTCGATGGCTATGTGGTGAACCCGCAGGGCGAGATCCTTCGCCAGTGGCATACCGGTAACCGGAGAAATTTCGACTCCCGCCCGGTCGCCCACCGTACCTTCGTGTTGCCCATCCATGTCCCGGCTGGCGAGTCGCTGCAGGTCTTCTTGCGTCTGGATACCCACGACGGGCTGTACGATGCCACGCCCCTCTATCTCATGGACTATGCCAGCTTCCTGGCCAAGGCCCAGCGGGAGTTGATGGCCTTCAGTCTCTACTTCGGTGCCCTGCTGGCCCTTTTGATCTACAACCTGCTGCTTTACATTGCCACCCGTGAGCGTCCCCTGCTGCACTACGTTGCCTACCTCGGGACCTTCTTCATCCTGATGTTTTCGTCGCGCGGTTTCGCCTTCCAGTATTGGTGGCCGGACATGCCGACGTTCAACAACCAGATGGTACCGCTCAACATCGGTTTGTTCGCCGTTACCCTCGCGTTCTTCAGTGACAGCTACCTGAACCTGCGCCAGCACGCCCCCCGCTTGACCCAGGCGCTCTACGGGCTGGCCGGCCTGTGCCTGGTGAGCGCGTTGCCGGCGCTGTTCGGTCACTATGCACCGGTATTCCACCTGTTGATTCCGGGCGCCATTCTGCTCTCGTGCCTGTTGCTCGGTGTGGCGGCGTGGCGGGGTCTTTGTGGCGACACGCTAGCTCGGATCTACCTGGTGGCCTGGAGCGTGCTGCTGATCGGCATCACGCTTTACTTTCTGCGAGTAGCGGGGGTGCTGCCCTACAACATCGTCACCGAGTACGCCGTCCTGCTAGGTTCGGGGATCGAGTTCCTGCTGCTCTCCCTGGGGCTGGCTTGGAAGATCAACCAGTTCAAGACTGATAAGCTTGCCGCCGAACGCGCCACGTCCGACTTGCAACGCTCCCTCAACGAACGCCTGGAAGGCGAGGTGCAACAGCGTACCCGGCAGTTGGAACGCGCCAACCGACAGCTCACGATCATGGCGCGTACCGACCCGCTGACCGGTTTGTTGAATCGTCGACAGTTCCAGGAGCTGGTCGAGGACGAAGTGAATCGACGGCGACGCAATGGCCAACCGCTGCTGTTTGCGGTGATGGATATCGACGACTTCAAGCTCTACAACGACACCTATGGCCACCAAGCCGGCGATGAAGTACTGATACGGATATCCACTCTGCTGCTCGATCACTTCCGCCGCGCCGGTGATCGGATCTTTCGCCTGGGGGGGGAGGAGTTCGGCCTGCTGCTGGCCGTCGATTCGCTGGAAGAGGGTCAGCAAGTGCTGGAACGGTTCCGCCAGGCCCTCCAGGAACTGCATATTCCCCATGAGGCTTCCACGCATGGGGTGATCACGGCCTCCTTCGGTTTGGTGGCGTGCCAGGGATGCGGCGCTGTACGTGACGTGGAGTCGCTCTATCGCCTCGCCGACAAGGCCATGTACGAAGCCAAAGCGAGCGACCGCAATCGGGTGGTGACGTGTTCGATGATAGCGAAAGGCTGAATGCGTGTGGGCATGGACAATGACTTTACGTTGACGTTAACTGACTGTGACCTTTAGATCCCACCAGGAGCCCGCCATGTCTACGCCCATCAGCCGCTTTCCGATTCCCGAGTCGATCGAAGACATGCCCGGGGATATCCGCGACGCCATGCTGGCGGTGCAGGAGAAGGCCGGCTTCGTGCCCAATGTCTTCCTGATGCTGGCCCACCGCCCGGACGAGTTCCGCGCCTTCTTCGCCTACCACGATGCCCTGATGGAGCGGGAGTCGGACACGCTGACCAAGGCCGAGAAAGAGATGATCGTGGTGGCCACCAGCGCGCGCAACCACTGCCTCTATTGCGTGGTGGCCCACGGTGCCCTGGTACGCATCTACAGCAAGGACCCGCTGCTGGCTGACCAGGTTGCCATCAACCATCGCACGGCACCGCTGAGCGAGCGCCATCGGCTCATGCTCGACTTCGCCTTTCACTGTGGCCTGGATGTGGGCGAGCTCACCGACGAATGGCAGACCCGCTTGCTGGACGCCGGCTTCACCCAGGACGACATCTGGGACATCGGTGCCATCACCGCCTTCTTCGGCCTCTCCAACCGCCTGGTCACGCTGACCGGAACGCCACCCAACGACGAGTTCTACCTGATGGGCAGGGTGCCGCGGGAGAAGACATAACGATCAGGGGCGATCGAGATCACCGAAAGCGTGTGATGAAGCTCCCTCAGGCGCTGTCCCGGCACCCTTCCAATAGCTGCAGCATCGGCACCAGTTGGCTTTCATGCAGGACCAGTATCGTTTCGGCTGTGGTGTCCTCCTCGGTGGGGGAGACCACGGCGAATTCGCCCTCTTCGAGGTGGAATTCATGCACTTCGCGGTGGCCTGCGGGGGTCATGCAGGAGATGGAACGGTAGGTCTCATCCTCGCCGTAGGTGAGGCGGTGGTAGACCTTGAAGAAGGTGTAGAGGTAGAGCCCCTGGTCGAAGGCGGGCCAGCGGGCGGGGATGGTGCGGGTCTCCTCGTCGAGCGCCTGGCCGTTGGCTTCGGCCCGAATGATGGCGTGCTCGAGCGGGCGGGCCAGCAGTGAGGCGTCGTCCTGCGGGAAGGGGTGCGAAGCCTCGAAGGCCTGGTGGTAGCGTTCGGCCGCGCTGCGCAGATCGTCGAGGGAGCCGATGCGATGGTCGCTATGTGCCAGGTCGGTGGGTTCGAAGCCGCCATTTTCCCAGCCGTGAATTACCCTCAGCAGGAGCTGGCCCCGGGACATGGGCGCCAGCACCAGGGTCTCCAGGGCAATGCGCAGGTGGAGCTGCCGCTCGATCACCTGATTGCCGAAGGCGCTGTAGGGGTCGGCGAAGATGGCGTGCAACTGGCCGGGGGCGTGTTCCTTGGCTTCGGTAAACGGCATCGGTAGTCTCGGCGAGAGTGGTCGTTCGCATGTAGCGACTGTTGTATCATCGCTCGTTATAACATTCATGGACGTGAGATGCTGATATCGGCCATTCCGTCCATAACTTGAATTAATCCCAACAATTCATTCACTGTCGCCAGGGGAGTCCCGCTTGCCGGCTCGAAACGGAGCCGCCAGGGGGCTGAGAGGGCCTAGCGCTGACCCTGGAACCTGATCCGGTTCATACCGGCGGAGGAAGTGCGACATGCCTTACCTGACGTCTGCCGTGCTCGGCGCGGCGCTGCTCTGCTTTGCTTTTCTGGGTCTGCGGGCCCGCCGTGCCGATGGCCTCCTCGATGACTATGTGACCGCGCGCAACTCCCAGGGCGCCCAGGCTATCGGCCTGTCGTTCCTGGCCTCCAGCATGGGTGCCTGGATCCTCTTCGCGCCGCCGGAGATCGGTGCCTTTGTCGGCCCGGTGGCGCTGGCCGGCTACGCCATCGGCTCGTCGCTGCCGTTTCTGATACTGGGGCTCTACGGCCCTGCCATCCGACGCCACCTGCCGCAAGGGCGCAGCATCGGTGAGTTCGCCGAGGCCTGCTATGGCGGCGGGGTGCGGCGCTGGGTCTCCTTCGTTTCCGTGGCCTACATGGCCATCTTCCTGGCCGCCGAGCTGACCGCCATCGGCGCCATCGCCGCGCTGCTCTCCGATGTGCCGCCTTCGCTGGTGATCCTCGGCGTGGCGGTGGTCACACTGGTCTACACCACCCTGGGCGGCTTGAGGGCGAGCCTGGCCACTGATCGCTGGCAGGCCTGGTTGCTGCTGGCCCTGCTGGTGCTGGTCGGCGGCGTGGCCTGGTGGTGGCTGCCGCCCATGCCGGCCGGGGCCGTGATGCCGTCCATTCCCATCGGCAGCGCGCTCTCGGTGTCGCTGACCCTGGTGATCGCGGTCACCGCGGCCAACCTCTTCCACCAGGGCTACTGGCAGCGCATCTGGGCGGCCGAGGACGACCGTGCGCTGGGCCGCGGGGCGCTGCTGGGCGGGGCCAGCAGCCTGCTGGTGGTGATGGCCATCGGCGGGTTGGGCATCCTGGCGGCCATGCACGCCCTGCCGCTGGGCGAGCCGCCGATTCCTTTCTTCGCGCTGCTCTCCGCCGCGCCGGCCTGGCTGGGCCTGCCGGCTTTGGTGCTGGCGGTAACGCTGGTGGCCTCCAGCGTGGATACTCTGCAGAACGCGATCGCCTCCATGGCGGTGGCCAGCTCCGGGCGGCGTGGGCTCTCGGTACGCGCGGCGCGGCTGGTTACGGTGGCGCTGATGGCGCCGGTGGTATGGGTGGCCCTTCAGGGCTTCTCGGTGCTGCGGCTGTTCCTGATTGCCGACCTGCTCTGCGCCGCCATCGTGGTGCCGGTGCTGCTGGGCCTGTGGCGGCGCATGAGTCCGCTGGCGGCGGTCGCCGGCGGCGTGGCGGGCCTGCTCGGCGCGGTGCTGCCGGGCTGGATCGCGCAGGGCAGCCTGGCCGCCGGCGTGCTGGCGGCGAGCTTCCCCGACAGCATTCCGACCCTGGCGCCCTTCCTCGGTGCGCTGCTCGCTTCCACCCTGGCCAGCCTGCTGATCGCCTGGCTGCGCCCCGGGGCGAAATTTCACCTGGCAAGCAAGGGAGGCGCCTGATGACCACCCGTTCAGACTGGAACGCCTGGGCCGCCGGCCGTAAATCGGCGCACATCACCGACTGGCTGCGCGAGATCAGCGAGCCGGACTGGTCAGCGACCGTGAATCACCCGCTGTTCGACGCCCTGGCCGAGGGGCGGCTCGCGGGTGACGACTTTGCTGCCTATATGGTGCAGGACTACGGCTTCGTCGACCCCTTCACTGCGCTGATCGGCCACGCCATCGGCCAGGCGCCGAGCATGGCCGACCGCGTGGTGCTGGGGCAGTTCATGGGCATGCTGACCAGCGACGAGAACAGCACCTTCCAGCGCACCTTCGAGGCCTTCGATGTACCTGCGTCCCAGCGCGAGGCGCCGGATTATCTGCCGCAGACCCGGGCATTTCGCAAGCTGCTGCACGACACCGGCCAGGGCGGCGACTACGCCGAGATCCTGGCGGTGCTGGTGGTCACCGAGTGGGTCTATCTCGAGTGGGCGCTGCGCGTGACCCGTGTAGACGGGCTGCACCCGTTGATGGGGGAGTGGATCGATCTGCACGACAACCCCGCCTTTCAGGAGTTCGTGGCCTGGCTGCGCCAGCGCCTGGACGAGGAGGCGGCGGCGCTCGATGACACCGCCTTCGCCCGCATGGCCGAGCGTTTCCGCGATACCGTGGCGAAGGAGCGCGCCTTCCACGACGCCGTGCAGCCGCGCTGAGGCAGAGCGATCGCCGGGTGCACCTGCCTCCGCGGGGAGATCGGCGAGGGCAAGTCGAAGCTCAGTCGAGGAAAAGGTCGGCAGGCAGTCCGAAGTGCTGTGTCAGGGCCTTGATCTGGCGGACGTTCAGGTGCCGCTTGCCGGCAAGGATCTCGGAGATCACCGACTGGGTGCCGACCTCCGGCAGGCTCGACTGGTCGAGGCCATGCCACTGCATCAGGTGGCGGAGCATGTCGGTTCCCCTGACCTCCGGCATCGGACGGTGAGCGTCGTCGTACTCCTCGATGAGGTCGCCCATGTGTGAGGCGAGGCTCGCCAGGGGGTGCTCCTCGTCGTCTCCGATCAGTTCCAGCAGCTCATCGAGTGCCGCGACCAGGGCGTCGTAATCGTCTTCCGACTCCGGGGCATTGAGCAGGGGGGCCACGAAGCGCCAATGGGCTGCTGCCTGTTGGACAATGCTGGTCATGTTCACTCCTTCCAGTGGCCCTTGTCATATTCGGCGTGATCTAGGACGTGCTGGATGTAGATCTTCTTGAATCGGTAGTGCACCACGGCGATCAGGCGAATCTTGTTGCCGCCGATATCGAACACATGTTGCCTACCGATCTTGTCAGTGGCCGGGAACAGCGACTTCATCTCAGCGAAGCTACCGGGTTCACTCGACTTCATCAGTCGATACCAAGCATCCAGTGCCGATGTGGCCTGTGGCCATCTTTGCTTGGCTTCCCAGATGCGTTTCTGGGTAATGATATGCATGGGCAACCTTGTATCGCAACTTGCGATACAGCATAGCCGCCGCCTCGTCTTGTGGCAAGACATGGCGGTTTGGCATGGACAGCCGTCCTGTCTGCGGTCCACCCTCTCTCTATTACCCCCCTGAACAACGATAGAGGAAGCATCATGAGCGATACGCCCGAGGATCCGCGCCGCCGTTATTCCGCCCCGGTAGTGGATGGGGTCGGCAAGTCCGCCAGCCGCGCCATGCTGCGTGCGGTGGGCTTTACCGACGAGGATTTCAAGAAGCCCCAGGTGGGTATCGCCTCTACCTGGAGTAATCTCACGCCCTGCAACAGCCATATCCATACCCTTGCCGAGCGGGCCAGCGACGGCGCCGACGCGGCCGGCGGCAAGGGGGTGATCTTCAACACCATCACTATCTCCGACGGCATCGCCAACGGCACCGAGGGCATGAAGTACTCGCTGGTATCGCGGGAGGTGATCGCCGACTCCATCGAGACCGTGGCCGGCTGCGAGGGCTTCGATGGCCTGGTGGCCATCGGCGGCTGCGACAAGAACATGCCGGGCTGCCTGATGGGGCTGGCACGGCTCGACCGGCCCAGCGTGTTCGTCTACGGCGGCACCATTCTGCCCGGCGAGGGGCACACCGACATCGTCTCGGTGTTCGAGGCCGTGGGTGCCTACACCCGCGGAGACCTGGACCTGATCGAGGTGAAGCAGATCGAGGAGAAGGCGATTCCCGGCCCCGGCTCCTGCGGCGGCATGTACACCGCCAACACCATGGCGTCGGCCATCGAGGCGCTGGGCATGAGCCTGCCGGGCAGCTCGGTGCAGAATGCGGTGTCCCAGGAGAAGCGCGACGACTGCGAGGCCGCCGGTGCCGCGGTACTGGAACTGCTGGCGCGGGATATCAAGCCCTCGGACATCATGACCGGTGACGCCTTCGAGAACGCCATCACCGTGGTCATTGCCCTGGGGGGCTCCACCAATGCGGTGCTGCACCTGATCGCCATGGCCAACACCGTGGGGGTGCCGCTCTCGCTCGAGGACTTCACCGAAATCGGCAAGCGGGTGCCGGTGCTCGCCGACCTGCGCCCCAGCGGCCACTACATGATGAGCGAGCTGGTGGCGATCGGCGGCATCCAGCCGCTGATGAAGATGCTGCTCGATGCCGGGCTGCTGCATGGCGATTGCCTGACGGTCACCGGCCGGACGCTGGCCGAGAACCTGGCCGACGTGGCGCCCTATGCCGAGGGGCAGTCGATCATCGCACCGCTGTCGGCGCCACTGAAGGCCGAGAGCCACCTGCGGATCCTCTACGGCAACCTGGCGCCCGAAGGGGCCGTGGCCAAGATCACCGGCAAGGAGGGCACGCGCTTTACCGGCAGTGCGCGGGTGTTCGGCTCGGAGGAGGAGGCCCAGGCACGCATCAACGACGGCACCGTGGTGGCCGGTGACGTGGTGGTGATTCGCTACGAGGGGCCGAAGGGCGGACCCGGCATGCGCGAGATGCTCACCCCGACCTCGGCGATCATGGGCCGGGGGCTCGGCAACGACGTAGCGCTGATCACCGACGGGCGCTTCTCCGGCGGCAGCCATGGCTTCGTGGTGGGCCACGTGTCGCCCGAGGCCTTCGATGGCGGGCCGCTGGCGCTGGTCGAGAACGGCGACACCATCACCATCGATGCCGAGGCCAATACCATCGAGGTAGCGGTCGATGACGGCGAGATGCAGCGGCGTCGGGCCGCCTGGCGGCAGCCGGCACCGCGCTACACCCGCGGCGTATTGGCCAAGTACGCCAGGACGGTCAGCTCCGCCTCCACCGGCGCGGTGACCGACCTGGCGGAGTGAGCGTCTGGCTGTTGGAAGGCATCATCTGACAGCGCCCCCGCCGGTCTTCCGGCGGGGGCGCTTGCCCTTCGGGGTGGCAGGCCCATTACGGCTCGCTGCGGGCGGTGTGGCTCAGGTGCAGGTGGGCGCGCAGCCGACGGGCGAGGATATCCACCCCGATGTTGAGCAGCGCGGTGATCACGATCAGTACCATGGCGCGGTCGAAGCGTAGCTCCTGAATGGCGCTGTCGACGTAGAAGCCCAGGGTGGCGATGCCGAGAATCCCCAGTATCGCCGTCTCGCGCATGATGATCTCCCAGCGGTAGAAGAGCAGCGCCAGGAAGGGGCCGTAGACCCGTGGCGCCACCTCGTAGGCGTAGCGGTTCATGCCGGCCGGTGCGTCCTGGCGCAGGTGGATCTCATTGCTGCGGCGTCCGACCAGGTGGCCGATGATGCCGCCGTTGTGCAGTGCCAGGGCGACCACCGCCGGCAGCATCGAGGGCCCCCAGAGCTGCAGCAGGATGAAGGCCAGCAGGTACTCGGGGGTGGAGCGCATGACCACCAGCACGCCATGCCCCAGGGCACCGCGTACCCGGCCGGTGACGTGGCGCCCCGTGAAATGATGAGAGATCAGCGGGAACAGCGTCATCGCCAGCACGCCGGTGAGCACCAGGGCGATCTGGGTCAGCAGCAGCGTATTCCAGATGCCGGGCAGGGCTTGGCCCAGCAGCAGATCGCCGAACCAGGGCCAGAGGCCCTCCAGGCCCTCGCCGTTGCGCAGGGGGGCGGGCACGATGTCCTCGGTGAAGAAGCGCGAGACATTGCTCCACATGATCGGCAGCCCGGTACCCAGCAGGAAGGGGGAAGCCACCAGGTAGAGGGGCAGCAGCCGTGGCCGCGCCCACAGCCGCAGGCTGGCGATCAGGGCGTAGAAGAGCAACAGCAACGCGCCCACCGTGCCGTAGTGGCCCTGGGCGAAGGCGCCAGCCAGGTGAAACCCCAGGGTCGGCATGCCGACGAAGCCGATCACCGCACTGGAGCGCAGGCCGCACTCGAGCCGATAGGCGGTATAGCTGACCAGATGCGGCCAGGCCTGGCTGATGCGGGTATAGACCAGCGCCGAGAGCCGCCCGGCGCGCTGCGGCAGGGTGCGTTCCGGCTGCGGGTCGCATTCGTCGAGGATCTCGGCATAGACCTTGGCGAAGGTGCCGGCGTAGGGAATGGCGATGGCCAGTACGCCGGTGATCGGATGCAGGCCGAAGCTCTGCAGAAAGATCAGCGCCCAGAACAGCTCGTGGATGGCGCGGATGAAGGCGCAGAAGGTGCGCACCCAGACATGTTGGAAGAGCAGGGCCAGCAGCATGCCCGCCGCCGAGCCGAGCCCCACACCGACGAAGGCGAAGGCCACCGTGCGCAGCAGGGCCTCGCCAAGGAAGTCGACCCGGGAGAAGTCGGGCTGGATAAGCCCCATGAACAGACGCCCGAGCGCGTGCCAGGGGTCGTGGGTACTGATCTCGAAGTCGCCGAACAACAGGCACACCGCGGCCAGCAGGACCAGCCCCAGGGTAACGCGGCGTGTGGCGGTCAACGGCATCAGTAGAGCGGCAGCAGGTCGGTGGCGGCCAGGCGCTGGCTGGGCTGGTCGATGGCAATGGCGCCATCCTGGATGCCGATCACCCGCGTGCAGTAGCGCAGCGCCAGGTCCACGTCGTGCATGGCCAGTACCGCGGTGGGGTAGGCGTCGGTCAGGGCGGTCAGGGTTGCCTCGGAGAGAGGCCCGTCGAGTGCCGAGACTGGCTCATCGGCGAGCAGAATACCACCGCCCTGATGGATGACCCGCGCCACGGCGACGCGCTGTCGCTGCCCGCCGGAGAGTTCGCCGCAGGGCGTCCAGAGCTTGTCGTCCAGGCCGAGCCGGGCGAGCAGGGTGCGGACGTCCGTCACGTCACCTGGCCGCGGGCGCACCAGGGTCAGCAGGTTGCGCCACCAGGGGTGGCGGTCGAGTCGGCCCATATAGACGTTGTGGAACACCGAGAGTGTCGCCACGAGCCCCAGGTCCTGAGGCATCAGGGCGGCTTCCTGGTCGCGCCATCGGTCATACATCACCGACAGCAGCGTCGACTTGCCGGCACCGCTGCGACCCACCAGCGCCACGCGTTCGCCGGGTGCCAGCGTCAGGCTCACTGGCCCGAGCACGCGCACCTCGCCATAGGTGGCGACGGCATCCTGCAGCGCCAGCGTGGTCATCAGTCGAGCAGCCCCAGGGATTGCGCGACCTCGAGAATTTCCTGGTAGTCCTCATTCACGGCCGGGATGAAGCCCGCGCGGGGAAAGCTGGCCAGCAGGTCGGGGTCATCCATGTCGAGCAGCGCTTGCTGCAGGCGTTCGGTGAAACCATCACCGAATCGCTCATCGACGTCGCCACGTACGGTCCACTGATAGTCGGGGTAGGGCGGGGTCTCCCAGATCACCTGGACCCGGTCGGGGTCGATGTTGCCCGCCTCGAGCTCGTTCTCCCACGCCTTGTAGCTGACTACGCCGGCCTGGTAGGCGCCGGATTGCACCACCGAGATGGTACGGCTGTGGTTGCCGCTGAAGCCGACCCGGGTAAACAGCTCGTTGGGCGAGGCGCCGAGGTGCTCGCGCAGGAAATACTCCGGCAGCAGGCGCCCGGAGGTCGAACTCTGGGAGCCGAAGCTGAAGGTCAGGTCGCGCAGCCCCTCGGGGGCGGTGTCGCTGTCGTGGGGTTCGAGGCCGGTGGCCTGATTGGCGATGAAGTAGCTCTTGTACTCGGGGTCCTCCACGCCCTGGGCGATGGCGCGGGAGCCCGGCACCAGCTGGCGTGCCTGCACGCCGGTGAAACCGCCGAACCAGGCCAGCTGCACCTGGTTGTTGCGAAAGGCGGTGACCGAGGCGGCGTAGGAGGTGACCGGAATGAAGCGCACCTCGACGTCGAGCGTCTCGGCGAGGTAGTCGGCCACGGCCTGGAAGCGCTGCTGTAGCCGTGTCTCATCCTCGTCGGGGATGGCGGTGAAGACCAGGGTCTGGGCCACGGCCAGGGAGGGCGTGACGAGCGTGACGAGTAGCAGGGCAAAAGCAGGCAACAGGCGTTGGAACATTGTGGGGCGTCCTTGTAGGGGAGTGGCCAACCGAGAATACCTTGGCTTGTAGAGCATAGAGCCCGGGTAACCGGAACGGGGCATGATACCGAAAATCTGCCTTTTATCTCTTCTCAGAGCGCACAGGTACGAAACCCCGCCAGGATGTCCCGGCGCTCCGGGGTGAAGAAATTACGGTAGCCGTTATGGATCAGCCGCCCCCGGGTGGCCCAGGCCCCGCCACGCAGCACGTAGCGGCCCTCCTTGAACCAGGGCGCCGAGTAGTCGTGATAGAGCTCGGGCTCGAAGCCCGGGAAGGGAGCGAAAGGCGAGGCCGTCCATTCCCAGACGTTGCCCAGCATCTGACGGCAGCCGAAGGCGCTGTCGCCATCGGGCAGTGCCGCCACCTCCAGCGGTGCCAAGCACCAGCCGTCCAGGTTGGCAAGCCGGGCATCCGGCAGCGTGTCGCCCCAGGGGAAGCGCCGCTTGTCTGGGGCGAGTGACGCACCGTTGGCTGATGGCTCGCGGCTGGCGGCGACCTCCCATTCGGCTTCGCTGGGCAGGCGACGACCGGCCCAGCGACACCAGGCCTCGGCCTCGAACCAGCTCACATGCACCACCGGCTGATGGGCGGCCTGCGGCAGCCAGCGGTCGAAGCGGCGCTCCTCCCAGCGGCCGTTGGCGTCCCGACGCCAGTAGACGGGCGCCTGCCGCTCCTGTTGTTGGCACCATCGCCAGCCGGCCTCGCTCCACAGCTCGCGTCGCGTATAGCCGCCGTCGTCGACAAAGGGGGCGAACTCGGCGTTGGTCACCGCCGCCTTGGCGATCGAGAAGGGTGCTACCTCGACATCCATGGGCGGCTTCTCGTTGTCGAACCGGAAGGGAATGCTTTCGTCGGAGCCGAGCAGATGGCGACCGCCGGGGATGGCGGCATCGCCTGGCAGCGCACCGGCAGGAGGCCCGGTGCCGGGCGCAGCGGTGGCATCGCCATCTGGTGGCGTGCCCAGGTCGGGGGCCGGGTCGCCAAGGGTCTGGCGGGTGTAGAGGAAGGCCTCGCCGTGCATGTCCTCGTGCAGGGTGGTGAGCTGGTAGACATAGCTCTGGGCCGAGCTGGCCTCGCCGTCGGGCAGGCGTTCGAGCATGGCCTGCTGGACCCGCGACAGGTACGCCAGGGTCTGCTCCCGTGACGGAAGCGGTAGCGACCAACGGTCGTCATGGGCGATGCTGCTGGAATCGAACAGCCGCTCGGCCTCGGCGAGCTGGTAGTCGGGCAGGCCAAAGAGGCCGCGCAGGGCGAAATGGTCGTGGAAGTAGCCCAGGTGGCCCAGCTCCCACAGCGGTGGATTGACGATCGCCAGCCGCGGGCCGAGTTCGCGGGCCTCCAGGGTGTCCTGCATCAGCGCCAGGCTGCGCTCGCGGGCATCGGTGAGCATCACCGCCAGCGCATCGGCGGGTTGCGGGGGTGTCGAAGGCGTCTGGATCATGCCGACCTCGTCGAAGTGGAGCGTTCAGGGAGCAAGGATAGTAGTTAGTGCGGATAGTGAAGAAAGGATAGTGGAGTACGGGCAGTGGGGTATGGATAGTGGGGCATGGATAGGGAGTCGAAATAGTGTTGAAGGTAGCGCTGATCACGCCGGCGCGTCGAGGTTCTCATGCCGGCAACCGGACCACGGCCACCCGCTGGGCGGGGCTGCTGCACGAACTGGGCTGTCGCGTGCGCATTGCACAGTCCGACGTGGAAGCCGATGGCTGTCGCCTGGACGGCCAGCCGCCGGATCTGGTGCTGGCACTGCATGCGGTGCGCAGCCACGCCGCTATTCGCGCCTGTCGTGCCGCCTTTCCGGCATGCCCGCTGGTGGTGGTGCTGACGGGAACCGACGTCTACCGCTTCCAGCATAGCGACCCCGAGGTGTTTCTCGACAGCCTCGCCGCCAGCGACGCCCTTATCGGCCTGCATGACTGCCTGGCCGAGGACCTGCCGCCGCGCTTCCTGTCGCGCCTGCATGTCGTCCACCAGTCGGCCCTGCCCCTGCCGCCCCGTGCCCCGGGGCCCATCCGTCGCCGTTTCGAGGTGCTGGTCGCCGGGCACCTGCGCGAGGAGAAGGACTCGCTGCGCGCGGCCCTGGCCGTGCGTGACCTCCCGGCGGAATCGCGGTTGCGTGTGGTGCAGCTCGGTGGCGCCCATAGCCCCGACTGGGCCGAGGCCGCCCGCGAGGAGATGGCCTGCAACGAGCGTTACCGCTGGCTCGGCGACCTGCCCCGCTGGCGGGTGCGCCAGTGGATGGCCCGGGCACGGCTGATGGTGATCAGCTCCCGCATGGAAGGGGGCGCCAATGTGGTCAGCGAGGCCTGCGTGGCCGGCCTGTCGGTGGTGGCCTCCGATATTCCAGGAAACCGTGGGCTGCTGGGGGACGACTACGTCGGCCATTTCCCGGTGGCCGACACCGCGGCCCTGAGGACCCTGTTGCGCCGCGCCGAGGCCGAACCGGCCTTCGTCGACCGGCTGCGCCGGCAGGTGCTGGCGCGGGCGCCGCTGTTCAGCCCCGCGGCCGAGCGGGAGGCGCTGGCGCGGGTCATTACCGCCTGCGGGCTAAACGTCGTCTGACTGGTGTTCTCCCGGGGCAGGCCTTCGCAAAGGCGCTGTGAACCCTTCCCTGGGCGCTACATTCGCCATCCATGGCGAATGACCTTTGCTGCGACCTGCCCCGGTAGAGTCTCCGCCCACTGACGGGGGTGTAAAACATGCGCTTGCCCTCACCCCTTTAGATGGATGGGTTCCAGGGCGGCGCCGGGCTCGAGGACGCGGCCGATGATGGCGGCCCGGTCGTAGCCCTGGGCGTGCAGGGCCGCGAGGCAGGACTCGGCGCGTTCGGCGGGCACGCTGGCCAGCAGGCCGCCGGCGGTCTGGGGGTCGAACAGCAGCGGATAGCGGGGGTGGTCGACCCAGGCGGCCTGGTCGTGGATGGCTCGGCGCAGGCGCACGTTGGCGGGCTGCAGGGAGCTCAGGATGCCGGCGGCGACGGTCTCCTCGGCGCCCTCGAGCAGTGGCAGCGCCGTCAGGTCGAGTTCGGCATCCATCTCCGATGGGCGTGTCATCTCGACCAGGTGCCCCAGCAGGCCGAAACCGGTGAGGTCGGTGCAGGCGGTGGCGCCGTGCTCGCGCAGGCAGCTCGCCCCCTGCCGGTTGGACTGGCACATGCTCTCCAGGGCGGCATCGATCCAGCGCCCACGGGCACCGAGCCGGGCATGGGCGGCGAACAGGGTGCCGGTGCCGATGGGCTTGGTCAGGATCAGCACCTGGCCCGGTTGCAGGCCGCCTTTCGTCAGGGCGCTATCGGCACCTGCGTCGATCAGGCCGTTGACGGCAAACCCCAGGGCCAGCTCGCTGCCCTCGCCGGTGTGCCCTCCGACCAGGGCGCAGCCGGCCTCGTTGAGTACCTCAACGGCGCCACGCATCATCTGGTAGACGGTGTCCTCGACCTTGGACTCGAGCCCCTGGGGCACCGTGGCCACGGCGGTGGCGGTCTGGGCCTCGGCGCCCATGGCGAAGATATCGCCCAGGGCGTGATTGGCGGCGACCTTGCCGAACACATAGGGGTCGTCGATGAAGGCGCGGAAGAAGTCGACGGTATGCACCACGTCCTTGCCCGGCGGTACCCGTACCACGGCGGCATCGTCCGGGGCGTGAAGGCCCACCAGCACCTCGTCCCGCTCCACCGGCTGCAGGGTCGAGAGGGCACGTGAGAGCACCGAGGCGCCGACCTTGGCGCCACAGCCGCCGCAGCGCATGGCGATGGCCGAGATCGCCTGGGCGTTCTCCTCCTCGTTCAGCGCCACGCGGCTGGCCCGGGGCGCCCGCATAGCGCCTTCTTCCATCGGCGGCAAGTCGTTGAACTTGGACATGAAACGCCGATCGATGCCGTCCTTCCAGCGCCACACCCAGTCGCCGGCGAGAAAGAGCCCGCCGCGGGAGGCCACGGCATGGCGGTCGCCGGTGCTGATCAGCGCCAGCCACTTGGCCTGGGGGCGGTAAGGCGACAGGGTGCGGCCGGTCACGGCGGCGCGCAGGTTGTCGGCTAGTGGTCGCCCCTGGCGCACGGCGAAGACCCCGGCCTTCTCGCGGGGATGGTTGACCTGGCTGGCGATATCGCCAGCGGCGAAGATGCGCGGGTCGGAGAGTGACTGCAGGGTGTCGCCGACCTGGATGAAGCCGTCGTCGTCGAGTGCCAGGCGGGTGTCGCGCAGCCAGGCGGCCCCGCCGGCATTGGTGACCCAGACGATCTCGTCGGCGGCGTGCCAGTTGCCGTCGGCGGTCTGCAGCCGGCCCGCCTCGACAGCGACCACGTCGGTGGCGGTGTGCACCTCGACGCCGCGGTTCTTGAGGGTGGCCTGGAAGTGGGTGCGCACCCGTGGGTTGTGGGTCGGCAGGATCTGCGCGCCACGGGTGAAGAGGGAAAAGCGCAGCTCGTTCGGGTCGCGGTCCAGGGCGGTGAGTTCGTTACTCAGCCGGTACTGCATGGCCAGCAGCAGTTCGACGCCGCCGGCGCCGCCGCCGACCACCGCGACACGGGTCTGGCCGGGGTGGTGCCCGGTGTGTGGGTGCGAGAGACGCTCGAGCAGCATCTGCCAGCGGTCGTTGAACTGATGGATCGGCTTGACCGGGACCGCATGCTCGCCGGCACCGCTGACCGAATTCACGCTGGGAGTCGAGCCGATATTGATCGACATCCAGTCATAGGGTACCGGAGGGCGTGAGCGGCAGAGGACGGTCTGCGCATCGTGGTCGATGCCGATGCCCTCGTCGCGGAAGAAGCGTGCCCCGGCGTATTCCGCCAGTCGCCGCAGGTCGATATGCACGTCATCGTAGCGATAGTGGCCGGCAACGTAGCCCGGCAGCATGCCCGAGTAGGGCGTATGGGTGTCGCGGCAGATCATGGTGAGCCTGACGCCAGGTTCGGGTTTCATGGCGAAGCGCTTCAGCACCCCCACGTGGGTGTGCCCACCGCCGACGAGGACGATATCCCGTAACACTGGTAACCCCAGGGTCTGCTGCGGTTGCTGCATGGTCAGGCTCGCTCTAGATTGAAGAGGCAGTGGGGATGAGGCAACGGCGTAGCCGCCACAGTCTAAAGGCAAATCGATGGTACAACGCCATCCCCGAGGTCGGCGTGTTGTCGAGCCCTGCCAAAACCGTTCGCCAGCGAGGGTAAGCGATGTCCACTGCAGTGCGTTTCCACGACCAGCATGTCGACGAGACAGGGCCGTCGTTTCGCGACGACGTGATCGCCGGGCTGGGCCGCTCTCCCAAGGCCTTGTCACCCAAGTATTTCTACGATGAGCAGGGTTCCCTGCTGTTCGAGTCGATCTGCCGCCAGCCCGAGTACTACCTGACCCGCACCGAGGAGGGCATCCTGGCCGCGGCCGCCGAGGAGATCGCGGCACTGGTAGGGCCGGAGTCGCTGCTGGTCGAGCTGGGCAGCGGGGCCAGCCGCAAGGTGCGCCTGCTGCTCGAGGCGATGCGTCCGACTCGTTACCTGGGGGTGGATATCTCCCGCGATTTCCTGCTCCAGAGCACCCGCCGCCTGGCGGCCGACTACCCCTGGCTCGAGGTGCATGCCGCCTGGGCAGATTTTTCCGAGCACCTGCGCTTGCCGGCAGGTGTCGAGGGGAGGCGGGTGGTGGCCTTCTTTCCCGGCTCGAGCATCGGCAATTTTGCACCGGCCGAGGCCGAAGCCTTTCTCGCTGAGCTGCGCCGGGCGTTGCCCAGGGGCAGCGGGGTTCTGATCGGCGTCGACCTGGTCAAGGATCACGATCTCCTCGAAGCGGCCTACAACGATGCCGCCGGGGTTACGGCGGCCTTCAACCTCAACCTGCTGGAGCGCATGCGCCGGGAACTGGGCGCCACGGTGGAGCCGGGCAACTTCCGTCATCGGGCCTTCTTCGATGTCGAAGTATCGCGCATCGAGATGCATCTGGTCAGCGAGAGTCGGCAGGCATTCATCGTTGACGACCACCACTTCGAGTTCGCGCCGGACGAGACGCTGCATACCGAGAATTCCTATAAGTACAGCCGCGAGGGCTTCCGGGCGTTGGCCAGGCGAGCCGGGTATCGGCCGGACGCGGCCTGGTGTGATGCCGAGGGACTGTTCAGCGTGCACTATCTGTCGCATGACTGACGCTGCGAATGACGGAACGGCCTGTGTGCATCTCGCCCTGCCGCCAATGAGCCTGTCTTTAGACGACAACGCCATATACGACAACGCCATATACGACAACGCCCGGTCGTGGTGACCGGGCGTTGCGAAGTGCGTTCTGGGTAGGGCGCTGGTTAGTGCGGGGCGCCTTCCGGGTTGATGGTGCGATAGAGAAGGCGCAGCTCATCCAGTGAAAGGTGCTCCAGACGCCCAGCCAGCAAATCACTGATTTTCTGTGTCGGCAACCCGGCTCGGCGAGCTATCTCGCGGCAACCCAAGTCTGATACGGCGATCAGCCGAGTCACGATGCGCATGAGGCGCGTACGTCTTTCCAAATCCCTGACGTCGAGGTCAGGGCAACTTCGCGGAGGGTCGAGAAAGTCCGCGCCTGTCGTGCGATATGCCGTACTCATGATGCTCCAATGGGCGATTGCGACAGGTACATCATGGGGGCTTTTTAGGGTTTTTGCCAGTCTCGTTTCGATGGGTATTTTTCATGTCAGTCGAGGGAGCGTAGAGCACCGTTCATGGAGGAGAGCAGGGGGACTTTCCGTAGGACTATCTTGGAGGAATTGAAGAAACTTTGCCGGAACGTAGAAAGTAGAGAGTGGCTACCCTATAGGTGGCGTGCTAGCTTTCTGATGTGCCTGGTTTCGTCGGGCAGCGCGTTTGCGCAGGTTCAACAATCACAAGCAGTCCGGTTTCAGGACGGAGGAATTCCATGCGAGCACTCAAGTATGCAGTGGCAGCCTCGCTGCTGGTCACAGCACCCATGTCAGTAGCCCAGCAGCTTTCTATCGCCACTGGTGGTACCGGTGGTACGTACTATCCCTATGGTGGTGGCTTGGCAGAGCTGATCAACAATCATATCGAGGGCGCTAGCGCCGTAGCCGAGGTGACGGGTGCTTCCGTGGAGAACATGGGACTGGTATGGCGTGGCGACTCCGATGTTGCACTGGCCCTGGCCGATACCGTCTTCCAGGCCTATAGCGGTACCGGGGACTTCGAGGGCCGCCAGCTCGAAAATATTCGCGCCCTGGCTTCGATTTACCCCAACGCGGTGCAGTTGGTTACGCTGGCCGACTCCGATGTGCATACACTGGCCGATCTCGAGGGTAAGCGAGTCTCTGTGGGTGCCCCGGGCAGCGGTACCGAGCTCAATGCTCGCGCCCTCCTGGAAGCCAACGGCATCAGCTACGATGACTTCACACCCCAGCGCCTCAATTTCAATGAGACCGCCGATGCCATCCGCGATGGCGACATCGATGCCGGTTTCTGGAGCGTGGGCCCGCCCACCAGCTCGATCCTCAACTTGGCGACCACGCGTGACATTCGCCTGGTCGGTTTCTCCGACGAAGAAATCGAGAATGCGCGTGAAGCCGAGCCGACTTTTGCGGCCTACGAGCTTCGGGCCGGTCTCTACGAGGGCATGGACGAGGCAGTCCAGACCATCAGCATCCCCAACGTGCTCGCTGTGAGCAGCGAACTGGATGATGAGATGGCCTATCAGATCACCAAGGTGCTGTTCGAGCGCACTGACGAGCTGATCGCCGTCCATCCGGCAGCCAACGACACCACCATCGAGTTCAGCGTCAACTCTACGCCGATTGCTTTCCACCCTGGTGCACTGCGCTACTACGAGGAAGCCGGTGCCGAGGTAGCAGACCACCAGCGGCCTGAATGACGCATCCTGTCGGGCACTGACGATGTGTGTCTCGATGACCCTCGAAAGTCGCCGTGCCCCCGGGCCGGCGACTTTCCGTACGTTGGTTCTTGGCCTGGCAGTGGCGACAATATCGATAACGGCTATGGCCGCTACCGACGAGCGGGCACGTCTCGAGGTGCGAGGCGAAGACGGTCGTCCTATCCTGGTGCTACCCATGCCGGAGGGCGAGCGCTGGTGCCTGGAGTGGAACCACTCCGTGACCGGCATTCGCGTACAGGACTGTTATCGCCACCTGGCAGGGAAGATGGTGCTCGAGCGAAGTCATCAGCCTGACTTTGCTGCAGGGCTGGGCCATGTGCCGGGAAGGGGGCGCCAGGTGTCTGATGGCCAGGGTGGCTATTGGATCGAAGATATCGACGAACCGGTACCCGGGAACCGTTATCGCCTTCGGGTCGGATCCCCGCAGGTAAACCATCGTCTGCTTTATGAGGAGCGTCGGCTGAGTATCAGTGACCAGGCCGCCGGCGAACGGGTGATCATTCACCTGCATTCCCCAACAATTCCTCCCTATTGAGGCGTGCATGAGCGACTCCAGTAATCCCCCCGTCACCACGCCCGGTGGCAGTGCCATCCAGCCACGACCGATACTCTGGCTGATTACGCTGGTGGCCGTGGCTCTCTCCCTGTTCCAGCTCTACTCTGCCGGCATTCAGCCGTTGGGACTGTTCTATCAGCGCACCATCCACCTGATGCTGATCATGCTGCTGGCGTTTTTGATCTTTCCGGTGTTCGGTCCCAGGCGCAAGCGCGGTGTGCTGGGCTGGATCATCGATGTGCTTTTCCTGGGCGGGGCATTGTTGACCGGCGGCTATCTGGTGCTCTTTCTCGACGAGATCATTTCCCGAGCCGGGTTCTGGAGCCAGACCGATATCCTTGTCGGCTGCATCGCCACTGTCACCGTGCTCGAGGCGAGCCGACGGGCGGTAGGGCTGGGCATGACCATCATCGGTCTCGTTGCTATTCTCTATGCCTTCGCCGGGCCACGCGGTGAGTTGCCTTGGCTGGGCCAGTTCCTGCCCGGCATTCTTGAACACCGTGGCTACAATATCGATCGGGTGGTGGGCCAGCTCTATCTCGGGCAGGAGGGTATCTTCGGCCTGCCGCTGGGTGTGGCGGCGACCTTCATCTTCGTTTTCGTGCTGTTTGGTGCCTTCCTGGAAAGCACCGGCGCCGGCAAGTTCTTCATCGATATGGCGTATGCTGCCACCGGACGTCAGCGGGGCGGACCGGCCAAGGCCGCGGTCATCGCCTCCGCCGGGATGGGGTCGATATCGGGCAGCGCCATCGCCAACGTGGTGACCACCGGGGCCTTCACCATCCCGCTGATGAAGCGCCTGGGCTACAAGCCGCACCAGGCCGGCGGCATCGAGGCCGCCGCTTCCACCGGTGGTCAGATCATGCCGCCGCTGATGGGCGCGGGGGCCTTTCTGATTGCCGAGTACACAGGAGTTCCCTACCTCGACGTGGTCAAGGTCAGCGTGCTGCCGGCCATCATGTACTTCGCCACCGTCTATCTCTTCGTGCATATCATCGCGCTGAAGCAGGGTATGCAGGGCATGCCACGCTCCGAGCTGCCGCAGATGCGTCAGGTGATGCGCGACGGCTGGCACTTCCTGCTACCACTTGGCGTGCTGGTCTGGCTGCTGGTGATGAACATGTCACCGATGCGAGTGGGCTTCTATGCGGTGATCACCATGGTCGTGGTGGCGGTGCTGCGCTACGCGGTGTGGTTCTTCTTCGTTGCCCCTCAGCAAGGCCAGAACGTCACCCTGGCGAGTACCGGGTTCATGATATGGGCTGGCTTCGTCAAGTTGATCGAGGGGCTGGAGCTGGGTGCACGCAATGCCGTGGCGGTGTCCATGGCCTGTGCCGTGGCGGGTATCATCGTCGGTATCGTGGGGCTCACCGGGCTGGGCCTGAAGTTTTCGGCAATGATGATGGCCTTCTCCGGTGGCAACCTGGTGCTGGCGCTGCTGATGGTGCTGCTGGCCAGCCTGGTGCTGGGCATGGGGCTGCCGGTCACCGCCAGCTATATCGTGCTGATCGTGCTGGTCGGCCCGGCGCTTACCGCCGAGTTCGGCGTGCCGCTGCTGATCGCCCACCTGGTGGTGTTCTGGTACTCCCAGGACTCCAACGTGACGCCACCCATCGCCCTGGCGGGCTTCGCCGGGGCGGCCATCGCCGGTAGCAAGCCGATGGAAACCGGCTTCCAGGCGTGGAAGTTCGCCAAGGGGCTCTACCTGATCCCGCTGTTCATGGTGTTCAACCCGGAGATCATCGTCGGCGGCCCGGTGCCGGTGGTGATATGGAACGGAGTGATCGCGATCCTGGCGCTGTGTGCCTTTGCCGCGGCACTGGAAGGGTATCTCTTCACACGCATGTCGTGGCTGACGCGCCTGGCCATCGTGCCGGCCATCGTGGCGGTGTTCTATCCCGACCTGAGCGCCGAGATTGCGGGCGTGGTGGTCATGGCACTTGCCATCGGTGGCAACTGGGTCGCCAATCGGCGGGAGTCGGCTGCCGCCGGTGTCCGCAGCGGTTGAGGGGCGCGGGCAGCCTGTTGTTCGAATGGTCAAGATGACGGCGCCTGCGGGCGCCGTTAGAATACCTGCCCTTCGCATTCCAGCACCATTTTTCGGGAGCCGCACATGCAGTCCAACGAGCAGCCACGCGTAGGCGTGATCATGGGGTCGACGTCCGACTGGCCGGTCATGGAGCACGCCGTGGCGATGCTCGAACGTCTGGGCGTGCCTTACGAGACCCGCGTGGTTTCCGCGCATCGTACGCCGGACCTGCTGTTCGACTACGCCAAGGGTGCAGCCGAGCGTGGCCTGCAGGTCATCGTCGCTGGCGCCGGCGGTGCGGCACACCTGCCGGGCATGGTGGCTTCGCAGACGGCGCTGCCGGTGCTTGGCGTGCCGGTGGAGTCCAAAGCGCTCAAGGGCCTGGATTCGCTGCTCTCCATCGCGCAGATGCCGGGCGGTATCGCCGTGGGGACCCTAGCCATCGGTAAGGCAGGCGCCACCAACGCCGGCCTGCTGGCGGCCCAGATCATCGGGCTACAGGACGAGACGGTGCGTGCCGCCGTCGAAGCCTTCCGCGCCGAGCAGACCCAGACAGTACTCGACAACCCCGACCCTCGCTCCGAATGAATCAGCGAGAGGAGAAATCGACATGAACATCGGCGTGCTTGGTGCCGGCCAACTCGGCCGCATGCTGGCCCTGGCTGGCTACCCGCTGGCCAACCGCTTCACCTTCCTCGATACCACCGGCCACCCCAGCGCGGGTATCGGCGAGGTGATGGTGTATACGGATCAGCACCATCTCGACGATTTCCTGGCCAAGGTGGACCTGGTCACCTATGAATTCGAACACCTGCCGGTGGCGCTGGTCCAGGCCATCGAGGAGGTCAGGCCGGTCTATCCTTCGAGCGAGGCGATCCGGGTCTGCCAGAACCGTGCCGAGGAGAAGGCGCTGTTCGACCGGCTCGGCATTCCCACCCCGGCCTATCGCCTGGTGGAGCATGCCGACGAGCTGGAGGCGGCGGCCCGGGAACTGGGCTGCCCGGTGGTGGCCAAATCGGTCACCGAAGGCTACGACGGCAAGGGACAGGCGGTGATTCGCGCCCCCGCCGAAGCCCATGACGCCTGGCGCTCGATCAACCACCCGAAACTTATCGTCGAGGCCTTCGTCGACTTCGTGCGCGAGGTGTCGATCATCGCCGTGCGCGGCCGCGACGGCGAAGTGGTCTTCTATCCTATGGCCGAAAACCTGCACGTGGACGGCATCCTGCGCTATTCGTTGGCGCCGATGCCGGACCTGGACGACAGTGTGCAGCAGACCGCGGATGGCTATATCCGCGCGCTGCTGGACGAGCTCGACTATGTGGGCGTGCTGACCCTGGAGCTGTTCCAGACCCGTGACGGTGAGCTGCTGGCCAACGAGATGGCGCCTCGCGTGCACAACTCCGGTCACTGGAGCATGAACGGTGCCGTGACCAGCCAGTTCGAGAACCACCTGCGTGCTATCCAGGGCCTGCCGCTGGGAGATACCGCCGCGCGCATGCCCACCTGCATGGTCAACGTGATCGGTCAGGAAGGTGACCCGGCGGCGATACTCGCCATTGGTGATGCTCACCTGCATCGCTACGACAAGAGCGAGCGCCCCGGGCGCAAGCTTGGCCACGTCAACCTGGTGGCGCCGACCCATGGCGCACTGATGGAGAAGGTGCGCACCTGCGCTGCATTGCTGCCTGACGCAGCGGAGCCACGCTTCAGCTTCGAGTAAGGGCGCGGTTCGGCACCACCGTTCGCCCATGCAGGCGGCCCCGCCAGATGGCAGGGCCGCTTGCGTTTTGCTTGCGTTTTGGTGGGGAGGTGGCGCGGATGTCAGCCGGTCTTGCGCTGGCTAATGATGCCGATCGCCCCCAGGGCGAGGCCGATGATCACCATTACAGCGATGACCCACAGCGGGCTGTAGAAGGTGGTATAGACCTCCCACCCCATCAGGCCGAGCACTGCGGAGAAGGCCGTGGTGGCGCCCACCAGATGGCCGCCCAGGGTGCCGGTGGCGGCGAACAGCAACCCCCCCACCAGCGCCAGGATCACCAGCACCCAGCGCCGGGCACCATCGAAGGCGGCATCACCGGCCCGCCATACCAGTGTGGTGAGCATGGTGAAGATGCCCAGCGACCAGAGCGCCATCAGAATATGGTTGCGCGCCAAGGGGCTTGCCAGGTTGGCCGCCATAGGCCAGATCAGGAAGCCGATGGTCAGGGTGGCCAGGGCGCCCAGCAGGCTCAGGACCAGTACCGGCAGTAGGGCGGCGCGGGAGAGTTCGGCGAGCCGGCCGGACAAGAAAGCGCCGACCAGAATCATCAGGGTGGCCAGCGCCCAGAACCCGATTGGGAAGTGAGAAAGCATGGCGTGAGTGCCGGTCATGAGCGGTCTCCTTGGCGAACCGGGCGGAAGGTGGGCAGCAGGGCGAGGGTCACGCCGAGCATGGCGATGAGGCCGGCGAGCAGGGTCATCCACCAGCGGGTAGTGATGGCGTCGTTGAATTCCATCTCCACCCCGTACAAGGCCAGTTGCTTCTCGCTGTGGCGGGGGCGCACCGGCTTGCCGGCGACGATGTCCTCGGCCCCGGCATGGGCGCGGCTGACCAGCAGCGGCCAATCGACCTGGCCGGGGTAGAAGAGCGTCATCTCGAACCAGTCGTCGGACCACTCGGGCGAGTTGCCTTGGAAGCGCGTGGCAGTGAGGTCGGCGTCGTCGCGTCCCATGCCCAGGGAGTAAGGGTGCGAGACCTTGTGCCAGCGCCCGCCGGTGGCGTCGCGGTGCACCGCGAAGGCCACCGAGTAGAGGCCCTGGTCGCGCAGGATCTTGTCATCCAGCGGGCTGCCGGTGTCCAGAGCCCTGGCCAGGGTCACGTCCCAGTAGCCGTCTGCCCAGCGGCCCTCGCCATGCACCCGGATGTCGCCGCGGGAGTCGGCCGGCTCCCGCAGCAGGCGCCGAGGGATCACGTCGCCTTCCTGCCAGTCATGGTCCGGGTCGAAGGGAACCGCGAAGGCCTCGGCCAGATAGTACTGGCTATCGAAGTCCAGAGCGCCGGACTCGATGTCTTCCCAGCGCATGGCGACACTGTCGGCGAGCTCCGGCGAGAACATCCACAGCGGCTCGCCGGCATCGCCGTCCCAGTTGGTGGAGTAGGAGCTACGGCCCTCATCGCCGCTGCGCGCTTCGCCGACCCACTGATCGTCGGAAACATCCAACGGGTTGGAGCGGTGGGCGCGCCAGTGCCAGAGGTCGAGGAAGTAGCCGGCCTCACGCTGGGCCTGGAGGGTTTCCGGCGCCTGGCGGCTGGCCCAGTCGCCCAGGTCCATGCGGGTCGCCGGTATCGATTTGGTAACCTCCTCCGGTGCTTCGTCGGTGAAGCCGGCGGCGCCGGCACCCACGGTCATGTAGCCACCGTAGCGGGCGAACTGCGGGACGCTGCCGTCGTCCATCAGCATTGCCACCCGGTCCTCGTGGAAGCCATCCGGATTGGGGCCCGGCATTCCGCTGCCCTTGCGGACCCACTGGTCGCCCTCACGCACCAGCACGTCGTGGAGGATGTGTGGTCGCTCGGCTGGCCAACGGTATCGGAAATAGACTTCATCGTCGCTGAAGGCGGCTTGCACCTGCAGCGGCATGGTCAGTTCGTCGGGAATCCAGATGTTGCGCTCGGGATCGTTCTCTACCACCCCGTTGCCCTGGGTGACCCAGGCCAGCCCGAGGGCAAACGGTAATCCGAGGACCAGCCAGTGGCCAGCGCCTTTGTCATGACTCACCATGTGATCTCCTGCATCATGAGGTAATTAGATGTTTCCTTGTGTCAGTGTGAATCACACACAAATTAACGACCTGACACAGATCAATTAAGGCATGACAATCCTTTTAATCGGTTGAATATGCCTATCGATTCGCAACAATGATCAGCAGGCGAGTGACGAGAGGGAATGATGCGGCGACTACTGAGATCGGGCGATATCGCCTTGATGGTGCTGCTGATGCTACCGCTCGCGGCGGCATTGCCACGTCTGGGCGGGTTCGGCGGGCCACCAGAACTGTGGCTTACCTGGGTCGGTCGGGTAGCTGGCATCCTGGGGCTGGCAATGATGTTGCTGGCAGCAGCGGTCAGCCTGCGGCTGCCGGGCTTCGATCGTCCCTTCGGCGGGCTGGCGCGGCTCTGGCGACTTCACCATTGGTTGGGCTTTGGGGCATTCATTATGGTGATGGTGCATGCCCTGGCATTGGGGCTGGCGGCGGTGCCGGTCTCCCTGGATGCGGCGGTGGCGACACTTTTTCCGCCGCTTTCCCATGGCGCGACCTGGCTGGGTTGGCTGGCCTGGCTGGCCATGGTGATCTTCCTGGCGCCCACCTTTGCCTTCTTTGGCCAGCCCCACTATCAGCGCTGGAAACGCCTGCACCTGGTGTCGGCGGCGGCGCTGCTGCTGGGGTTGTGGCATGCTTTCTTGCTGGTCGCGGGAACAGCTCTCTGGTGGCTGCTGGGGCTGGCCGGCCTTGGTGCCATCGTCTGGCGCAAGCTGGTATCGCCACGGTTGGCGCGACACCCCTACCGTGTCGAGGCGGTGGAACGGCTGGCACGCGGCGTGGTGGAGCTGGTATTGCGCCCCGAGAGCCGGCGCATGGCCTTCGAGGCGGGGCAGTTCGTCTACCTCACGCCGCTGGATGAAACGCTTTCCGCTGGCCGCGGCGAGGAGCATCCCTATACCATCGCCTCGGCGACATCGGACGACTGCCTGCGTATCGGCATCAAGGACCTGGGCGATGCCAGCCATGCCCTGCAGACGGTAACGCTCGGGTCACGGGTGCTGATCGAGGGCCCCTATGGTGAATTCTATGGCCGGCGCTTTCCTGAGCGTGATCAGCTGTGGATCGGTGGTGGTATCGGCATTACCCCCTTCGTGGGTGGGGCTCGCGACATTGCCGAACGCGGGCTGACCAATGGGCGGGTCCACCTGTTCTATCTCGCCAACAGCCCGGATCGCGCCTACTATCGGGAGGAACTCGAGAGAATTGCCGAGGCCCACGCTTCCTTCGCCTTCACTCAGCACTATTCCCGAGAGCGGGGGCGGCTGGATGAGGCCTATCTGCGTGAACACTGCCCCGACTTCACCGAACGGGAGATCTATATCTGTGGTCCTCCCGCCATGAATGCCCACCTGCAGCGGCTGCTGACCGGGCAGGGGATTCCCGCCTCACGCATTCACAGCGAGGTCTTCGATTTCCTATGACGATCCAAAGGATTGCCTACTCCGCTTTCGTCGCCTTCCTCGCCAGTCTGCTGACACTGGTGTCGGTCAGTGCGCTCTCCAGCAGCGATCGCGACGAGTCCGCCGACGATGACCTGGACCCCATCACCCTGGAGGCGCTGGCCGAGCATGACGGCGCCGAGAGCTGCTGGAAGGCCATTCACGGAAGGGTCTACGACATCACTGACTACCTGCCCAACCACCCCACCGCGGAGGAAGTGATCCTCGAATGGTGCGGCCGGGACGCCACCGAGGGCTGGGATAACAAGCGTCCTGGCGTGCCTCATAGCCCGCGGGCCGAATCGCGGCTTGAATCCTATTTGGTGGGACGATTGGCCGAGAAAGACGGCCAGTCTGCAAGGCGGGACGACACGGCCGAAAAGCCCGGCGAGGCGGTAGCCGATACCGCCCGGGCACTTTCTCCAGCGGAAGACGAGCGCCTCCACCGTGCCATGCTTGGCCTGCCGCTGGATGGCCGCTACCGCGGCGTATTTGGCGACGGCGGCGAGATGCAGGTCAGCGTACAGTTCGACCTGCGCGATGGCCGGCTGTCGAGCATCAGCTTCCGCCACCTGGCCTACCGTGGGGTAGACTACCTGGTGCTGGAGGAGGACGATGCGTTCTACCCCGTCAGAGTGCAGTACGCCCAGATAGCCGAGCGGCTCGAGGGCGAGCCCATGACGCGCATCTTCGCGCTCTACGAGCCCGAACGCATTGTCGATGACGTCGACAGCTTCAGCGGCGCCACGCTGCGCGGTAACAAAGTCATCTCTGCGATCCGCAATGGCCTGAATCGGGGTGTCTACTCCTGGCCTTGATCATGGCAGGGAGTCGCCCAGGCGCCTTGCGTTGAGGGCGGCTCTCGCTAAACCGCTGGCCTGCGTATTCCGGCGATCGTAAACCAGGAAGGACGACGATAAGCAGAGTGGCCGTAACCCACAGGGAGACTGAGTAATGCGTATAGGGCTCCTGCAGTGCGATGATGTGGCGCCTGAGCTGCGCGGGGCGCATGGCAATTATCCCGAGATGTTCGCCGCGCTCTTCCAGCGTGTCGATCCGGCGCTCCAATTCGTCGTCTGGCGCTGCCAGGATGGTGAGATTCCCCATGATATCGATGCAGTCGATGCCTGGCTGACTACCGGCTCCAAGCACGGCGTCAACGATGGCCTGGCCTGGGTCGACGACCTTTGTGGTTTCGTGCGGCGACTGTGGGAGGCCGGCAAGCCGCTGGTGGGCATCTGTTTCGGTCATCAGTTGATGGCCAAGGCACTGGGCGGCGAGGTAGTGAAGAGCCCCAAGGGCTGGGGTGTGGGCATGTCGTTCAATCGTGTCGAGACACGAGCCAAGTGGATGGAACCCTGGCAGCCGAGCCTGGATTTGCTGGTCAGCCACCAGGATCAGGTCAGCGAATTGCCCTCGCAAACCCGGGTGCTCGCCGGCAGCGAATTCTGCCCCTTCTACCTGGTCCAGATCGGTGAGCACTTCCTCGGCGTTCAGGGGCATCCGGAGTTCGCCAAGCCCTATTCGCGAGACCTGATGACGCTGCGCTGCGGACTGGTGGGCGAAGAGCGTGTACGCGAGGGACAGGCATCACTCTCAGCGCCAGTGGACGATACTCTGATGGTGCGATGGATACTCAACTTCATGAAGCGTGCCCGGCAGTGCGGCGCACACCGGGGTGGTTGATCACTGCTGCTGGAAGGTCCGCCTGGCCAGGGCCCAGACCTCGTCGAACATCCAGCCGTTGCCGGTGAGTACCAGCAGGTTGGTATCGCTGCCCGCCTGGGCTCGCGGGCGGTAAGTAATTTGGGGTGAGGCAGGAGGAGGGCGGGATGACGCTCCCGACGATGTCGGGAGCGTCGGACGGGCTTACTCTTCGCCGAAGTAGCGTTCAAATATTTCGTCGTAAGTACCATCTTCCTGAAGAGTGGCCAGCGCTTCGTTGAAGCGTTCGGCGAGCGCTTCGTCACGCTGACGGAAGGCGATGCCAAAGCCGTCGCCGAAATACTCCTTGGGCTCGGTGATCGTCTCGCCCACTACCTTGTAATCGCGGCTCTCGCTGTCGAGCAGGGTCGATTTGCCTACCGGGAAGTCGAGGAAGACGATATCCAGGCGCTGGGCCTGCATGTCGAGCACCATGTCGTCGGCCGTGGAGTAGCGGCTGATGCTGGCCACGTCACCGTACATGTCGGTGACGTAGTTGTCCTGCAGGGTGCCGCGCTGCACGCCGATGGTCTTGCCGTCCAGCGTATCCTTGGTGGTCTCATCCAGGCTGCTGTCGGCCGGGGCGAACCAGGCGGAAGGCGGGGTGATGTACGGGTCGGAGAAGAGAACGGTTTCGCGGCGCTCGTCGTTGATGGTCATGGAGGACATGATGGCATCGTAGTTGCGTGACAGCAGGCCGGGAATGATGCCGTCCCACTCCTGCTCGATCCACTCGCAGGTAATGCCGATTTCTGCGCACAGGGCATTGCCCAGATCGATGTCGAACCCTGTCAGTTCGCCTTCCGGCGTGCGGTACTCCATCGGCTCGTAAGGAACGTCCACACCGAAGCGCACGTGGTCGTAGTCACGTGCCTGGGCGCTGCCGGCGGCAATGGCCAGGCCCAGGATGGAGACAGTCAGTAGTTTTTTCATGATGGTTTCCTTGTTGTCATTTCGTGCACCGTTTCGGTGACGTCGCGCCTGAATTTAGCGCAGCCACGCCAGGGCCGAAAGCCCCCGAGCGTGAATTTTCCAACGCCTGTTTGACGTTGCCTCATCAGCCGCTCTGGGGCCTGAGATGGGCGAGCAGACGTTTTTCCAGATAGCGGAAGAAGAACAGGATGGCAAAGGTCAGGCAAAGATAGACCGCCGCGGCAAACAGGAACGCCTCGAACGGTGCGTAGTAACGCGCATAGACGAAGCGGGCCGCACCGGTGAGGTCCATCAGGGTGACCACGCTGGCGATGGCACTGGCATGCAGCATGAAGATCACCTCGTTGCCGTAGGCTGGCAGCGCCCGACGGAAGGCGCTGGGCAGGATGATGCGTCGCATCGTCAGGCCCGGCGACATGCCGTAGGCCCTGGCCGCCTCGATTTCTCCCCGGGCCGTGGACTTGATGGCGCCATGGAATATCTCGGTGGTATAGGCAGCAGTATTCAGTGTGAAGGCAATCAGTGCCGGGTAGAACGCCTCTCTCAGCATCGGCCAGAGAAAGGTCTCCTGGATGCCATCGAAGAAGACCACACCGTAGTAGATGATATAGAGCTGGATCAGCAGCGGCGTGCCACGAAACACATAGGTAAAGGCATAGATCGGTAGCTTGATCCATTTGTGCTTAGAGCCACGCAGGATGGCCAGTGGCAACGCCAGCACCAGCCCCACCAGCAGTGACAGGAACACCAATTGGGTGGTGGTTACCAGGCCCTCCCAATAGAAGCCGATGGTGTTGGGGGTGAAAATACGATTGCCGGCAAGTAGCGCATTGAACCATTCCATATCAGTGCTCCCCGAAGCCGACGTTGTAGCGTTTCTGCAGGCGGGCGAACAGCCACTCCGAGACGCTGGCGATCAACAGGTAGATGGCCGCGACCGGCAGCAGGAAGGTGAACGGTTCATGAGTGGCACGGGAGGCTTCGGCGGCCACGCGCACCATATCCGTCAGGCCGATCACCGACACCAGTGCGGTGGTCTTGAGCAACACCATCCAGTTGTTGGAAAGCCCCGGTAGGGCATGGCGCATCATCAGTGGAAAGCGGATTCTCCGGAACACCAGCCAGGGGCTCATGCCGTAGGCCTTGCCGGCCTCGATCTGGCCATGGTCCACCGCCATGAAGGCGCCGCGGAAGGTTTCTCCCATGTAGGCGCCGAAGATGAAACCGATGGTGAGCACCCCGGCGGCAAATGCATTGAGATTGACGTACCAGTCCACGCCGTAGCGGTCGTAGAGCATGTCGGTGAGTACGTTCAGTCCCATCTGGCCGCCGAAGAACAGCAGCATCATCAGCACCAGATCGGGTACGCCGCGAATCACCGTGGTATAGAGCGTGGCAACTTTGTGCAGCAGCCAGTTGCGCGACATCTTGGCACTGGCAGTCAGCAGTCCCAGCACGATGGCCAGGATCAGCGACAGCACCGCCAGTTGGATGGTGACGCCGGCGCCTTCCAGTAGCCTGGGCCCGTAGCCGTGTAGATCGAGCATGATGGAATGTCCTCAGTACTTCGGCGCAAGGAACTGCTTCAACCGCGGCGAGGTGGGGTTGACCAGCACGTCCTGTGGCGGGCCAGCCTCTTCCACAAGGCCTTGGTGCAGGTAGATCACCTGGCTGGAGACATCACGGGCGAAACCCATTTCGTGAGTGACCACCACCATGGTGCGACCCTCGTCGGCCAGACCATGCATGACCTTGAGCACATCACCGACCAGTTCCGGGTCCAGCGCCGAGGTCGGCTCATCGAACAGCATCACCTCCGGGTCCATGGCCAGAGCACGGGCGATGGCGCCGCGCTGCTGCTGGCCGCCGGACATCTGGGCCGGGTAGGCATCGGCCCGCTCGGTCAGTCCGACCCGCTCCAGCAGGGTATGGCCATGCTCGATGGCCTCTTTCTTCGACTTGCCGAGTACATGGATCGGTGCCTCGATGACATTTTCGAGCAGTGTCATGTGGGCCCACAGGTTGAAGCTCTGGAAAACCATCGACAGCTTGGCCCGCATCCGCACCACCTGCTTCCAGTCGGCCGGTTCGCGGCCATGCCGGGTCTGCTTGAACTGCACTGTTTCCCCGTGGACGATCAGGTCGCCTTCGTCGGGTTGCTCGAGCAGGTTCATGCAGCGCAGGAAGGTACTCTTGCCGGAGCCGGAGGCCCCGATCAGGGTGATGACGTCACCTTTCCTGGCCTGCAACGAAAGGCCTTTGAGCACTTCGGTATCGCCGAAGCGCTTCTTGATGTTGCGCACTTCGAGAGGAATCGGGTTATCGGCCATGGGTGGACTCCAGGTCGGGACGAGTCGCCAGGGGCGACGGGCCGGTTAAGCGTGCAGGCACGAAAATGGGGCGATTCTATCAGGCCAGGGCGCTTTGGCCAGGCTGGTCTAGGATGGAGCCCATTCGACCTTGGTGGAGTATGTGGGTGAGGTTGGTCATGAAATTGCTCCAGATTGTTGTTGTGTGTAAGGTTTTTTTGCTATAAAAAATGCTTTGAAGAGGCGTTCCGGGCTGCGCCATTCGTCAGCTGGGTGGTTCGGCTCGTGTCGCCAGCAGTGCTGCCCTGGCGCCCAGCTCGACCCCGGCGTTGGGAAACACCACGCTCAGCGGGTTCTCACCGACGATAAAGGGTCCTGCCTCGGCGTCCTCGGCCAAGCGTGTGCCGGGGGCGAACTCGGTAAAATTGGGCGTATCATCGGAAAAGCAGAGCCGGAACGACTCGGATTCACGCATCAGCTCATGGGCGACCTTGAAGAAGGCCATCTGCGCCGCTGGTGCCCGGGCTGGCTCGCGTCCTGCCACCAAATCTTGCAGTATCTGGCTCATCGGGGCGAGGGCCGTCAGGTCGTTGTGCCCGAAGGGCAGGGCACGGCCCAGCTCAAGGGTAAAGGCCTGGGCTTGGTGATAGTGTTTCGAGTAGTGGGAGAAGGTCCAGCTGTGGCGGTGCTGGTGCAGTACCGCCTGGATATCCGCCGCGGCCAGCCATGCCCATTGCTCGGGACGAGTGGTCGTCTCGGCGAAAGGCTCGACCACGAAACGCGGGTAACCGCTTTCACGGATTGCCGTATGCAGGTCGTAGTGCAAGCGTGGCAGCCCGGCATGGCGGGTGAAGAAAGCATCGGCGGCGCGCATCAGCTCTCGTGCCCGCTCGGGTTCCATGCCCTCTTCATCCAAGTCTCGACGAAACAGCCGGTTGAGGTTGGTTTCCACATAGCGCTCGCCACGGCGAATCGATTCCAGGTTGCCGAGTATTACCAGTACCGGAGCCCCCAGAGTGAGCAGCCCTGCCTCGAGCCGGGCCAGACAACTGCCTAGCAGTTCGATGGGAGCGGTTTCGTTGCCGTGGACCCCCGCGGAAAGGAGGCAGGCCTGGGCGGCTTTGCCAGGGGTATCAGGAATCAGTTCGAGTATGCCCGGCGCGTGAAGCAGAAAACGGCCACCCGCCATGCGTCCTGCATGCCCGGTGGGTATCGTCCCTTCCAGACTCAGCTCGATCCATTCCGCCAGCATGGCCCTACCCTGATCGTGTCGTGAATTCTGGGCTACCTTCCCGTCCATGAACGTTTCCCACAAGCCCCGGCGTCGGGCTGGTGAAAGCCTGGGTGCGATATTGAAACTGCCCTTCAGCGCCAAAGCGTACAGCGCTCGCCTCGGGTTCTTCTGTCGAGGCGGGCGTTGCAGACCTTCGGCCAATGGGAACGAGGGCGGGCGAGGTCTAGGCTGGCAGATTGTCTTTATCCTGACGGCGAGGACCCAACAATGCCAAGCGCTCAATTCGACGTTGCCTTCGACCATGTCCGTCAGCTCAACGACCATTACGATGCCGCGACTACCAGTGAAGGCCAGCCCCTGCGGGTTCGGCTGAAAAAGGCGTTCCTGGCCGTGGGCTGTGACCCTGATAGCTTGAACCTCGACGACCTGGCCGGTATCGACCAGCTCCATCTCGGCGGACGTAGCGCCAGTCGCGCGCTGGCGGCAATGGGTGAGTTGAATGGTGGCGAGCGGGTGCTCGATGTCGGCTGCGGCACCGGTGGTGCCAGCCGGCTGCTGGCAGCTGAGTATGATTGTGACGTGGTGGGGGTGGACATTACTTCCGCCTTCGTCGAAGTGGCGACTTGGCTCAGCAAGGCAGCGGGGCTTGATGCACGGACCCGCTTTCTAAAGGCCGATGCGGCGGTGGTTCCGCTCGAATCCGACTCATTCGATGTTATCTGGTGCCAGCATGCGTTGATGAACATGCCTGATGCCCATCGGGTTCTGGCCGAGTGGCGACGTCTACTGTCGCCGGGGGGGCGTGTGCTGATTCATGAAGTGGTCGCTGGCGATAATCGAGAACCGCTGGCGTTCCCGGTGCCCTGGGCCCGGACAGCCGGCACCAGCCACCTGCGCGACGGCGAACAGTTGCAGCGCCTCTTCGCACTGGCTGGCTTCGAGTTGGATGCATTGGAGGATGTCACCGAGTCGGCGCTGGCCTGGCGACGTGAGCGCAGCCGACGTGAGAGTGCCGGTGAGTCCGCTCCAGGGCCTGTCGTTTCGCTGCCGGGGCCGGAGCAGATTTTCGGTGAGGTATTTTTCACCATGGGCCGTAACCTGCGTGACAACCTGGCTGCGGGAAAGGTGCGTATTCTCGAGGCCGTCTGGCGTTTAAACTGACACAGACACCTGACACAGACACCTGACACAGACACAAGGAAGGTGCGGCTAAGCCGCGCCTTCCTTGCTACGGTCCATGGGATCAGCGGGACCATGAGAGACTAGCCAATCAGTTCATGTGATTGACATCGATACGCACGTCTCCATCCAGCTTCTCGTAGTTGTCGTCGTCGAACTCGTCGGCTGAACGTTCGCCGCTCTGCGACTGGAGAACGACTTCGCCATCGGAGCGAATCTCGAGGTTCTCGATGGGATAGGCCATTTCATCCTCGCCGAAGCCGAGGAAGCCGCCTTCCGTGACAATCACGTAGATGTCACCGCTCTGGGTGTCGCGCACCACACGCTCGATGTCGCCGAGCTCTTCACCGTCCTGATTGATGAGATCGCGATTCTCCAGCTCGCTTACCTGAATGCCCCGGTCCCGAGCGTCACGTTCCTGGTCCCGGTCTGCTTCGTCCTGAGCGGCACGATCCTGACCGTTCTGATCAGCGAACATCTCTTCGTCATCGCGCTGGTCGCGATCCTCGTCGCGCTGTTCAGTGTCTCGCATCTCAGCGGAAGCCTCGTCGGCGCTTTCGACACGCACCTCGGCCTCGCCCTGCTGCACGACAGTGACCTCCGGCTCGGCCTGATCGATTTCGACATTCGGATCGGGTTGCTCAATAGTGACCTCAGGGGCTTGTTGTTCAACGGTCACATCGGGGGCTTCTTGCCGAACCTCGATCTCGGCCGGCTCCTGCTCCACCCGAATGTCGGTGTCCCCATCTGTGCCCTGGGCGTTCTCTTCAGTCATCTGCTGTTTTTCGCCCAGCTGTGCATCCTCGTCCTGGGCAATCACGCCATAAGAGAGTCCGGTACTCAGTGCGCCGACTGCGATAGCGATTGCTGTCCTTTTCATGTCGTTACTCCTTCGTTGCACTTCGCTCTGCTGAGCGGGCATATGTCAGGCTAGACGACGAATCGGTAGTAACCGAGGATCTTTACCTAATCATGGCTATTTCAATCAAAGCGTGACATGGTAGAGCGTGTGTTGCGTTTCTTTACTGTAAAGTCATGCCTTGCTTTCTGCGATGTGCTCCGCAATGGCCCGCCCTAGTGACTCTGTGGTTCCCTGGCCGCGAATATCGGGCGTAAGCAGTGTCGAATCACCTTCGGCCAGTACCGCTTCGAAGGCATCGATCATGGCCTTGGCGGCCTCAGCGTGGCCCAGATGCTCGAGCATCATCGCCCCGGACCAGATCTGGCCGATGGGGTTGGCGATGCCCTTGCCGGCGATATCCGGGGCGCTGCCATGGACCGGTTCGAACAGGCTGGGGAACTTGCCTTCCGGGTTGATGTTGGCTGAGGGCGCCACGCCGATGGTGCCGGTGCAGGCCGGGCCCAGGTCGGAGAGGATGTCGCCGAACAGGTTGCTGCCCACCACCACGTCGAACCAGTCGGGATGCAGGACGAAATTGGCGGTCAGGATATCGATGTGAAACTTGTCGACGCTGACGTCCGAATAGTTGCCGGACATGGCCTCCACGCGTTCGTCCCACCAGGGCATGGTGATGGCGATGCCGTTGGACTTGGTGGCCGAGGTGAGCTTCTTCCGCGGGCGGCTCTGGGCCAGCTCGAAGGCGTACTTCAGCACCCGGTCGACGCCGTGGCGGCTCATCACCGTCTCCTGGATCACCACCTCACGGTCGGTGCCCTCGAACATCTTGCCGCCGACGCTGGAGTACTCGCCCTCGGTGTTCTCGCGCACCACGTAGAAGTCGATGTCGCCGGGATTGCGGTCGGCAAGCGGGCTTTTGATACCCGGCAACAGCTTGCAGGGACGCAGGTTGATGTACTGGTCGAACTGGCGGCGGAACTGCAGCAGCGACCCCCACAGAGAGACATGGTCCGGCACGGTTTCCGGCCAGCCCACGGCACCGTAGAAGATCGCATCGAAGTCCTTGAGCTGGTCGAACCAGTCGTCCGGCATCATCTGGCCGTGCTTCGCATAGTAGTCGCAGCAGGCGAAATCGAAATGCTCGAAAGATAGGTCGATGCCGAACCGCTTGGCGGCGGCTTCCAGAGCTCGCAGGCCTTCGGGCATCACTTCGGTGCCGATGCCATCACCGGGGATGACGGCGATACGCTGGGTCATGGTCAGTTCCTCATGCAGTTTTCATGAATTGAAGGATATGGTCGTGCAGCGCACTCGGCACTTCCTCGGGAATATAGTGGCCACAGGGCAACGCCTCGCCCTCGACCCGCTCGGCAACGGCGCGCCATTCCGCCAGTGGATCGAAGCAGCGCTCGATAATGCCGTGCTGCCCCCATAGTACCCTCACGGGGCAGGCGATGCGGCGCCCGGCCTCTCGGTCGGTGCCGTCGTGTTCCAGGTCGATGGTATTCGATGCGCGATAATCCTCGCAAAGCGCATGGGCGGCACCGGGCTGGGCCAGGCAACGCTGGTACTCTGCGATGGCGGCCGGGTCGAAGGCATCGAGGTTGGCGTGACGTCCGCCCATGGTGCGTGTGATGTAGTCGGCCGGCGATGCCTCGATCAGAGTTTCCGGCAATGGTGCCGGCTGGATCAGGAAGAACCAGTGGAAGTAGGCGGTGGCGAAGGTACGGTCGGTCTTCTCGTACATTGCCAGGGTGGGAGCGATATCCAGCAGCATCAGCTTCTCCACCGCCTCGGGATGATCCATCACCAGGCGGTGGGCCACCCGGCCGCCGCGGTCGTGACCGCAGAGGAAGAAGCGCTCGAAGCCCAGATCATGCATCACCGCAACCTGGTCGGCGGCCATGGCCCGCTTGCTGTAGCTGGCGTGGTCCGGTTCGCCGGCCGGCTTGGAGGAATCGCCGTAGCCACGCAGGTCGGTGGCTACCACTGTGTAATGCAGTGCCAGCGAATCGGCCAGGCGATGCCATATCAGATGAGTCTGGGGATGGCCATGCAGCAGCAATAATGGTGGCCCCGAGCCGCCGATGCGACCGTGGATGCGGATGTCGCCGTAGGCTATATCGAACGTACGGTATCCCTCGAACATGAGATTTCCTCCGGTATTTCTGCCCAGTCTAGCTCTTGGAGATAGGATGATAATCGGGCTAAATCGAAAGGCATTGTTGATTTTAAGTGGAGAGTTGCATGGCTCAGCTTGATGATCTTGCTTTTTTCCAGCGGTTGGCACGCGCAGGCAGCCTGACCGCTACGGCTTGCGAGCTGGGACTTTCACTGTCGGCGGTGAGCAAGCGGCTCGAGGCACGCCTTGTCGTGGGACTGGCCAGCCGCACCACGCGACGGCTCACCCCAGCCTGATTCTGCGCGATAACGACAACGACTATGCGGTGTGGTGCATCCAGTATCAGCCTCGGCGCCGCTGGCGGGCGTCGGCATAGCGCTTGAGACCGTACAGTAAGGCCAGGCCCGCGACGATACCGCCTCCCGCCCAAGCGAGCTCCTGACGGTCCTCAGCGGACAGCAGCGAGCCGAGCTGACTGCTGAGTAGAATGATGGCGGCCAACCCTGGCGTGGCACCGATCAAGGTGCCCAGCAGGTAGTCGCGAAAACGGATGTGAAAGGCACCGGCGAGCAGATTGGTCAGCGTGTACGGTGCCAGGGGCAAGAGGTTGAGCAGAGTTATGGTGCGCACGCCGCGCCCGGCCAGGTATCGCGACAGCCCTAGCAGCCGCTTGCCGCCGTAGCGCAGCAGGGCGTCGCGCCCCAGCCAGCGCCCCAGCCAGAAAGTGGCAATCGCACCCAGGAGCGTACCGATGAACGAATAGACGAACCCCCACACCGGACCAAATATCAGGCCCGCCAGTACGACCAGAACGCTTAACGGGAAAAGCACCACTGAGGCGGCCAGGAAGACCGCAACCACCACCGCTCCGGCCCAGGGCTGATCGCGCCAGGCCAGCGACTCCTGTAACAGGGAGAACAGAGTGTTGGCATCGAACAGGTCTCGAGCTGTCAGCCACTGCCACAGCAGCCCTAGCAGGACGAGAGCCGCAAGAGAAACCAGGATAAGCAGGACCGAACGCGGCATCGGTACGCTCTGTGCAAGGATAAGGCTAAAGCATAGGTGGCTCGCGCCGGGAGGCCAAATGGTTCGGCTGGTGGCGGTGCCTCAGGTACTGTCACCGATCAGCAGTTCAAAGCCCACGTCGTGCCGTCGACGCGTCACCCGCTTGGCGTCGAGTCGTTTCAATACCTCCTCTGCCGCCAGCCTTCCCATGTTCTCCCGTGGCGAGCGGATGGTGGTCAACCGGGGAGTGACGTGCTGGCCCAGGGGCAGTCCGTTGAAGCCGGCGATGGCGATGTCACGCGGTATGGTCATGCCCAGGCGCTGCGCCCTCAGCAGCGCACCGGTGGCCAGGTCATCGTTGGCAAAATGGATGGCCTCGGCGTCGGGGTACTGCGCCAGCACTCGCTCGAATCCGGCGGCGCCGGCGTCGAGGCTGCCCAACTGGTCCAGCTCGATCAACGGCGCCTCCAACCCTGCGGTATGCAACACCTCGCGATGCCCTTCGAACCGCATCCTGGCCCGGTAATCCCGATCCAGGCAGGCACCTACATAGACGACGGACCGGTAGTGGCGACCCAACAGGTGCCTCGCCATGCAGCGCCCGGCTTCATGATGGTCAAGGCCCACATTCAGGTCGAGGGCGTCACCCAATTCCATGACCTCCATGATCGGATTGTCCCAGTGCGCGAGCAGGCTTCGGCAGGCTTCGCTGTGACGCAGGCCGGCGGTAACCAGAGCCGAGCAGGACCAGCCGAGGAAGGTGCGAATCAGTTGATATTCACGCTCGATGTCGTAGTCGGTGTTGCCGAGCAGGATCTGATAGCCCTCGCGCTCGAAGGTCTCCTGTAGCCCATGGATGACCTCGATGAAGACGGCGTTGGCCAGTGACGGCACGATCACCGCGATAAAGCGCGAGCGCGACGAGGCGAGGCTACCGGCTACCAGGTTAGGTACATAGCCGAGGCGTTCGACGGTGGCGAGTACCTTGAGCCTGGTCGCGGCATTGACCCGTTCGGGTGCGTTCAGCGCTCGCGATACCGTAATGGCCGAGACGCCGGCGGCATCCGCCACCTGCTGCAGGGTGGGCTGTTCCGAACCACGGCGGCGGCGTGTTGACTCTCTCTTGTTCGACATTGGTCGCACTCCTAGGCACTTCGCTTGCTGCTGCACTGGTGATCATCTAAAACTATGTTAACGCTAACATGGTAGCGCTAACACAATGCCGCTGATAGACAGCCAAATAGACAGAAAGTCGGCAAGCAAGAAGCACACATACGACACTGCATGGCACTGACGGCAAGCGGACAGGAGACGACAGGTGAACGACAAGTCGGCAGGCGGATCACGAGTCGGTGTCATTGGGCTCGGGGCCATGGGCATGGGAGTGGCGCTGACCCTTCTGGAGAAGGGGAGCGCTGTCATCGGCTGCGATGTGAGCGAGCCGGCGCGTCAGCGCTTCGAGTCGAGCGGTGGCCTTGGCGTTGCGACGCCCGCTGAACTGGCTGAGCGCTGCGATGTGGTGCTGGTGGTCGTGGTCAATGCGGACCAGGTCGAGCAGGTTCTGTTCGGTGAGCAGGGGCTGGTGGGCCGCATGGCACCGGGGGGCCTGGTGATCCAGTGTGCCACCGTGGCGCCGAGCGTGGCTCGCCGCCTGGGCGAGCGCCTGGCGGCCGAGGGGCTCGAGATGCTCGATGCACCGATCAGCGGTGGCGCGGTCAAGGCCCGTTCCGGTCAGCTCTCGGTGATGGCGTCGGGGTCCGCAGCGGCATTCGCCAAGGCCGAGCCGGTACTCGAGGCCGTGGCGGCTACCGTCTACCGCCTGGGTGATGCAGCGGGGGTCGGCTCGAGCATGAAACTGGTCAACCAGCTGCTGGCCGGCGTACATATCGCCGCGGCGGCTGAGGCCGTGGCCCTGGGTATCCGCATGGGGCTCGACCCCGAAACCGTTCATGAAGTCATCACCCACTCGGCAGGCAATTCCTGGATGTTCGAGAATCGTGTGCCGCACATCCTGGCCGGCGACTATACCCCGCTGTCGGCCGTCGACATCTTCGTCAAGGATCTCAACATCGTTCATGACACGGGGCGTGAGCTGGCCATGGCGACACCGGTGGCGGCCAGCGCCCTGCAGCAGTTCACCGCCGCCAAGGGGGCCGGCTTCGGACGAGAGGACGATGCGGCGGTGATCAAGGTGTACCAGCGGCTGTCGGGCATCACCCTGCCCGGGGCGGCCGGCGACGCGGAGGAGATCTGACCGTGGCTATCGTGCTGGGCGCCATCGCCGACGACTTCACCGGGGCCACCGACCTGGCCAACAACCTGGTGCGCGGCGGCATGCGCTGCGTGCAGCTGAACGGTGTACCCGAGCTTCCGCTCGAAGCGCTGGTGGATACCTCCCGGGGTGTCGATGCCGTCGTCATCGCCTTGAAGTCCCGCTCCTGCCCGGTCGACAAGGCGGTTGCCGACTCGCTGGCGGCGCTGGCGTGGCTGCAGGCCCAAGGGGTGCGTCAGCTCTTCTTCAAGTACTGCTCCACCTTCGACTCCACCGATGAGGGCAACATCGGCCCGGTCAGCGATGCCCTGGCCGAGCGTCTTGGCGCTCGCCAGACGGTGATGGTGCCGGCCTTTCCGACCAACGGGCGAACGGTCTATCAGGGTCACCTGTTCGTCGGCGACCGGCTGCTCAACGAGTGCGGCATGCAGCACCACCCGCTCACCCCGATGCGCGATGCCGACCTGGTCCGGGTATTGGCGCGGCAGACTTCTCAGCCCGTCGGCCTGGTGCCGCGCTCGGTGATCGCACAGGGCAGCGAGGCGACTCGCCGACATCTCGACGAGCTGGCGCAGCAGGGCGTTAGCCGGGCGGTCTGCGACACCCTGGACGAAGGCGACCTGGCCACCCTGGCGGCTGCCGTGGCGGACTTTGCCCTGGTTACCGGCGGCTCCGGGCTGGGCCAGATGCTGCCGGCGCAGTATCGGCAGCGTGGCTGGCTCGATGAGCTGACAGACCCCGGGCAGCTGGCGCCCGCCTCGGGCAGTGCCCTGGTGCTGTCGGGGAGCTGTTCGACGGCAACGCTGGCCCAGGTCGATCACTTCCTGGCGCGACACCCCGGTTTCGCCCTGGACCCCCAGGCCCTGGCCGAGGGCGACGCCCACCTGGGCGAGGCGCTGGCCTTTGCCCGCCGGGCGCTGGCTGGCGGTGGCCCGGTGCTGCTCTACGCCTCTGCCGATGCCGAGCGGGTCCGGCGGGCGCAGCAGGCGCTGGGCGTCGAGCGTGCCGGCGAGCTGGTCGAGGCGGCGCTGAGCACACTTGCCAGCAGCCTGGTCGCCGAAGGGGTAGGGCGGCTGGTGGTGGCAGGTGGCGAAACGGCGGGGGCGGTGGTCTCGGCCCTGGGAGTGCGCGCCATGCGCATCGGCGAGCAGATCGCCCCGGGTGTCCCCTGGACCCAGGCCACCCTGGCCGGGCGCGAGGCGCCGCTGTCACTGGCGCTCAAGTCCGGGAACTTCGGCGACACCGATTTCTTCACCCGCGCCTTCGAGGTACTGACGACGGAGGGCGCGCCATGAGCGTGCACGACGAGAACGGCCTGCGCGAGCAGATCGCGACCCTCGGCGAATCGCTCTTCTCGCGAGGGCTGACCATGGGGTCCAGCGGCAATATCAGCGTACGGTTGGACGATGGCGGCTGGCTGATGACGCCGACCAATGCCTGCCTGGGGCGGCTCGATCCCGCCCGTATCTCGAGGCTCGACGGGCAAGGCCGGCTGCTGAGCGGCGACCGGCCCACCAAGGAGAGCTTCCTGCACATGGCGATGTATGAGGAGCGGCCCCGCTCCGGTGCCATCGTGCACCTGCACTCGACCCATTCGGTGGCGGTCTCCTGCCTGCCGCAGATCGACCCCTGCGACTGCATCCCGCCGCTGACCGCCTACTACGTGATGCGGGTGGGCAAGCTGCCCCTGGTGCCCTACCACCTACCCGGCGACCCCGCGCTGGGTGACGCGGTGCGCGGACTGGCAGGCCAGCACAGCGCGGTGCTGCTGGCCAACCATGGCCCTGTGGTGGCCGGCAAGACGCTGGAGGCGGCGGTTTACGCCACCGAGGAACTGGAAGAGACCGCCAGGCTGTTCCTGCTGCTGCGCGGGGAGAACCCGCGCTGCCTGACGCCGGAGCAGGTGGCCGAACTCGAAGCGCGCTTTCCCCGCGACTGACACGAATCCCGAGAGACGAATCCAGAATCATGAACCAGAGACACTAGCGATGACCCGACTGGCCGCCAACCTCAGCATGCTGTTTTCCGAACACGGCTTTCTCGACCGCTTCGAGGCCGCCGCCCAAGCCGGTTTTCGCGGTGTCGAGTACCTGTTTCCCTACGATCACCAACCCCAGGTGCTGGTGAGCGCACTGCGCGAGGCCGGCGTGGAGCAGGTGCTCTTCAACCTCCCCCCCGGGGATTGGGAGGCGGGGGAGCGCGGGCTGGCGAGCCTGCCGGGGCGGGAGGCGGAATTCCGCGATGCGGTCAGCGAGGCGCTGCACTACGCCGAGGTGCTGGACTGCCCGCGGGTACACGCCATGGCAGGCCTGCTGCCGGTGGATGCCGATGCCGCTACCCGGGCCCATCATCAGGCGACCTATGTGGCGAACCTGCGCTTCGCCGCCGGGGAAGCCGCCAAGGCGGGGCGGCAGGTGCTGATCGAGCCGATCAATACCCGCGACATACCGGGCTACTTCCTGTCGCGCCAGGCCCAGGCCATGGCGGTGCTCGAAGCGGTGGGGGCCGACAACCTTCACCTGCAGTTCGATCTCTATCACTGCCAGGTCATGGAGGGCGACCTGATTCGCCATCTGGAGCGGCAATTCCCGGCCATCGGCCATGTTCAGATCGCCGGTGTGCCGCAGCGCCATGAGCCCGACGTGGGCGAAGTCCATTACCCGGCGATCCTGTCGCGTCTCGAGGCGCTCGGCTACGACGGCTGGGTGGGCTGCGAGTATCGCCCCGCCGCCGGCACTCGCCAGGGGCTGGGGTGGGGGCGGGCCCACGGCCTGAAACCCGATCAATAAGGAAGCGCTGAACAAATCGCCGAGCGAGATGAAGCGCAAGGCGCACGGAGCACAGAACCGAGCGAAGCGACAAACATCCGGAGGATGGCCCCGAAGGGGCGAGAAACCGGAGGTTTCGAGTCAACCGGAGCATATGGGGTATATGTGAGGATTCCGCGCACCGCGCAACGCAGCGATTCGCTCGTGTAGGCATTTGCGCAGTGTTTCCCTAACAATGAATGCGAGGCTCATATGCATATAGCGATTACCGGCGCCGCCGGCTTTCTCGGCCAGCGGCTCGTGGCGCGGCTGCTGTCCCGTGGCACGCTGGCTGATCAGGCCATTCGCCGCCTGACGCTCATCGACATTACCGAGCCGCCGGTGGCGGCCGCCGACAGCGTCGAGGTAACGCGCCTGGCGCTGGATATCACTGAGCCGGGCGGGCTAGACCCGGTGCTGGCCACCAAGCCGGATGTGATCTATCACCTGGCGGCCGTCGTCAGCGCCGCCGCCGAGGCGGATCTGGCGCTTGGCATGCGGGTCAACTTCGATGCCACCCGGGTGTTGCTGGAGGGATGCCACGCCCACGGCCTTGCCGGGACACGCCTGGTCATGGCCAGTTCGGTGGCCGCCTACGGTGGCGAACTGCCCGAAGTGGTCGACGACATGACCGCGCTGCAGCCGCAGAACTCCTACGGTGCCCAGAAGGCCATGAGCGAGCTGCTGATCAACGACTACAGTCGACGTGGCCTGGTGGACGGCCGGGTGCTGCGCCTACCGACCATCATCATTCGACCAGGGCGCCCCAACGCGGCGGCGTCGAGCTTCGCCTCCAGCATCCTGCGCGAGCCGTTGAATGGCGAAGAGGCCGTCTGCCCGGTGCCCACTGATCTGTCGATGTTCGTGATGTCACCGCAGAAGGTGGTCGAGGCCCTGATACATGGTGCCGAGGTGCCCGGCAACGCCCTGGGTCGATTCCGCGCCTTCATGCTTCCGGGCATCACGGTGAGCGTGGCGGAGGTGCTCGAGACGCTGCGCCAGGTGGCGGGCGACGAGGCGCTCGCCCTGGTGCGCCATGAGCCCGACCCGCGCATTGTGGCCATCGTGTCCGCCTGGCCCTCCCGTTTCACCACGCGTCGCGCCCGGGAACTGGGTTTCCGGGGTGACGGCGACCTGCGTGAAATCGTCGATGCCTACCTGAAAGCGGAGGCGTGACAGCGCGCCCGTCCGAGACGGGCGCACCAGTAAACCCAACGGTGTACCACGAAGAAGAGGTAACAAAACAATGAAAACGCTATTCGCACGCCGCACTCTCTCAACCGCGATCGGAACCGTCACCGCGGCAGCATTGGCCGGCATGGCCGTCCAGGCACAGGCGGCACAGGTAATCACACTCGGCCATACGCTCTCTGCCACCTCGCACTATGCCGTCGGGGCACAGGCCTTCAAGGAGCGACTGGAGGAGCTGAGCGACGGGGCCTTTACCGTCAACGAGCATACCTCCGGCTCCCTGGGCGGCGAGCGGGAGATGATCGAGGGCCTTCAGATCGGCACCGTGGACCTGGTCATCACCTCCACCGGCCCGTTGGGTAACTTCGTGCCGGAAACCTATGTGCTGGACCTGCCCTTCCTGTTCGAGAACTACGACCAGGCGCGTTGCGTGCTCGATGGTGAGCTGGGCGACGAGCTGCTCGGCAAGATAGGGGAGCACGACCTGGTGGGCCTGGCCTGGACCGAGAACGGCTTTCGTCACCTGACCAACAGCCGGCGCGAGGTGCTCTCACCGTCGGACGCCGAGGGGCTGCGGGTTCGCACCATGGAGAACGAGGTCCATCAGGAAGCCTTTCGCCAGCTGGGCGCACGGCCCACTCCGATGGCCTTCCCGGAGCTGTTCACCGCGCTTCAGCAGGGCACCGTCGATGGCCAGGAGAACCCCATCACCGTGATCGTGGCGACCAACTTCTGGGAAGTGCAGGACCACCTGTCGCTGACCGGCCATGTCTACTCGCCGGCGATCATGCTGGGCTCGCCGATCATGTTCGACGGCCTGAGCGAGGAGGAGCAGGAGTGGTTCCGCGAGGCGGCTCGTGCTTCTGCCGAAGCCACCCGTGGCGAGGTGTCGCGCCTCGAGGAGGAGGGTGTCGCCCTGCTGGAGGAGAACGGCATGACGGTGCAGACCGACATCGATATCGGCCCTTTCCAGGAAGCGGTCCAGCCCGCCTACGAGATCTTCACGTCCCAGCACGGCAGCGAGATGCTGGAGCGCATCCAGGCCGAAGCCGGCAACTGCTGACCTTTCCCACCCCGGGCTTCCGGCATGACGCCGGGAGCCCTCTGGTCATGGTGATTTTCCAATGGTCTCGCTGTTTCTTCGCCTTGAGCGCCAGTTGACGCGCCTGGCCATGCTGGTCGCGGTGGCCATGCTGGTCGTGTCGGTGACCCTGGGGTTCTATCAGGTGCTGACCCGGTTCCTGTTCAACGCCCCCTCCACCTGGTCGGAAGTCGCCTCCAGGACGGCCATGATCTGGTGCGTATTCATGGCGGCGGCCGCCACCTTCCGGGGTGGCTACATGATGGCCGTCGAAGCCATCTACAAGATCGTGCCGCAGCGGCTGATGCTGCTGCTGGAAATCGCTATCGTCTGCTGCTGCCTGCTGGTGCTGGCGGTGCTGATCCATTTCGGCATCCAGATGACGATGCGCGTCAGCAACCAGACGATGTCGGGCATGAACATTTCCATGTCCTGGGCCTATGCGGCCATTCCCACCGGTGCCGGCTTCGCCATCGTCGCGGTGGTGGCACGCATCCTCGCCCAGATCACCGGTCGCGAGATGATCGGCCCCGAGGGGCGCGAAGCCAGCCCCGAGCTGGAGTCCCCCGGTGTGCAAAAGGCCCGGAAGGTCGTCGGCTCCGAGATGACGCCAGATGGCTCCCGCCCGGAAGGACCCCAGCCATGAATCTGGTCATCGGGCTGTCGCTGATCATTCTCTTCGCCTTCGGCGTGCCGATCGCGGTCTCCATCGTCCTGGCCTCGATCATCGGCATCGAGTTCTTCTCCCGGCTGCCGCTGCTGCTGGTACCCCAGCAGATGTTCATCGGCATCGACAAGTTCCCGCTGATGGCGATCCCGTTCTTCATCCTGGCGGGTAACCTGATGGCGGCGGGCGGCATCTCCCGGCGCCTGGTGGACCTGGCCAAGTCCATCGTCGGCGGCATCCAGGGTGGCCTGGCCATGACCTGCGTGCTGACCTGCATGATGTTTGCCGCGGTGTCGGGTTCCAGCGTCGCCACCACCTTCGCCATCGGCGCGATCCTGATACCGGCGATGGTCAGGCATGGCTACCCCAAGCCCCTGGCGGCCTCGATCCAGGCCTCCTCCGCGGAGCTTGGCGTGCTGATACCGCCATCGATTCCCCTGATCCTGTTCGGCGTCAGCACCGACACCTCCATCGGCCAGCTGTTCCTCGCCGGCATCGGCCCCGGCATCCTGATCGGCTGCGCCTTGATCCTGTTCCTCTACCTGTTCTGCAAGGTGCGGGGCTACGGCCTCGATGACCACAAGGACAGCACCAGTTTCATGATCTCGTTCAAGCGTGCCTGGGCGGCACTGCTGATGCCGGTGGTGGTGATCGGCGGCATCTACGGCGGGGTGTTCACCCCCACCGAGGCGTCGGCGGTGGCGGTGTTCTATGCGCTGATCGTCGGTGGTTTCTACTACCGCGAGCTGAAGCTGGACGACCTGTGGCCGATCCTGCGGCAGAGCGTCATCTCCACCGCGGCGGTGATGCTGATCATTGCGGCGGCCTCGCTGTTCAGCTTCCTGCTCAGCCGCACCGGCCTGCCGTCCCAGATCGCCGGCTGGGTGACCGAGGTGTTCGACAGCCCCATGGCGTTTCTGCTGGCAGTCAATGTACTGCTGCTGCTGGTGGGCATGTTCATCGAGACCTCGGCGGCCATCCTGGTGCTGGCGCCCATCCTGACGCCCATTGCCATCCAGTTCGGGGTTCATCCCGTGCACTTCGGCTTGATCATGGTGGTGAACCTGGCCCTGGGGATGATCACGCCGCCGCTGGGGGTGAACCTGTTTGCCGCCTGCGCGGTGGCCAGGATCACCATCGACGAGATGCTGCCCTGGCTGGTGCGCTTCGTGCTGGTGGTGCTCGCCTGCCTGGTGGCGATCACCTACATGCCCTGGATCTCCATGGGACTGGTACGGCTGGTCTATTGAATAGCGAACAACAACAAGGAAATCGTGATGTCATTCTTACCTGTCATGCCCCCCAGCGATGCGCTTATTGCCGGTGAATGGGTCGCCACGAGAGAGCGGCTGGACGTACAGGCCCCCTCCAGCGGCGAGGTGATCGCAGAGATTGCCCGCAGTCAGTCGTGGGAGGTCGAGACAGCGGTCGTCGCCGCCCGCGGCGCCTTTGTCGGCGAGCTGGGCGATTGGGCCTCCTGGACGGCCCGACGACGCAGTGAATGGCTGCTCGCCTTCGCCGCGGTGATCGAGGCCGATCACGCCAATCTGGCGGCACTCGAGTGCGCCGATACCGGCAAGCCGATGACCCAGGCCCGGGGCGATATCACGGCCTGCGCCCGCTACTTCCGCTTCTATGGCGGGGCAGCCGACAAGCTGCACGGCGAGACCATTCCCTTCGAGAACGACTTTGCGGTGATGACCCTGCGCGAACCCTATGGGGTCTGCGCGCAGATCATTCCCTGGAACTATCCCGCCCAGATCTTCGGGCGCTGCGTGGCGGCGGCACTGGCGGCCGGCAATACCGTGGTGCTCAAGCCGGCCGAGGATGCCTGCCTCAGCGGCCTGCGCCTGGCTCAGCTGGCCTACGAGAACGGACTGCCGCCCGGGGTGCTCAATGTGGTGCCCGGGCTTGGCCGGGAGGCGGGTGCCGCCCTGGCGGCTCACCCCGGCATCGACCACCTTTCCTTTACCGGCTCGCCGGAAACGGGAACCCAGGTGGCCCAGGCCGCCGCCGTTCATCATGTGCCGGTGACCATGGAGTTGGGCGGCAAGTCGCCGCAGGTCGTCTTCGCCGATGCCGACATGGAGGCCGCGCTGGAGGCGGTGGTGCGCGGCATCGTCCAGAACGCCGGCCAGACCTGCTCGGCGGGCAGTCGCCTGCTGGTGGAGGCGAGCTGCGCCGAGGCCGTGCTGGGCGCGCTGGTCGAACGCTTCTCGGCGCTGCGCTGCGACGCCGGCGAGGCGGATGCCGACTGCGGCCCGTTGATCAACGCCCGCCAGAAGGCGAAGCTGGAGGCACGGCTGGCGGCGGCGGCCGAGGACGGTATCCGCGTGGCGGCGAAGGGGCAGCTGGCCGCTGGCGCCCCGGATGGCGGCCATTTCGTGGTACCGCAAATCCTCGCGGAGATTCCCCACGGCCATGAGGTACTCCGGGAGGAGCTGTTCGGCCCGGTGCTGGCGGTGCAGACCTTTGCCGACGAGGCCGAGGCGCTACGGCTGGCCAATGCCACCGACTTCGGCCTCTGTGCCGGCATCTGGACAGGCGACGGCGGACGACAGCTGCGCCTGGCCAGGGGGATCCGCAGCGGCCAGGTATTCATCAACAACTACGGCGCGGGGGGTGGCATCGAGCTGCCCTTCGGCGGTGTCGGTCGCTCCGGGCATGGCCGGGAGAAGGGATTCGAAGGCCTGAAGAGCTACACCCGGCTCAAGACCGTGGCTATCAAGCACGGCTGAATCAAGCACGGCTGAGCGAGCCGCCGGTCCGCGATTCACGGTGAGATGAACCAGAGGAGCAATAGGATGAGTCAGCTATTTCGAGTCGGCCTGGTGGGCGTGGGCCTGATGGGCCACGGTATCGCCGCGAACATCCTGAAAAGAGGGCATACGCTCTGCTTTCTCGACCACCCCGGCAACCAGCCCGTGGACGACCTGCGCGCCGCCGGGGCCACCGCGAAGGCTAGCGGCCGCGAGGTGGCCGAGGCCGCTGATGTGGTCATTCTCTGCGTGACCGGCTCGCCCCAGGTGGAAGCGGTGCTGTTCGAGCCCGGCGGGGTGCTGGAAGGGCTGCGGGCGGGCTGCGTGGTTGTCGACTGCTCCACGGCGCTGCCCAGCTCCACCGAGCGAGTGGCCGCCCGGGTGGAGGCGGCCGGCGGGCGCTTCATGGATGCCGCCATGACCCGCACCCCCAAGGAGGCGGAGGAGGGCCGGTTGAACCTCATCGTCGGCGCACCGGAGGCGCTGTTCCAGGAGGTGCAACCGCTGCTCGAGTGCTTTGCCGAGAACATCGCCCATGCCGGCCAGGTTGGCGCCGGCCATACCCTCAAGCTGCTGCACAACTTCGTCTCGCTGGGCTTCACCGCGGTGCTGGCCGAGGCCGCCGCGGCGTCACGGCGGGCCGGTATCGACGACGCTGCCTTCCTCGACGTGCTGGGCAAGGGCGGCGGTGGCGGAGTGATCCTGGAGCGCCTGCGGCCCTACATCGCCGATGGCGACGCCTCCGGTTTTCGCTTCAGCGTGGCCAACGGCCTCAAGGATATCGGCTACTACCGCACCATGACCGAAGACCTCGACGCCCAGTGCGGCGTGGCCGATGCGGTGCTGGCGCTCTACCAGTCGATCAGCGATGCTGGCCATGGCGACCTGCCTGTGCCGGAACTGGTTGGCCTGCTGGGGCAGTCACAGGGCTGATAACTTCAAGTACAAGGCCGATGCCGCCAGAGCGACTTTGCTTGCAACTGGGGCTGAACAGCATGAGACCAAATGAACCATGACACAAAATGATGATGTAACCGAGCGTGCGTCCAGCCTGCTCGAACAAGCCTGGCTCAGTGGGGTAGCCCTCGATGGCCTGCCGGATTCATGCCGACCAGCCGAACAGGGGCAGGCCTACCGTATTCAACAACGGTTGGTTGAACGACTTGGCGAGCGGGGCGGCTGGAAGGTCGGTGCGCCATCTCCGGATGGCCTTGCACATTACTCGGCACTCCCTGCGCGATTCATTCTTGATGATAATTCGCGTTGTCGTCTGGATGACTTCAACCATGGCAATCTCGAGGTAGAGCTGGCTTTCCTGCTTGGTCGAGATCTACCCGCTCGTGATACCGCTTATACCCGTGAAGAGGTGATCGATGCCGTGGCATCCGTGCATGCGGTGATCGAGATTGTCGATTCACGGTTTCGTGATTGGCCAAACGGTGCCGACAAGCTCAGCCAACTCGCCGATCTGCAGAACTTTGGCCGGTTGATCGTTGGTGAGGGAGTAAGGCAGTGGAAGGCGCTGGACCTACCGTGCTTGCCGGTTTCGCTCAGCCTGGATGAAGAGCGGGTGATCTCTGTCAATGGCGGTAATCCGGCCGACGACCCTTTGGCACTGCTGGTCTGGCTGGCCAATGACCTGCCGGCGAAGGGGCAATCGCTTTACTCCGGCGACATCGTCACCTGTGGTTCCTGTACTGGCAAGAGGTCGGTAAACAAGGCGGTAAGGGTCACGGGACATTTCGAGGGAGTCGGAAAAGTTAAGGTCAATCTGTGTTGAATCGTTGGTAATCGCCATGGCCCAGCGGGCCGTCGACAATGTCTGTCAAACCTTGAGCGGGCAGGAGCCCGTGAGCCCGATTAATCTGGCCGCGTGGCGTCGTTAGCGCCAGTTCCATGACGCGCCAGCGGCTGCTGACGGAAGTAGCGTGTCAGCAGATCGTACAGGGCCGGGTAGGCCTCGTGGAGGATATCGGGCGCGGTAAAGAAGTACTCGCAGCACACAGCGAAGCACTCCCCGGGGTGGCTGGCGGCGTAGTCGTCGATGGGCGTGGGCTCCTCGCGTTCGAGGTGCGCCTGCAGGTCGTCCCATACGCCAATAAAGACGCGGTGCCACTCCTTCGAGTCGATGTCCCGGGGCAGCGGCGGGAAGCCGTCGACGTCCAGCGAGTTGCCCAGGTCGAGCTTGTGGGCGAGCTCATGGATCACCACGTTGAAGCCGTCGAGTCCGCCGCTCTCCATCAGGTCGGGAAAGGCGAGCACCACCGGCCCTTGGGACGAGGTCTCGCCGGCTCGCTCGTCCACGTACTCGTGCATCACGCCGAACTCGTCCATTTCTTCCACATGGCGGCGGAACGACTCGGGCAGGATCAACAGTTCGTGAACCCCACTGAAGGCGTCGACGTGGTCGTCGAAAGGCCAGCCCAGGGTCAGCAGGCAGGCCTGGGCGGCGAGTGCCAGCTGCGCCGGCAGGTCGAACGGTGTCTGCCCGGCTAGCTCGGGGTGCAGGCTCAGCCGCTTGAGGTGCAGGAAGTGCCAGGCGCGCCGGCCCAGGCGTTCGGCCTCGTCATCGCCCAGCGCCGCCAGCAGCGGTAGGCGTGAACGGGCCTCGGCCCACGCCGCTTCGGGGAAGGGATAGCGCGAGGCGAAGCGCTCGGCTCGCCAGCGGCGAAGGCGACCGAACATGGCCTCAGTTCTCCTCGGGGTTGCCCGGGGTCAGGCTGCCGGACTTCCACGACCAGTCGCGCCAGCGCAGGTCGAACAGGTCCTTGCGCCGATCCTTGAGGTTGGTTACCGAACCTTCGGCGCGCACCACGGTGAGCCGGGTCAGGTCCAGGTCCGAGAACATGATCATCTCGGTATTGGGGGTGGTCTCGGAGAGCACCGCATCGTGGGGAAAGGCGAAGTCGGAGGGCGAGAAGACCGACGACTGGGCGTACTGGATGTCGAGGTTCTTGATGGAAGGGACGTTGCCCACGCTTCCACACAGAACGACGTAGCACTCGTTCTCGATGGCCCGGGCCTGGGCGCAGTGTCGCACCCGCAGGTAACCGTTCTTGGTATCGGTCCAGAAGGGCACGAAGAGGATGTCCATATCCTGGTCGGCCAGCAGTCGGCCAAGCTCGGGGAACTCCACGTCATAGCAGATCAGGATGCCCACCCGGCCGGCATCGGTCTCGAAAACGCGCAGCTCGTCGCCGCCCTCGATCACCCAGTCGCGCCGCTCCTGAGGAGTGATGTGCAGCTTGGCCTGGCGCTCAACGTCCCCGTCCCGATGGAAAAGGTAGGCGATGTTGTAGAGCCGGTCGTCCTCGCCGACTTCGATCATCGAGCCGCCGACGATATTGATGTTGTAGGAAACCGCCATGCGCGAAAGCTCGGTCTTGAAGCGCTCGGTGAAACCGGCCAGGAAGCGAACTGCGACCATCTGGTCGAGTTGGGCGGCGCGATCCTGCAGCCCCATCAGCGGGGCGGTGAAGAGCTCGGGAAAGACCGCGAAGTCGCTCTGGTAGCTGGAGAGGGCATCGACGAAGTACTCGATCTGCTGCAGCACCGCCTCTACCGAGGACAACTCGCGCATCTGCCATTGCACCGCGCCTACCCGCACTTGGGTGGGGCGGCTCTCGAGCACCCTGTCTGCCGGCTCGAAAAGGATATTGTTCCACTCGAGCAAGGTGGCGTAGCCCAAGGATTTCTCGTCCTCGGGCAGGTACTTGCGCAGCAAGCGTTTGACCAGGAAGTCGTTGGCCAGTTGGAACGACAGGATCGAGTCGTGGATCTCCTTGCGCGCCACCTTATCGAGGTACTCCGCCGGGGAAAGCTCCTTGGCGTGGGCTTGATACTGGGGGATGCGCCCGCCGGCGAGAATCGCGCGTAGGTTGAGCGAGCGACACAGCTCCTTGCGCGCCTCGTAGAGGCGGCGTCCCAGGCGATAGCCGCGATAGTCGGGATGGATCAGCACGTCGAGCCCGTACATGGCGTCGCCTTCCGGCTCGTTGAGGATGGTTTCGCGCTTGCCGATCAGGTCATCGTACTTGTGCGGATTGGAGAAGGTGTCGTAATCCACCAAGGCGGTCAGGGCCACGCCGACGATGGTCTCGTCATCCTCGATGACGATCTGACCGTCGGGAAACTCCTTGATCAACTTGTTGATGGTGGCCTTAGGCCAGGCGCCGCCGATGTCGTCATAGACCCGGTCCATCAGTGTCTTGAGCTGTGGATAGTCGTTCTGCGTCAGGTTGCGCAGGTTCAGATGCAAGTCGTCTAGGGACATGGCGCGTCGGATCCTGTCAGGGTGAAAGACGAAGTCTAGCATGGTCCTGGCGTCAGCCGCGGCCGGCGCCGGCAGCGGGCTCGAAGGCAAGCCCGATGGTCAGCCACGATGGCGATGCTGAGCAAGATAGCGGCGCTGACGGTGGCCCAGTTGACGCCGGTTTCGGGCGCCGAGAAGATGCCGAGCCCACTTGCCCCGCTACTGGTCGCCTTCCTGCTGTTCCAGCGCCAGTTCGTGCAGTCGTTCCTGCGGGCGGGCATTCGCTGAGCGCGTCGAGCGACTACACTCGGCGTGAGTCCATCAGCGAAGGAGGAGAGCCATGAGTCAGGGACGCACGGACGAGAGTGGCAAGACCGCTCGGCTTTACCGCATGGTCATGGAAGAGCACCTGTGCCCATTCGGGCTTAAAAGCAAGGACCTGCTGGAGCGCAAGGGATACGATCTCGAAGATCATCACCTGACCACGCGGGAGGAAACGGATGCCTTCAAGGAGGAGCACGGCGTTGGCACGACCCCCCAGGCCTTCATCGATGGCCAGCGCATCGGCGGTTACGACGAGCTGCGCGAGTACTTCGGCCTGGATTCACCAGGCGAGGACGAGAGCACCTATCAACCGGTGATCGCGCTTTTTATCACGGCCCTGCTGATGGGGCTTGCCGTCAGTTGGACCGCGACAGGCTCCCTGCTTAGCCCCAGGATGCCGGAATATTTCGTGGCCATCGCCATGGCCCTGCTGGGGCTACAGAAGCTCAAGGATGTGGAGAGCTTCAGCACGATGTTTCTCAACTACGACCTGCTGGCCCAGCGCCATGTGCGCTATGGCTATGTCTATCCTTATGCCGAGACGCTGGCGGGCATCCTGATGCTGGCGGGTGCCTTGGTATGGTTCGCTGCCCCATTGGCGCTGTTCGTCGGTACGGTGGGCGCCGTCTCGGTGTTCAAGGCGGTCTATGTCGACAAGCGAGAGCTCAAGTGTGCCTGCGTGGGCGGCGACAGCAACGTGCCGCTGGGCTTCGTGTCGTTGACCGAAAACCTGATCATGGTCGGCATGGGTATCTGGATGCCGTTGCGGATGTATGTTCTTTAGTGAAACTCTGCTGTGTATAGGTACCAAGGGGAGCGCCGAAAGGCGGGCCGTTTTCAATCAGTACTTCAACGCATAGCCCAGCGTTCCATGCTCTCCCTGGGGTACTGGGTGGAGCGTTCCGTCGGCGACTCCTCGCTTGGCATGTCCACGCCACGCCAGGCGAAAAAGCGGTAATGCCGGCTACCCACGCTGGCGTTCGCGCCCCCGGCCTGGAAACTCAGCGCCTGATCATCATCATGACGATCATGAATGCCATAGCGGAACAGATACGCCACGCCGGGGCTGTGCTCGAACGTCGCTTCCATCGCGTGACGCGCCGACTCTCCGCTGACGCGGGCCATCCACAGCTCCGCCCACTTACCCTCGGTCGCCAGGTGCCGCTGGGCATGTCGGGCAATTTCGTTGGCACCCGCATGGTGTTGGCCGTTGAGAGCCCGAGCTTCACGGTCGACCTCCTTCAGCCAGCCCCACTGTGCTTCCAGATCCCCCAGTGCCTGCTCTGCCTCTTCGGCGGTGGCGACGATATCCCCCCAGTCGGCCGCTCGGGTCAACGAGGCAGAGGGAACACCCAGCACACCGCTCGGCGTAGGCCCCGGCCAGCGAAGGCAGCGTATGGCCATCTATCACATCGTCGATTTCAAAGTATTGAGCGTTCAAAATATCGCGTTCACGCAGTGATTCCAGGCTGGGCACCGGCACG
>NZ_QPKI01000014.1 GCF_003339685.1 Halomonas sp. DQ26W | reverse complement strand
TCTCCTACAGGGTGGTAGTCGCCTGTTATGGCAGGAAAAGGCAGCTGTTGGAGCGCTGGTTTCCATCGCGACTGGCGCCGGTAGGCGCCTTGGTGGAGGCCGCCGGCGTTGGCGGTGGTCGTTTGCTGGCGTTATTCCTTTTCCCTTTCCGGTTTTTTCTCCATCACCTTCTCGATTAAAGTAGCCGTCCGGAAGTCTCTCCTGCAGCCGGTTGTCAAAGGCAGGTCTTCACTGCCTGAACTCCCAGAACCTGGCACTAACGGACGAGTTCTGCAGTGCGCCGTGTAGTCGATCCGAACCACATGGGTTTATCGACGACGAACTTCATCGAACGCTTCACCAGACCTCTTCCGGGGAAGAAGCCGAGGTCGAGCCACAACCGGATAACCGCCTGAGCCTCAAGATCGATGGTTTGCTCGATCGGCACCAGGAAGCCTTCATAATCACCAGCCTGGGTCGTGTACCGCTCTCGAGTGATGGGCATGACTCGGTGCTGGTACTCACCCTTGTGTACAACCTCTTGCGTCTCTCTGTTAATGACCGTAGCACTGCCAGAGGCACTCCATGTCCGGTCTGGTACAATTTTGTTGGGTAGCAGTACTACGGGCGGCTCGTACAGCACGGCCTGGCCTTCCGTCAGTACGTCTAAACCGGTGATCAGCACGCTGCCATCTAGATGCTCGGAAAGATGGAGGATGTTGTAGTCTCCAAATCGAACTTCCCAACGGCCTTCACCGTCTGCGGAACTCACTTCCATCACGACTTGCCGTCCCTCTCCGTCTCCGTCCACCACTTCAAACGTGCTTTCACCGGGGGTCAGAGGGAAAAGCTCCCTAGCCTCAACTTCTTGAACCGTAGACGCCGGAGGCGTCGACGTCTCTGCGAGGGTGGCCCCGGCGGTGCAAAAGGCTACGCCGATCAGTATCGCTCGCACGTAAGACAGGTACATTGCATCTCTCCAAGGGTCCGGGGGCAAGGTGCGGTGCAGCACGCTTGCCAATGAAGCGGTGTCAACGAGAAAAAACGGGAGAAACGGAGCCACTGGCTGGAAAATCGTGGAGACCGCCCCCTGTAGTGCTTCCTGGCAAAAATTTGCGACCCGACCTTCTCTACCGGAGTATAGGCAAGTCCCAGCCAGCTGACTTCGCATCGGCAACACCGCCGGGAGTCCTTCGGCTTCCAGTCGTGATCTAAAAATTCTCCTACAACAGTTTGGTTAGCGGTGGTGGAGAGTGTCGCTGTTGGAGCGCTCGGTTCGGCGCTCCGACTTCGCATCGCGACTGGCGCCGGTAGGCGCCTTGGCGGAGGTTGTTAGTATTGTACTCATCGTGGTCGGCCGAAGACTTGCGTCCAGAAGGGGGAGTAGTCCGATCCATCCACTTCGACGACGGCCGCTCCCATCTCGGTGAATTCATCGCTCATCATATTGGCGCAGTGGCCAGGGCTTGAGAGCCAGCCTTCGATGACCGAGTCGACATCGGCTTGGCCAGCGGCGATATTCTCTCCGACCGCCATCCAGTCGTAGCCGGTTTCGTTCACTCGCTCGTTCACGCCCACATCGTCTTCATCGGTATGGGCGAAGAATTCGTTTTCCGCCATGTCTCGCGAATGTGTCTCGGCGGCCTCTGCCAGGCGACAGCTCCAGGCCAGGGGCTCTGCCGCCTCGAGTGTTTCGTCGCCGCATTGGCGTGCTTCGCTACGTATTTCGTTCACGCGGTCCAGCATTGCCTGTTGTTGGTCATTCGGTTTGCAGTCGCCGGCGTGCAGGGGGCCGGTACCGACGAAGCTCAATAGCACTAGTGTGCCCGGGAGTTTGGGGTTATGCATGGTGCCTTCCTCTGGCATTGGTATCGCAGGTGTTATCAGTGGCTGGGTGTCGGCCAGATGCCACGTAGACTGGGAGCCTGTTGGACTTAATGCTGATCTGCTGTGAGATCCGGTCTTTGGGCCAATTTCATTTGATCTGATTCGTTAAATAATAGCGGACTAATCGCCTCGTCAGATCGATAAATGTGTCTCGAAATCCCAATTCTTCGTGAAAATTGGTCAAATTCGACAGACTACTAGGGCATGTCGGTGGTGGCCGTTGGGTGGCGTCGATTGTCGCCTGGTGGGTGGTTGCGGTTTGCCCGATAGCAGGACCAGGCGTGTTGCTGCGGCTGTTGGGTTTCGTGGCTCTCCATGGCACGTAATAGCCAGGCTGCTGCATGCTCGAGAATCCTCTTCATGCTGACCTCCATGTATTTGGCTGGTGTGCGCTTCCCGCTGTTTGCACTCACTTTCTGTATGGATAGTAGTGGCGTTTGGCAGCAGACGCGTGATGCTGAAACTCGCTATCAGCGGGTTCCTGTCAGTAAGGGTAGCCAAGATTGCGCCGTGGGTGCGGTGTCATCATGAAGATGCAGGGCAAGGAAGGGGTTTGTTGTAGGAAATTGCCGTCACCTGGGGTGAGGCAGGACGTGTTCACTGGCCGTGTGTCGTGGGCGAGCCGGTGAGCAGTTCGGGGCTGTGGGTCGCCAGTCGTGCCAGGTCTTCTGGCCGGTCAATATCCCAGACCGTATCCAGGCAGCGTAATCGCAACCCCAGGGCGGCAGCAGCATGGGCGGTCTGGGACATCACTCGATCGGTACCCCAGTCGATGCCTGTGAAAAGCCGGGCTTCGGCGCGGCGCATGGCGATCAGGCCATAGCCGCCATCCTCTGCCGGCAGGCAGACCACGTCAGATTCGCTGAGTGCGGCGTGGCAGCGGTGCAGTAGTTCCGGTGTCAGGACCGGACAGTCGGTGCCGATGACTAGTCCGGGTCCTGTCACGGTGGCCAGGGCGTGGTGCATCCGCTGGCCCAGGTCACCATCCGGCTGGGGCTGCATATCTATCTGATGGTCTTCGCTTAGTGCAAGAAACAGCGGGTGATGATGCTCGAGTGCGGTCCATAGGGTGACTCGCGAGGTGGTGGCAAGGGCAGTGGCCAGGGTATGACGTACCAGCCTGGCATGCAGCTGTGCGGCGCCTTCGGCTCCCAGTGCCGGTATCAAGCGGGTCTTTGCCTTGCCGGGCAGTGGCGCCTTGGCCAGCACCGCGAGCGTAACGTCAGCGCACATCGCGGTAGACCCTGGCCAACTGCTCGGGCGCCTCGCCGCGCCAGTAGCGATAGCGCAGCCACCACATCAGCAGGATGGTTGGCCAGGCGCCGTGGTGCTCCCAGCGCCGCCCCGAGCTGCTTGCCCGCTGGCGCAGGCAGGCTGGGGGTGAAAGTCGCTTGAGACGTTGTGTAAGCGCGATGTCTTCCATCAGGGGTTGGTCGGGAAACCCGCCGACCTCTTCGAAAGCGCTGCGAGTCATGAAGAGCGCCTGGTCGCCGGTGGCGATGCCGGTAAGGCGCGAGCGCCAGTTCATGGCAGTGGCGATCACCGGCAGCATGGGGTGGCGACCTTCAAGGCGGATGTCGAAGCGTCCCCAGTGATGGCGCCCGGCCAGGGCCGCGTCGATCAGGCGGTCGGCCCGCCGCGGCAGCTGGGTGTCGGCATGCAGGAACAGCAGATGGCTGGCAGTGGCGGCGCGGGCTCCCGCATTCATCTGCACGGCGCGCCCCGGTGGGCTCTCTATGACGCGAGTGGCTACGCGGTTGGCCATGACCACCGTTTCATCCTGGCTGCCGCCATCGACAATGATGATTTCGACACCGCACACCCACAGGCCGAGCAGGCGTTCGAGCCGTGCAACAAGCGTCGCGGCTTCGTTGAGGGTTGGGATGATCACGCTCAGAGCGGGCTGGGGCATGGCGTCTCTACTCTAGGTCGTCACTGCGCTGGGTTGCCGTGCCGGAACCGTCGGCGAAGGCCGCGACGAGAGACTGGAATTCCTCGCCCATGCGCCTGACCACCGGTGGAGAGAGGTAGTGTGCCACGCGGTCCTGAACGTGGGCATTGAGCGCTTCACTATTATGCTGTCGCGACCACTCCTGCCCACGGGCTTCGCTCAAGGGTGGCGCCCCGGAGGTCACCTGCCACTTTGCACACCAGGTGACCGACCACAGCCACATGGCGCGGCGCAGCGGCAGGTGCCAGTGGCGCTGGTCGCGGCCCGTGCAGCCCATTTCCCGTTCCCAGGCGGCGTAGGCGGCAACAATGGCATCGCTATCGAGCACGGCGTGGCTGTTGATGTCCCAGGTGGTCGATGTATAGAGGGTGGCATGCGCCAGGTCGAAGCCGGGGTAGCTGTAGCGGGCTTTCTCCAGGTCGACCATCCAGGCCTTACCGTCGACATCGATCAGGAAATTGCCGGGGTGGGCATCGAAGGTGATCAATCGTTTTGCAGGGCGCTGAGGCGTCTCGATGGAGGCGGAAAATTGTGCCAGTTCGTGACGAATCCCCTGTTCGGCTTCGGGCTCCAGGTCGGCATCGGCCAAGTATTGTGCCTGGTCCAGCACCTCTCGATACATCGACACCAGTGGATCGCGGGGGGCCAGGAGGGGGACGCACTCGGCCGAGGCGGGAAGCGGCAGGCGATGGATCGCCGCCAGGCTGCGCATCAGCGCGGGTAGGTCTCCGGGAAGCGATGCGCTACGCCCTTCGATGGCCTTGACCACCAGGGCGCCACGGGGCAGTGCGGGGCAGAGCGGCAGGCTCTCGGCCATTGTGGGCGTCACGCCACTGGGCGCGGCGCGGGCAAAGCAGGTGGACTCATAGGTCAGGTGAGCCTTGGGCTCGAGGCCCATCTGGCTCTGCTTGGGAATGCGCAGCAGCCAGCCACTTTCGCCCAGGCGTAAATGCGCGTGGGCAAGGCCGCTGTCTTCCATGGGTAGCAGCGGCTCGTCGGCCCAGGATGTGTCGGCGAGACTCGCCTGGATGGCTAGGAGGGCGTCAGGCTGGGTCAGGGGCATGTGGAGTCCTTGTGCTCGTTTCGGTGGAGCGACGAGGTGACGCCAGACAGCCCATGCTACTACAGAATCCGCATCCCAACTGGGTCAGAACCTTCGAAGCGGCAGGACGGCACCTGGGTTTTTCGAAGGCGGCGCAAGAGCTGAGCATGGGCCAGCCGCGGTCAATCAGCAGATCAAGTGGCTCGAGCTTCAGCTTTTCACGCGTGTCATGCCGGGATCATGGAACGCACGCAGGCTGGCTTCGACCTTGTGGCGTCGCATGGCGATTTCGATCTCGTAATCGCCCTCCTTGATCCATTCCGGTGTCACGCCGTCTGCGTGCTCGACATAGCCCATGGCAACGTTGCCGCCGACGTAATGGCCATACATGCCCGAAGTGGTACGACCGACAATCACGCCGTCACGATAGATGGGTTCTTCGTGGTAGCTGGTCGCCTCGGGATCCAGGAACCGGAACAGCACCATTCGCTTTTTGACCCCCTCTGCCTGTTGTTGTTGGAGGGCCTCCCTGCCGATGAAGCCTCCGGGCTTGTTGAAGGCCACTGCAAAGGAGAGCCCGGCTTCCAGTGGCGAATCCTCCTCGGCGATGTCGTGTCCGAAGTGGCGATAGCCCTTCTCGATGCGTAACGAGTTGAGGGCGTGATAGCCGCAGAGCTTGAGGTCGAAGGTCTTGCCGGCAGCCACGATACGATCGAAGACATCGGGAGCGAACTCGGTGGGTATGTAGAGCTCCCAGCCCAGTTCCCCGACATAGGTGATGCGGGAGGCGCGCACACGAGCGTAACCCAGCTCGATTTCCTTGGAGGTGCCGAAGGGGAACGCGTGGTTTGTGAGGTCTTCACCGGTGAGTTGCTGGAGCAGGCTGCGTGCCTCGGGGCCCATGACGGCGAGCACGGCCATCGAGGAGGTCACGTCGGCTATGACCATGTTCGCTTCTTCGGGCGTATGGCGCCGCAGCCAGTCCAGGTCACGGGTCTGGGTCGGTGCTCCGGAGACGATGAGGAAGTTGTTCGTTTCGAGACGGGTTACGGTGAGGTCAGCTTCGATACCGCCTCGTTCGTTCAACCACTGGGTATAGACGATTCGTCCCGGCTCGACATCGATGTCATTGCTGCAGATACGGTTCAGCACCGTCATGGCGTCACGCCCCTGCACCATCAGCTTGGTGAAGGAGCTCTGGTCGAAGAGGCCGACGCGTTCGCGAACGGCCATATGTTCCGCCGCCGACCATTCGAACCAGTTCTGCTTGCCCCAGCTGTAGCGGTATTCTGCCTTTTCGCTATTCGGGGCGAAGAAATTTGCCCGCTCCCATCCGGCGACCTCGCCGAAGCAGGCATTGGCTCCCGCTAGGCGCTCATGCAGGATGCTTCTGCGGACGTTGCGCGCCGTCTCGAACTGCCGATAGGGCCAATGCATGGCGTAGAGCAAGCCGAGTCCTTCCCGTGTGCGGTCATAGAGGTACTCGGCATTTCCCTGAAATGGCTGGTTGCGGCGTATATCCACCTCCCACAGGTCCATGGGGGCGTGTCCCCTGGCAATCCATTCGGCGAGCACCTTGCCGGCGCCCCCGGCAGACTGAATGCCCACCGAGTTGAAGCCGGCTGCAACAAAGTAGTTGCGCAGTTCAGGCGCTTCACCGAGATGGTAGCGATCGTCGGGCGTGAAGCTCTCGGGACCATTGAACACAACCTGTAGCCCGAGGTTTGCCAGGGCGGGAACGCGGCGCATGGCCGCTTCCAGGTAAGGTTCCAGGTGGTCGAGGTCCGGCGGAAGCTCATCGAAGCTGAAACTGTCCGGGATCCCCTGGTGCCCCCAGGGCTGGGCATTCGGTTCGAAGGTGCCGATCAACAGCTTGCCGGCTTCGGTCTTGAAGTAGTTGCAGCCATCGAGGTCCCGCAGGGTTGGCAGCTGTGCTGCCAGGTCCGGCATACTTTCGGTAACGACATAGTAGTGTTCAGCGGCGTGGAGCGGCACGTTGACTCCGGCTTTCTTCCCGAACCCACGGGCCCACATACCGGAACAATTGACCACGAATTCGGCGTCGATCTCGCCCGATTCAGTGATCACCCCGGCGGCTTTGCCGTGCGCCGCCTTGATGTCGACGACAGGGGTGTTCTCGAAGATGCGTGCTCCGCCCAGGCGCGCGCCCCTGGCCAGGGCCTGAGTCACGTCGACGGGATTGACGATGCCATCGAGCGGCAGGTGGATGCCACCGACGATGTCGTCGATATCCATCAGGGGCCAGAGCGCCTTTGCCTCATCGGGGCTTACCACCTCGCAGGGAAACCCGCAGAGCTTGGCCATGGAAGCGCCACGCTTGAGTTCGGTGAAGCGCTCCTGGTGGGTCGCGATGCTCAGCGAACCGTTGCGAACGAATCCAGTGGCCTGGCCGGTTTCGGCGCTCAAGCGTTCGTAAAGGTCCGCGCTGTAGCTGGCCAACATGCTCATCCGGTAGGTGGCGCGCAAGGTCGGCACCAGGCCGGCCGCATGCCAGGTAGTGCCGCAGGTGAGCGACTTGCGCTCCAGCAGCACGATATCGCGAATGCCCAGTTTGGTGAGGTGGTAGGCAACGCTGCAGCCAATGACGCCACCCCCCACGATCACTACGCGTGCCGAGCTCGGCAAGCTATTGCTCATGTCGGTTCCCCCGAATGCTTGTTATTGGATACGAGACGTTACCTGATGTTAGGAAGCTAAACGGCTTGATGCTAACCTATTATTGGCTATCGTTTAATAAGCAGTGCTTATTCGGCCGGGGGATTGTGTACCGCAGGCATGGGGGCTGGCGGTCGATAGTGCCGTTGCCGCCGAGTCATCATGTCATGGAGGAGAAAGTCCTTGGTACAACGAAAAACCGCCACTCGGAATGATCCGTAAGTGGCGGTTTTTCTTGTATCTAATGGTCGGAGCGACAGGATTCGAACCTGCGACCTCTGCAACCCCATTGCAGCGCGCTACCAAGCTGCGCCACGCTCCGACTTTGGTTCTACTGGCTCTAGTACTACAGAACCCGGTTTTCAGGTTGCCTGGCTGTGGCCAGCGCCCCGAGAACGAGGCGTATACTAGCGCGTTCCTGTTTAAATGGAAAGCCTCTTTTGTACTTTCCTTTCAGAAGCTTGCCTTTACAAGGGGTTGGTCGGGGCGGGATACGGGGTCGCTCGTGAAGGGTGGCGTTCGTTGCTTTATGATACGCAGCGGCTACGGATCAACATCGCAAAAGGACAAGGCCATGTACCAACAGGCGCAACGCGGCCCTCTCAAGGGCATGAACCCGAGGGTCACCCTGGTAACGTTCGTGGTCGTGGCCGTGTCGATGATCTACGGTGCCTTCTATACCGAGCGGCTGGGACAAGAGTTGGCATTGCTACGCACGGTGCTTGATCCCTTCCTGGAGTGGTATTACGTGCTGCTGGTTGCCTTTTTACTGCTGTTCATGGTGTGGCTGGGCACGGGTCGCTTCAAGAACGTTCGCCTGGGTAGTGATTTCGAACAGCCGGAGTTCACGTTCTTTTCCTGGGTGGCGATGCTGTTCGCCGCAGGTACCGGGGTCGGTATCCTGTTCTGGTCGGTAGCCCAGCCGATACTACAGTTTCAGGGAAATCCCTTCATTGCCGACGGCATGAGCCCGGACGCCGCGCGGGTGGCCATGCGCTTGACCTATTTCCACTGGGGGTTGAACGGCTGGGCGATCTTCTCTTTCGTGGCGCTGGTGCTGGCCTATTTTTCCTATCGCTGGAAGATGCCGCTGACCATCCGTTCCAGCCTCAAGCCGTTGTTCGGCAAGCGTACCGATGGCCTGCTGGGGGATGCCGTCGATGTGTTGGCGGTTTTCGGTACGGTGTTCGGGATCGCTACCACCCTGGGTCTGGGCGTACAGCAGATGAATGCGGGGCTCGACGCGGTTTTCGGCCTGCCATCTTCGTTGGCCCTGCAGTTGATCGTCACTGCCGTTATCATGAGCGTGGCGACATTCTCCGTCGTCTCCGGTGTCAAGCGCGGTGTGCGGCTGCTCTCGGAAGCCAATTTCTGGCTCAGCATCGCGGTGGTGGTGTTCATGCTGCTGTTCGGGCCGACCCAGTATCTGATCGCGATCACCGTTGAGTCGACGGGGGATTACATCCAGAATCTGATGGGCATGTCGTTCCACACCAATGCGACCCGGGACGATGGCTGGCAGGCAGAGTGGACGGTTTTTTTCTGGGGCTGGTGGCTGGCTTGGTCGCCGTTTGTCGGCATGTTCATTGCCAGGGTCTCCCGGGGGCGAACCTTTCGTGAATTCGTCATGGGCGTGCTGCTGGTGCCGACGCTCATCACCGTGGTGTGGATTGGATTGTTCGGCGGCACCGCGCTCTATCATGAGCTGTTCGGCGCGGGCGGCATCGTTGCCGCCGTGGAGGCCGACGTGGCCACGGCACTTTTTGTCACCATCGACGCCATGGGGCTCGGGCTGCTGGGGCAGGGCGTGTCTGCCGTACTGGTACTGCTGATTGCTACCTACCTGATCACCTCCGCCAATGCCGGCACCTTGGTGATCAATACCATCCTGGCCGGAGGCGACCTCGAGCCCCCCACTGCCCATCGCATCTTATGGGGCGGGGTGTTGGGGCTGTTGACCGGAGTACTGCTGATGGCTGGAGGGCTCGAGACGCTGCAGGCGGCCGTGATCATGGCGGCGCTGCCATTCTCGGTAGTGATCATCCTCATGGTCTTCGGCTTGCTCAAGGCACTGCATCGCGAGCGCTATGCCGCACGTACCGGCGAGCGCGCCGAGGCGCCACGGGAGCCTTGGGCGGATCTCGACGATGCGGGCTCTCAGCCGGTGCCGGTTTCCGATGACGAGACGCACAAGGCGCACTGATCCGAACGCTGCATCGATCCATAAGGAGGAGGCGCTTCCATGTCGTTGATCATGGGGATGAGCGTGTTGTTGGCCTGCCAGTTTGCTGGAGAGTTGCTGGCCCGTGGGCTAGGGCTGCCGGTGCCCGGGCCAGTTGTGGGCATGGTAATTCTGCTGGTGGGTCTGGTGTTGCTAGGCCGGGTGCCGCCCAGTCTGCGAATGATGGGGGAGGGCTTGTTGCGTTACCTGACGCTGTTGTTCGTCCCCGCCGGGGTTGGCCTGATGGTCCATGCTCGGCTGATCGGGATGGATTTATTGCCCATCGTGTTGACGCTGGTGGTCTCGACGGCGTTGACGCTGACGGTGACTGCGTGGGTGTTGGATCGCTTGCAGCGTCACTATTGTCGCGGTAAGTCGGAATGAACGTCGTCCCGCTGGATCAGCTATGGGTCTACCTGTCTGGTAATCCGCTGCTGTCGCTGCTGGTGACTCTGCTGGCATTCATGGTATCGGTGCGAATCAATCAGGCTCTGGGCGGTACGCCCCTGGTTCATCCGGTGACCCTGTCGATCGCCATGCTGATCGGCTTCTTGCTGCTGGTGGATATGGAATATGCCACTTACTTCGAGGGGGCGCAGTTCATCCATTTTCTGCTGGGGCCAGCCACAGTGTCGCTGGCTATTCCGTTATATGACCATCGCGAGCGAATTCGCCGCCTGCTTTGGCCACTGTTGCTGGCGTGTTTGGTGGGGATAGTGACCGCGGTGGGTTCGACAATAGCTATCGCCATGGTGTCGGGGGCACAGATCGAAACTATTCTGAGCTTGGCACCTCGCTCGGTGACGTCGCCGATAGCCATGGGAATCGCCGAGCAGGTTGGGGGTATTCCCTCGCTTGCGGCGGGGCTGGTCTTGCTGACCGGCTCGATCGGTTGTGCGCTGGGGCCGCTGCTGTTCCGGGTGATGGGGGTTAGCGACCCCGGCGTACAGGGTTTCACGTTAGGGTTGGCAGCCCATGGCTTCGGTACCGCCCACGCATTTGCCAGGATCGGGGCAGTGGCGGGGGCCTTCTCGGGGCTCGCCATGGCACTGACGGGCTTGTTGACGGCTTTCCTACTGCCACTGCTGGCCAGGGCGTTCGGGCTCGGCTAAGCGCTTCCGACCGTTAGATTTCTTCCCATATCCGAGTGCGGAAGTCTTGCGAGAGCGTGGCGACGTTTTTCATTCGCTCCATGTGATGATCCGCCACTTCCCTGGCCAGCGACTGGTAGCACTCGTTCATCTTCTTCGGGTCGCTCTGATGGGTGTCATAGCACTTGGCGATGCGCTGGCTCGACTCGGCGAGGGCCGAAAGGAAGCGGGCTTCCTGCTGCATGATCTCCGACAGATTTTCCATCCAGACCAGTTGCATGCGAGTCATGGGTGTGGCGCCCTGCATCCACTGCTGGGTCCACCACTCCATGATTGGCCGGCTAACTTCGAGCGGGTTGATGGTGCTGGGACCTGGCTTCTTGCTGCTCATATCGATCTCCTGTAGCGAATGGCTAAGCGTTACGCGTCGATTTACCTCGAAGTGTAGCTTAGGGCGTGGCAATCCGTGGATTATTTGCTGCGTTGCAGTATGCTACTTTGCGATCGATTCAAGGATGTTGTTTTCCGATGTCGGGCCAGTTGTTGCATGCTATGGTCATCTAGAATGGTTGTGAGGGTCAGGCATGTGGGGAGTGATCAAATCGGTGCTGGCAGCTTTTTTGGGAGTACAGAAGGAGGCGCAGCGGCGTGAGGATTTCGAGAAGGGTAATCCAATGGCCTTTATCCTCGTCGGCATCGTCATGGCCCTGCTGTTTGTGGGCCTGATTGCTCTGGTGGCAATCTGGGCGGCAGGTTGAGCCGACCACAGTCATGGCGCGCTGCGTTGACTGGCGCGTTAGTCAGAACGAGCAATGAGAAGCAGTGACTTTCGTTCTGTCACCATATAATCTTTGCAGAAGCGGCTAATGTTCTTGCGTTCGCGTGAGGACCCCCGTCCCTGACCTTCGGGGTTGCCACTGCTACGATAACTACAAACATCGGGAGGCGTCGATGCGCACTCTGCTCGTATGGTTGGCAGGGGGCCTGTCCCTTGTCGGCTCGAGCCAGGCAGCCCTGGCCAGTGGCTGGAATATGCCGGTGGGGGTTACAGACCTCAGTAGAGAAATCTACAATTTGCACATGGCCATATTCTGGATATGCGTGGTCATCGGCGTGGTCGTATTTGGGGTGATGTTCTACTCCCTGATCCGCTATCGCCACTCCAAGGGCGCCAAGGCGGCCAACTTTCACGAGAACACAACCGTGGAATTGATCTGGACGGCGGTCCCTCTGCTGATCCTGGTCGGCATGGCCATTCCCGCCACCGCGACGCTACAGAAGATCTACGACCCCTCTGATGCCGAACTGGATGTCATGGTCACTGGCCAGCAGTGGCGGTGGCGCTATGATTATCTCGGTGAAGACGTCGCCTTCAACTCGAACCTGGCGACGTCGCGCAGTCAGATACGCGGTGACGAGGAGCGCGGCGAAAACTATCTATTGGAAGTTGACGAGCCTCTGGTCCTGCCGATCAACCGCAAGGTTCGCTTCCTGTTTACCTCCGATGACGTCATTCACGCCTGGTGGGTGCCCGACCTGGCCGTCAAGCAGGACACCATTCCCGGCTTCATCAGCGAGAACTGGGTCAGGATCAACGAGCCGGGCATCTATCGCGGGCAGTGTGCCGAGCTGTGTGGCGTGGATCATGCCTTCATGCCCATCGTGGTTCACGCCATGGAAGAGGATGACTTCGAGATATGGCTGGCCGAGCGCAAGGAACTGGCTGCCGAGGAGGCGCTAGGGGTAGACCGTGAGTGGGAGATGGACGAGCTCATGGAGCGAGGCGAAGGCGTCTACGCCACCATCTGCGCCTCCTGCCACCAGCCGGAAGGCCAGGGCACTCCACCAGCGTTCCCGGCTCTTGCAGGCAACGAGCAGATGCTGGCCGATATCGACTGGCACACGGATATCATCATCAATGGCGTTTCCGGCACTGCCATGCCGTCGTTCCGTACTACGCTCAACCCTGTCGAGCTCGCCGCGGTGATCACCTATACCCGCAACGCCTGGGGCAACGACACCGGCGATGCGGTGCAACCTGCAGACATTGCCAAGCGGCTGGAACGCTGATCAAGGCCACGGGCTATCGCCGTGGCTACCCTACGCGCCGACATAACAAGACAATAATTCTGGAGATTTCCGATGGCCCCTAAGGTACCTCCTCAGCCTACCCTCGAGCAGAGCAGCAACGCCGCGGAAGCTGGGCATGGACACGCCCATGAAGCGCCCCCCAAGGGGCTCATGCGCTGGCTGTTGACCACCAACCACAAGGAGATCGGCTCTCTCTACCTGATCTTTTCGCTGGTCATGTTCTTCATCGGGGGTATCTTCGCCCTGGTGGTGCGCCTGGAGCTCTTCCAGCCCGGCCTTCAGTTCGTCAATCCGGAATTTTTCAACCAGATGACGACCATGCATGGCCTGATCATGGTCTTCGCCGCGGTCATGCCGGCCTTTACCGGCCTGGCCAACTGGATGATTCCGCTGCAGATCGGGGCGCCCGACATGGCGCTGCCGCGGCTCAATAACTTCAGCTTCTGGCTGTTGCCGGTTTCCTTCGGACTGCTGCTGTCGACGCTGTTCATGCCGGGAGGCGGGCCCAACTTCGGCTGGACCTTCTATGCACCGCTCTCCACCACCTTTGCACCGCCTTCGACGACGTTCTTCATCCTGGCGCTGCACATTGCCGGAATCAGTTCGATCCTGGGCGCCATCAATATCGTTGCCACCATCCTCAACATGCGTGCGCCGGGCATGCGCATGATGGATATGCCGCTGTTTGTGTGGACCTGGCTGATCACCGGCTTCCTGCTGATCGCGGTGATGCCGGTGCTCGCCGGTGTGATCACCATGATGCTGATGGACATCAATTTCGGTACCAGCTTCTTCAATGCCGCGGGTGGGGGCGACCCGGTGCTGTTCCAGCACCTGTTCTGGTTCTTCGGCCATCCCGAGGTATACATCATGATCCTGCCGGCCTTCGGGATCGTGTCGGCGATCATTCCCGCCTTCGCTCGCAAGCGCCTGTTCGGCTATGCCTCGATGGTCTACGCCACCGCTGCCATCGCCTTGCTTTCGTTCATGGTCTGGGGGCACCACATGTTCGTGGTTGGGATGCCGCTGGTAGGGCAGTTGTTCTTCATGTACGCCACCATGCTTATTGCGGTACCCACCGGGGTTAAGGTGTTCAACTGGATCGCCACCTTGTTCCATGGCTCGATCAGCTTCGAGCCGCCGATGCTATTTGCCCTGGCCTTCGTGGTGCTGTTCACCATCGGTGGCTTCTCGGGGTTGATGCTTGCCATCGCGCCGGCGGACTTCCAGTATCACGACACCTACTTCGTGGTGGCGCATTTCCATTATGTGCTGGTACCCGGGGCGATCTTCGCGATCATGGCGGGGGTCTACTTCTGGCTGCCCAAATGGACAGGCCACTATCCTCACGAGCGCCTGTCCCAGTGGCACTTCTGGCTGTCGGTGATCGGCGTCAACCTGACCTTCTTTCCGATGCATTTCTCGGGGCTTGCCGGCATGCCGCGACGGATACCCGACTATGCCCTGCAGTTCGCCGACTTCAACATGGTGTCGAGTATCGGTGCCTTCATGTTCGGCTTCTCCCAGTTGTTGTTCGTCGCCGTGGTGATCATCTGCGTGCGGGGCGGCAAGAAGGCACCGGCGGCAGCCTGGGGCGATTACGCCGATGACCTTGAGTGGAGCGTACCCAGCCCGGCGCCGCTGCATACCTTCGAGACACCGCCGAACTACCAGCGCCCGGCTCACTGAGCCGAACGCCGGCATGTGACAGGAGGAGCGAAGCATGAGTGACATCAAGACGGACACTCAGGATGCACGGGTAAGACGCACGGTGTGGCGAAGTGTGGCGGCGCTGGTGGGTATGTTCGCTTTTGCCTTTGCCCTGGTGCCCCTGTATGACGTGTTCTGCCGCGTCACCGGTATCAATGGCAAGGTGGATACCAATGCCCAGGCATTGGTCCATGACGACGTGGATGAGTCGCGAATTGTGACCGTGCAATTCATCACCCGCAATGGTTCCGGCTTGCCCTGGCGCATGGACGTGGAGACGCGGCAGGTGCGAATCCACCCGGGCCAGACATCCGAGGTAAACTTCACCTTCAACAATCAAAGCAGTGCCGAAAGCTGGGGGCGTGCTGTGCCCAGCGTCTCTCCATCGACCGCCACGCGGCATGTGCGCAAGGCCAGCTGTTTCTGTTTCGAGGAGCAGCGACTGGAGGCTGGTGAGCGACTCGAACTGCCGTTGGTCTTCCAGTTGGATCGCGATCTACCCCCCGAGGTCAATACCGTCACCCTGGTCTATACGCTCTACCCCATTGAAGGCAAACAAGCGCCGCTTCAGGCCGCTGCAAAGACCATTGAAGGAGATGAGGCATGAGTGGCAGCTATTACGTACCTGCAACCAGCAAGTGGCCAGTGCTTGGCTCCCTGGCTCTTGGCACGATGATGATCGGTACCGGCATGGTGTTGGTCCATGGCCGTGGCACCATTATCATGCTGCTGGGGCTGGCGGGCGTGGTGACCGTCATGGCCCTCTGGTTCCGCGATGTCGTGGTGGAGTCCCGCAGCGGGCTTTATGATGCCCAGATGGACCGCTCCTTCCGTTGGGGCATGGGCTGGTTCATCTTTTCCGAAGTGATGTTCTTCGCGGCCTTCTTTGGCGCGCTGTTCTATGTGCGTATGTTTGCCATACCCTGGCTGGGCGGCGAGGGCACCAAGGGGCCGACAGCGCTATTGTGGCCCGAGTTCACGGCCCATTGGCCACTGCTTAGCCCGCCCGATACGTCGATTTCCGGCCCCCAACAGGTCTTCAGCCCCTGGCACCTGCCATTGGTCAATACGCTGATTCTCATTTCTTCCAGCATTACCCTGACGGTGGCGCACGAGGCGCTCAAGGAAGGGAATCGCAAGATTTGTCGCAACTGGCTGGCCGGCACGGTATTGCTGGGCCTGTGCTTCATCGTGATTCAGGGCGTCGAGTACTATGAGGCCTATGCGCATTACGGCATTACCCTGGAGGCAGGCATCTATGGTGCTACCTTCTTCATCCTGACCGGCTTCCATGGGGTGCACGTCATCGTCGGCACCCTGATTCTCATCGTGATGCTGGTGAGGATAATGCGTCGGCACTTTTCGCCCGAGGAGCACTTCGGCTTCGAGGCGTCCTGCTGGTACTGGCACTTCGTGGATGTTGTCTGGGTGGGGTTGTTCCTGTTTGTCTACGTCTTTTAAGTCTCAAGCGGATCGCAGCGGCGACGGTCTCGGTGGTGCGATATCTCCCGCTCAGCCTTGGGTGGCTGGGCGGGAGTTCAAATTGACGGGCCTGGTGATCAGGCGGCGGCCAGGTTGCCGAAATAGAAGCCGTAGAACAGCAGCACGATTAGTGCCGCGGCCAAGGCCACGCGAATTTTCAGTGACACCAGCAGGCGACGGGACTGGCTGTCATCGCGCAGCAGAAAGCCGACACCGGCTGCCAGGCTGGTCACCATGGCCAGGAATACAACGGCGATCAGGGTCTTCAGCAGCATGAGTTACTCCATCAGAGGTCAGGGGGCAGGGGGGTGAGGGTGTCCACGGCGCGCCTTCCTGGCTGGCGACTGGGCCTTTGGTGCATGCTATGGTCGCTGCTGGTGGCACTTGGCTTGGCTCTTGGACTATGGCAGTGGGAGAGGGCAGACGACAAGCGCGACTATCTCGCCCGGCTCGACGCAGCACCCACGCTGGAAGCGCCTGTAGAGGCTCCCCCGGAGGGAACGCGGTTGACACTGCGCGGCGAATATCTGTCAGACGACACCCTGTTTCTTGATAATCGTACACTCAATGGCCAGCTCGGTGTGGCAGGCTTGACGCCAATGCGTACCGAGGATGGCCGGTTGTGGCTGGTGCAGCGAGGTTTCATGGCCACCGGTCCGATACGTGAGACACCCGAGGTGGCTACGCCCCAGGGCGAGGTGACACTGAAGGGTCGTTGGCAGAAAGCCGGAAAGTCGGGGCCGTTGTATGGCCCCAATCGCGAAGGACAGCGGCTGCAGCAGATCGATCTTGCAGCCTGGAGCTTGTCGCCAGGGTTTGCCCACAACGGCTGGCTGCACCTGGAGGAAGGGGGCGGACTTCTCGAGCCCTGGTGGGAGCCCAGCGTAATGCCGCCCGAGCGTCATATGGGTTACGCAGTGCAGTGGTGGGGGCTGGCACTTGCAGCACTGATCATGATGATCGTAGGTGGACGACGGCTGGCCAGGGATCGTCGCGTCCGCGTCACTCCACATTAGCCTCCAATCGGCACACTTGGGCTCCTGGAGAGCTGTCAGTAAAAGGTAGAGACGTGCAAGAAAAGCCAGGCGAACAACACAATGATGAGCAGGAGCCAGTGAGGGCGCGTCGCCAGCGCTTCAAGCTGCTGGCATTGATCGCTATCTTTGCCATACCGGTGATAACTGCCTGGGTCATGGTGGAGTGGCGTATCGGCATTCCCGATCAACGTACCGCGCATGGTGAGTTGGCACCGCAGGTGCCGCCCCTTGCTCACTGGCCGCTTGCCGAGCCCCGTCAGGCGCTGGAGGCGGGTGACTGGATTCTCGCGTTCGACTGCAGCATCGACTGTGACGTGCATGCCGATCAGTGGTGGCGACTGCATCGCGCCATGGGTCGCGAAGCGCCCAGGATCAGTCGCTTGCGTATCGGCGGCCATGGGCCGGCATTGCCGGGTGAGTCGTTGGCGCAGTGGGCTAAGGTGCCCGAGTGGCAGTCACCGGGCCGTGTATGGTTGCTCGACCCCAGGGGTGACGCTGTGCTGACCTATACCAGTGGAGTGGAACCCCGTGACGTGCTGGATGACGTCAATCATCTGTTACGCATGAATCCTGATACACGTGCGGCACCGGAGTTCGAGGTCAGCAATCGCTGAATGTTCAGCAGCTACCGCTTATCACGCCCGTCGTCAGCATGAGCAAGGGGCAAGCAAGGTCGATGAGGAATTAATCAATGCATGGCGTTTCGCTGCGGGGCCGTGAACAAGTGTCTCGGGTGGGGCTTCTGCTCACCCTGAGCCTGGCAGGTATTCTCCTCACTAGCGCTGTGATTCTAGTGGGGGTCTGGACGCGCCTGGTGGATGCGGGTCTGGGTTGCCCCGATTGGCCTGGCTGTTATGGGCGTCTGGTGGTGCCCGATGCCGAGCGTGCCATGGCCCATTCGCCCGATGCACCGCTTGAAACTTTCAAGGCGTGGGTCGAGATGATTCATCGCTATGTTGCCTCGGCGCTGGGGTTGTTGGTGATCGCCCTGCTGGTAGCGGGCTTTCGCTTGCGTAAATACCAGGGCTATCCCTGGGGTGTCAGCGTTGCTCTGCTGATAGTGATTCTGCTGCAGGGAGCTTTCGGTGCGTTTACCGTCACACTGAAGCTCTGGCCTCAGGTGGTGACGATGCACCTGCTGGGTGGGCTGGCCGTACTCTTGCTGTTTCTATGGCTGCATCTGCGCCTGCGCCGATTTGCGGCTGGTGACATGTCAGAGCGTCCACGCCGCCGGCTCACGCCGCTTTGGAGCCTGGCCATGTTGCTGTTGTTGCTTCAGCTGGCCCTGGGCGGCTGGGTTTCCAGCAACTATGCCGGTATTGCCTGTCAGGGGTTTCCGACTTGCAATGGCCAATGGTGGCCGGAGATGGACTGGAGCGAAGGCTTTCATCTCACTCAGACGGTAGGGCCTAACTATCTACACGGGCAGTTACACGCCGACGCCCGTGTCGCCATTCAACAGGGCCATCGTATTGGCGCGCTGCTGCTTGGCCTAGTCCTGCTCACTTTGACGGTTCGCTATTGGGGTGAAGCGCGCCTCAGGCCGTGGCTGGGCGGCCTGGTAGGGATATATGCTGTACAGCTGGGACTGGGGGTTGCCAATGTGCTTTTGTGGCTGCCGCTCTGGCTGGCCCTTCTGCACACCGCCGGGGCCGTGGCGTTGGTGCTGTGTCTGACGATGGCGGTGTGGTATTGGCGACAGGGCGCAGGGGAAGAACATAAAACACGACAGGACAAGGAGTGGGTGCATGTCTAATGCGGTAATCAAGCGAGCGGGATGGAAGCGCGCTCTGATGGCGCCCTTCAATGCCGAGGGTGCTACCGACTGGACCTGGCAAGATCTGCTCACACTATGCAAGCCGCGTGTGGTGGTCGTCATGCTGGCCTGTACCTTGGTGGGCATGGCGCTGGCGACACCGGCATTACCCCCACTGGCTACGGTAGTATTCGGTCTGTCCGGGATCGGTCTGGCGGCCGGTGGGGCCGCTGCGTTCAATCATGTGGTGGATCGACGGCTGGATGCCATGATGCTGCGGACCTCGCATCGTCCGCTGGCAAGTCAGCGTATGCCCACGACACTAGCGCTGGGCTGGGCTGCGTTACTTTCTGTGGCAGGCATTCTGTTGCTGCTGTGGCAGGTCAATGCCTTGACGGCCTGGCTGACCCTCGGTTCGCTGATCGGCTATGCGCTGATCTATACCGCCTTTCTGAAGCGGGCTACGCCGCAGAATATCGTCATCGGTGGGGTTGCCGGAGCGGCGCCCCCGCTGCTGGGATGGACGGCGGTCACCGGTCAACTCGGCCCGGAGCCGCTATTGCTGATGCTGATCGTGTTTGCCTGGACGCCACCCCATTTCTGGGCCCTGGCCATCCACAAGTGCGATGAGTACGCCCGTGCCGGGGTTCCCATGTTACCGGTCACCCACGGTGAAGCATTCACTCGGTTACAGGTATGGCTTTACGGCTGGCTAACCGTTGCCGTGACGATGTTGCCATTCGTCATCGGCATGAGCGGTGCGGTCTATCTGGTTGGGGTGATGGCGCTGAATATTCGCTTCATGTACTGGAACTGGAAGGTTTGGCGAGGCCACGATGTGCAGGCACCCCTGGCCGCATTCTGGTTTTCTATCCGCTATATCCTCGGCATATTCGGAGTGCTGCTCTTCGACCACTATGCCAGATTCTGGATGATGTAATACGGCACCCCCACTTAGCCTATTATACTTTGGTTGATGACATCGTTTGGCAGGCGAGCGCGAGGGAGGGGGGCATGACTACCGGAAAGACAGTGGTTGATTTGCCGAATCTGGAAGCGCTTCGCGGACTTTGCGAAGCGGCGGGACGCGATATTCTTGCCATACGCAACGCGAGACGGGATGTACAGTTCAAGAACGACGGGAGCCCTGTCACCGAGGCAGATCACGCCGCTCAGCGGCGCCTGTCGGCGGGTTTGCCCCGGCTGATAGATCTGCCATTGCTCTCAGAGGAGCAGGTAGCACCCCCTTGGTCGGATCGCCGCCTGTGGCAGTGCTACTGGCTGGTCGACCCCCTCGATGGCACACGTGAATATGTCGATGGCTACGACGACTTCACCGTCAACGTGGCGCTCGTTCATGATGGTGCAGTGTTACTCGGCATGGTGCACGCACCTGCTGCTGGCGTTACCTGGGCAGGCGGGTCGGCTCTGGGCGCCTGGCGGTGGAGGGAGGGCTCTCGCGAGCCCTTGACGGTTCGCACAGGCAAACCGCTACGTATCTTGACCAGCCGCGCCCATTTACACGACGAAACCCAGCGTATCGTGGCGACATTTCCCGGTGCACGGTTGCAGCGATGCGGCAGTTCAGTGAAGTTCTGTCGGATAGCCGAAGCCAGCGCTGACCTCTACCCGCGGGTTGGCCCGACCTGTGAGTGGGACACCGCTGCGGGTCAGGGTGTTCTGGAGGGGGCAGGTGGCGCTGTATTGAGCCTCGAATCGGGACTGACTCTGCGTTACAACACCGCTGAAAGCCTGATAAACAGACCCTTCGTGGCTTGCAGTGATGTTTCGCTGGTTGCCCATCTCCTGCCCTGAGTGTATCGCTTGGCCCTGCCTGCGGTACAATTCGAGCCGATCCCCAACGACAGCTGGAAGACGCCATGACGACAACGACTGCCCTGGCTCTGCTCGCACTGGGCGCGGCCATCATTGCCGGGTTGGGTGCATATGCCTTCACGCTTTGGCGTGAGCTCAATCGCCGTAAGGCGCGGCAACAAGATGAGTTGCAGCGCGCGCACAACAATTGTCTCGAAAACCTCGAAATAGTCGCCTCGTCACTGCTGCAGGAGCAAGTCGACGTCACCGAGGGTGCCTGGCGGTGCAAGGTGCTGCTGGAGATACTCGATCCCCAGTTGATGGAGCGTCCGGCCTTCCAACCCTTTGGCGAGGTCTATGCACGCACCCAGCACCTGCACACTCACTCGGCACGCAAGGCGCTTGCCCCACGTGACAGGATGCGTGAAGACCGCGAACGCTTGCAGGTGGAGGCGGAGCTGCGCCAGCCGGTGCTGAAGGCAGCGGCTGAGGTGCTGGAGTTTCGTCGTGCCTGGCCAGGTAGTCTTCACTGACGGCGAAAAACTCTTTGGCATGAAGCGTCTATACAATAATTTTACAAAAAATCCCCATTGAAATGAGTTGCTTGTTTCGACAGGCTTTTACGGTCTCCTCGCGCGTTTGATGCCGAGTCTGCCTAATTATTGGACAGTTGAATTAGGTTATGCTTTGAGAGAGGCTGAATTGAGCCTACACTGTGAAGAACCGGGTCCCAGGATTCCCGGATATTTGGGGTCCTCGACAATGGACTGCCGGAAGATGATTCAAGAAGGAGTCTTGTAATGAAAAAATCTACAACTGGCTTGATGTTAGGTTCTGCTCTCGTCATCGGCCTTTCTGGCTGTGCCAACATTCAGGGAGGGGCCACTGCCGGTGCAGCCGCTTCACCGGAACGTCCCTGGTATCAGCAACCTGTGGTCTGTGGTGTTGCCGGCGGCCTGATTGGCGGCAGCATCGGATATGCCGTCAGCGGCAGCTCCGATGAGGATCAGGGTATTGGTGTCGGTGGTGCTACCGGTGCTGCCATCGGTGCGCTGCTGTGCGCGGATCGTACGCCGGCACCGGTTGTTGCTCCTGAACCCGAGCCGATGCCCGCGCCTGCCCCGGCGCCTGCTCCCGAGTTCGAGCCGGTAGTGTTGGATAGCGAAGTGACCTTCGCCTTCGACTCTTCCGAAATTCGCCCGGAGGCACACCGCGAACTCGACCAGGTGGCGAATACCCTGCGCGAGAATCCCAGGATGCGTGTGCGCATCGAAGGTCATACCGACCACATTGGGTCTGCCCAATACAATCAGGGCCTTTCCCAGCGACGTGCCGATTCTGTCAGGGACTTCCTGGTCTCTCGCGGGATTGCTGATAACCGCATGAACACCGTTGGTTATGGTGAAGAGCGTCCGGTCGCGACCAACGAGACTGACGAAGGTCGCGCGCAGAACCGCCGCGTGGAAATCGTCAACTGGGACTGATCTTTCGATCAGGCCCGGGGCCTTGAATCAAGGCTGCGAGCAGAACACAGGGGCACCTTCGGGTGCCCTTGTCGCGTTCTACCTCATGTCTGCCTCTTGTTCGGTCCTGGGCGGGCTGCGAGGCGTGGCGTGAGAAGGGGGGCATCTGGTAGTCTTGTCGGTTGTCGTGACCTGTCATGAATTTTCATGAACTATTTTGAGCTTTTTAGAACTATTTGAACTACGCCACTCACTGCGGCACGTGATCCCTGGTATGGATCACCACTGCGCACAAGGACGCTTCAATGCCCATCGTGACCCTGCCGGATGGCAGCCAGAGAACCTTCGACGAACCCCTTTCCGTGATGCAGTTGGCCGAATCGATCGGGCCGGGCCTGGCCAAGGCCTGTGTTGCCGGCAAGATCGACGGCGAGCTGGTGGATGCTGCCGATATCATCACCCATGATGCCGACGTGGCCATCATTACCGGTCGAGATTCGGAAGGTCTTGAGATCATTCGACACTCCTGCGCCCATCTTATCGGTCACGCGGTCAAGCAGCTCTACCCCGAGGCGAATATGGCGATCGGGCCGGTGATCGACGACGGCTTCTACTACGATATTGACTTTGGGGCTTCCATCACGCCGGACGACCTGGCGGCCATCGAGACGCGCATGAAGGCGCTGATCGACGAGGAGTATGACGTGGTTCGCGAGTATGTGGACCGCGACCGCGCGATGCTGACCTTCCTGCATCGCGAGGAGCCCTACAAGCAGGAGATCATCCGTGATATTCCCGAGGGCGAGACGATTCGGCTCTACCGGCACAAGGAATATATCGACATGTGCCGGGGTCCTCATGTCCCCAATACCCGGCACCTGAAGGCGTTCAAGCTGACCAAGCTGGCTGGCGCTTACTGGCGTGGCGATGCCAGCAAGCCGATGCTGACGCGGATCTACGGTACGGCCTGGGGTGACAAGAAGCAGCTCAAGGCCTATCTCAAGCGCCTGGAGGAGGCCGAGAAGCGCGACCATCGGAAGCTGGCCAAGCGCATGAACCTTTTTCACCTTCAGGAGGAGGCGCCAGGCATGGTGTTCTGGCACCCCAATGGCTGGACCATCTATCAGGCGCTCGAGCAATACATGCGCCGGATTCAGGTCGAGCACGGCTACCAGGAAATTCGCACTCCCCAGGTGGTGGACCTGTCACTGTGGAAGAAATCCGGCCACTGGGGACACTACAGCGACTTGATGTTCACTACCGAGTCCGAGAAGCGCGAATACGCGGTCAAACCGATGAACTGTCCCTGCCACGTTCAGGTGTTCAACCAGGGGCTCAAAAGTTACCGCGATCTTCCCCTGCGGCTGGCGGAATTCGGTAGCTGCCATCGTAACGAGCCGTCAGGTTCGCTGCACGGTCTGATGCGGGTGCGCGGCTTTACCCAAGACGATGCGCATATCTTCTGTACCGAGAAGCAGATTCAGGCTGAAGCGGAAGACTTCATCGCCCTGACGCTCAAGGTCTACAAGGAGCTGGGTTTCGACGCCGTGGAACTCAAGCTGTCGACCCGTCCTGAGGGCTTCATGGGCGAGGCGGGGCTGTGGGACCGGGCCGAGCAAGGGCTGGAGGCGGCACTCGATGCAACGGGGCTTGAGTGGGAGTTGCAGCCGGGTGAAGGTGCGTTCTATGGCCCCAAGATTGAATTTGCCCTGCGCGATTGCCTGAATCGCGTCTGGCAATGCGGTACACTGCAGCTGGATTTCAATTTGCCCGGACGTTTGAGCGCCCAGTTCGTCGACGAAGATGGCGAGCGCAAGACGCCGGTCATGCTGCATCGGGCCATTCTCGGCTCCTTCGAGCGTTTCATCGGTATCCTGATCGAGCACTACGCTGGGGCCATGCCGCTCTGGTTGGCGCCGGAACAGGTGGTGGTGATGACAATTACCGATGCACAGCGCGACTATGCGGTACAATTGGAGCGTCGCTTGCAGAAAATCGGTCTTCGCGTCAAGGCGGACTTGAGGAACGAGAAGATCGGCTTTAAAATCCGCGAGCATACGTTGCAGAAAGTTCCCTATCTCCTTGTGGTAGGGGATAAGGAAGTCGAAGCCGACTCGGTTGCCGTGCGCACCCGCACCGGCGAAAACCTAGGTGTCCAGACCGTCGATGAGTTCATCGAGTGCGTTCGGACCGAAGGTTGGTAACGACACTGTCAATTACCGGAACGGAGACGGAACGATCAAGCGAAGCAGCCAGCGCGGACGTCCTCAGGACAAGCGCCCCCCAATGAACGAGCGTATTACCGAGGATCAGGTGCGCCTGATCGACAGCGACGGCGAGCAGCTGGGCGTCGTGCCCACCAGTGAAGCACTGGAGCGAGCCGAAGCGGCCGGTTTGGACCTCGTCCAGATTTCCAATGCCGATCCCATCGTCTGCAAGATTATGGATTACGGCAAATTCGTCTTTGAGCAAAAGAAGCAGAAGGCCGCTCAGAAGAAGAAGACGAAACAGATACAGGTCAAGGAAGTCAAATTCCGACCTGGCACCGACGAGGGCGATTATCAGGTCAAGCTGAAAAACCTGATTCGTTTCCTCGAAGGTGGCGACAAGGGCAAGGTCACGCTGCGTTTTCGCGGCCGTGAAATGGCGCACCAGGACATCGGCCGCAAGCTGATGGAACGGATCGCCGCGGATCTCGATGAGATCGGGACCGTGGAGGCCTTTCCCAAGATGGAAGGGCGCCAGATGATCATGATCATTGCCCCCAAGAAGAAGTGATCCGACGGCCAGTCAAACGGATGGTCGGCGTCAATGCCGGCCATAGGCCACGGATTTTCTAAAAAACTCGAGCGGAGAATTGACTCATGCCGAAGATCAAGACCAATAGTGGCGCTGCCAAGCGCTTCAAGAAGACTGCCAATGGTTTCAAGCACAAGCAGTCTTACCGTAGCCACATCCTGACCAAGAAGTCGACCAAGCGTAAGCGTCACCTGCGTGGTACGAAGCTTATCCATGACGCCGACAAGGCCCTCGTTCAGCGCATGCTGCCGAACCTGTAAGCCTCTGCTTGTTCTTTTTTAACGTCAGGAGAAAGCTATGACTCGTGTTAAGCGTGGTGTCGTCGCTCGTCGTCGTCACAAGAAAGTATTGAAGCTGGCCAAGGGCTACTATGGCGCCCGCTCGCGCGTTTTTCGCGTGGCCAAGCAGGCCGTCATCAAGGCAGGTCAGTATGCCTACCGTGACCGTCGCAACCGCAAGCGTCAGTTCCGTGCCCTGTGGATCCAGCGTATCAACGCCGGTGCCCGTCAGCACGGCATGTCCTATAGCCGCTTCGTCGGTGGCCTGAAGAAGGCCGGTATCGAGATCGACCGCAAGGTGCTGGCCGATCTGGCTGTTCACGAGAAGGCCGCTTTTGCTGCCATCGTCGAGAAGGCCAAGGCTGCCCAGTAAGCGATTCCGACCGATGGCGTCGGGCCGGCGTTGGCCGGTCTCCTTCAACGCCAGACCGTCGCAGGGGAAGAGCAGCCGCTCTTCCCCTGTTTTTTTGTCGATCGAAACACGACGTTTTTTTTCAGCCAAGATCAACGATTTCGGAGCTCAACGGATGGACCACCTTCCCACACTGGTCACCGAGGCCCGTCAAGCCATCCAGGCCGCCGACAGCATCGCGGCGCTCGATGAGCTGCGCGTGCGCTATCTCGGCAAGAAGGGCGAGATTACCGCTCAGCTAAAGGGGCTGGGCAAGCTGCCGGCCGATGAGCGTCCCGCGGCAGGCGAGCGTATCAACCAGGCCAAGCAGGCACTGGCTCAGGAGCTCGACGAGCGGCGGCAAGCTTTGTCGAAGGCAGCGCTTGAGGCTCAACTGGCTGCAGAGCGTATCGACGTGACACTGCCCGGTCGTGGCCAGCCCAGCGGTGGCCTTCATCCAGTGACGCTCACCCTGGAGCGCATTGAAGGGCTCTTTACCCGGATTGGCTATGACGTTGCTGTTGGGCCGGAAATCGAGGATGACTACCACAACTTCGAAGCGCTCAATATACCCGCTCACCACCCTGCGCGGGGCATGGCCGATACCTTCTATTTCGATGCCACCCGGCTGCTGCGTACGCATACCTCGCCGGTTCAGGTGCGCACCATGAAGGAGCAGGCGCCGCCGATTCGTATCGTCTGCCCGGGGCGGGTCTACCGCAGCGATTCTGACCTGACGCATACGCCCATGTTTCATCAGGTGGAGGGGCTGCTGGTCGATGAGGATGTCAGCTTTGCCGATCTCAAGGGCACCATCGAGGACTTCCTGCACGCCTTCTTTGAGCGGGGCGATCTTTCGGTGCGTTTCCGTCCTTCCTATTTTCCCTTTACCGAGCCCTCGGCCGAGGTCGATATCCAGTGTGTGATGTGCAGCGGTGAAGGCTGTCGCGTCTGCTCCCACAGTGGCTGGCTGGAGGTGATGGGCTGCGGCATGGTGCATCCGGAAGTGTTCCGCCATTCGGGTATCGATTCTGAGCGGTACAAGGGCTTTGCCTTTGGCATGGGGGCCGAGCGCTTGGCCATGCTGCGCTATGGCGTCAATGACCTGCGGCTGTTCTTCGAGAACGATCTGCGCTTTCTGCGCCAGTTCGCCTGAGCGGGCGTGGTTACATGAACTGTTACATGAACTGTTATATGAACTTCGGCAGAACACGGGATTAGTCATGAAATTTTCCGAACAGTGGCTGCGTGAGTGGGTCTCGCCGCAGTTGGGCGTCCAAGCGCTGGCAGACCAGATCACCATGGCCGGGCTTGAGGTGGACGCCATCGAGCCGGTAGCGATGCTCTTCAGCGATGTGGTCATCGCAGAGGTGGTGGGTATGGCGCCGCATCCGGATGCCGACAAGCTGAATGTCTGCCAGGTCGTCGATGGCAGTGGAGAAGCGGTGCAGGTGGTCTGCGGCGCAACCAATGTCGCGGTTGGCCAGAAGGTGCCCTTCGCCCGCGTTGGCGCGGTGCTGCCCGGCGACCTCAAGATCCGGCAGGCCAAGCTTCGCGGCGTGGAGTCCCGCGGCATGATCTGCTCCGCCTCGGAGCTTGGTCTGGAGGAGGAGACCTCGCCGGGCATTCTCGAGCTGCCGTTGGATGCGCCGTCGGGGGAGGATTTACGCGCCTGGATGGGGCTCGATGACAACGCCATCGAGGTCGATCTGACGCCCAATCGCGGTGACTGCCTTAGCCTCAAGGGCTTGGCGCGGGAAGTAGGCGTGCTCAACAGGCTGCCGGTGACCTCGCCGGATGTGACGCCTGTGCCGGCGACACATGCCGAGACGTTTCCGGTTCGTGTCGAAGACGCCGAGTTTTGCCCACGCTATATCGGGCGACTGATCAAGGGTGTCGACGTGACTGCTGCCACTCCGCTGTGGATGGTTGAGCGGCTGCGCCGCAGTGGTGTGCGTACCATCGATCCGGTGGTCGACATCACCAACTACGTGATGCTCGAGTTGGGACAGCCTCTGCATGCCTTCGATCGTGCCAATCTGCATGATGGCGTTGTTGTACGCCTCGCTCGGGAGGGTGAGCGGCTGGTGCTGCTCGATGGGCAGGAGATTACCCTGAATGCCGCAACGCTGGTGATCGCCGATGAGCGCGGTCCGCTGGCCATTGCCGGGGTAATGGGCGGTGAGGACTCAGGCGTCAGCGCAGCAACGCAGGATATCTTCCTTGAATCGGCCTTTTTCTCGCCACTGGCGGTGGCAGGGCAGGCTCGCGCCTATGGCCTGCACACGGATGCATCGCACCGCTTCGAGCGAGGCGTTGATCCGCAATTGACAGTGGATGCCATCGAGCGGGCCACGGCCCTGCTGTTGCAGGTTACCGGTGGCGAGCCGGGTCCGCTGATCGAGGTGACAAGCCATGCACAGCTTCCCGGTGAGCGAGATGTCACGCTGCGGGCCGCACGCCTCGAGCAGGCACTGGTCAAGCAGTTGCCGGCCGAGGAAGTGGCCGATATTCTCCAGCGGCTTGGCATGGTGGTTGATAGCACGGCATCCGGCTGGAAGGCGAGGGTGCCGAGCTGGCGTTTCGATGTTTCCATCGAAGAGGACTTGATCGAGGAAATCGCCAGGATTCATGGCTACAACCAACTGCCGGTACGTCGTCCTTCCGCGCGGCTAGCGCTGCGCCCGGACCATGAAGCGCGCACCCCGCTGGGGCGGCTGCGGCGGCAGATGGTGGCGCGCGGCTATCAGGAAGCGGTGACCTACAGCTTTGTCCCACCCGACCTTCAGCTGGCGATGCTTCCCGACGCAGTATCGCCAAAGCTGGCCAATCCCATCTCCAGTGATCTCTCGGTCATGCGGGCAAGCCTCTTCCCGGGGCTGGTCCGCGCCCTGGAGCACAACCTGAATCGCCAGCAGAACCGTGTGCGTTTGTTCGAGGCAGGCATGGTCTTTCGTGGCGATCTGGACGATCTTCAGCAGACGCCGATGCTTGGGGCGCTGGCCTGTGGCTCCCGCGACCCGGAGGGCTGGGCCGGTAGTCGTGACAAAGCAGATTTTTTCGACATCAAGGGTGACCTGGAAAGCCTGATTGCCATGGGTGGGGAGGCGGATGCCTGGCGATTCGAGCCTGGTGAACACCCGTCGCTGCATCCAGGTCAGAGTGCGCGCATTCTCTATCGCGATGACCCGGTTGGCTGGATCGGCACCTTGCATCCCGGTGTCAAGGCTGAGTTGGGCCTCAAAGCCGATGTGCTACTTTTCGAGGTCAGGCAGGATGCGCTTACTCGTGGCGTTCTGCCGACGTTTGTGCCGCTTTCCCGCTATCCGGAAGTGCGGCGTGACCTGGCTTTCCTGGTCGGGGTGAATCAACCGGTCCAGGCGTTACTCGATTGTGTGCGGAAAAAGGCTGGCCAGTGGCTCGAGGAACTGCGACTTTTCGATGTCTACCAGGGTAAGGGCGTTACAGAAGGGTGCAAGAGCGTTGCCTTGGGCTTGACCTGGCAGCATCCTTCGCGCACGCTGAATGACGAGGAAATCAATCAGTTGGTCGATGCCATTGTCGCCGAATCGCATCAGCACCTGGGCGCCGAACTGCGCGGATGATATTTCCGATCCTTTTCGGAAGGAAATATTCGCACTTTGTATTGGGCACAGGCGGTGGGATAAGACCGGCGGCGGGCTGGACCGCCACTCTGAAGGAGTAGACATGGGAGCGTTGACCAAGGCGGAACTGGCCGAACACCTGCATGCCGAGTTGGGGCTGACCAAGCGGGAAGCCAAGTCGATGGTGGAAGCCTTCTTCGAGGAGATCCGGGCCTGCCTGCGTGAGAACGAGCAGGTAAAGCTGTCCGGTTTCGGTAATTTCGACCTGCGAGACAAGCGGGAGCGTCCGGGACGTAACCCCAAGACCGGCGAGGAGATTCCCATCTCGGCTCGTCGTGTGGTGACCTTCCGTCCCGGTCAAAAGTTGAAAAGCCAGGTCGAGTGTTTCGAGGGACCGCTGCCCAGCTGAGTCGTCATGATGATGCCACCCGTTGGTGGGGTGGCATCGTCGGCGTGCGCCTGCTCAGACTCCGCCGCCTCTTTCGATCAGCCAGGTGATGACGACTTTCAATAGATAGCCGAGGATCCCGGCGCCGAGCACCAGGAATAGCATGATGGTGCCGAAGCGCCCGGCCTGAGATTTCTTGGCCAGGTCCCAGATGATAAAGCTCATGAAAAGGACCAGTCCACCGATCATGATCGGTGTGATCCAGGCTTCGAAGGTCTGCAGCATGTCGCCTCCTTGACATAAAGTCCGAGTATTATACTCGGACATCCCTCGGGCTGCATGCGGTCTACCGCCGTGTTAATATCCTACTAAAATACTTAGGTATATCCTCGACATGCCAATGCTGAAGATCCTTGTTGGAACCATGTATGGTGGCGCGCTCGATGTCGCCGAACAGGTCAAGCCGCTATTCGAGTCTGCCGGCTACGAGGTGGAAATCCTCGAACAGCCGACCGTGTCCGACTTGGTTGATTCCCCCACCGATCTTGCGCTCTTCTGTGTGTCCACCACCGGTAGCGGCGACTTCCCCGGTAATTTCGTTCCTTTCGCTCGTGGCCTGACTGAGCGGAGCCCCATGCTTTCGGGCCTGCGTTACGGTGTGATTGCACTGGGTGATAGCTCCTACGGCGAAACCTTCTGCGGCGCCGGCCGCCATTTGGACGATATGCTCCAGGGGCTTGACGCCATTCGTCTCGGAGAACGGCTGGAGGTCGATGCCATGGAAACCTTTATGGCCGATGATGCGGCGATTCCTTGGGTAGAAGAGTGGATCGATGCCCAGCAGTTGAAGGTGGCCTGATGAATGCCACACCGACAGCGGAGCGGTTGAGCATCATGCTGGGCCTGCTGGTGCTGATGCTCTCCACGGTGCCGCGCTACCTGGCGGGCGGGCACGACAACCGCCTGACAATGATCACCCTCGCCCTGGTCGCCGTTGCGGCCGTCGCGGTGGTGCACTGGCGCATGCTGACATCGAGCGAGCGTTACCGCCTGCCGATGCTGCTCAAGCGCTTCGGTGCGTCCCTGCTCGCTGGCCTGGGGTTGATGGGTGCCTGGCACGCGGTGATGACCGATTGGATCAGCTGGCAACTGTTCATCGCCCACGCCACCACCGCTGGGCTGCTGCTGCATGTGCTATGGCTCTGGTGGCGTCCGGCGGAGTCCAGGTAGGCGACGTCGACAGTAATGACTCCGCCGAGGCGCCTGCCGGCGCCAGTCGCGATGCGGAGCAGCGCTCCAACAGCTGCCTTTTCCTGCCATAACAAGCGACTACCACCCTGTAGGAGAATCTTTAGATCACGACTGGAGGCTGAAAGCCTCCCGGCGGTGTTGGTTAGGTTGCGGTTATCGCCGTTGCGGCGGCCTCCGCCAGGGCGCCTGCCGGCGCCAGTCGCGATGCGGAGCAGCGCTCCAACAGAACCGCACCATATGAATAAACATTGTTGGAGTAGCTTCAGCTCACGACTGGAGGCCGAAGGACTCCCGGCGGTGTTGGTTACGTTGCGATTATCGCTGTTGCGTCGGCCTCCGCCAGGGCGCCTGCCGGCGCCAGTCGCGATGGAAACCAGCGCTCCAACAGCTGTTTTCTCCACCGACGGTGCCACGTAGTTGTTGGAGTATCTTCAGATCACGACTGGAGGCTGAAAGCCTCCCGGCGGTGTTGCCGATGGTAGCGACCACCGCCAACGCCGGCAGCCTCCGCCGAGGCGCCTGCCGGCGCCAGTCGCGATGCGGAGCAGCGCTCCAACAGCTGCCTTTTCCTGCCATAACAAGCGACTACCACCCTGTAGGAGAATCTTTAGATCACGACTGGAGGCTGAAAGCCTCCCGGCGGTGTTGCCAGTGTTGGCGACCTCGCCTACGCCGTGGCCTCCGCCGAGGCGCCTGGCGGCGCCAGTCGCGATGGAAACCAGCGCTCCAACAGAACCGCACCATATGAATAAACATTGTTGGAGTAGCTTCAGCTCACGACTGGAGGCCGCAGGCCTCCCGGCGGTGTTGGTTAGGTTGCGATTATCGCCGTTGCGGCGGCCTCCGCCGAGGCGCCTGGCGGCGCCAGTCGCGATGGAAACCAGCGCTCCAACAGCGATCCTCTCCACCGACGCTGCCACGCCGTTGTTGGAGTAGCTTCAGCTCACGACTGGAGGCCGCAGGCCTCCCGGCGGTGTTGGTTACGTTGCGGTTATCGCCGTTGCGGCGGCCTCCGCCGAGGCGCCTGCCGGCGCCAGTCGCGATGCGGAGCAGCGCTCCAACAGAACCGCACCATATGAATAAACATTGTTGGAGTAGCTTCAGCTCACGACTGGAGGCCGAAGGCCTCCCGGCGGTGTTGGTTACGTTGCGATTATCGCCGTTGCGGCGGCCTCCACCAAGGCGCCTACCGGCGCCAGTCGCGATGGAAACCTGCGCTCCAACAGCTGTTTTCTCCACCGACGGTGCCAAGCCGCTGTTGGAGTATCTTCAGATCACGACTGGAGGCCGAAGGACTCCCGGCGGTGTTGCCGATGGTGGCGATAACAGCTGCCGTTGCGGCCTCCGCCGAGGCGCCTACCGGCGCCAGTCGCGATGCGGAGCAGCGCTCCAACAGCTGTTTTCTCCACCGACGTTGCCACGTAGTTGTTGGAGTAGCTTCAGATCACGACTGGAGGCCGCAGGCCTCCCGGCGGTGTTGGTTACGTTGCGGTTATCGCCGTTGCGGCGGCCTCCGCCGAGGCGCCTGGCGGCGCCAGTCGCGATGGGGACCAGCGCTCCAACAGCGATCCTCTCCACCGACGCTGCCACGCCGTTGTTGGAGTAGCTTCAGCTCACGACTGGAGGCCGCAGGCCTCCCGGCGGTGTTGGTTACGTTGCGGTTATCGCCGTTGCGGCGGCCTCCGCCGAGGCGCCTGCCGGCGCCAGTCGCGATGCGGAGCAGCGCTCCAACAGCTGCCTTTTCCTGCCATAACAAGCGACTACCACCCTGTAGGAGAATCTTTAGATCACGACTGGAGGCTGAAAGCCTCCCGGCGGTGTTGGTTACGTTGCGATTATCGCCGTTGCGGCGGCCTCCGCCGAGGCGCCTGCCGGCGCCAGTCGCGATGCGGAGCAGCGCTCCAACAGCTGCCTTTTCCTGCCATAACAAGCGACTACCACCCTGTAGGAGAATCTTTAGATCACGACTGGAGGCCGCAGGCCTCCCGGCGGTGTTGCCGATGCGTTTCCTTCCAGTCGCTACACCAGCCGATAGCAGGGTTTGTACTCTTGTCCTGGCAGCTTCATGCGGCCCTGGGCGACGAAGGAACCCAGCAATGCATCCAGCCGTCGCATCAGCTCCGGTTCGGCGTGCAGTTGGAATGGCCCATGGGCCTCAATGGCACGCAGGCCATGCTCCTTGACGTTACCGGCCACAATGCCGGAAAACGCGCGGCGCAGGTTGGCGGCCAGTTCGTGGACCGGCTGGTTCCTGTGTAGAGCCAGGCTGCCCATGGCTTCGTGTGTCGGCTCGAAGGTCTCCTGGAAGTCCCGGGCAATGGTCAGGCGCCAGTTGTAGTGGAAGGCGTCCTGATGTTCGCGGCGGAAGTCGGTGACCGCGTCGATTCCCTTGCGCATGGTTCGGGCCACTTCGATGGGGTCGTCGACGATGATTCGATACTTGGCGCGGGCCTGGTCACCCAGGGTATAGACGAGAAATTCGTCGATTCTCACGAAGTAGTCCTTGGCACTGGCTGGCCCGGTGAAGATGACTGGCATCTTCATGTCGCTATTGTCGGGATGGAGCAGGATGCCCAGGAGGTAGAGGATTTCCTCGGCGGTACCCACACCGCCGGGGAAGACGACAATGCCATGGCCAATGCGAATGAAGGCTTCCAGACGTTTCTCGATATCGGGCATGACCACCAGTTCGTTGACCAGCGGGTTGGGTGCCTCGGCGGCGATGATGCCGGGTTCGGAAATGCCCAGATAGCGCCCGTCATGGATCCGCTGCTTGGCGTGGGCGAGGTTGGCGCCCTTCATGGGTCCTTTCATGGCGCCCGGGCCGCAGCCGGTGCAGATGTCGAGTTCGCGCAGGCCCAGGTGGTATCCCACGTCCTTTGTGTACTCGTATTCTTCACGGGCGATGGAGTGCCCGCCCCAGCACACCACGATGCTGGGATCCCTTCCGGGCTTCATGGTGCCGGCCTTGCGCAGAATGTGGAATACAGCGTTGGTGGTGCCCTCGGCCGTGGTGAGGTCGAAGCGCGAATGATGCTGGATCTCGTTGTAGACATAGACGATGTCACGCAGTACCGAGGAGAGATGTTCGCGGATCCCGCGAATCATCTTGCCGTCGACGAAGGCTTGGGCTGGGGCATTGGTGACCTTGAGCCGGATGCCGCGGTCCTGCTGAATCACTTCGATATCGAAATCGTGATAGGTCTCCATCAGCTCCAGACTGTCGTCCGTCATGCTGCCGGAACTAAGTACCGCCAGGGCGCAGCGGCGCAGCAGGTCATGCAGGCCGGCCTTGGATGTGTCGCGCAGCCGGTTTACTTCATGCTGAGAAAGCACTTCCAGGCTGCCCAGGGGAGAAACGGTACTGGAAATGGTGTCGGGCATGGAACGGTCCTTGTCAGGTCGGATGGCCTGCTGCCCGGAGGGCAGGGCGCCAAAATAATATCTGGTTAGGGCGAGAAGTCTGTTCTTGTTTCACTGTGAACACTCGCCGAGTCATGACGAGAATGCTACCACGCGCTTGGCGGAGGCGCAGCGCTGCGCGGGTTCGTCGGTGCTGTTAGAATAGCAACATCAGGTTACGGCCGAATCGCAAGCGATATACCATGTTCAACGCTCTGTATTTCCGCACCTTCGTCACGCTGGTCGAGACCGGCAGCTTCACGCGCACCGCCCAGCGTCTGGAGATGACCCAGCCCGGCGTCAGCCAACACGTGCGCAAGCTGGAGCGTTACCTCGACAAACCGTTGTTGGAGCGTCATGGGCGTCGTTTCGCGCTTACCGAGGCGGGCCGGCGCGCCTATGACTATGGACTACGCCTGTTCACCGAGCACGAGCAGTTCCGCCACTCCCTGGACGATGAGGCCCTGGATACGGGGGAGTGTCGCATCGGTTCGCCGGGTAGTGTGGGGCTGATGCTGTATCCCTATATACTGGGCCAGCAGCAGATGTATCCGGGCCTGACGGTCAGCTACAGCTTTGCCTTCAGTCACGATATTGTCACCGATGTGCTGGCTGGGCGACACGACCTGGGTATCATCACCGAGCCGGTTCGTCACCCCGAGTTAGACTGTTCGCTGTGGCATCAGGAACCGTTATGCCTAGTGGTGCCCGCGGATTTCGCAGGGACCACGCTTGCCGAGCTGATGGGTATCGGCTTCATCAACTACTCTGATGGCGTCAATCATGCCGGTGTGCTGTTACGTAGCAATTTTCCCGATGAGTTTCGCTCGATGAATCAGTTCCGGCGACAGGGCTTCACCAATGAGGTGGCCATGGTGCTGGATGCGGTGGCGCGTGGGCTTGGCTTCACGGTGGTTTCGCGTCTGGTGCTCGAAACCTCCCCCTGGCAGCGCCAGGTCAAGGAGCTCGACCTGCCGGTGGTGGAGTACGAGGCGCTGCATCTAATCACTCGTACCAGTAGCCGGGTTCCGCGTCGCTATGAGCGCCTGCTCGAAGGATTCCGTGAGCAGCGGCTGCGCGAACGATTCGGTTTCGCTGAGGGGGCGCCGGCTATTTGAAAATCGGCAACGCCTACCCTTGAGTGCAATCGACCCGCCGTTGGCGGGTCGATTGCGTGAGGGCATGTCATATGCCTCTCAGTCGCGGTATTCGTCGATGCTCGGACAGGAGCAGATCAGCTGTCGATCGCCGAAGACGTTGTCGACGCGATTGACCGCCGGCCACACCTTGGCGGCCTTGACTGCACCGGAGGGGAAGGCGCCGAGTTCCCTGCCATAGGGGCGGTCCCAGGCGTCGTCCATCAGGTCGACCATGGTGTGGGGGGCGTGGACCAGCGGATTGTCGTCCGCCGGCCAGTCGCCGCGCTCCACTGCCGCGATCTCCTTGCGAATGCTGATCATGGCATCGCAGAAGCGGTCGATTTCGAAGCGCGACTCCGACTCAGTGGGTTCGACCATCAGGGTGCCGGGCACCGGGAAGGACATGGTCGGGGCGTGGAAGCCGTAGTCCATGAGGCGCTTGGCGATATCCTCTTCGCTGATGCCCGAGGCCGCCTTGAGCGAGCGGATATCGATGATGCATTCATGGGCTACGGTGCCGTTGACGCCACGGTAAAGCACCGGATAGTGCGCCTCGAGCCGCCGGGCCACATAGTTGGCATTGAGGATGGCGAGCTCGGTGGCCTGGCGCAGGCCGCGTGCGCCCATCATCTTGATGTAGGCCCAGGAGATCGGCAGGATCGAGGCGCTGCCGAAGGCTGCCGCCGAGACGGCGCCGCAGTCGGCATTGACCCCGTCAATCGGGGTGACCACATGGTTGGAGACGTAAGGCGCCAAATGCGCCTTGACCCCGATGGGGCCCATGCCCGGGCCGCCGCCGCCGTGGGGAATGCAGAAGGTCTTGTGCAGGTTCAGGTGGGAGACGTCGCCACCGAAGTCGCCGGGGCGGGACAGGCCGACCTGGGCGTTCATGTTGGCGCCGTCGATGTACACCTGGCCGCCGTACTGATGAACGATGGCGCAGGCCTCCCGCACGCCTTCCTCGAATACCCCGTGCGTGGAGGGGTAGGTGAGCATGATCGCCGAGAGGGTGTCGCCATGCTGTTCAGCCTTGGCCCGCAGGTCGTCGAGGTCGATGTTGCCATCGCTGTCGCACTCGACCACGACCACCTTCATGTGGGCCATGGCCGCGGATGCGGGATTGGTGCCGTGGGCGGAGCTCGGTATCAGGCAGATGTTCCGATGTCCCTGGCCCTCGGCCTGCTGGTAGCGGCGGATGGCCACCAAGCCGGCATACTCGCCCTGGGCACCGGAATTGGGCTGCATCGAGATGTGCTCGTAGCCGGTGATTTCCACCAGGAACGCGGCCAGCTCGTCGATCATCTGCTGGTAGCCGGCCACCTGGTTGCGCGGGGCGAACGGATGAATCTGCCCGAACTCCGGCCAGGTGATGGGGACCATCTCGCTGGTGGCGTTGAGCTTCATGGTGCAGGAGCCAAGCGGGATCATGGCGTGGGTCAGCGACAGGTCCTTGTTCTCGAGCCGCTTGAGGTAGCGCAGCATCTCGGTCTCGCTGCGGTAACGCTGGAAGGTCGGGTGGGCGAGGAAGCCCGACTCGCGCCGGCAGGCGGCCGGGATGCCGCTCTTGCCCGCATTGACTACGGCTTCATCCAGGGCGGCCACGGATAGCCCGTGTTCTTCATCGAGCAGCACGTCGAACAAGGTGTCGAGATCGTGCGTCGTGGTGGTCTCGTCGAGACTGACGCCGATATCGCCATTGTCGTAATAGCGCAGGTTGATCTCGTGGGTCATTGCCCGGCCATGGATCTTGCCGGCATCGACGCCGGTCAGGCGCAGGGTGTCGAACCAGCTGTCGTGGGCAAGCGTCACTCCCTTGCTGGCCACACCCAAAGCGAGAATGGTGGTCAGGCGGTGTATTCGCGTGGCGATGGTGGTGAGCCCCTTGGCGCCGTGATAGACGGCATAGAAGCCTGCCATGTTGGCCAACAGCGCCTGGGCGGTACAGATGTTGGAAGTGGCCTTCTCGCGACGAATATGCTGCTCGCGGGTCTGCATCGCCATGCGCAGAGCGGTATTGCCACGCGAGTCCTTGGATACGCCGATGATGCGTCCCGGAATCGAGCGCTTGAGCTTGTCGGTAGTGGCAAAGAAGGCGGCGTGGGGGCCGCCAAAGCCCATGGGTACGCCGAAACGCTGGCTGTTACCCATCACGATATCGGCGCCCAGGGCGCCGGGCTCCTTGAGCAGTACCAAACTCATGATGTCGGCGGCCACGCAGGTCATCACGCCGTTCTCGCGCGCCGTGGCAAGCAGCGGCGCCAGGTCGCGGATCTCACCGCTCTGCCCCGGATACTGGAGCAGGGCGCCGAAGACGTCGTGTTCGGCAAGGCTATCGGCGGCGCCGACGATCAACTCGAAGCCGAAGTAGTGGGCGCGGGTGCGAACCACATCGAGGGTCTGGGGCAGCACGTCGTCGGCAACGAAGAAAGCCAGGCTCCTGGACTTTTTGTTGGCACGCTGGCATAGCGCCATGGCTTCGGCCGCCGCAGTGGCTTCATCCAGCAACGAAGCGTTGGCCAGTTCCATGCCGGTGAGGTCCATGACCATCTGCTGGAAGTTAAGTAACCCTTCGAGCCGGCCCTGGGCAATTTCCGGCTGATAGGGGGTATAGGCGGTATACCAGCCCGGGTTTTCCAACACGTTGCGCTGAATCACGGCCGGCACATGGGTGTTGTAGTAGCCTTGGCCGATGTAAGTCTTGAAGACTTTGTTTTGTCGAGCCAGCCGTTTCAGGTAGTCAAGTGCCTCGGCTTCGCTACGTGGTGGGTCGAGATCGAGTTCCCGTCCCAGGCGTATGTCAGCCGGCACCGTGCGCTCGATCAGGGCGTCGAGGCTTTCCAATTCAAGAGTCGCCAGCATGGCGGCGACGTCATCGGCACCGGGCCCGTTGTGGCGTCGGATGAAGGCGTCATGATCGGCCAGTTCGGCCAGGCGGCGATTGTCGAAAGCCATGGAGCACCCTGTCGATAGGAATTAAATATCCCGGTCACTGTGACCGGGGAGAGCAGTCGAAGAATCACTCCTCGGCGGTAGCGGCCTGGTAGGCGTCGGCGTCGAGCAGGTCGTCGAGGCTGGCAGCGCCCTCGATGCGCACTTTCATGATCCAGCCGCCGTCGTAGGGTGCCTCGTTGACCGTTTCAGGGGCGTCTTCGAGCGCCTCGTTGACTTCGATGACCTCACCGGCCACCGGGGCGTAGAGGTCGGAGGCGGCTTTCACCGACTCGACCACGCCGAACTCATCGCCCTTTGCCAAGGTGCGCCCGACATCGGGCAGCTCTACGAAAACCACGTCGCCCAGGGCTCCCTGAGCATGATCGGTAATGCCGATAGTGACAGTGCCATCACCATTGTCCTGTACCCATTCATGGCTGTCGTTGTAGCGCAGGTTTGCAGGAATCGTGCTCATGATAGTTTTCCTATACGAAAAAGGTTTCTGAACGGGTGAATGCTAACGCCATTGACGCCGTTTGGCGAGTCCCGGGGTTTGTCGAGCCTTGGGCGCTGCATGCCTACCTCTGCAGATTGACGCGGCAAGCGACTCGCGTCCAGCGGTAGCTGCGTTGGGTAGACAGGGCGATTGACTCGATTTCATCTATTAGGCAGTGCCGACTACACTCACTAGTCTATAACCAAGCATGCACCACTCGGCTCTTGCCAAGACTCGTCCACTCTGCCGGCGGTAGAAGGAATCCTCCGGCACCGGAAGAGCGGAGTTATTGTTTCCGATACGAAACACGCGTTACGCTTGCACTCCAGTATCCCCCTATACAACGAATACAGAAGATGACATTGCGCTAGGGTGGCGGAAACATGGTTTATTCCGCTATGGTACACCGGTTTGAGCTGCCGATAATTTTGCAGTTGGCAGCCTTGGGCATGACTTGTGCTTGTGAGGCGAGAGCGTCGGCAAGCCCAACAATAAATCCATATAACAGAGGGATACGTGCGTGGAAATCTTGACAACGATATTCACGACCATCAACAGCGTGGTCTGGGGTCCGTTGATGCTCATTTTGCTGCTGGGCGTTGGCCTCTATCTGCAGCTCGGCCTGAAATTGATGCCCCTTCGCAAGCTGGGTGTTGGCTTCAAGTTGATGTGGCAGGGACGCGATGCCAAGCCGAAACCGGGGGAAAAGAAGCGAGTGGAAGAGGAGGGGGAGATTTCGCCCTTCAACGCCTTGATGACGGCGCTCTCTGCCACTATCGGTACGGGTAATATTGCCGGGGTGGCGACAGCCATCGCCCTGGGTGGGCCAGGGGCGATATTCTGGATGTGGATCACTGCCCTGGTGGGTATGGCGACCAAGTTCGCCGAAGCCGTGCTGGCCGTTCGCTTTCGCGAGACCGATAGTACCGGTTACCACGTCGGTGGGCCGATGTTCTACATCAAGAATGGGCTGGGCAGGAAGTGGCTGTGGCTGGGTGGTGCTTTCGCCTTCTTCGGCGCCATCGCTGCCTTCGGGATCGGCAATACGGTGCAGTCCAATTCCGTCGCCGACGCGTTGGATTCCACGTTCAACATCCCGCACTGGCTGACAGGCGTAGTAATCATGGTGCTGGCCGGGGCAGTTATCCTTGGCGGCATCAAGCGTATAGCCAAGGTGGCGGGCAAGTTGGTGCCGGTCATGGGCATCCTCTATATCATTGCGGGATTGCTTGTGCTGATCGTCAATGCGGGTCAGATCGGCGAGGCCTTCGGTCTGATTTTCTACTATGCCTTCAACCCGCATGCAGCGGCGGGCGGCTTCGCCGGCGCAGCCGTTATGGCGGCCATCCGCTTTGGCGTGGCGCGAGGCATCTTCTCCAACGAAGCTGGCCTGGGTAGTGCGCCCATCGCCCATGCGGCGGCAAAGACCAAGAATCCGGTGCGCCAGGGCCTCATCGCCATGCTGGGCACCTTCATCGATACGATCATCGTTTGCACCATCACGGCGCTGGTGATCCTGACATCCACGGTGTGGATCGAGGGCGAGCAGGGCGCTTCGCTGACGGCGCTCTCTTTCGATGCGGCGCTACCCGGCTTCGGCAATCAGATCGTGTCGGTGGCATTGGCGGTATTTGCCTTCACTACCATACTGGGGTGGTCCTTCTACGGTGAGAAGTGCTTCCAGTTCCTGTTCGGCACACGCTCGATCATGCTCTATCGAACGCTGTTCGTATTGGCCATCCCTCTGGGGGCGATAGCGCAGCTCGGTTTCATCTGGCTGATGGCTGACACCTTCAATGCCATGATGGCGATTCCCAACCTGATTGCGCTGGCACTGCTCTCACCGGTGGTGTTCAAGGTGACCAAGGATTATTTCGACGGCAAGGAGGTCTTGCCGGGGGAAGACCTTGACCATGGACAGCGTTGAATTGGCTTTCAGACAGAGCCCAACACTATCGAGGATGACCGCATGAGCGAACTCAAGCATACGCCACTACATGGCCTGCACCTGGAGCTGGGGGGCAAGATGGTGCCTTTTGCCGGCTATGATATGCCGGTGCAGTATCCACTTGGCGTCAAGAAGGAGCACGAGCATGCCCGGGCGGCCTGTGGCCTTTTTGACGTTTCGCACATGGGGCAGGTGCTGCTGCACGGTCCCAGGCCGGCGGAGTCGCTGGAAACCCTCGTCTGCGCGGATATCGTTGGACTGCCCGAAGGCTTGCAGCGCTATGCGCTGTTCACCGGGCAGGAGGGGGGCGTTGTTGACGACCTGATGGTGGCCAACGTTGGTGACCACCTCTATCTCGTGGTCAATGCAGCCTGCAAGGATCAGGATGTTGCCCTGCTCGAGACCGGTGTGGATGCCGAGCATGAAATCGAGGTGCTCGACCGCGGCCTGCTGGCCCTTCAAGGTCCGCACGCGGCAAGCGTGATGCAGAGGTTGTGCCCAGCTGCCTGCGAGATGGTCTTCATGCAGCAGGGTCGTTTCGAGATCGACGGCATTCCTGTCTGGGTCAGTCGCAGTGGCTATACCGGTGAGGATGGTTTCGAGATATCGGTGCCGGCGGACCAAGCCGAGGCCTTGGCGCGCCGCCTGCTGGCCGAAGATGAGGTGAAAGCGATAGGTCTCGGTGCTCGGGACTCACTGCGCCTGGAGGCGGGACTCTGCCTGTACGGTCACGATATCGACACCGAGACCACCCCGGTGGAAGCTGGGCTGATCTGGGCGATCGGCAAACCACGTCGGCGTGGCGGTGAGCGTCAGGGCGGCTTCCCCGGTGCGGACCTGATCCTCCATCAGGTAGAGAAAAAGGATCACCAGCGCAAGCGAGTAGGGCTGCTGGGCGAAGGGCGTGCGCCGGTGCGTGAGGGTGCCGAATTGTACGACAGCGACGACAAGGCAATCGGTGTGGTCACCTCCGGTGGCTTCGGCCCAAGCGTCGGTAAGCCAGTGGCGATGGGGTACGTCACCATCGAGAATGCCGAGATCGGCACGATCGTTTACGCTGAGGTGCGCGGCAAGCGGCTGCCGATGACGGTGACCAGAATGCCGTTTGTGCCGCCGAGGTACTATCGCGGTTGAGGAGATATACCACAGGTCTGCTCCTTATGATCAAGAATGAACATTGCCGACCGATGTCCCTGATGCTATCGCGACGTCCAAGAGATCAATGCCATGGCCCCCTTGCGGCCATGGCATTGCTGTTTGCTGCTGTCGCCTACCTGATCCTGCCCTGGCCTCTATTGGTTGCGGTGCCGGTACTGTTGATCCTGGCCGCCCTGGCGGCAGGCAAGGGTCAGCTGGATGGATTTCCCCATCGCCAGGACAAGGTGCTGATAGCAGTGCTTCTGCTCTATGGTGTGAGCTGGGTGGTAATGGAATTCGCACACGGCATGCGATTCAAGGGACTGCGCGATGCCTGGCCGGTTTGGCTTGCCATGGTGACACTGATCGCCATGGCCAGGCTCAAGCCTTCCGCTACCTGGCTGTGGGCCGGGCTTGCCCTTGGCAGCATCACCGCTGGTAGCTGGGCGTTCTTGCAGCGCATCTTCCAGGGTGTACCTCGTGCCATTGGGCAGGAGCCCCTGCATGCCATCCTGTTTGGCAACCTGGGGCTGATGACAGGGCTGCTGTGCTTTGCCGGCCTTGGTTGGGCAATCACGCGTAATGATCGCTGGCGCTGGACGTTGCTGATGACGCTTGGGGGGCTTGCGGGGCTGACTACCTCGGCGCTTTCCGGTTCGCGGGGCGGTTGGATCGGCCTGCCGCTGGCCGTCTGGGTGCTCTATCGCGGCCATCACAAGCGCCTGACGCTACGCTGGCGGTTACTGCTTGTGACCTGCGTGCTGGTACTGATTGGCAGTCTCTATATGACCCCGCAGACCGGTGTGGCCAAGCGCGTGCATAACGCGGTGAGCGGTGTGCAGCAGTATGTGGACGGGGATGACGATATGACCTCGGTCAGTGCACGACTCGAAATGTGGAAGGGCGCGGGCCAGCTGATTGCCGAGCGACCGATCGTCGGCTGGGGAACCCGGGAATACCGTGCCGCCATGCGTGAGCGTGGCGCAAAAGGAGTTCAGGACCCATCACTTGGCCGCTTCTGGCATGCCCATAATGACGTGCTCGACGCCTGGGTGAAGCGTGGGTTGCCAGGTTTGATCACCCTTTTGGCGCTGTATGTGATGCCACTCTGGCTCTTCGCCAGAGGTATCGGCAGTGCCTCCGGGGAGAGGCAGTCGCTGGCCGTGGCGGGGACACTGCTGTCGGTTGCTTTCATCGACTTTGGCTTGACCTATAGTTTCCTGGCCTACCCCATGGGCGGGATGATCTATTCACTGCTGCTGGTTATTCTGTGGGGGCTGTATCGACGTTTGCCGCCTGAGACGCAACATAACGAAATGTGAGGCTGATCCTGAGCCCGGGTATCTGTCGGGGCAACAGTGCGTGATGAAGTTGCCGCTGTACCCCGTGGCCCATCAGCAAGAGGCTGTCATGGGGCAGCCAAACATTGAAAGCCTCGCGTGAACCCTTCCGCCAGCGCATGCGTAACGGGCGCTCTGCTCCCAGGCTGACGGCAGCTATTAGCGGGTCTGGGCCAAGTTCGGTCTCGTTATCGCTGTGCCAGCCCATTCGCTCCTCTCCATTTTCATAGCGGTTCAGCAGTGCGCTGTTGAACGTGGCAGTGATTCCGGCAGCGGCCAGGCGTGCAATGGTGGCATCTCGGATCTTTGCGACATCAGTATGCCAAAGTGCGGGCTGGAAATCGTGACCCGAGTAGCGGTAATGCGCCTCGCTGTCCCCCATCCACACCTGGCGGCGTGGAATCGGATGTTCGCGGCCGTAGAGACGCAGGCGGGGCTGCTGCCAGTCCAATTCGCCATCCAGTCGCTCCAGAATGGTGCTCGCAGTTGACTCGCCGAGCAGGGTAGTGAAACGCTGCAGCAGCGGCGAGCGCAGCAAGATATCACACGGCAAAGGGCTTGGACGCATCATAGCCTTAGCGTAGCACTCGCCGTGGGTCGATCGGCTTGCCGCCCAGGCGTACGTCGAAGAGCAGGTCGTGTCGCTCGGTAGTATTGCTGTAACCGACTTCGCACAACGGTGTGCCGCGGGTGACCCTGGCACCATCGTCGACCAGGATCGAATCGCAAAGGGCGTAGACACTCTGCAGGTTGTCGGCATGATGCACGATGACCACTCGGCCGAGCTGGCGCATGCTGCCGGCGAAACGCACATCGCCATCGGCGACGGCTCTGGCGTTGGCGCCGCGACCGGTGGCAAGCAACATCGGCTGCAGCGTGCCACGACTGTCGCTGCCGAAGGCGCGAACGACACGGTAGTCGTCCAATGGCCAGGGCCAGTTGCGGGCGGAGCCGGGTAGTGAGCTGGTGTCGGGCGCAGGCGGTGTGGCACGTGCCGCTCGATTGCTTCCACTCGCGCTGGCACGGGCTGTGCTGGCTCTCGCTGCTTGCAACGGCACCTGGATCACCTGGCCTACCCTCAGCCGCGTTGGCTCGATACCGGGGTTGGCCGACTGGATACGAGCCGGCGTGGTCGTAAACCGTCGGGCGATGCCGGAATAGGTATCGCCGGGACGTATCTGGTAACGATAGGGGCCGCCGGACGGCGCGCGTTCCTGTTGAGTCGGTACCAGCAGGCGCTGGCCAACCGCCAGCCGATTAGGATTGGCGTCTGGATTGAAGCGCTGCAATCTAGCCAACGGCACATTCGCCTGTGCCGCGATGCTACCCAGGGTATCGCCACGCTGCACGGTGACCCAGCTACCGTCGATGCCGGGGGCTCCACCGCGTTGCACATTCCCGCCACCGCTGGCACAGCCGGCCAGTAGCAGCAGGATGACGATCATCAGCGCGAGTCGAGCGCCTCGTCTTTTTCCTGCCACAGGGCGTTGAGCCATGAGTGGAAGCGCTCCTTGTAGTGCGGGTCATTGTAATAGCTGCCTTCCAGCATCCAGGCGGGCACGTCAAGACGGCGTGCTTCAACCGATATCGGCCCTTCACGGCCGCACAGGAACCCCCAGAAGGTCGGGTTGGGATTCTCATAGCGCAGGGTGAAGTCAAGGATGCCGCTGAGGTGATCGCCGAGCAGGTTGAGGACCTGGGCGATACCGCCGGCCTTGGGTTTCAGCAGGTGCCGGAAGGGACTGTTCTGCAGGTTTCGCTTGGCTGGCGTAAAACGCGTGCCTTCCACGAAGTTGAAGATAGCGATTGGCATTTCGCGGGCGCGCTCGCACATTCTCTCCGTCGCTTCGCGATCGATGCGGGCGAGCTGGGGTTTGCGTGCCAGCTGCTGTTTCGTATAGCGGCGCATGAATGGGTACTCAAGCGCCCACCAGGCCATTCCCACGATGGGAACCCAGATCAGTTGCTGCTTGAGGAAGAAGCGGGGCATAGGGATGCGGCGATGGAGGCCCATCAGCAGCATGAAGATGTCGGTCCAGCTACGGTGATTTGACAACACCAGCCACCACTGGTCGCGGGCGAGACCCTCTGGCAGGCTCATGCATACCCGGGGCTTCAGCCAGTGGCGCATCCACCACAGATTGAAGCCGATCCAATTGAGCGCAACGCCATTGAGGCCGCGCAGGATGAATCGGCTTAGCCGACGCCCGGGCGTGATCAGCTTGAGGGCGGTCAGCAGCACGAGGGGAACTCCCCAGAACAGAGTGCTGATAATAAGCAGCAGCACGCTGACGATCCCCTTCAGGGTCGACATGCCTTACTCCTTGCGTCTATTGCATGACAGCCGCTCATGCTAATGGATGAAGGATGGGCTGCCCAGCGATACGTGCTGTTACCGGTCGGTTTGTTGCAGGGTGATGCAAAGTACGTCGTAGAGCGCGCGGGCTGCGGTGGAGAGCTCCTGGCCCGCACCAATGACCACGCCGACCGTGCGCCGTATCTGAGGATCGTGCAGGGGGACGCAGCGTGCACCCAGTTCATGCATCTGTTGCCGGCAGAGAGTAGGCACGGCGCTGACTCCCAGCCCACTGGCAACCATTCGGCCCACCGTCGCCAGCTGATGGCTTTCAAAGGTGACGGGGAGATCGGTACCGCGCAGTGCCAGGGCTTGTTCCATCAGGATGCGTACCATAGAGGGGCGTTGCAGGGTGATGAAGTCGTGGTCGAGCAGGGCGTTCCAGTCGATCGCAACGGCATTGGCCAATGGGGAGTCGGGGGGCACGACGGCGACGAAGGTATCGTCGAAGAGCGGCAGGAAGTCAATCCCTTCGCTTGTTTCGGGCTCGAAGGCAATACCGAGTTCGACCTGCTGCTGGCGTACCATATCGATGACCTGTTCATTGATCACATCGTGTACCGTCACGTTGACCCGCGGAAATTGCTCGCGGAAGACACGCAGCGCGCGCGGCAGTCGATTGCAGGCGATCGAAGGCATGGCGGCAACGGCGACGCGACCCAGCTGCAGCGTGAAACGCTGGCGAAGCAGCTCCTCGGCGTTGTCCCAGTCGGCAAGCAGCCGTTTGGCCATGGGCAGCAGCGTCTCTCCTTCCGGTGTCAGGCGAACGCTGCGGGTGCTGCGGATCAGAAGGGCTCCCCCCAGAGTCTCCTCCAGCCCCTTGATGGCCAGGCTCAGCGCCGGCTGCGAGAGATGAAGGCGTTCGCAAGCCTGGGTAAAGCTGAGAGCCTGGGCGACCGCCTGGAAGGCCCGTAGTTGCTTGATGGTCATGGCCATGATCGACTAATTTATAATTCCGATTAATTGATAAGAAAAACAAACTTAACAAATATATTCGCCGGGTCAACACTGATCAGGTACCGTCACTCTTTCATCTCACAACAAGACGAGGCTTCGCGATGGCCGGATTCGACAAACGCGTATATTCCTACGAAGAGGCAATGCAAGGCATCGAAAGCGGTATGACCGTGATTGCCGGTGGTTTCGGCCTGTGCGGCATTCCGGAAAACCTGATTGCCGAGATCAAGCGTCGGGGCGTCAAGGACCTGACCGTGTTCTCCAATAATTGCGGTGTCGATGGGTTCGGCCTCGGCCTGCTGCTGGAAGATCGCCAGATCAGCAAGATATATGCCTCCTACGTTGGTGAGAATGCCCTGTTCGAGCAGCAGATGCTCAACGACGAGATCGAGGTCGTGCTGACGCCCCAGGGTACCCTGGCCGAGCGCATGCGAGCCGGCGGTGCAGGAATTCCGGCCTTCTATACCGCGACCGGCTACGGTACGCCGATCGGTGAGGGCAAAGAGGTGCGCGAGTTCAATGGGCGCCACTACATCCTGGAAGAAGGCATTGTCGGCGACTTCGCCATCATCAAGGGATGGAAGGCCGATCGCTACGGCAATGTGGTCTATCGGCACACGGCGCAGAACTTCAATCCCATGGCTGCCACCGCCGGCAAGATCACTGTGGTCGAAGTGGAAGAGATCGTCGAGCCGGGTGAACTGGAGCCCAGTCAGATCCATACGCCCGGGATCTATGTCGACCGGATCATCCAGGGCTCTTTCGAGAAGCGCATCGAAAAGCGCACCGTTCGCGACTGAGCCGCGACTTTCCATGGATTCGATTCGAGCATTCCGGCCGGACCGGCATGGCTCACAACGACAAGAGGCAAGAAGATGGCACTGACTCGCGAACAGATGGCACAGCGCGTGGCACGCGAACTCCAGGACGGTTTTTACGTCAATCTGGGTATCGGCATCCCCACCCTGGTTGCCAATTATATTCCCGATGGAATCGATGTCATGCTGCAGTCCGAGAATGGACTGCTGGGCATGGGGCGCTTCCCTACCGAGGAAGAAGTCGATTCGGACATGATCAATGCCGGCAAGCAGACGGTGACGGCGCGCCCGGGAGCCGCGATCTTCTCCTCGGCGGAGTCCTTTGCGATGATCCGTGGCGGTCATGTTGACCTGACCGTTCTCGGAGCATTCGAGGTGGACCAGGAAGGCAATATCGCCTCCTGGATGGTCCCCGGAAAGCTGATCAAGGGCATGGGCGGTGCCATGGACCTGGTGGCTGGTGCCGAGAACATCATCTGCACCATGACCCATGCTTCCAAGCACGGTGAGTCGAAACTGCTCGAGAAGTGCAGCCTTCCCTTGACAGGTGCGGGCTGTATCAGTCGTGTGCTGACGGACCTGGCCTACATGGAGATCGAGAACGGTGCATTCATTCTCAAGGAGCGGGCGCCGGGTGTCAGCGTAGAGGAGATCGTCGAGAAAACGGCGGGCAAGCTGGTGGTACCCGAGCATGTGCCTGAAATGACGTTTGACGACTGAACCTCGATAGCCCAGATCGCGAAGACTCAAACCTCAACAAAGCCCGGGCCAATCAGCCCGGGCTTTGTTGTTTACGTGCCGTGTTCATGGGCGTTTCGAGCGCTTGTCGAGGTGCGATGATTTTGTGACCAGTTCATTGCAACGGCGATGGTCTAAGGCCCCCGCGGGGTTACACCATCGCCTTGCACAGCGTTATCCACAGATTCTGTGGATAAGCTAAGCGGAAAACGAGGGGGGTCAGGTGATCTCACAGCGGGTATGGTGGGGCAGCAGCAGTTCGACGGTCCGTTCATGATCATTGCTGAGGCGCTTCTGCAGCAGGGCCAAACCTCCTTGGGGAATGCGATGTTCATCGCCATCGGCAAAGGCGATGCGGCGCGAGCAGGTGGGGTAGAAGCGGTAATCCAGCATGGGTGAGACCGGTAAGAGGCCATATTGGCGATCCTCGCTCCCCTTGAAGCCGCACTGCTCAAGCGCTTCGTCCAGGCTAGCGATGCCGCTTCCTATGCGTTCGCAGTCGAAGCCGGCATGGTGCATGCCAGGCCCCATGACCGACAGCCAGCCGGCCAGCGGATGGGCCTCGCAGAGTGTTCGATAGGTGTCCCAGTCTGGCATTGCCCAAGGGCGACCGCGAGTCAACAGGTTCTTTCCTCGGGCATCCTGCGGGTGCGTGTTGCCAACGAGTTTGGCAAGACGGGCCCTGGGCTCTCGTGAGAGGGTACCCATCTGCAACTCGGCCAGTATCAGCCAGGGGCCATCATCGGGCGGGGCCAGCAGGGTCACCAGCAAGCCGCGGTCTGCCATGGCATAGCGCTGAGCGGGACGAAAACCAAGGTGGCCAAGCGTCGGCAACAGGTCGGTAGCTGCGAAGGGTGATTGATTCAGTGTCAGTAGCGCTAGGTACTCGGCCGGGGTGTCGGTGGGCCACAGGCGAAGGGCACCCAAATCCGTGTGCTGGTGGATGTAGTCGAGCCAAAGTTGTTGCAAGAACTCTTCCCGCTGCATCGTTGCCGTTCCTTTTCTCCTGATGCGCCTTGTCGCAGGGCGCCTGGCGACAGTATAGGTTCTGATGGCAATTGGCTTTCAACGGGAGAAGGACGCTGAGCGAGAGTAAGACGCCGGGCGGGGGAGCACGGGCAGTTGTCCCCCGAGGAGGCGGCGATCAGGTGGCGCTGGCCCGTGAAAGCAGGTCGTGGTCGCGCACGTACTGGTCGAACTCGGTGAAGCCACCTACGTGGGACTGGTCGACGAATATCTGCGGCACGGTGGTCACTGGCTTACCTATGGTTTTCTCCATGTCGGCTTTGCTGATGCCCTCTGCCAGGATGTCGACGTAGCGATGGCCCTCGATGGCGCCGGCCGCTTCCAACCGCTCGGCAAGTGCCTGGGCACGCACGCAGAAGGAACAGCCGGGGCGACCGAAAATCACGACGAACATAGGAGTACTCCTGAATAATGTTGGCGCTATTGTGACCGATGACCCCTTTGGGCGCCAATAGCGACCCGCTAGCCAAGGAATTGCCCAGGACTATCGCTGTTGCCTATCCTTGGCGATGTTCTCCACCGACGTCGCGGCCTCCGCCGGGGCGCCTGACGGCGCCAGTCGCGATGGGGACCAGCGCTCCTACAGCGATCCTTTCACCGACGGTGCCACGCCGCTGTAGGAGGAAGCTTCAGCTCACGACTGGAGGCCGCAGGCCTCCCGGTGGTGTTGCCGATGTCTGCGATAACCACCGACGTCGCGGTCTCCACCAGGCGCCTGCTGAGTCTTATTCGTAGTCAGGTAGCCTTTTGCCAATGGTGTTGCTGGGCGTCGGACAGCCTCAGTATTGCATCAGCTCATTGTCATCGGCAGCGCGTAGCAGATCGGCGAGCTCGGCATGGATTTCCGGTGTGCTGACCAGCAGGTTTTCCCCGTAGAGGTCTTCGGGAATACCCGTGGGGCAAGGGTAGAGATGGCCTGCCCGGGCGCCGGCTTCCCGCGCGATCAGCATGCCGGCAGCGAAGTCCCAGGGTGAGACGCTCTCGTAGTAGGCATCAAGCCGGCCACAGGCTACATCGCAGAGGTCCAGGGCCGCCGAACCGTTGCGACGCACATCCTGGCAGTGCTGAAGTATTGCCATAAGGCGTCGCATCAGGGGGGGGCGACTATCGCGCCGATAGGGGAAGCCGGTGCCGACCAGGCAGTGCTCCAGGTTGGAGCGACGGCTGGCATGAATGGGCTTGTCATTGCACCAGGCGCCTTGGCCATATAGCGCGGTAAAGGTTTCATCGAAGAACGGGGCGTGAACCACCCCGACGCGAGTCCTGCCCTCGCTGACCCAGGCGATGGAGACACCGACGTGGTGGAGACCGTGGGCAAAATTGACCGTTCCATCGATGGGGTCCACGACCCACAGGGCTTCGGTCGTGGTCATCACCGCATGATCCGGGGCAAGCTCTTCGCTGAGCCGAGACTCGCCCGGAAATGCGGCCTCCAGCCGCTCACTGATCAGCGTATCGACCTCAACATCTACATTAGTGACCAGCTCATTTCCCTGCTTGTAGCGCTGGTTGAAAGCCTGGCCCTGGCGAGCAGCGACGATGTGTTCACCGGCCTGGGTTGCGATCGACACGGCCAGCTTCAGGCGGTCTTGGGGAAGCATGGGCATTCCTCGTCGCAGATGGAACTGCCAGAATAGCAGCCGTGGCGGATCTCTGCTGCTGCGAACTGCCATACCCACTTGCCGAGAAGGAGTGCCGATGCAGGCCCTGACCCCAGACCAATACGAGCGCCTTCGCGATCTGGCTGCAGCCTGGCAGCGACAACAGGGCCGCAGCCTAAAGGCATCACCCCATTACAATCCGCGGCTGAGCGTGGATGCGCTGTGCTTTCAAGCGCTGCCAAAGGAGCTGCCGGATGACGGAGAAGTGTCCTACCTGGTGGGTGCCCTGGTCACTCCGGTGTCGCTTTCGCTGGCACTGGTGCCGGCTGAAGCAAACGTACCATCGGCTGAATCGGGTACCCATCTTCATTTCGCCTTGCCGTCGGGGCGTTATCCTTTCGTGGCGGAGCCACTCGGACCCTCGCTTTGGTTGTGGCGCTGCGAGCTCATGGATGACCTCTCCGACCTCGACTCCCTGCAGGAGGCGAGTCGCCTGGCCCAGCAGATGATGGATAAGGTCATGACTCCCGTCGGCGAGGGGTGAGGCTGGTTTCAAAGAGGCAGGGCGCCTATGCTGGAAGCGTCGTACCGCTACTCATCCCCCTTGCGATTTCACTGCAGCCCATGAGGATTTGTTCATGATTAACGCAACGACCCCGGCCCCACGAGTCGCCCTGGTGACAGGCACCGCCAGTGGAATTGGAGAGGCCGTGGTGCACCAGTTTCGCGAACTGGGTTATCAGGTGCTGGCGGTTGACTTCAATGAGCAGGCCAAGGAGACGGCCGATGCCGAGGGTGCGGCCTTCTTCAAGGCCGACCTCACCGATGGTGAAGCCTGCAAGGCGGCCGTGGCAGAGGCGATCAAGCGTTTCGGTCGAGTGGACATACTGGTCAATAACGCGGGTATACAGCATGTCTCGCCCATCGAGGACTTTCCGGAAGCCAAGTGGCGGCAGATCATCGACCTGATGCTGACCGCCCCTTTCCTGCTCACCCAGGCCGTCTGGCCGTCGATGCGCCATAACGGCTGGGGACGCATCATAAATATCGCGTCGGTGCACGCCCAGGTGGCCTCGCCGGGTAAGTCGGCCTATATCAGCGCCAAGCACGGCATGATCGGCCTGACCAAGACCGCGGCGCTGGAGGGAGGCTCACAGGGTATTACCGCCAATGCCATCTGCCCGGCCTACGTGAAGACGCCGCTGGTGGAAAACCAGATCGCCGATCAGGCGAAGCTGCACGGCATGGAGGAGCAGGAGGTGATCGAGCAGATCATGCTCAAGAATGCGGCCGTAAAGCGGCTGATCGACCCCACGGAGGTCTCCAGTCTCGTCGCCTATCTGGCGTCGGATGCGGCGGGTGCCGTGACGGGATCAAGCTGGAATATCGACCTGGGCTGGACGGCTCAATAGATTAGGCTCAAGCCTTAGCACGCTATGTTTTCGCCTCGCCGGCTAGCGGTTGCCGGGGGTAGTCCGTAGAGGATGTCCGGCGCCATGGATGGCGCCGGTAGCGTCCAGGGCAGGATTTACAGCGCGTCCTCGCAGGACTATTCCCGGCAAAAACCGCGGATCAAGGCATTAATTTCTGGCTATCGCCGCACCGGCCGTTTCTGTAGCTTGCGCTGCAAGGTGCGGCGATGCATGCCCAGCGCCCTGGCCGTGGCAGAGATATTGCCGTCATTCTCCTGCAGCACTTTCTGGATATGTTCCCAGGCGATGCGGTTGATCGAAGGTGGGTTGTCGGACACTTCGGCATCCGGGTCGCCCTGCTCGCGGCCCAGCGCAATGAGGATCTCTTCCGCATCGGCCGGCTTGCAAAGATAGTTGACGGCACCGAGCTTGATTGCCTCGACCGCGGTGGCGATGCTGGAGTAGCCGGTCAGCACCACGACGCGACACGCGGGTACGACCTCGAGCAACTCCGGGAGCAGTTTCAGGCCGGAGCTGTGTTCCAGCTTGAGGTCGAGGGTGGCGAACTGGGGGCGATGTCGCCGGGCCAGGCTCATGGCCTGGTCGGCATCGTGCGCCACGTTGACCTCGAACCCGCGCCGGGTCATGGCGCGCGACAGCACATGACAGAACATTTCGTCGTCGTCGATGATCAGCAGGCGTGTATCGGCGTCTTGCATGGCAACCTCGTCGCGTCATTCTGAAGGGACGCCGCCCGGCTCAGGGATCACTGGGCGGCAGGGTCACTTCGGTCAGCGTTCCCCCGTCGGGGTGATTATACAGGCTAACGCCCCCGCCGAAGCGGTTGATGGTGGCATGGGTGAGAAAGAGCCCGATTCCCAAGCCCTTGCTCTTGGTCGACACGAAGGTCTCGCCGAGTTGATCGGCTATCTCCAGGGCGACGCCGGGGCCATGGTCGCGGATGTCGATCACCACCTCTTCCGCCGTCCAGTCTAACCGGATGCTGATGTCGTCGGGATTGGCATCCGCCGCATTGTTGAGCAGGTTGGTGATAGCCTGGTCGAGAGTAGCATCCACCATGAGCCACGGCGTGCCCCGTTGGCTGCCGGTATCCAGGCGATGACTGACGTCGGGGCGTAATACCAGCCAGCGCTGTACCACGTTTGCCAGCCACTCCCGTGCATCGCGCACCTCCGGTTTCGCCATACGGCCACGATCCGCACTCTGCACCAGGTGGCGTAACCGCGATTTGCAGACTTCAACCTGCTGACGCAGCAACTCGACGTCCTTTTCCAGTGCGTCATCACCACGCACATCCTCGCGCATCTCGCTCAACAGTACCGCCATGGTCGACAGGGGTGTCCCCAGCTCATGAGCGGTCCCCGCGGCCTGGGTTGCTACCGCGACGACCTGCTCATTGCGCAGGGCCGCCTCTCGAGTCCGTGATAGCGCCTGTTCTCGGCTGCGCAGGGCGTGGGCCATCTTGTAGATGAAGAAGGTGACGAGACCGGCCGACAGGGCGAAATTGAGCCACATGCCCAGTACATGGAGGTCGATGGCCTCGTCATCGTAATGGAGGGTCAGTTGTGGTACGGGGTGATAGTCGAACATCAGCATCGTGTAGGAGACCATGGCCGACGAGGCGATGATCCAGGCATAGCGCCAAGGCAGCGTGGCGGCAGCGATGGTCACCGGGATGAGGTAGTAATTGATGAAGGGGTTGGTGGAGCCGCCGGTGAGGTAGAACAGCAGAGTCAGGCCCAGCACATCGGCCAGCAGGTGGAGCACGTACTCGGTATGGCTGACGGCCCATTGACGGCTCAGTCGCCACCAGGTGAACAGGTTGATCAGCCCCATGGCGACGATCACCCCGATGACGGCGACCACCTGCAGCTCGAAGTGAAGCAGCTCCACGCCGATGATCACTGCGGCCAGGAAGCCGGTCCAGGTGATGCCACGAACGATGGTCAGACGGATCAGATTGCGGCTGGGCGTAGAAAGCGGCAGGGGCGGTGCGGAGGGCATGAGAGCTCCGTTGCAGTACGTTGCTCCTATCATAACTCCTATCGTAACCCCTATCGTAACCCCTATCGTAACCCCTATCGTAACCCCTATCCTCACCCCGATTGCGTCACTCAATGGGAATGGTGCGTCGATAGAGAAAAATACGATAAGCGGCCTGTCTCTGGATTGGATAGTGTGTAGGGACATGCCGATATACGACAGGATGTCGCGTTCGGACCAGTATTGTGAAGAGAAAACGGACCTCGGTGTGAAGAGGCCGGTCGCACCACCGCCGCCCGGGAGATAGATCATGACGAATACATCACGTAAGAATCCTGGCGGATTCAGCAGCCCGCAGCCCAAAGGCGAAGGGATCAAGACTCAGACGATCGGTTTTCTGCTGCTGGATAATTTCACCCTGATCTCGCTGGCTTCGGCCATCGAGCCCTTGCGCATGGCCAATCAGCTTGCCGGCCATGAACTCTATCGCTGGTACACCTTGACCGCCGATGGTGATCCGGTCAGCGCCAGCGACGGGCTCAAGGTTAACCCGGATGTATCCCTGCGCACGCCGCTGATGCTCGATATGGTGGTGGTATGTGGTGGTGTCGGGCCGCATCGCAGCGTGCAGCGCGAACACCTAAGCTGGCTGCAGGGACAGGCGAGGCTCTCCCGGCGACTGGGGGCGATCTGCACCGGAAGCTGGGCCTTGGCCAAGGCCGGCCTGCTCGACGGCTATGATGTCAGTACCCATTGGGAATGCATGGCGGCGATGCGAGAGGCCTTTCCACGGGTGGAGCTGACCACACGGTTGTTCTGTATCGACCGAGACCGTGCCACCTCATCCGGAGGCACCGCTCCGCTGGACATGATGCTCAACTTGATCGCTAAGGATCACGGGCGTGAATTGGCCGCCGGCATTTCCGAGATGTTCATCTGCGAACGTGTGCGCAATGAGCAGGACCAGCAGCGTATTCCCCTGCGCCACGTGCTGGGTACCACGCAGCCCAAGCTGCTCGAGATCGTGGCGCTGATGGAGGCCAACCTGGAAGAGCCCATCGGCCTCGACGAACTGGCCTGCTATGTCGGCCTCTCCCGGCGGCAGCTCGAACGGCTGTTCCAGAAGAACCTCGATTGCTCTCCGTCCCGTTACTACCTCAAGCTGCGCCTGACCCGTGCGCGACAGCTACTCAAGCAGACGTCGATGTCGATCATCGAAGTGGCTTCGGCCTGTGGCTTCGTCTCGACCCCTCATTTTTCGAAGTGCTACCGCGAGTTCTTCGGTTTTCCTCCCAGGGATGAGCGCATCGGCAACCTCCAGCCAATGGCGCGACTGAAGGGCAAGCAGGTGGACACTCTTTTCAAGGGTGCTGCCTTCGAACCGGTTTCCGGTGAACCGGTTTCCAGTGCCATGGTCGCTCTTGACCAGGCTCGTGGGGAGCCGACCTACGCCAGTGTGGTGGTCGACAAATAGCAGGGGAGGTGTCGCTTTCACGACAGGCGTGACGCAATTGGAATTCTCCCCGTCGTTTCCAGCCTTCGTGTAGGGAGCCTGCCGGCGCTATGCTGCCGGCAGGTAACGACAACACGGAGATTTGGTCATGCCCCCCAGCGAACTGCACCAGGACGCCATCGTCATTGATGGTCTCATCATCGCCAAGTGGAACCGTGAGCTGTTCGAGGACATGCGCCGCGGTGGCCTGACGGCGGCCAACTGCACCGTCTCGGTGTGGGAGGGCTTCCAGGCCACCGTCGACAACATCGTCAAATCTAACCGGCTGATGGCCGAGTGCAGCGATCTGGTGCGCCCGGTACGCACCACCGCCGACATCACCCGGGCCAAGGAGGAGGGCAAGACCGGCATCCTGTTCGGCTTCCAGAACGCCCACGCCTTCGAGGACCAGATCGGCTACGTGGAGATATTCAAGCAGCTCGGCGTGGGCATCGTGCAGATGTGCTACAACACCCAGAACCTGGTGGGCACCGGGTGCTACGAGCGTGATGGCGGGCTCTCCGGCTTCGGGCGCGAAATCGTCGCCGAGATGAATCGCGTGGGCATCATGTGCGACCTCTCACACGTCGGCTCGAAGACCTCGGAGGAGGTGATCCTCGAGTCGCAGAAGCCGGTCTGCTACTCCCACTGCCTGCCCTCGGGCCTCAAGGAGCACCCTCGCAACAAGTCCGACGAGGAGCTGCGCTTCATCGCCGACCATGGCGGCTTCGTCGGCGTGACCATGTTTACCCCCTTCCTGCGTGCCGGCGTCGACGCCACCATCGACGACTACGTCGAGGCCATCGAGTACGTCATGAATATCGTCGGCGAGGATGCCATCGGCATTGGCACCGACTTCACCCAGGGCCACGGCCAGGACTTCTTCGAGTGGCTGACCCACGACAAGGGCTACGCCCGTCGTCTTACCCGCTTCGGCAAGATCGTCAACCCCGAAGGCATTCGGACCATCGGTGAATTCCCCAATCTCACCGAAGCGCTGCTGCGCCGCGGCTTCAGCGAGTCGCAGACGCGCAAGATCATGGGCGAAAACTGGGTGCGTGTACTGAAGGATGTGTGGGGCGGCTGAGATAGCCCTGTAGCGAGGAGCGCCGGCCCGAAGACGCGGCTTAACCGGCGATAGGTCTATGAGGGGGCGCTGTAAACCCTTCCCTGGACGCTACTTTTGCCATCCATGGCAAAAGACCCCCTCTACGACCTATCCCCGGCGCCGCTCACCTTGCAAAACAACGATTTCGAGGAATAAGACCGTGACCAAGATGGCCCCCGAACTGCCCATCGAAGTGGATAGCGAGACCGGCGTCTGGACCAGCGATGCCCTGCCCATGCTCTACGTGCCGCGCCACTTCTTCATCAACAACCACGTGGCGGTGGAGAAGGCGCTGGGCGCCGAGACGTACGCCGAGATTCTCTACCATGCCGGCTACAAGAGTGCCTGGCACTGGTGCGAGCAGGAGGCCGAATTGCACGGTCTCCAGGGAGAAGCGGTTTTCGAACACTATATGACGCGCCTCTCCCAGCGCGGTTGGGGCAGGTTCATTACCGAGGCGATCGACCTGGAGTCCGGCACCGCCAGAGTGCGTCTGGAGCACAGCGCCTTCGTCTATCAGCTGGGTAAGGTCGACCGCAAGGTGGAGTACATGTTCACCGGCTGGTTCGCCGGTGCCATGGACCAGATCCTGGCCGCCCGGGACAGCACGCTTCGCACCGTTGCCGAACAGACCCAGAGCGGGGCTGAACAAGGCTTCGACGTGGGCTATTTCGTGGTCAAGCCCCTGGCGACGCAGGGTTAAAGGGAGTATCACCATGGCATTCGACGCATTGTTCGAGCCGATCCAGATCGGCAAGCTGACCATCCGTAACCGGGTGGTCAGCACCGCCCACGCCGAGGTCCACGCCACCGATGGCGGCATGACCACCGAGCGCTACGTTCGGTACTACGAGGAAAAGGCCAAGGGGGGCTGTGGTCTCGCCATCTGTGGCGGCTCCTCGGTGGTCTCCATCGATAGCCCCCAGGGCTGGTGGAGCTCGGTGAACCTCTCTACCGACCGCATCATCCCTCACTTCCAGAATCTCGCCGATGCCGTGCACCAGCACGGCGGCAAGATCATGATTCAGATCACCCACATGGGGCGCCGTTCGCGCTGGGACGGCTTCGACTGGCCGACCCTGCTGTCGCCCTCGGGCATCCGCGAGCCGGTGCACCGCTCGACCTGCAAGACCATCGAGGAGGAGGATATCTGGCGTATCGTCGCCGACTTCGCCCAGGCGGCGCGCCGGGCCAAGGCGGGCGGGCTGGACGGCGTCGAACTCTCCGCCGTACACCAGCACTTGATCGACCAGTTCTGGAGCCCGCGGGTCAACAAGCGTACCGACCAGTGGGGCGGCAGCTTCGAGAACCGCATGCGCTTCGGCATGCAGGTGCTCAAGGCGGTGCGCGCTGAGGTGGGCGACGACTTCGTGGTGGGCATGCGCATCTGCGGCGACGAGTTCCACCCGGATGGCCTCACCCACGACGACATGAAGCAGATCGCCGCCTACTATGACGCCACCGGGCAGGTGGACTTCTTCGGCGTGATCGGCTCCGGCTGCGATACCCATAACTCGCTGGCCAACGTCATTCCCAACATGTCCTACCCGCCGGAGCCCTTCTTGCACCTGGCGGCGGGCATCAAGGAAGTGGTCGGTGTGCCGGTGATCCATGCCCAGAACATCAAGGACCCCAATCAGGCGCAGCGCATCCTCGAAGGGGGCTATGTGGACCTGGTGGGCATGACGCGGGCGCATATCGCCGACCCCCACCTGATCGCCAAGATCAAGCTGGGCCAGGTGGATCAGATCAAGCAGTGCGTGGGTGCCAACTACTGCATCGACCGCCAGTACCAGGGGCTCGACGTGCTCTGCATCCAGAATGCGGCGACCTCGCGGGAATACATGGGCCTGCCGCATATCATCGAGAAGTCCGAGGGGCCTAAGCGCAAGGTGGTGGTGGTAGGCGGTGGTCCTGGCGGCATGGAGGCGGGCAAGGTGGCCGCCGAGCGTGGCCACGACGTCACCCTGTTCGAGGCCGCCCCTCAGCTCGGTGGCCAGATCACCATCGCCGCCCAGGCCCCGCAGCGCGACCAGATCGCCGGTATCACCCGCTGGTACCAGTTGGAGCTTTCGCGGCTCAAGGTCGACCTGCGCCTGGGCACCCGTGCCGACGAGGCCACCATTCAGGACCTTCGCCCGGACATCGTGGTGCTGGCCACCGGCGGCCAGCCATTCATGGACCAGTATCCCGAGTGGGGCTACGCGGACAACCCCGAGGAGAGCCTGGTGGTCAGCAGCTGGGACATCCTCTCGGGCAAGGTGGCCCCGGGCAAAAACGTGCTGGTGTATGACGCGATCTGTGAGTTCTCGGGCGTTTCGGTGGCGGATTTTCTTGCCGACAAGGGCGCCAAGGTGGAGATCGTCACCGACGACATCAAGCCGGGCGCGGCGGTGGGCGGCACCACCTTCCCGACCTACTACCGCAGCCTCTACGAGAAGGAGGTGATCATGACCTCCGACCTGATGCTGCACAAGGTCTACCGTGAGGGCGACGGCCTGGTGGCGGTACTCGAGAACGAGTATACCGGGGCCCTGGAGGAACGGGTGGTCGACCAGGTGGTGGTGGAGAACGGCGTGCGTCCCGACGAGGCGCTGTACTACGCCCTCAAGGACCAGTCCCGCAACAAGGGCCAGGTGGACCTGGAGGCGCTGTATGCCATCCAGCCCCAGCCCTGTCTGAGCGAGGCGGGGGACGGCTTCCTGCTGTTCCGCCTGGGGGACTGCACGGCGCCGCGGAATACCCATGCGGCCATATACGACGCCCTGCGGATCTGCAAGGACTTTTAACTCGAGCGCGAAGCCGGAGCAGCCCCGTCGCTCAAGCTAGTCGTTCCAGACATGAGGTGAGTACCATGCTCGAGACCCTCCTGCCGATTCTGATCTTCGCCGCCCTGGCGCTGGCGGCGATCGGCGCCTGGCGGCGTATCCGCCTGTGGCGTCAGGGGCGACCCGCCGAGGTCGACCTGCTCCGCGGGCTTGCTGCCATGCCGCGCCGCTACCTGGTGGATCTGCACCATGTGGTAGGGCGCGACAAGGTGATGTCCAATACCCACGTGACCACCGCCGGTGGCTTCGTGGCCGCCGCCGTGTTGATGATCCTGGTGCATGGCCTGGGGCTCGCCAACCCCGTGCTGGGCGGGCTGCTGCTGGCGGCCAGCGCGACCATGTTCGTGGGCAGCCTGTTCGTGGCCAAGCGGCGCCGCAATCCACCGGCGCGCCTGTCCAGGGGCGCCTGGATGCGGTTGCCGAAGAGCCTGATGGCTTTCTCGCTGAGCGTGTTCTTGATCACTCTGCCGACGGTCGGCGTGCTTCCGCAAGACGCTGGCAGCTGGGTGCTGGCCCTGATACTGAGCGCGGTGTTGGTCTGGGGCCTGGGCGAAATGGTCTTCGGCATGACCTGGGGCGGGCCCATGAAGCACGCCTTCGCCGGCGCCCTGCACCTGGCCTTCCATCGCCGCCCGGAGCGCTTCTCCAGCATGTCGGGAGGCAAATCGAGAGGAGAGGCGGGCTCCACCGGCCTCAAGGCGCTGCACCTGGGCGATCCCGGCGCCAAGCTGGGGGTCGAGACGCCCAGCGACTTTACCTGGAATCAGCTGCTCGGCTTCGACGCCTGCGTGCAGTGCGGGCGCTGCGAAGCAGTCTGCCCGGCCTTCGCCGCCGGTCAGCCGCTCAACCCCAAGAAGCTGATCCAGGATATGGTCGTCGGCCTGGCCGGAGGTAGCGATGCGGCCTATAGCGGCTCTCCCCACCCTTCACAAGGGCTTGGGGGCAAGTCAGTGGGCGAGCCTTCCCTCGTACGGTATGGCACCCCCCATGGGACCATCGTGGCGCCTGACCCGATGAGCGGCGGAACGGCGCTGGTGGATGCCGAGACCCTGTGGTCCTGCACCACCTGCCGCGCCTGCGTCGAGGAGTGCCCGATGATGATCGAGCATGTCGATGCCATCGTCGACATGCGTCGCTTCCTGACCCTGGAGCACGGCAATACGCCCAACAAGGGTGCCGAGGTGCTCGACAACCTGATCGCCACCGACAACCCCGGCGGCTTCGATCCCGGCTCGCGGCTGCACTGGGCGGCGGATCTCAACCTGCCGCTGATGGCCGACGTCAAGCAGGCAGAGGTGCTGCTGTGGCTGGGCGACGGTGCCTTCGATATGCGCAACCAGCGCACCCTGAGAGCCCTGGTCAAGGTACTGCGGGCCGCCGAGGTGGACTTCGCCGTGCTAGGTAACGAGGAGCGCGACAGCGGCGACGTGGCGCGGCGCCTGGGCGACGAGGCGACCTTCCAGTCCCTGGCCAGGCGCAATATCGCTACCCTCGCGAAATACCGCTTCCAGCGCATCGTCACCTGTGATCCCCACAGTTTCCATGTGCTGGGTAACGAGTACGGCGAGCTGGGCGGCCCCGATTTCAATGCCAACTACGAGGTGCGCCACCACAGCACCTATATCGCCGAGCTGTACGACATGGGGCGCTTGGCGTTCAAGCCCTGGAAGGGCGGGACTGTCACCTACCACGATCCCTGCTACCTGGGACGCTACAACGGTGAGTATGAGGCCCCGCGCCGTGTGCTGGAGGCGCTTGGTATACAGGTATCCGAGATGGCGCGTTCCGGCTTCCGCTCGCGCTGTTGCGGCGGTGGCGGCGGCGCACCGATCACCGATATCCCCGGCAAGCAGCGGATTCCCGACATGCGCATGAACGACGTCGAGGAGAGCGGAGCCGAACTGGTGGCGGTGGGTTGTCCCCAGTGCACCGCCATGCTCGAAGGTGTCGTGGACGGCCCGGCCGAGGTGCGCGATATCGCCGAGCTGGTGGCCGACGCCCTGGTGGCGCGTCCTGCAGGCGGGGCCACTACTGCGACCCACCGGCCCTTGGCCGAGGAGGTGATCTGATGAGCGAGATTCGTCGCCGCGATCCACGTCGCGAGTGGATCGTTCGCAACCGCCTGCATGCGGAGCACGCCCGCGCGCTCGCCGAGCAGGGTGGCGGGGCCGCCAGCGAGTGGCTGGGCCCCAGCGGGCTGATCCGCAAATACCCTCATGCCATTGGCTTTATCGGCCCCAACGGCATCAAGCGCATTGATCGCAGCGGCGCCCAGCAGTGTGGCCAGGCCGTGGGCGGTGCTCGCCAGGCGGCCCAGGACAGGCGCCGCAACGTCACCATCGAGGCCCCGGCCTTCCTGGTGGCGGTGGTGCCGGACATGCCCGGCGGGCGGCTCTCCAACCACGATCGCGACCTGCTGGGCCTGGCCCGGCGCCTCGCCGATGCCGACCCCGAGCGGCCTGGAGCCGTGCTGGCCGTGGTATTCGGCGAGCTGAAAGAGCAGGGGTTCGGCGAGGCGGGCATCGATCGGCTGCTGCACCTCGGTGACGACACCTACGTCGGCTTCGCCCCCGAAGCGCGCCTGGCGGTACTGACCGCCGTGGAGCGGGAGCTGGCGCCGCGTCACTGGCTGCTCCCCGACTCTCCCCTGGGCGGCGCCGATCTTGGTCGACGCCTGGCGCTGCGGCTGGACGAGCGGCCCGCCACCGGGGTCTGGCAGATCGAGGCCGATGCCGAGTCGCCGATGGGTTGGCGCTGTACCGGCCGCGGTGGGGCGGAGAGCCTGGATATCCAGCGCCCCCTGCCACGGGTTGCCCTTGCCCTGGCCGAGTGTGCCGAGCCGGTGGACGAGACCCGTCACGCCGCCGAGGCCCTGAGCCTGGCGGAGGCGATCTTGAGTGCTTTGTCGCGTATCGAGGATCTGGGGCACGTCGCGGTGGACCCCGCCGGGGTGGCCCTGGCCGAGGCGGAGTTCATCCTTTCCGCCGGAAATGGCGTCAAGGACTGGGAGGGCTTCCATCACGCCGCCCGGGTGCTGGGGGCCACCGAAGGGGCCTCCCGGGTCGCCGTGGACGACGGCTTTATGGCCCGCCACCGGCAGGTGGGCGCCACCGGCACCTGGGTCACCGCCCGGGTCTATCTGGCGGTGGGTATCAGCGGTGCCATCCAGCACCTGCAGGGCATCCAGGGCTGCGACAAGGTGGTGGCCATCAACCTCGACCCGGGATGCGACATGATCAAGCGCGCCGATCTGGCGGTGATCGGCGATAGCGCCGAGATCCTCGCCGCCCTGGTGGCCAAGGTGGAACAGCAGCGAGGAGGGCAGCGCGATGCGGCCTGAGCAGCAGGGAGTCGAGGTAACGGTGCTGGTCTCGGTGGGGCGTCACCCCGTCACCGGACGCGCCCGCCGCGCCGATCAAGATGCCCGGGGCCTGGAGCTGGCCCTGGGCCTGGAGCGTCAATTAGCCGGCAGCCGGGTAAGCCTGCTCCACGCTGGCGCCCGTGGCGAGGAGAGTGAGGCGGCGCTGCGCGGCTACTTAGGTATGGCTGCGGGCGCCGGCATGGGTTTGGCGAGCCTGACCCTGTTGGAGCAGGCCGAGGGCAGCGATGCCATCCCGGCCCTGGCCGAGTACCTGGCCGGGGCGCCGCCGCAGTTGGTGGTGACAGGTAGCCGGGCGGAGCGGAACGAGGGCTCGGGGTTGCTACCCTATGCCCTGGCCGAGCGCCTGGGTTGGCCCCTGGTCAATGGCCTGGCCGCGGTGGAGATGATCGAGAACGGCGTGGCGACCCTGCTCCAGGCCCTGCCGCGGGGCCAGCGGCGGCGCCTCAAGGTGCGGTTACCGGCCATCGTCAGCGTGGATGGGGCGGCACCGGCGGCGCGCCAGAGCGCCTTCGGTCCGGCCCGCCGGGCCGAGCTCGAGGCGACCTCGGTGGATGCCGAACCCGACTATGAGCTGGCTGAGTGGCAGCTGGCGCCGGCCCGCAAGCGCCCCAAGCGATTGAAGATCGTCAAGGCCGCCTCAGCCCGGGACCGCTTCAAGGCAGCCGCTGCCAAGGCCGAGGGTCGCGGCGGACAGCTGCTCACTGACGTGACGCCGCAACAGGGCGCCGAGGCGATCGTAAAGCTGCTCAAGGCGGAAGGGGTGCTGCGATAGGTCTTGTCAGCCACTTGTCTCGCACAGGCATGTCGATGCCTCTGTGAGGCAAGTGGCGAGCCCGGGAAGGCATAGGCTGGAGCAGCACGATCGGAAAGGTCGTCTTTTCATCCCCTCATAACAATGACAGGAGCCAGCCATGAGCCAAGCCAACCGTGGGGTCGTCTACATGGGCCCCGGCAAGGTCGAGGTGCAGTCGATTGCCTTCCCCGAACTGGCGCTGGGCAAGCGCAAGTGCGAGCACGGCGTGATCCTCAAGGTCATCACCACCAATATCTGCGGCAGCGACCAGCACATGGTGCGCGGACGCACCACGGCACCCGAGGGGCTGGTGCTGGGCCATGAGATCACCGGCGAAGTGATCGAATGCGGCCGCGACGTGGAGTTCATCAAGGCTGGCGACATCGTCTCGGTGCCCTTCAATATCGCCTGCGGACGCTGCCGCAACTGCAAGGAGGGTCGTACCGGCATATGCTTGAATGTCAATCCCGCACGCCCAGGGGCGGCTTACGGCTATGTCGATATGGGTGGCTGGGTCGGTGGCCAGACTGAATACGTCATGGTGCCCTACGCGGACTTCAACCTGCTCAAGTTTCCCGACCGTGATCTCGCCATGGAGAAGATCGGCGACCTGACGCTGCTGTCGGATATCTTCCCCACCGGCTTTCATGGCTGTGTCACTGCCGGGGTCGAGCCGGGGAGTACGGTCTATATCGCCGGTGCCGGTCCTGTCGGGCTGGCGGCGGCGGTCTCGGCTCAGCTGCTGGGGGCGGCCTGCGTCATCGTCGGCGACATGAATGGCGATCGCCTCGATCAGGCCAAGGGCTTCGGCTGCGAAACCCTGGACCTGCGCCAGGACACGCCAATGGCGGACATGCTCGAGTCGATCCTCGGCGAGCGGGAGGTGGACTGCGCGGTGGATGCGGTAGGCTTCGAGGCGCGCTGTCACGGTCACGACCATGCCCACGAGCAGCCGGCGGCGGTGCTCAACGCTTGCATGGATATCACCCGTGCTGGTGGTCAGATCGGCATCCCCGGCCTCTACGTCACAGAGGATCCGGGTGCCGAGAGCGACGAGGCCAAGCACGGCAATCTGTCGATGCGGCTCGGGCTTGGCTGGGCCAAGTCCCACTCCTTCCATACCGGGCAGTGCCCGGTGATGAAATACCATCGCCAGCTGATGCAGGCGATTCTCTTCGACAGGGTGCAGATTGCCAGGGCGGTCAATGTCCAGGTGATTTCCCTGGATGAGGCGCCTCGAGGCTATGCCGACTTCGATGGGGGCGTCGCCAAGAAATTCGTCATCGACCCCCACGGCAGCGTGGCTGCTGCCTGATACTGGCAATTACGCCAGGTATGGCGCAACGATACACGATGAGCCTCGATTTGGTTCGAGGCTCATCCGATCATGCCCCACCAAGGACAGTGTATTGCCTGGTGCGCCAGACATTGTCCTGGTACAGGGGGAGTGACACCATGAATCCGCCACTACCGACAAGACCGAACAACGAGCTCCCATGACCGTCCAGACCGTGAACCCCAAGCGCCGCTTTCGTGGCAAGCCCCGTGGCCGCGAACTCGACACCGATGAGCTTGCGGCGCTGCGCCAGCTGATTGGCGATGAGCGTGACCGCCCCGAGTTACGTCGCCGCGACCTGTTGATCGAGCACCTCCATGCGATTCAGGATACTCGCGGGCATCTGCCCCTGGCGGCGCTTCGCGCCCTGGCCAGCTACATGAATCTTCCCATGGCCGCGGTCTACGAGACGGCGACCTTTTATGCCCATTTCGACGTGATCCACGATGATCAGCTGGCGCCGCCCGCGATCACGCTGCGGGTCTGTGATTCGCTCTCCTGCCAACTGGCCGGTGCCGCGGCGCTCAAGGCCCGGCTAGAGGAGGGTATCGACCCCGCCGAGGTGCGTGTGCTGTGGGCGCCCTGCATGGGGCGCTGCGAAACCGCGCCGGTGGTGGAGGTAGGGCATCGCCACCTGGGGCATGCCACTTCCGCGAGCGTTGCGGCGGCCCTGGAGTCGGGGGCGCTGCATCCCGAGCCCATCGACTGGCCGAGCCTGGCCGACTACCGGGCTGTTGGCGGCTACACGCTTCTGGCAGACTGCCGTGAAGGACGCGTGACAGTCGAAATCTTGATGCAGGCGATGGAAGTGGCGGGCCTGCGCGGCCTGGGCGGCGCAGGCTTTCCCACCTTCCGCAAATGGCACTTCGTACGTGCCGAACCGGGGCCGCGATACTGCGTCATCAACGCCGACGAGGGCGAGCCCGGCACCTTCAAGGATCGCTATTACCTGGAGCGTGAACCGCACTGCTTCCTGGAAGGCGCCCTGGTGAGCGCCTGGGCCGTGGAGGCCGAGGCGCTCTTTATCTACCTGCGCGATGAGTACCCGGGCCTTCATCGGGTACTACGCGAGGCGATCGATGAGCTGGAGCAGGCTGGGCTGGCCGACCCCGGCTACGTGGTGCTGCGTCGCGGTGCCGGGGCCTACATCTGCGGCGAGGAGTCGGCGTTGATCGAGTCGCTGGAGGGCAAGCCGGGCAAGCCGCGTCATCGTCCACCCTTCGTGGCCCAGAAGGGCCTGTTCGACCGGCCGACCCTGGTCAACAACGTGGAAACGGCCTACTGGATCCCGCTGATTCACCGGCGTGGTGCCGAGTGGTTCGCCAGCCAGGGGCGGCACGGGCGCAAGGGGCTTCGCAGCTTCTCAGTCTCCGGTCGAGTTCGTTATCCCGGCGTGCATCTGGCGCCGGCCGGCATCACCCTGCGCGAACTGGTCGATGAGTACTGCGGTGGCATGGCAGAAGGACACCGTCTGCTGGGGTATCTGCCGGGCGGTGCCTCCGGCGGCATCCTGCCGGCGAGCAAGGCAGACGTGCCACTGGACTTCGACACCCTGCAGGAGCACGGCTGCTTCATCGGTTCCGCCGCTATCATCGTGCTCTGTGACCAGGATGACCTGCGCGGGGTGGCCACCAATCTGCTGGCCTTCTTCGCCGATGAATCCTGCGGCCAGTGCACGCCGTGCCGGGTCGGCAGCGAAAAGATGCTGACCCTGCTGGAGCGCCCGGAGTGGGATGCAGTGGCGCTGGATCGCCTGTCGCAGGTGATGATGGACGCCTCGATCTGCGGGCTGGGCCAGGCGGCGCCGAATCCGGTACTCGGACTGCTCAAGGATTTTCGTACCGAATTGGCCGATCAGAACGTGATTGTCAGGGGATGAAACCATGAATCAGGAAACCTTTACCCTGACCCTGGATGGGCATGAAATCATCGCCACGCCGGGGGAAACCCTGTGGCAAGTCGCCAAGCGTGCCGGCGAGACCATTCCCCATCTCTGCTTCAAGGATGCGCCGGGCTATCGCAGTGACGGCAACTGCCGTGCCTGCATGGTGGAGATCGAAGGCGAGCGCATACTGGCGGCGAGCTGTCTGCGCCAGGCCGCCCCCGGCATGGTGGTCAAGAGCGCGAACTCCGACCGTGCCCGGGTGGCACGTGAGGGCGTCATGGAGCTGCTTGCCGTCGACCAGCCCTCTCGCGAGAAGAGCCCCGATCGCTCCAGCCACTTCTGGTCCATGGCCGAGGCGCTCGCCGTCGATGCCGATGCGGTGCGCCAGTGGCTGCCGGAGCAAGGCGAGCGTAGCCAGCCGACGGTGCATCATGTCGCGGACCGAGAGTCGGCGCTGATGCAGGACCGCACCCACACGGCGATGGCCGTCGACCTCGATGCCTGCATCGAGTGCAACCTCTGCGTTCGCGCCTGCCGCGAAGTCCAGGTCAATGACGTCATCGGCATGGCTCATCGGGGCGCGGCGTCGAAGATCGTCTTCGACTTCGACGATCCCCTGGGTGATAGCACCTGTGTGGCCTGCGGCGAGTGCGTGCAGGCGTGTCCTACCGGAGCGCTGATGCCGGCCACCCTGGTTGATGCGGCCGGCCATGGCGACTCCCGCGCGGCAGATCGCAAGGTCGACTCGGTCTGCCCCTATTGTGGCGTAGGTTGCCAGTTGACCTATCACGTCAAGGATGACCGGATCCTCTTCGTCGAAGGACGCGACGGCCCGTCGAACCAGAATCGTCTTTGCGTGAAGGGCCGCTTCGGTTTCGATTACCCCAATCATCCCGCACGAATCAGCCGGCCCTTGATCCGCAAGGCCGGGGTGCCCAAGGGGCTTGATCCTGCCTTTGACCCTGCTGCGCCGTTGACCCATTTCCGTGAGGCGAGCTGGGACGAGGCGCTGGATATGGCCGCCGATGGTCTGAAGCGGCTCAAGGTCGAACATGGCCCCGCCGCGCTGGCCGGCTTCGGCAGCGCCAAGTGCACCAACGAGGAGGCCTGGCTGTTCCAGAAGCTGGTGCGAACCGGTTTCGGCACCAACAACGTCGATCACTGTACTCGGCTGTGCCATGCCAGCTCGGTGGCGGCGCTGATGGAGTGCATCGGTTCGGGGGCGGTCACGGCCTCGTTCATGCAGGCGGCCAAGGCCGACGTGGTTATCCTCACCGGCTGCAATCCGGCGATCAACCACCCGGTGGCGGCGACCTTCTTCAAGCAGGCAGCCAAGCGCGGCACCAAGTTCATCATCATCGATCCTCGTGGCCAGACGCTGGATACCTATGCGCACCTCAGCGTGCGCTTCACGCCAGGGTCCGACGTGTCGCTGTTCAATGCCCTGCTCAATGTGATCGTCACCGAGGGTCTCTACGACGAGGTCTATATCGCCCAACACACCGAGGGGTTCGAAGCGCTCAAGGCCCATGTGGCGCCCATGACCCCCGAAGCGATGACCGCCGCTTGCGGCGTCGACCCGGCCACCATCCGTGACGTGGCCCGCCTCTATGCCACGGCGGACAGGGCGATGATCTTCTGGGGCATGGGTATTTCCCAGCACACCCACGGCACGGATAACGCCCGTTGCCTCATCTCGCTTGCGCTGGCCTGTGGCCAGACCGGTCGTCCGGGCACGGGTCTGCATCCGCTGCGTGGACAGAACAACGTCCAGGGCGCTTCCGATGCGGGCCTGATCCCCATGGTGCTGCCCGATTACCAGCCCGTGGCGGATGCCCAGGTTCGTGCCGCTTTCGAAGAGCTATGGAGCACGCCGCTGGACGACCAGCCGGGGCTGACCGTGGTGGAGATCATCCACGCCATTCATGACGGCACGATCAAGGGCATGTATATCCAGGGCGAGAATCCCGCCATGTCCGATCCGGACCTGGATCATGCCCGCGCAGCCCTGGCGAAGCTGGAACACCTGGTGGTGCAGGATCTGTTCGTAACCGAGACCGCTCAGTTCGCCGATGTGATACTGCCGGCCTCCGCATGGCCGGAGAAGGATGGCACCGTCACCAATACCAACCGACAGGTGCAGCTTGGCCGGGCCGCCGTGCCCATGCCCGGGGAGGCGCGTACGGACTGGTGGATCATCCAGGAGATCGCCCGGCGCTTCGGCCTCGACTGGCGCTATGATCACCCACGCGACGTCTTCGCGGAAATGAAGCAGGGCATGCCTTCTCTGGATCACATCAGTTGGGAGCGCCTGGAGCGGGAGGCGTCGGTGACCTATCCCTGCCCGGCCGACGACGAGCCCGGGGCCGATGTGGTGTTCAGCGATGCCTTCCATACCACGAGCGGACGCGCATCCTTCTCTCCGACGCTGCCGCTGCCACCGGATGAGCCGATCGACGCCGACTACCCGGTCGTGCTCACTACGGGGCGCCAGTTGGAGCACTGGCATACCGGCTCCATGACCCGGCGAACCAAGGTGCTCGACGAGCTGGAGCCGGAGGCGGTGGCGACCCTGGCCCCGGCGGAGATGCGCCGGTTGGGGGTAGAGCCCGGCTCCGTCATTACCGTCACCACGCGCAGGGGGAGCATTACTCTGTCGGTGCGTACCGACCCGGGCATGCCCGAGGGCATGGTGTTCGTGCCGTTCTGCTACGCCGAGGCCGCCGCCAATATCCTGACCAACCCGGCGCTGGACCCCTTCGGCAAGATACCCGAGTTCAAGTATGCCGCCTGTCGCTTGAACCGAGGGGAGGCGGCGCTGGCAGCGGGCCGCTGAGGAGTCGGTCAACCGCCCGTCGCGGGAGAGCTGCGGGCTTGGTGTACACGCTCATCGCCAGGAGCAGTCCGCTGCAAATGACTGGTTATGCCTGGAAGGCATCGACGGATACGAAAGAGTGTGGAACGACGGGACCCGCGCAGAGGCGGGTCCCGTCGGGTTTGGCGTTCAGATCAGCCACGTACTATCTGAAGGCTCGGTGCGGCCTGGCCGAGATGTTCCTGAAGTCGCTCGCAGTACCAGTCGATGAAGTCGATGACGCCGAACTCGTAGGTGGGCGAGTAGGGCCCGGGTGAGTAGGCCTTCGAGTTGATGCCGCGCTGGTTCTCTTCGGCTAGTCTCCGGTCCTGGTCGTTGGTGGCATCCCACACGCGACGCAGTGCCGTGGGGTCGTAGTCCACACCCTCCACCGCGTCCTTGTGCACCAGCCACTTGGTCGTCACCACGGTCTGCTGTGGTCCCAGAGGCATGACGCGGAAGACTACCGCGTGATCGCCCATGACGTGGTTCCAGGAGTTGGGCAGGTGCAGGATGCGCAGCGAGCCCATGTCGGGTTCGTTCAGCTCGCCGAGCAGCCGCTTGCAGCCCTGTTTGCCGTCCATGGTCATGGAGACGCGCCCTTCGAGCAGGGGGGTGCGGGTCAAGCGATTCTGGCGGCCGTAGCGCTGCAGCTCCCAGGGTGTATCCAGCGCATCCCAATCGTCCTGTTTCCTGGCGACCAGAGCCTTGTAGGCGTCGGTTGCACGGGGGTCGTCGGTATCGTCGAACTCCTGCAGCGAGTTGAGCAGCTCCGGGTGGGCGCCGTTACAGTGATAGCACTCGCGATTGTTCTCGATCACGAGTTTCCAGTTCGCCTGCTCGACGATGGTGGACTCCACTGCGACCTTGGCATTATCCAGGCCATGGGGCGCCACATAGCGCGACAGACTCGCCAGGAAATCGTCGATGGGGGGAGGGGCGTCGGCAAGGCAGATGAAGAGGAAGCCGCCGGCGCTCTCTGCGGCGATGGGGCGCAGCCCATACTCGGCGAGGTCGAAGTCGTCCCCCATGTCGCTACCGGCGAACAGTAACCGGCCGTCGAGCTCATAGGTCCACTGATGGTAGGGGCAGACCAGTTTGGCCACCTTGCCGCGCGCCTGGGTGCAGAGCCTCGAGCCGCGATGGCGACAGACATTGTGAAACGCGTGAATGGCACCCTCGGCACCGCGGATGATGATGACGGGGTTGTTGCCCACGTCGAGGGTAAGGTAATTCCCCTTGGCCGGTATCTCGCAGCTCATGCCGGCAAACAGCCACTCCTTCTCGAAGATCGTCTCCATGTCGAGGGCGAAGATTCCACCATCGTTGTAGAACGGCTGTGCCAGCGAGAAGCCGGGCTGGCGGTTGTCAAGACGAAAGGCCACATCGTGACGAATGGCAGATAGCGGGTCGTCGAGCGGCGAGGGAGTGGCAGTGGACATCAAGGGCATCCTTTTTGACGGGCTGGAACGAGGTTCGCGTCATCCGAGACCTTGCGGAACCATCGGAGGCAAGCAGAGTGTGGTCTAGCGTCGAGACGGGTCCATGCCTTGCAGCGACGTCGACAGGCGTGGTTACGACCTTGGCCTGGCCAATGGCTTGCTCGTCTGACCCCTTCAGGCAAGTCGATGTCGCTGGCAGAACAATGGGGGGCGTCACCCAGCCCTCAAAATGCCCTCAAACAACGCTCTAGCCATTCAACGGCTGGCCCTGACCTCCTTGCTTACCCTTGGCGAGACGAAATATGACAATGAACTTTCTCAATCCTGTCACTACCCAGACATGGACCAACGGCCGTCACCTGGTGCGCTGCGTCAAGGTGATTCAGGAGACCTGGGATGTGCGTACCTTCTGCTTCATGGCAGAGCAGCCGGTGCTGTTCTTCTTCAAGCCGGGACAGTTCGTGACGCTGGAGCTGGAGATCGATGGTGAATCGATCATGCGCTCCTACACCATTTCCAGTTCGCCATCGGTGCCCTACAGCTTCTCGATCACCGTGAAGCGGATTCCCGGCGGCAAGGTCTCCAATTGGCTGCACGATAATCTTTCGATCAATGATGAGCTTGCCGTACATGGGCCGGTGGGAAACTTCAATGCCATCGACCACCCGGCAGATAAGGTCCTGATGCTTTCCGGCGGTGTGGGCATCACGCCGCTGATGTCCATGGCCCGCTGGTTCTTTGATACCAACGCCATGGTCAACCTGGAATTCGTGCACAGCGCACGCACTCCCGGTGACATCATCTATCATCGAGAACTCGAACATATCTTCTCGCGTATCCCCGAGTTCAAGCTGCATCTCGTCTGTGAGCGCAGTGATGAGCTGGGGTTGCCCTGGGCGGGGTTTCGCGGCTTTCTCACCCCCGCCATGTTGGCGCTGATGGTGCCGGACTTCCTCGAGCGGGAAATATTCTGCTGCGGCCCCACGCCTTATATGAAGGCGATTAAACAACTGCTGCGCGACAACGACTTCGACATGAGCCGTTATCACGAGGAGTCCTTCGGTGCCACGCCACTGGATGTGCGGGAAGAGGTGATGGAACTGGCGGAGCAAGCTGAGCATGCCGCCGACGCGATCGAAGCGGCTGACAAGGTCCTCGTCGAGTTCCGTGCCACCGGCAAGAGCGTACGGATTCCGCCCGGAGAAACAGTGCACTCGGCAGCGGCCAGGCTGGGACTGCACATACCTAAAGCCTGCGGCATGGGCATCTGTGGCACCTGCCGGGTGCCGCTGGCTTCCGGCGAGGTGGCAATGGAGCACAACGGCGGTATTACCGATGAGGATGTCGCCGAAGGCTATATTCTTTCATGCTGCAGTACGCCCAAGGGCAATGTGGTCGTCGATTTCTAATTCGGATCCCGGTAGTCACCGCCGGCGGTGATGGTATCGATCAGGTCGGCGGGGCCCTTGTCATCACCAAGGGGGTAGGGTCTCCAGCCTTTAGGTCGGCCGACTTGGTGGGACCGGTCGGCGTCGTGGGTAATCAGATGTTGGAATCGGCAAAGCCGGCCTTACGCGTGGCCATGTAGTCCAGTAGGGCATCATCGATCACCGGGTCCAGAGCTGGCGCTTCGTATTCGGCGAGTTGTTTTTTCCAGCGCACGTTGGCTCGCTGGGCCATGTCCAGCCGGCCATCCGCGTCCCACTGCTCGAAGCTGTTGTTGTCACTGATCGGCGAGAGGTAGAAGGCATCCTTGAAGTTGGCCTGGGTGTGCGTGCAGCCCAGGAAGTGCTTGCCGGGGCCGACCTCGCGAATTGCGTCCATGGCCTGGCCGTTGTCCGACAGGTCGACGCCCTTGAGCAGGGTTTGCATCATGCCGGTCTGGTCGGCGTCCATGATGAACTTCTCGTAGCCCATGGCCAGCCCGCCCTCGAGCCAGCCGGCCGAATGCAGGGCGAAGTTGACCCCTCCCAGAGTGGTAGGCAGCAAGGTGTTGGCACTTTCGCTAGCGGCCTGGGCGTCGGGGAGCTTAGAGGCGGTCAGCGAGCCGCCGGAGCGGAAGGGCACGCCGAGCCGGCGAGCCAGATTGGCCATTACGTAGAGCACCAGCGCTGGCTCCGGCGTACCGAAGGTGGGCGCGCCGGACTGCATCGACATGGAGCTGGCAAAGCTGCCCATCACCACCGGTGCGCCCTGACTGACCAGTTGGATGAAGGCCATTCCGGCCATGGCTTCGGCCAGGGTCTGAGCGGCGGTGCCGGCCACGGTCACCGGCGACATGGCGCCGGCCAGGATGAAGGGGGTGATAATGCACGCCTGGTTGGCACGGGCGTAGACCTTGGCGGCACCCAGCATGGTGTCATCGAAGGTCATCGGCGAGTTGGCATTGATCAGGCTGATCACGCAGGTGCGCGGCTTTCCGGTCTCGGGATCCATCCAGCGATCGCCGAACAGTATCTTGGCCATTTCCACCGTGTCCCGGGCGCGGTCTGGGTGTGTCACCGAGCCCATGAAGCATTTGTCAGAGTACTTCATGTGGCTGTAGATCATATCGAAGTGGCGCTTGTTGACCGGTAAGTCGACTGGCTCACAGATGGTGCCGCCCGAGTGGTGTAGGCTCGGCGACAGAAAGGCCAGCTTGACGAAATTCTGAAAGTCCTCGAGCGTGCCGTAGCGACGACCCTGATCGATGTCGTACACGAAGGGACAGCCGTAAGCGGGTACGTAGACAGTGTGCGGGCCGCCTATCTCGACGTTGCGTGCCGGGTTGCGTGCCTGCTGGGTGAACTGGCGCGGGGCGTTGTCTTGGATCAGCCGGCGGCACAGGCCGCGGGGGATGCGCACTCGTTCGCCCTGTACATCAGCCCCGGCATCGCGCCAGATCTGCAGGACCTCTTCGTCGTCTCGAAAGTCGATTCCCACCTCCTCGAGGATGGTGTCGGCATTGTGCTCGATGATTGCCAGCCCCTCTTCTTCGAGTACCTCGTAGTGGGGGATCTGTCGGGTGGCATAGGGCGGTGCCGCGGCCTGGGTGCCGCCTTGGCTCCTTCGGCGGCCGCTTGCGCGGGTGCGGCGGCGATTAGTGGGAACGGTCATGTTGGTCTCCTTATCCTTCCGTCAACGGAATACGACGGTTTTGTTGCCGTTGGTGAAGACGCGATGTTCCAGGTGGTACCGCACGGCGCGTGACAAGGCCATGTTTTCGGCGTCGCGTCCCACGGCGGCCAGTTGCGCCGGGCTGTAGGTGTGATCCACACGCTCGACGACCTGCTCGATAATCGGGCCTTCATCCAGGTCGGTGGTGACGTAGTGGGCCGTAGCGCCGATCAGCTTGACGCCCCGCTCGAAGGCCTGGTGATACGGCTTGGCGCCCTTGAAGCCGGGCAGGAAGGAGTGGTGAATATTGATGGCTCGTCCCGTCAGCTCCTCGCAAAAATTCGAAGAAAGAATCTGCATATAGCGGGCCAGAACGACCAGGTTGGCCCCGGTTTTCTCGATGATTTCCAGCAGTTTTCTTTCTTGATCGTGCTTGGACTCCGGGCTGACGGGCAGATGATAGAAGGGAATCTCATACCAGTCGGCCAATCGCTGGAGATCGGGATGATTGGAGATAATGGCAGGAATCTCCATCTTGATTTCCCCCGTGCGCTGGCGGTACAGAAGATCGTCCAGGCAGTGGTCGAATTTCGACACCATGATCAGCACCTTTTTCGGGGTGAGGGTGTCGTGCATTTCCCACTTCATGGCGTCACGTTCGGCGACGCCATGACCAAACTCATCCTTGAGTTCTTCCAGCGGCGGCGTGGTACCCGGCGTTGTGGAAAAGACGCATCGGACATAGAAGTTGCCCGTGTCGATCTCATCGAACTGCGCCAGTTCCATGATGTAGCATTGGCGCTGGGCCAGGTAGGTGCTGAGGCGAGATACGGTACCGATGGCGCCTCGGCAGCTTGCCTTGAGAACGTAGATGTTCTTCCCTTCGCTCATTGCGGGCATGGCTACCCTCACTGACTTGGTTGTTGTTGTGTTCTGCCAGGCAATGTACTCCGACCGTGCTTTGGTGCATGTCTGGAGACGACGCAAAGCGTCGTTGCTGCGACCGGGAAGGGAGGAGTCGATGGTTGTAAAATATGATTTAAATCAATGTTCTTTAAAGGCCCTTTTAAGGATCTTTCCGAATATTCGGCATGACGTTTCTCGGCATGGATGCGTCGCTTGCATGGATGTGGCTTTCACGCAGTGCGCCTACTCTGCTCTCGTAACCATCACTCTTGCCGGGTAGGGGTGACATATCGGGAGCGGAGCGCCATGACAGAACCGTACAATGAAGACGAAGACTTCGATCTCAACGACCTGCCGGATGATGAGCTGGTCGAGCAGATGCACGACGATCTTTACAATGGTCTACGCGAGGAGGTGGTAGAAGGCACTGATATCCTCTTGGCGCGTGGCTGGAGTGCCAGCCGGGTACTCGATGAGGCGCTGGTCGGTGGAATGGCTATCGTCGGCGTCGATTTCCGCGATGGCATCCTCTTTGTTCCAGAGGTGTTGATGGCGGCCAATGCGATGAAAGGGGGCATGGAAGTGCTGCGTCCTCTGTTGGTAGCATCTGGCTCCCAGACCATCGGCAAGATCGTGATCGGTACCGTCAAGGGCGACATTCACGACATCGGCAAGAACCTGGTGTCGATGATGATGGAGGGGGCTGGTTTCGAGGTGATCGATATCGGTATCAATATTCCGGTGGAGACCTACCTCGAAGCATTGGAGGAGCACAAGCCGGATATTCTCGGCATGTCGGCGCTGCTGACCACCACCATGCCTTACATGAAAGTCGTCATCGATACCCTGGTCGAAAAGGGGCTGCGTGATGACGTTATCGTCATGGTCGGTGGCGCCCCGCTCAATGAGGAGTTCGGCAAGGCGATCGGAGCGGATGCCTACTGTCGCGATGCCGGGGTGGCGGTCGACATGGCCAAGGAACTCATTTCCCAGCGTCGCGCCGCCTGACGCCTGGAGGCCTGCCCATGTCATCCGTGCTGATCATCGCCTGCGGGGCCCTGGGCAGGGAGATCCAGGCCTTGATCGCTGCCAATGGCTGGCGCGACGTGCGTCTGGAGTGTCTGCCGGCGGACCTTCATAACCGTCCGGAACGCATCCCTGTGGCGGTGAGCAACAAGTTGGCAAAGGTGCCGGATGATACGCGCATTCTTGTTGCCTATGGCGACTGCGGGACCGGCGGGCGGCTGGATGCTGTGCTGACGGCCCATGGTGCCGAACGGCTGCCGGGGGCGCACTGCTATGACATCTATGCCGGGGAAGCGGTGATGGCAGCGCTGGGCGACCAGGAGCCGGGCACCTTTTATCTGACTGACTTCCTGGTGCGCCACTTCGATCGGCTGGTGATTCAGGAACTGGGCATCGAGCGCCATCCCCAACTGGCCAGCCAATATTTTGCCCACTATCGCCGGCTGGTCTATCTGTCGCAGCGTTGCGACCCCGCCCTCGAGGCCAAGGCGCGCCGGGCGGCGCAACGGCTGGGGCTGCCCTTTGAGGGGCGGCACACCGGCTATGGCGGACTGGAAACTGCGTTGGTGCGTCTGGTGGAGTCGGACGACGAGACGAGTGTACCGATCAGCGAGGACGTCACATGGCCGCATTGACCATCGTCAGTTGGCGGGGCATCCCCGCTCAGGTGATCGTCAAGCAGGGGCGCAAGAGCGCCAAGGTGCTGCTGTCGCCGCGCTTCCAGCACGCCATCGATCGTGCGGCCATGCGTGCCGGCAAGGGCGGTTCGGAGGCGTACATGGCGGACTGGCAGCGCGGCGCGCCGCGCGAGTGCGGCGACGACTTGCAGGCAGAGGCGGAAGCCGAAGCGGCGCGCATCGAGGCCCGCTTCGACGATGAGGCTCTCAAGCGGCTGGTGCGACAGAAGGGGCTGGCTTGTCCCGCCTGAGTGAGCGCAGCGACAGCGGCCGCACGACAACAACAATGAGCATGACCGCTGCCATGCGCGAGTCACGGCGGGCAAGGAGGGTAAAAATGTACAAGGTGAGGCGCTGGGTGGTACGCCACGCCCGGCTATTCGAGAATGCGTACCGCGGCTTCGAACCGCCCATGGTGAGGCTCCACCCCTTGTGGCGTCGGATTGGCTATGCGCGGGCCGAAGTGCTGGTCAAAGCCATCGAGAAACACGTCAAAGGGTTTCTATTCGATTGTCAGATGTGCGGTAAGTGCACGCTCTCCGCCACCGGTATGTCGTGCCCCATGAACTGCCCGAAGAACCTGCGCAATGGACCCTGCGGCGGCGTGCACGTCAACGGGCACTGCGAAGTCAAGCCGCACATGCGCTGTGTCTGGGTCGAGGCGTGGGAAGGCAGTCGTCGGATGAAGTATGGCGATCGCATCCAGGTGGTGCAGCAGCCAGTGGATTTTCGCCTTAAAAACACCTCCTCCTGGCTGCGCGTGGTGCGTGAGTTGGCCGCTCATCCAAATCACGTCTGTCGTGATGGCAACGATAGACGGCAACAACAAGACACCACTATTGAGAAAGACACCACTATTGAGGAAGTCCCATGACAGACACCGTCATCAGCTCACACAAGAAGGAGGTCGTGCTCGGCTTCGAACGGCCCTTCGTGGTCATCGGCGAGCGCATCAATCCCACCGGGCGCAAGCAACTGGCCGCGGAAATGGCCGCTGGCGACTTCTCCCGCGTGGTAAAGGACGTGGAGGACCAGTTGGCACATGGCGCGCACATGCTGGATGTCAACGCCGGCATTCCGCTTGCCGACGAGCCGGCCATCCTGGCCCAGACCATCGAGCTGGTGCAGTCGCTGACCGACGTGCCGTTGTGCATTGACTCATCGATCATCAAGGCGCTGGCGTCGGGCCTTTCCGTCTACAAGGGCAAGGCGCTGGTGAATTCTGTCACTGGCGAGGACGATAGCCTCGAGGCGGTGTTGCCGCTGGTCAAGAAGCATGGTGCGGCGGTGGTGGCGATCAGCAACGACGAGACGGGCATCTCCCAGGACCCGGACGTGCGCTTCTCTATTGCCAAGAAGATCGTCGAGCGCGCCGCCGACCACGGCATTCCCACCTGTGACGTGGTGGTTGACCCGCTGGTGATGCCGATCGGTGCCGTGGGCTCGGCGGGCCGTCAGGTGTTTGCTCTGTGCCACCGGCTGCAGAAGGAGCTCAAGGTCAACACCACCTGCGGGGCCTCCAACGTCAGCTTTGGCCTGCCTAACCGAAACGGCATCAATGGCGCGTTCATGAGCATGGCCATCGCCTCGGGGATGACCTCGGCGATCACCAACCCGCTGCACAGCGAGATCATTACCGCGATCATGGGTGCCGACGTGATGATGGGTCACGACCCCGACTGCATGCGCTGGATTCAGAAGTTCCGCGAGCCCCCGGCGTTGGGCGCGGACGGTACCGAGGGGCGGGGGCGGCGCCAGACCCGCCGTCGTCGGGCCATCAACTGAGGCTGGATTGTCGCATGACCAATGACAACGAATGACCGAAGCGCCTCGCACGAGGCGCTTCGCCCCTGAATGAACCTCTAACGGACGGTGGCCCACATGCCGGATGCTGACGATGCGCTCGTAGTCTTTACGCCTTCCGGTCGCCGTGGGCACTTTCCGGTGGGCACGCCGGTGCTGGAAGCCGCCCGCGCATTGGGGGTCGACATCGATTCGGTGTGCGGCGGTCGCGGTCTGTGCGGCCGCTGCCAGGTAGACCTCTGCGAGGGCCGCTTCTCCAAGCACGGGGTCGAGTCGTGGCTGGATCACCTCACCGCCAAGAGCGACACCGAGCAGGCATGGGAGACGCGTCGTGGACCGCTGTGTGATGGTCGCCGGCTGAGCTGCTCGACCCGGCTGCTCGGCGACGCCGTAATCGACGTGCCCGTCTCGAGCCAGGTGCACCGGCAGATCGTGCGTAAACGCGCCGAGGCGCTCGATATCGAGCTCGACCCCATCGTGCGTCTCTACTACGTGGAGGTGCAGGCACCGGACCTGCATGCCCCCGCGTCCGACCTGCGTCGCCTCAAGGACGCCCTGGCCCATGAATGGCAGCTGAGTGAACTTGAAAACGACATCCGCGTCGTTCAGCAACTGCAGGCGGCCCTGCGACAGGGTGGCTGGGGCGTGACCGTTGCAGTCTACGACGATCGGCGCATTATCGGTGTGTGGCCGGGTTTCCAGGAGCAGGTCTATGGCATAGCGGTGGACGTTGGCTCCACGACCATCGCCGCCCACCTGTGCAACCTGCAGACCGGCGCAGTGGTCGCCTCCTCGGGGCGCATGAACCCGCAGATCCGCTACGGCGAGGACCTGATGAGCCGGGTCTCCTATATCATGATGAACCCTGGCGGGGAGCTGACCATGACGCGCTCGGTGCGCGACGCCCTGAACGCGCTCATCGTGGAGATGGCCACCGAGGCGGACGTACGCGTGGATGCCATTCTCGAGGCCACCTTCGTCGGCAATCCGATCATGCAGAGCCTGGTGTTCGGGATCAATCCGGTGGAGCTTGGTGGGGCGCCCTTTGCCCTGGCCACCGACGAAGCTATCGATGGGCTGTGGGCCACTGAGTTGGACCTTGTCATCCACCCCAACGCACGGGTCTATGGCCTGCCGTGCATCGCCGGGCACGTGGGGGCAGACACCGCAGGCATGATCCTCTCCGAGACGCCCTACCTGGGCGAGGAGTTGATGCTGCTGGTGGACGTGGGCACCAACGCGGAGATCGTGCTGGGCAACCGCCATCGCCTGCTGGCCTGCTCCAGTCCCACCGGTCCGGCCTTCGAGGGTGCTCAGATCAGCGGCGGGCAGCGAGCGGCCGCCGGCGCCATCGAACGGGTGCGCATCAACCCGCTGACGCTCGAGCCGCGCTACAAGGTGATCGGCGGCGAGCTGTGGTCCGACGAGCCGGGGTTCGACGAGGGCGTGGCGCCCTACGGGGTCACCGGCATCTGCGGCTCGGGCATCATCGAGGTCATCGCCGAGATGTACCTGGCCGGCATTATCAACCAGGACGGTGTCGTGCAGGGCAGCCTGGCCGAGCGCAGCGAGCGGGTCGTGGCCGACGGACGCACCTTCTCCTACATCCTGCACCGCGACGACAACCGCACCCTGGCCATCACCCAGAACGATATCCGTGCTGTCCAGTTGGCCAAGGCCGCGCTCTACGCCGGCATCCGCCTGTTGATGGAGCAATTCGGCACCCAGCACGTTGAGTGCATTCGTCTCGCCGGAGCCTTCGGTGCTCACATTGACGTCAAGTACGCCATGATCCTGGGCCTGATCCCCGACTGTGATCTTGAGCACGTCAACTCGGCTGGTAATGCCGCCGGCACGGGGGCGCGCATCGCGCTGCTCAGCCGCAGGGCGCGCCGCGAAATCGAGGAAGTGGTGCGCCGCGTGCAAAAAGTCGAGACCGCCACCGAACCACGCTTCCAGGAGCACTTCGTGGCCGCCATGGCGATTCCCCATCGACACGACCTCTTCCCGCACTTGAGCGCCCATGTGACACTGCCGTCGGTAATGGAGCAGAGCGGGGGGGGATCCAGCGCCGGCCGTCGCCGTGGCCGTGGCCGTGGCCGGCGAGCCTAACCCTACAACTGCCGCCCGCAAAGGCTTAGAATGGCGTCATCTCTCCATTCACTTCGGGTGTCGGCCACGGCCGGCATCGCACAAACGGCGATACGCAACTTCATGGCGGACTCCTCCACTCTGGCCCGGGAAGTCGGGCTGCGCAGAACTTTCGCAATCATCTCGCACCCCGATGCGGGTAAGACCACCATCACCGAGAAGATGCTGTTGTTCGGCAATGCCATCCAGCTCGCCGGTTCGGTGAAGAGCAAGCGCAACGACCGGCATGCCACTTCTGACTGGATGAAGATGGAGCAGGAGCGGGGCATATCGGTGACCACCTCGGTCATGCAGTTCCCCTACGGGGGGCGTATCGTCAACCTGCTCGATACTCCGGGCCATGAGGACTTCTCCGAAGACACCTACCGTACCCTCACGGCGGTGGACTCCGCGCTGATGGTGATTGACGGGGCCAAGGGCGTCGAGGCCCGTACCATCAAGCTGATGGAGGTGTGTCGCCTTCGCACCACGCCGATTCTTACCTTTGTCAACAAGATGGACCGCGAGACTCGAGACCCCGTGGAGGTCATGGACGAGGTCGAGAAGGTGCTCGATATCCAGTGTGCGCCCATGACCTGGCCAATCGGCATGGGGCGCAACTTCAAGGGGGTCTACCACCTTTACAACGATGTGGTCCATCTCTACACCCAGGGTCAGGGGAGCCGGATCCCAGAGGACAGGCGAATCGAGGGGCTCGATAATCCCGAGGTTGATACGGTACTCGGCGAGGATCTGGCCGAGGAGCTGCGCATGGAGGTGGAGCTGGTGCGTGGAGCGTCACACGCGTTCGATCACGCTGCCTATCTGCGCGGTGAGCTGACCCCGGTCTACTTCGGTACCGCCATGGGCAATTTTGGCGTGCGGGAGATGATGGATGGCTTCGTCGAGCATGCGCCGCCACCCCAGCCACGGGAGACCGATACCCGCAGCGTGGAGGCGGCTGACACTAGATTCACCGGCTTCGTGTTCAAGATCCAGGCCAACATGGATCCCAATCATCGTGACCGTATTGCCTTCCTGAGGGTCTGTTCCGGCAAGTACGAAAAGAACATGAAGATGCGCCATGTACGTATCAAGAAGGACGTCAAGATTGCCGATGCGCTGACCTTTATGGCCTCCGATCGTACCCAGGTCGAAGAGGCCTGGCCTGGCGACATCATCGGCCTGCACAATCATGGCACCATCCAGATTGGCGACACCTTCACCGTCGGTGAGGACATGCGCTTTACCGGCATTCCGCACTTTGCCCCGGAGCTTTTCAAGCGCGTACAGCTCAAGGATCCGCTCAAGCTAAAGGCCCTGCAGAAGGGCTTGCAGCAGCTGTCGGAGGAGGGCGCCACCCAGTTGTTCCAGCCGCTGGACAACAATGACCTCATCCTTGGCGCCGTGGGTACCCTGCAGTTCGACGTGGTGGCTCATCGCCTCAAGGAGGAGTACAAGGTCGACTGCGTCTACCAGCCGGTCAACGTGCAGACCGCACGCTGGGTTTATTGCGAAGATGCCAAGATGCTTGAGGAATTCAAGCGCAAGGCGAGTGCCAACCTGGCGATAGATGGCGGCGGCTATCTGACCTACATTGCTCCTACACGTGTCAATCTGCAGATGACCCAGGAGCGCTGGCCGGAGGTCCGCTTCGCCGCGACTCGGGAGCACTAGTCGCAACCGTGCCCAGGCGCTGGCTGGCGAGTGCGCCAACGAATCAGGAATGAGGCACGTGCCAACGTCGAGTGAACAAGGAGAGCTGGGATGCTGATCGACGCTCACTGCCATCTCGATTTTCCCGACTTCGACGACGACCGTGAGGCGATGTTCGAACGGGCCCTACAAGCCGGGGTCGGCCACTTCATGGTGCCGGGAACCACCCGCGAGCGCTGGCCCGCCGTTTTGGCGCTGGGCAAGCGAGACGATGTCAGCATCAGTCTGGGCCTGCACCCCTATTTCATGAACCAGCATAGGGTAGAGGATGTCGAGGCGTTGGCGCAGGCCCTGGATGAGCACCCCGAGGTGAGGGTGCTAGGAGAGTGCGGGATCGATGCCCGCTTCGAGGAGATCCTGGACGACCAGTGGACGCTGTTCAACGCCCAGCTTCACCTGGCCAAGTCGCGCCATTTGCCGGTGGTGACCCACTGCGTTCATGCCAACGACAAGCTCTCTCAGCGGTTGCGACAGCTCGATCTGCCTGCCGGCGGCCTGATTCATGCGTTTGCCGGCTCGCCAGACCAAGCCTGGAAATTCCTCGATCTCGGTTTCGTGGTGGGGCTGGGTGGTGCCGTCACCTATGAACGCGCGCAGCGCCTGTGGCGAGCGGTCAGGAGCCTGCCCGAGGATGGCTTCGTGCTGGAGACCGATAGTCCGGACATGCCGTTGTGCGGCCATCAGGGGCAGCGTAACGAACCGGCACGGATCGGCCAGGTCTGCGAGATGGTAGCGAAACTGCGCGGCGTGGCGCCGGAGGCTGTCGCCGTGCAGAGCACGGCGACAGCCAGGCGGGTGTTTGGTCTTTCCTGAGGGCTTGTTCTAGTTGCTTGTTCTAGTTGCTTGTTCTAGTTGCTTGTTCTAGTTGCTGTCCTGGACGCTTGCCAAGGCCAGGCTTTCGGGGTCGAGCCGCTCGATCGGGTAGGGCAGCTTCATCAGCTTGACTGGCTGACCATCGACGCTCAGTGGTCCGATATCCTCTCTGGTGCTGGTCACGGCCAGTATCTCGGGCTGGCCGTAGGCATCCATTTCAGCGGCCAGTACCTCGCCCTGGGACTTACCGTTCCCGTCGAGCAGCGGCGTGCCGAGCACCGGCAACTTGTCTCCCTCCAGTTGGGCCCGTGCCAGCCGCTTCTTGACCTGGCCGCGAAAATGGGCGCGCGCTACCACCTCCTGTCCGGTATAGCACCCCTTCTTGAAGCTGATGCCACCTAGTGCTTCCCAGTTGATCATCTGTGGCAGCAGGGCGTCCTGGTGGGCGGGCGTCAGCCAGGCGAGCCCGGCTTGAATATCATGGAGACACCAGACGGCATTGCCGACAAGGCTCGCCTGTGGGGTCAGGCGAGAGACGGTCTCCCCAACTGCCTCGATGGGAACACACGCCAGCAGTCGGGGCTGCGGACCGGGGTGTCCCAGGAGCTGACGTTCGACATCGCCTGCCTGGCGCCAGAGCGCTGGGGGCAGCAGGTCGAAATTTACCTCGGCCAGGGGCGCTGCCTCCTTGCCGATCAGTCCGAGCAGGGCGAGGTCGTTGCGTACCTTGAGCTCGGACTTGTAGAAGGGGGCGAATTTAGTGAGATGTGAGCGTAGCGGTTCGACCAGGCCACGATGCAGTATCAGACGATAGTGATCGGCGGCGATTCGCAACAGCTGGGCATTGGCCAGCATCCGTCCCTTAGCGGTACAGAAGCAGGTCAAAGGAGCGAAGTCGCCATTGGCCAGGTCAACCTGGGCACTGGTCTGGCCCTGGAGGAACTTGCCTGCGCCTGGGCCAATGACGTCGAGCACGCCCAGATGGACGAGCGGGGTGATGACGGTGGCATCCAGTGCCAGTCGGGCCGGGTCTGGAGTGTCGAAGTCGACCCGGTCCTCACTCTTGCGCTGCCACTCCAGGGCGGTAATCCAGTCACTCATTGCCTGTGGCTCCAGCTGCGTCATGTCGGGAAGAGGATGGTTGTGATACCTAGGGTATGCGGGCAAAGGCAGGAAATTGCAACCGGCTGTCGGTCGGTAGGTAGCATGCTAAACTCGTCTATCCAATGTCTGCCATCTCACCCGCCGAGTCAGGAGTCCTATATGGCACAGCAATCGCTGAGCTTTCGCGGCGTGGAGAACGCCGATCAGGTCAACCGTATCACCACGGTACTGATGATGCTGGATGGCGTCGAGTCGGCCGAGGTCGGCCGCCATGGGGCTGACGTGCAGGGGCGCGTCTCCCGGGAGGCCCTGATCAAGGCCGTGCTAACGCTCAAGCTTCCCATCGAAGTCGAGTAACCCAGTCGAGGCCGGTTCATGAAAAAGACCATTGAAATCATCAGTGAGCGCAACAGCACCTTTCGTCAGCGGGCCGAAATGGAAGGCTTCGAGGATGTCTTTGTCGACGTCCCCAAGGCCTTCGGCGGTGAGGGCGGCGCTCCGGACCCCCATGACTATTTCGACCTGTCGCTCGGCGCCTGCAAGGCGATAACCGCCCAGATGTACGCTAAGCGCAAGAAGTGGCCGTTGGAGGGTGTCAGCGTCACGGTCAATCGGGATGACAGCGAGGAACCGAAGGGGACCTACCGACTCGAAGTGGTGATGACGTTCCACGGTATCGACGATCCAGAGCAGCGCGCGCGGCTCGAGGAAATCAGCCACAAGTGCCCCATCCATCGCCTGATCACCCGTTCAACGGTGGAAGTTACCACTCGCACTGCCGATATTGCCGAGTCGTGAGTGATCGGCAGTCCGATATTGTCACACCCTGGCGCCAGCTCGGCGCCCGGCGTATTCCGGAGCCGGCATGAGCAAGCCCTTTCGCCTTCAGTCTAACTTCCAGCCGGCCGGTGACCAGCCGGCGGCCATCGAGAGCCTGATCAGCGGGCTGGAGTCGGGGCTGGCGCACCAGACGCTGCTGGGAGTCACCGGCTCGGGCAAGACTTTCACCATGGCCAATGTGGTAGAGCGGTTGCAGCGCCCGACCATCGTCATGGCACCTAACAAGACCCTGGCGGCCCAGCTCTACGGTGAATTCAAGTCGTTTTTCCCCGACAACGCCATCGAGTACTTCGTCTCCTATTACGATTACTATCAGCCCGAGGCCTATGTGCCATCGTCGGATACCTTCATCGAGAAGGATGCCTCGATCAACGAGCACATTGAGCAGATGCGGCTGTCCGCTACCAAAGCCTTGCTGGAACGACGCGATGCGCTGATCGTGGTCTCGGTATCGGCGATCTACGGCCTGGGCGATCCTGACCAGTACCTCAAGATGCGACTGCATTTCACACGTGGCGAGCTGATCGATCAGCGTTCCTTCCTGCGCCGACTGGCAGAGCTTCAGTACACCCGTAACGACATGGACTTCAAGCGCGGCACCTACCGTGTGCGCGGCGATGTCATCGATATCTATCCGGCCGATTCCGACGAGGAGGCGGTGCGTGTGGAACTGTTTGACGACGAGATCGACTCGATCCGTCTTTTCGACCCGCTGACCGGCGAGGTGCGCGGCAAGGTGCCGCGTATGACCATCTACCCCAAGAGCCACTACGTGACACCGCGGGAGACCATCGTCGCGGCGGCGGACCGGATCAAGATCGAACTGGTCGAGCGCCTCGAGTGGTTGCGCAAGCACGATAGGCTGGTGGAAGCGCAGCGGCTGGAGCAGCGCACCCTCTACGACCTGGAAATGATGCATGAGCTGGGTTATTGCAATGGCATCGAGAACTACTCGCGCTACCTGTCCGGACGGGCACCGGGCGAACCGCCCCCAACCTTCTTCGACTATCTGCCGGCGGACGCGCTGTTGTTCATCGACGAGTCCCACGTCAGCGTTCCCCAGGTTGGCGGCATGTACAAGGGCGACCGGTCACGCAAGGAGACGCTGGTGGAGTACGGCTTCCGCCTGCCTTCAGCGCTGGACAATCGACCGATGAAATTCGAAGAGTGGGAGCGAATCTCACCCCAAACCATCTTCGTTTCGGCGACACCCGGGCCCTACGAGGCGGCACACGCCGGCCAGCTCGTCGAGCAGGTCGTGCGCCCAACCGGACTGCTCGACCCGGAGCTCGAGGTTCGCCCGGCGACGACGCAGGTGGATGACCTGCTTTCCGAGATAAGGTTGCGCACCGATGTTGGCGAGCGGGTGCTGGTCACCACCCTGACCAAACGCATGTCGGAAGACCTCACGGAGTACCTCGACGAGCACGGCGTGCGCGTGCGCTACCTGCATTCCGATATAGACACCGTTGAGCGTGTCGAGATCATTCGCGACCTGCGCCTGGGCAAGTTCGACGTGCTGGTGGGCATCAACCTGTTGCGCGAGGGCCTCGACATCCCCGAAGTTTCTCTGGTGGCGATCCTCGACGCCGACAAAGAAGGTTTCCTGCGCAACGAACGCTCGTTGATTCAGACCATCGGGCGGGCGGCGCGTAACGCCCATGGCAAGGCGATTCTCTACGGGGATCGGCTGACCGATTCGATGCGTCGTGCCATGGAAGAAACCGAGCGGCGCAGGGCCAAGCAGATCGAGCACAATGCGACCCACGGCATTACCCCCACCACGATAACGCGCTCGGTGGCCGACATCATGGAAACCGCCCGGACGCCGGGCAAGAAGGGCGGCCGCAAGCGCGGTGATCGTCAGGTAGCCGAAGGTGCTGCGATCTATGATCTCAACGCCCTGTCACCGGGAGAGTTGTTCAAGGAAGTCTCCCGCACGGAGGACGCCATGTTCGAAGCGGCTCAGAACCTGGAATTCGAGGAAGCGGCACGGTTACGAGACCGGCTGCATGAACTCAAGGAGCGTCAGCTGGCGCTGGGTTAGTCCAGCGCAGATAGTCTGCTGCGCTCGTGACGCCAATCCACGGGTAGCCTTGTTGCCTTATCGTGAAATCGCCTTTGATGATGGAAGCCACGCCGTCTGAGATAGCCTTCCACATCCCCTGGCCGATAGCCATGCAGATAAGCATAAGCCCACGTATTATACCGTTATCTTTCATGGGTCTAATGCGCCCTTAGACCTTGGCGGCAGAACACTGTAGAGGAGGGCAGGATACGCTATAATCCGTCACCACTTCAGTCTGTCATGGCCATCGATAGGTAGTGCCATGCCTGCCCGACAATGCCGAGGAGTGCCTAGTTCATGACCGTGATCCGCCAGGATGACTTGATCCAGAGCGTCGCCGATGCCCTGCAATACATCTCCTACTATCATCCCAAGGACTTCATCGACGCCATGGCGGCGGCCTATGAACGGGAAGAGAATCCCGCGGCCAAGGATGCCATCGCCCAGATCCTGATCAATTCACGGATGTGTGCCACCGGCCACCGGCCTATCTGCCAGGATACCGGGATCGTGACGGTCTTCGTCCATGTCGGTATGAACGTACGCTGGGAAGCTGACATGAGCCTCGATGACATGATCAACGAAGGCGTGCGCCGTGCCTACCAGCTCCCCGACAACGTGCTGCGTGCCTCTGTGCTCGCCGACCCGGACGGGGCGCGCAAGAATACCGGTGACAATACACCGGCCATCATCCACCACAAGATCGTGTCTGGCGACAGCGTCGACGTGTATGTCGCAGCCAAGGGAGGCGGCAGCGAGGCGAAGTCCAAGTTTGCCATGCTCAACCCCTCCGACAGCGTGGTTGACTGGGTCATGGAGCAGCTTCCTAAGATGGGGGCCGGCTGGTGCCCGCCCGGCATGCTGGGCATCGGCATCGGCGGTACCGCCGAGAAGGCCATGGAGATTGCCAAGGAGGCGCTGCTGGATCCCATTGATATCCAGGAGTTGCAGGCTCGTGGTGCTTCCAACCGTGCCGAAGAGCTGCGCCTCGAGTTGTTCGACAAGGTCAACAAGAGCGGTATTGGGGCGCAGGGTCTCGGTGGACTGACCACCGTGCTCGATATCAAGGTGAAGGATTACCCGACTCATGCCGCCAACAAGCCGGTAGCGATCATTCCCAACTGCGCCGCGACTCGGCATGCACACTTCACGCTCAACGGCTCTGGTCCCGCGGCACTGCCGGTGCCGAAACTCGAGGATTGGCCGGAAATCACCCGCGAGGCCGGCGACAACGTCAAGCGTGTCGACCTCGACACCGTGACCCCGAATGACGTGCTGACCTGGCAACCCGGTGACACCTTGTTGCTCAATGGCAAGCTGCTTACCGGCCGTGACGCCGCTCATAAGCGCATGGTCGAGATGCTGGCGAAGGGCGAAAGCCTGCCGGTCGACCTGAAAGGACGCTTCATCTACTACGTGGGACCGGTGGATCCGGTGCGTGACGAGGTCGTTGGTCCGGCCGGGCCGACCACGGCAACACGCATGGATAAGTTCACTCGTACCATGCTGGAAGAGACGGGGCTGCTTGGCATGGTCGGCAAGGCCGAGCGTGGGCCAGCAGCCATCGAAGCCATCCGCGACAACAAGGCGGTCTACCTGATGGCCGTGGGTGGCTCAGCCTACCTGGTGGCACAGGCCATCAAGAAGTCCCGTGTGGTGGGCTTCCAGGATCTGGGCATGGAGGCGATCTACGAATTCGAAGTGGAGGACATGCCGGTTACCGTTGCGGTCGACAGCCAGGGTTCCTCGGTGCATCAGACCGGCCCTGCCAAGTGGAAGGCGATCATCGCCGAGCGAGCGTAAACGAAGCTAAAGAAGCTCGTGCTTAGCCGGGTGAAGTCCTGCGAGGAGGCGATGTAAACCCATCCTTGGGCGCTACATTTGCCATCCAAATGACCTCCTCTTCGGCCTGCCCCCGGCGCTCCTCGCTATTCAAATGGTTCTGCTCAGCGGCCCCGCCAACTGGCGGGGCCGCTGTCGTCTGAGGTATGCTGTAGGGCGCTGTTTTTTCAGGGAGAGGATATGACATCCTGGTTTTTCGGCCTGGCAATATTTCTGGTGCACCTGCTGGGGTTTTTCTCGGCAGTCCTGGCCCTGCTGTCCAGTCGAACCTCCCAGGGGGCCGTTGCCTGGATCATCTCTCTGGTGACAATTCCCTACCTTGCGGTCCCAGCCTACTGGATCTTCGGCCGTCCCCGCTTCTACGGTTATGTGTCGGCTCGAGGCGAGCGTGACACCGTGCTTCGCAGGGTCCTGGCCAACTATCGTGAGCGGCTCGAACCCTTCCTGGCGGACGCCCGCAACCCCGACGTTCGTGCTGTGGAGAAGTTGGCGTTGATGCCGCTCACCAGCGGTAATCAAGCTGAACTGCTGATCGACGGGGACGCCACCTTCGCCAGTCTATTTGCGGGCATCGATGCGGCGGAGGAGTACCTCCTGGTTCAGTTTTTCATCGTTCGCAATGATGCCTTGGGTCTCAAGCTCAAAGATCGCCTGCAGCAGGCGGCCGAACGCGGGGTACGTGTCTATTTCCTGTTCGATGAAGTAGGCAGCCGAAATCTCTCCGAGGGCTATCTTCGCGACCTGAGCGATGCCGGTGTCGAGGTCAGTGCCTTTCGATCCTCGCGCGGCTTCAAACATCGCTTTCAACTTAATTTTCGCAATCATCGCAAGGTACTGGTGGTGGATGGGTGCGAGGGCTGGTTGGGGGGCTTCAATGTTGGTGTCGAATACCTTGGCGAACATCCCCGGCACGGACCCTGGCGCGATACGCATCTCAAGCTAACCGGACCCAGCGTGTTAGGGCTGCAGGAGGCCTTCTGGGAAGACTGGCACTGGGCCACTGGCACGGTCATCAATTTGACATGGGAGCCCCGCGTCACCTGCGAGGAGTGCCAGAATGTCGTCATCGTGCCTTCCGGGCCGGCGGATCGTCAGGAAACCGCCAGCCTGTTGGTACAGCATGCCATCCATAGTGCTAACGAACGTCTTTGGGTGACCAGTCCCTATTTCGTCCCCGACCAGGGGGTGCAGGATGCCTTGCGCCTGGCCGCTATGCGCGGAGTCGACGTCCGCATCATGATTCCCGAACGTCCAGACCACCTGCTGATCTACTTGTCGGCGTTTTCGTTCCTGCCCGACATGGTGCGAGCCGGGGTCAAGGTCTATCGTTACCAGCCTGGTTTCCTGCATCAGAAGGTGATCCTGATCGATGACAGTGCCGCGGCCGTGGGGACTGTCAACCTGGACAATCGTTCGTTTCGCCTCAATTTCGAGATCACAGCGTTCATCCCCGATCGCCGCTTCGCGGGCGAGGTTCGCCTTATGCTTGAAAGGGATTTTGCCGATTGCCGTCGAATCAGCCATGACGAATTACAGCGCCGGCCACTCTGGCAAAAGCTTATCTCGCGAGCCGCCTACCTGACCGCGCCAATACAGTAACAACTTGCTCCATGTCGCCTTGGGTTAGGCTTGTGACTGGGTTACATTAGGGCCTGCCTGAAACGCCCACATGGCTTGCCTGCACTCCGCCATCGGTGGTTTTCATCAATGTCTATTGTCAATGTCGTCATCGGGAGTTGCGGTGAACCTCGAGACCAAATGGCTGGAAGATTTCGTTGCCCTGGCCAGCACCCGTAGTTTTTCCGCCTCCGCTCGCCAGCGGCATGTCACCCAACCAGCGTTCAGTCGCCGAATCCGTTCATTGGAACAGGCGGTCGGAGTCACCTTGGTTGATCGCTCCACCACGCCAATCAACCTGACCCCGGAAGGGCAGTTGTTTCTGGTGACAGCGCGCAACCTCGTCGAACAGCTCAATGAATGCCTGGGCCACCTGCGCGGTGTTTCCATGGCACGCGAAGCCCTGGATATCGTTGCCGCCCATTCCCTGGCCCTGAGCTTCTATCCCGAGTGGATATCCCGCCTGCAGGAAGGCCTGGGTGAGTTACCGACGCGGCTGGTGGCCATGAACGTGGGGGAGGCGATTCATGTACTGCGTGAAGGCAACTGCGACCTGATGCTCGCCTATCACGACCAGTATGCGACCATGCAACTCGATGCCGGAGTCTTCCCTTCTTTCTCTATCGGCCAGGTCAATATGCTGCCAGTGAGCCTGCCGGATAAACGGGGCAAGCCACGCTTCAGCCTCGACAGCCAGGACCCGATTCCGTATCTCTCCTATACCCAGGGTGCGTTCCTCGGCCGCAGCGTGCGTATGTTGCTGAAGAACGACCCCTTGCGCCTGCGTCTGCGTACCATCTATGAAACGGCCATGGCCGAGGGGCTCAAGGGCATGGTGTTGCAGGGCGTCGGCCTGGCCTGGATACCCGATTTCTGTATTCGCGATGAACTCAAGAACGGCCGCCTGGTTCGGGCCGGTGACGACAAGTGGGATGTGCCGTTGGAGATACGCCTCTACCGCTGCTCGCTGGTCCATAAGCCGGGGGTCGAGAAGCTGTGGCGGCAGATGATGAAGCTTCCCCGTGACTTCCTGCAGGCGTAAGGAGCGCTGGAAAACGTTTCCTGATTACTCACATTGATCAGCCATCGGGCCAATTTTGAGCCACACTGAAAGAGCTTGGATGGTCAAGAAGTTATAACTCGCCCTCCCTTAGCGACTTTCTCCACCAACGTTGCCACACCATCTTGTAGGAGGAAGCTTTAGCTCACGACTGGAGGCCGAAGGACTCCCGGCGGTGTTGCCCGGCGTTGGCGATAACCGGTAA
>NZ_QPKI01000013.1 GCF_003339685.1 Halomonas sp. DQ26W | reverse complement strand
CGACTGGAGGCCGAAGGACTCCCGGCGGCGTTGCCAAGGCTAGCAACACCGCCAACGTGGCAGCCTCCGCCGAGGCACCTGGCGGCGCCAGTCGCGATGCGGAGCAGCGCTCCAACAAGGTAGGTGGCTCCTGCAGAACAGAACCACCAAAGACGCACCGCCCACGAAGCACTACCCTGCTTCGAAGACGAACAGCAAGGATCTTTCCATGAGTATCCTGAACACCCAGATCAATCCACGCAGCGATGTCTTCCAGGCCAACGAGGCGTCGATGCGCCACGAGGTCATGAAACTCCGCGAGCTGACCTCGGCGATCAGCCAGGGCGGCGGCGAGAAGGCCCGTACCCGCCACGAGTCACGCGGCAAGCTGTTCGTGCGCAACCGCATCGACCATCTGCTCGACGAAGGCTCGCCCTTTCTTGAGTTCTCGGCGCTGGCGGCCCACGAAACCTATGACAGTCCGATTCCCGCCGCCGGGGTGGTCACCGGCATCGGCCGCGTTTCCGGCGTGGAGTGCGTGATCGTCGCCAACGACGCCACGGTCAAGGGCGGCACTTATTTCCCGATGACGGTGAAGAAGCACATCCGCGCCCAGGAGATCGCCCGCAAGCACCGCCTGCCGTGCATCTACCTGGTCGACTCCGGCGGCGCCCACCTGCCCAGCCAGGACGAGGTGTTCCCCGACCGCGACCACTTCGGCCGCATCTTCTACAACCAGGCCACCCTCTCTGCCGAAGGCATCCCTCAGATCGCCGTGGTGATGGGCTCATGCACCGCCGGCGGCGCCTACGTGCCGGCCATGGCCGACGAGTCGATCATCGTCAAGGAGCAGGGCACCATCTTCCTGGGTGGGCCGCCGCTGGTGAAGGCCGCTACCGGCGAGAGCATCAGCGCCGAGGATCTGGGCGGCGCCGACGTGCACTGCAAGGTGAGTGGCGTGGCCGACCACTACGCCGAGAACGACGCCCACGCCCTACAGCTGGCGCGTGGCTGCATTTCACGACTCAACTGGCAGAAGCGCGGCCAGCTCGCCATGCAGGCGCCCAAGCCGCCGCGGCTCGACCCGGCAGAGCTCTACGGCATCGTCGGCACCGACCTCAAGAAGCCCTACGACGTGCGCGAGGTGATTGCCCGCATCGTCGACGATTCCGACTTCGACGAGTTCAAGCGCTACTACGGCGACACCCTGGTAACCGGCTTCGCCCACATCCATGGCTACCCGGTGGGCATCGTTGCCAACAACGGCGTGCTGTTCTCCGAATCCGCGGTCAAGGGCGCGCACTTCATCGAGCTATGCGCCCAGCGCAAGATCCCGCTGATTTTCCTGCAGAACATCACCGGCTTCATGGTTGGTTCGAAGTACGAGCACGAAGGCATCGCCAAGCACGGCGCCAAGCTTGTTACCGCCGTGGCCTGCGCCAAGGTACCCAAGTTCACCGTGCTGATCGGCGGCAGCTTCGGCGCCGGCAACTACGGCATGTGCGGCCGCGCCTACGACCCCAACCTGCTGTTCATGTGGCCCAATGCGCGCATCTCGGTGATGGGCGGCGAACAGGCCGCCGGTGTGCTGGCCCAGGTCAAGCGCGACCAGCACGAGCGCGAAGGTCGCGAGTGGTCGGCCGAGGACGAAGAAGCTTTCAAGGCACCCACCCGTGACCAGTACGAGCACCAGGGTCACCCCTACTACGCCAGTGCCCGGCTGTGGGACGACGGTGTGATCGATCCTGCCCAGACCCGCGACGTGCTGGGCCTGTCGCTGGCCGCGGCGATGAACGCGGAAGTACAAGAAACTCGCTTCGGCGTGTTCCGGATGTAGGTTTTCTGTAGGAGCCGCTTTTGCTCGCGACGGCGGCACCAGTGCGAATCGAATCAAATCGAAAGCAGGACAACCGCCGTCGCGCAGCAGAGCCGGAATACCGAACCGTCCCCTACAGAGACGAATCAAGGGTACTGACATGTCATCAAACGACACCTATTCCCAGTTGAAGATCGACGAACGCGGCGTCGCCCGGCTGACGCTGAACCGTCCCGAGGTGCATAACGCCTTCGACGACAACCTGATCGCCGAGCTCAATGCGCATCTCGACAGGCTCCACGACGACGCCCACCATGGCCACGTACGCGTGGTGGTGCTGGGCTCCGAGGGCAAGAACTTCTCCGCAGGCGCCGACCTGAACTGGATGAAGCGCATGGTCGAGTACGACTTCGAGGGCAACCTGGCCGATTCGCGCAAGCTCTCGCAACTGATGCACCGCCTCGACACCCTGCCCTGCCCCACCCTCTGCCGCGTGCAGGGTGCGGCCTTCGGCGGCGCCGTGGGCCTGGCCGCCTGCTGCGACATCGTCATCGCCTCCGACAAGGCCAAGTTCTGCCTCTCCGAGGTCAAGATCGGCCTGTCGCCCGCGGTGATCAGCCCCTACGTGCAGCGTGCCATCGGGCCGCGCCAGATGCGCCGCTTCGCGCTGTCCGCCGAAGTGGTCGATGCCGCCACCAGCCTATCGCTCGGCCTTAGCCACCAGGTGGTTGGTCTTGACGAGCTGGACGCGGCCGTCGAAGCCATGATCGATACCCTGCTCGGCGGCTCGCCCCAGGCCCAGCGCGCCACCAAGGCGCTGCTCTTCGAGGTAGCCCGCGAGCCCGACAGCAAGGCCACCCGCGAGCACACCTGTGGCGTGATCAGCGAGCTGCGCGTAAGCCGGGAGGGTCAGGAAGGACTCGCCAGTTTCTTCGAGAAGCGCCGCCCCGCCTGGGTCGACGACACCGCCGCTTCAACCAAGACGTCAGCCGACACGGAGCGACGCTCATGAGCCAGACACCGAACACCCGTACCCGTCAGTTTGATACCCTGCTGGTGGCCAACCGCGGCGAGATCGCCTGCCGCGTCATGCGCACCGCCCGCGCCATGGGCCTGCGCACCGTGGCCGTCTATTCCGACGCCGACGCCAGCGCCCGCCACGTGCGCGAGGCCGACGAGGCCGTGCGCCTGGGCCCGGCGGCGGCCCGCGACAGCTATCTCAAGGTCGAAGCCGTGGTAGAAGCCGCCAAGCGCACCGGCGCCGGCGCCATCCACCCCGGTTACGGCTTTCTCTCCGAGAACGGCGGCTTCGTCGAAGCGCTGGACAAGTCCGGCATCGTCTTCGTCGGCCCGCCCGCCTCGGCGATTGCCGCCATGGGCGACAAGTCCGCCGCCAAGGCGCGCATGTTTGATGCCGGCGTACCGCTGGTGCCGGGCTACCACGGCAACGACCAGGACGACGCCCTGCTCAAGACCGAGGCCGACAAGATCGGCTACCCGGTGCTGCTCAAGGCCAGCGCCGGCGGCGGCGGCAAGGGCATGCGCGTGGTCGAATCCGGCAGTGAATTCCAGGCCGCGCTGGACGGCTGCCGCCGTGAGTCCCAGGCCGCCTTCGGCGACACCCGCATGCTGATCGAGAAGTACCTGACCCAGCCGCGCCACGTCGAGGTCCAGGTGTTCTGCGACAGCCACGGCAACGGCGTCTACCTATTCGAGCGCGACTGCTCCGTACAGCGCCGCCACCAGAAAGTGCTCGAGGAAGCCCCCGCCCCCGGCATGACCGCAGAACTGCGCCGCGAGATGGGCGATGCCGCCGTGCGCGCCGCCAAGGAGATCGGCTACGTCGGCGCCGGCACTGTCGAGTTCCTGCTGGATGCGGATGGCTCCTTCTTCTTCATGGAGATGAATACCCGCCTGCAGGTGGAACACCCCGTCACCGAGATGATCACCGGCCAGGACCTGGTCGAGTGGCAGCTGCGCGTGGCCATGGGCGAAGCCCTGCCCTGCACCCAGGACGAGCTGACCATCACCGGCCACAGCTTCGAGGCACGGCTCTACGCCGAAGATCCCGACCAGGATTTCCTGCCCGCTACCGGCCTGCTGACCCAGTTCGCCATGGACCTGGAAGGCGCCGGCCTGGATCCCGAACGGGTACGTTTGGACAGCGGCGTGGAGACCGGCGATGCCGTTTCCATGCACTACGACCCGATGCTGGCAAAGCTGATCGTCCACGGCGACGACCGCGACCAGGCCCTGGCCACCCTCAACCGTGCGCTGGCAGCACTCGACGTGCAGGGCGTGGTGACCAACCGCGCCTTCCTGCAGCGCCTGGCGACCCACCCGGCATTCAAGGCCTGCGATCTCGACACACGCTTCATCGAGCGCAATGAAGCCACGCTGTTCGCGCCCAAGCAGTACAGCATCGAAGAGTACGCCGGCGCCGCCCTGGTGGGCCTCAACCAGCTCGCCCGGGAGTGCGAAAGCGACTCCCCCTGGGACCGCCACGACGGCTTCCGCCTCAACGCCCCGCACAGCATCCGCATCGCCCTTTGCGACCCTGTTCATGTGCAGGCCAGCGAAGATGCCGACAGCGTGGTGGTGGTCGACGGCACACGCCACAGCGGCGACGCCCTGTGGACCCTGACCATACGCGGCGAGACCCTCACCGCCAGCCTGCAACCGCTGGCCGGCGACGCCGTCGCCGTGACCCTCAACGGCCACCGTCGCCGCCTGCAGGCTCGGCGCGACGGCAACGTCGTCGTCATGGTCGACCCGCGCGGCGAAACCCGGCTGTTCTGGCGCCGTATCGACGCAATCGACCACGGCCACCACGAAGCCGAATCGACTCTCACCGCCCCCATGCACGGCACCGTAGTGGCACTGCTCGTCGAACCCGGCCAGCGCGTCGAGAAAGGCATGCCGCTGATGGTCATGGAAGCTATGAAGATGGAACACACCATGACCGCCCCCGCCGACGGCCACGTGGAAAACTTCCACTTCCAGGGCGGCGACACCGTTGGCCAAGGCGACGTACTGCTCGAATTCGCCGCCGACGAGTAAAAAAAGGGAGGCCGCAGGCCTCCCGAATCAACCGCAACAGAAGAAATGAAACTGTAGGAGCGCTGCTCTGCATCGCGACTGGAGGCCGAAGGCCTCCCGGCGGTGTTGTCCGGCGTCGGTGATAAGCGCCAACGCCGGCAGCCTCCGCCAAGGCGCCTAGCGGCGCCAGTCGCGAGCTAAAGCTGCTCCGACAAGGTAGCAATTGCCTGATATGGCAAGAAAAGGCAGCTGTAGGAGCGCTGGTCCCCATCGCGACTGGAGGCCGCAGGCCTCCCGAATCAACAGCCACTGCTGGAGACACCGCCATGACATTCCCCAAATCCGTGCGCCTGGTCGAGGTTGGCCCCCGCGACGGACTGCAAAACGAACCCAACCCGATCGACACGACCACCAAGCTGGAACTGATCGAACGCCTGGGCGCCGCCGGCATCGGCTATATCGAAGCCGCCAGCTTCGTCTCCCCCAAGTGGGTGCCGCAGATGGCCGACCACCGCGACGTGATGACCGGCCTCAAGCGCCGCGAAGGCGTGACCTACGCCGCCCTCACCCCCAACCTCAAGGGGCTGGAAGCGGCACTGGAATGCGGCGTAGAGGAAGTGGCAGTATTCGGTGCAGCCAGCGAGGCCTTCTCGCAGAAGAACATCAACTGCTCCGTCGCCGAATCTCTCGAGCGCTTCATCCCAGTGTTGGAGCGAGCCAAACAGGCCAACGTCCGCGTGCGCGGCTACGTCTCCTGCGTGCTCGGCTGCCCCTACGAAGGCGAGATCGCCCCGGCCAAGGTGGCCAAAGTCTCCAAAGCGCTCTATGACATGGGCTGCTACGAAGTCTCGCTGGGCGATACCATCGGCGTGGGCACCCCGTTCGCCGCCAAGTGCATGATCGAAGCCGTGAGCCGTGATATCCCCATGGACAAGCTCGCTGCCCACTTCCACGACACCTACGGCCAGGCACTCGCCAACCTCTACGCCGTGCTGGAAGAAGGCATCAGCGTGGTGGACAGCTCCGTCGCCGGCCTCGGTGGCTGCCCCTACGCCAAGGGCGCCTCCGGCAACGTCGCCAGCGAAGACGTCGTCTACCTGCTCAACGGCCTCGGCATCGAAACCGGCATCGACCTCGAGGCACTCGCCGACACCGGCACCTGGATCACCCAAACTGTCGGCCGGCCGAATCGCTCGAAGGTGGGCGTGGCATTGGCGGCGAAGTGATCACGGGGTAGAAACGGAAAGCCCCTGAGCCAGCCGCTGGCTCGGGGGCTTAGTGTCAGGTGCATACCGTTACTGTACACACTGTACAGTCACAACGATGTTTGTGTTGCACTTGTTTCGTTGACCGCTGGCTGATAAGCCTCGGAATACAAAACGGCTAGAACAATAGATATAAGAACATATACGAATATATCCAGCAGCGGAAAAACCAGAAAAAACGATATTGGATTTAAGCTTTCAGACTCTATCAAACCGGCAGCAAGCCCCCATAAATAATAAAACATAAAAAACAAAGCACTGTATATTGCAAGCGAAATGAATAGCGCCCACTGAGCTCTATGGGTCATGCCGTAGGAATCTCTCAACGAGATTTTTTTATCAATCGCCACGCCTACAAAAACCAACGACAACCTTAGTGTAAAAAATACACCCACCAGGAAAAACATTAATGGGATAAAAACCAACCAAATACTATGGAAAACAAGGGCCGATGACACACCAATAAACATGCTTGGCATGAGCCATACAATCAAGAACCCTATATAATAAAGAAAAAACCTGAGCTCTCGCTTGGAAAATCGAAACACTTCTGGCCTTTCATCCAATAGCACAGTTCGCATAGCACTTATGGAAATAATTGTCACAATTGCCATTTCGGCAAGGGAGAAAGGGATATGCAACAACAAGCCGAGATCGTTGTATAAAGGCCCTGCATTGGACAGACCATAAATAACAGCCTGAAGGGCCAGATAGATAAATGATGGCAAGGAAATGCCTTTCAATATTGCGTATCGATGCTGCCCCATAAGGTACAGTGAGCCAATAAAAAATCTTAAAATCACGCTCTCTCCTTAATGATTAAAAGCCCCCGCTGCGGGTCGTAGCAGCGGTGCCGGTTGTAGTAAAGCCCCGATTCCTCGTCGTGCCACTGACCTTGGAAGCGGATCGGTTGCACTGTACTGCCCTGCTCTTTCGTTACCGCTGCCCAGTCGTCGGGCTGGGCCCGACAGAGGGCGTCACCCCTGGGTGTGACGAGTTGCATCGGCGTGCCCAAGGCGTCGATAACGTAAGCGCTGATGCGTTATTCACCATCACTCTCGCTCTGAGTTTCATCGATCCGCAGCATGGGCACGAAGCTGCCCGGCTCGTAGGTGAGCTCGGGCAGCTCAACGTAGCGGCTGACCTGAGGCGCGCCGGTAGTGGTGTTGTCAGCACCGGAGCTATAAGTCCGTAAAGGGTGTGCTGGTGTTGCCACTGCCACAGGCGGCGACTTCTTAGATGCCCTCTCGGCTGGCGTAGTGATGTTGCTGCTCACCGATTGGCCTCCCGGTATAGGTGGTGGTGTAGCCTTGGCGGTCACGCTCATAGATCAGCTTGCTAGGGGGGGGGCTCTCAGGCGCTGTAGAGGTTGGCGAGCCCTGATGAGACGGTGTTTATAGCTCACTTTTATCATTCTCATAGTCGGCGTCATCTTGCGGCTTCTTACCAAACCAAAATTTTATGTTGCCGATGACGATGAAGGTTATCCCAGTTAAAATGCTGACTAGAACTACCAGCTTGCCAAACTTCTCAAAACCAGCCGCCGCTAGATTAAACCCCAGTATCATCGCTATAAAAGCCATGCCGGTTATGATGGTCTCTTTTTTTATGCTATTATTCACTTTCATTTGAACTCTCGCTGCATACGGTAGACATGCGGCAGAATTGAACCCCTGCAGCTCCACCTCCACCTACCCCCATAAAGCCTTTTGCCCCGCCAACACTGCCTTCACCGAAATTTAAAGAAGCACCCGCTGCAGTCCCTGTACCGCCTTGCAGAAAGAACCCCCAACTCTCCGAGACACCTGTTTCTACGGAATCATTGATAGATGCTCCCCCTGTGAATCCAGCGCCGGCATAAGCCCCAAGACCGAACTTCATACAGGTAGTTGTTACTGAGCATAAATTTCCGCTTGAATCAATTTGCCCCCCCGACGACAATGAAGTTCCAAATACCCCACCAAATACCTCTCCTCCTGCATCCAGCCCCGCAGCAACAGTTTTACTCTTTGGTTCTTGAGGGGCTGCCGCCCTTCTCACCATATTGGATTGGCTGTAAGGCCCACCCCCCAGACCATAAACCCCTCTGAGCCCGAGAGGGTCTACCTCCACATTAGGGGCTGCGGCATATTGGTAAAGGTTACTCCCCCCAGCCAACCCAATCGGATCCTGGTTGATGTACCGCCCCTGCTGCGGGTCGTAGTAGCGGTGGCGGTTGTAGTAGAGGCCACTCTCTTCGTCCTGCCACTGGCCTTGGAAGCGGATCGGTTGTGGCGTGTTGCCGCGCTCATTTCTGACGGCGGCCCAGTCGTCGGGCTGGGCCTGCCATAGGGTCTCGCCCTTGGGTGTGACGAGTTGCATCGGCGTGCCCAAGGCGTCGGTGACATAGGCGCTGACCATGCGGCCCTGCGAGTTCTGGTCGATGCGCAGCATCGGCACGAAGCTGCCGGGTTCGTAGACCACGGTGGTGCGCTGGTGATCTGTTGCTTCGTGCACGAGCCGGTCGCCGTCCCAGCCGTAGTGGGTGGTAGCGGTAGTGCCGTTTTCGTGGCGTACCGTCTTGGCGAAGCGTCGGCCCAGGGCGTCGTAGCGGTAGCTGGCTTCGCGGGTGGTGCCTGCGGCGCTGGTGCGTGTCAGCTGCACCAGACGGTTGGCGCCGTCGTAGCCGAGGCTGAGGCGTTCGCCATTGGGCTGTTCGCGTTCGATCAGGTTGCCGGCACCATCGAAGCGATAGAGTCTGCCGTCGAGCTCGCTGAGCTGGTTGGCGGCGTTCGGGCGTGCGGGTTCACCTGGCTGCGCGTTCAACCGGTTGCCGGCGGCGTCCACCGGGTAGCGGTGGGCTCGGTCGCCGTGCTGGCTGGCGATCAGCCGCCCGGCCGGGTCGTAGGTATAGGCAATGATCGGGCTGGTACTGCCCTGCCCGGAGCTGCGGAAGCTGAGCCGGCCGAGGGCGTCGTAGAGGTAGTGCTGCTCGTTCTGGGCGCTGCCGGGGCCGCGCAGGCTGAGGCGGTCCAGTTGACCGAGTTCGGTATAGCCGCGTTCGAGGATCAGCGGCTGGGGCTGACCGGCACTGCTCAGGCGACGCTGGATCTCGCGGTGCAGGGCGTCGGGCTCGAGGGCGAGTTCGAGGCCAAGCCCGGGCGCGCTGAGGCCGTGCAGGTGGCCGCTGCCATAGGTGTGCCAGGCAAGTTCCGGCAGCTCGCCGTAGTGGCTGGCCTGAGGCGCGCCGGTGGCAGTGAGCCGCTGCTGGTGCTGCCACTGCCAGGCGGCGTCATCGCCAATGGAATGGTGGCGCTGGTGTTCGCCGATGGGACGCCCCGCGCCGTCGTAGGCGAAGGTCACCTCGCCCTGGGCATTGCCGACACTGCCAAGCTGGCCGTCGGCACGCCATTGGTAGCGCTCGGTGCTGGCCGGGGCGTGCTCGGTGGCCGGCAGATGGCGAGCGGTCAGGCGGCCACTGGCGTCGTAGTCATAACGAATGGCGAGCGATTGCCCGTCGAGGCCGTGCCGGCTGACTTCGGTACGCTCGATCAGCTGGTCGGCGGCATCATAGGCGTAGCGCTGCTCGCGGCCGTCCGGGGCAGTCTCACTGACGAGGCGGTCCATCTCGTCGTAGGCGAAGCGGTAACTGGGACCGTTGGCCAGGATGAGTTCGCTGAGCCGTCCGGCTTCGTCGTAGGCGTAGTGCTCACGGCCACCGTCGGCGTCGATACGCAGCACGGGGCGGCCGTGGGCATCGAAGTGGAACTGCTGGCGATAGCCTTGGGGGCCCTCCTGCTCGACGAACCTGCCCTGAAGGTCGTGGTGATGGTTCCAGCGGCTGCCGTCGGGCAGTTGGGTAGCGATACGCCGTCCCATCTCGTCGTGAGTGGTGCGGGTGGTCTCACCCAGAGCGTTGATCACGGCAAGCAGATGACCGCGGCTGTCGTACTCGTAGCGGGTGCACTGCTCGGAGCAGTCGGTCTCGACGGCGAGCTGGCCAAGCGCGCTCCACTCGAGTCGGCGGGTACTGCCGCCGGCATCGGTGACGGCGGTGGGTCGATCCGGCAGGTCTGCGTTCTCGAAGGCGAAAGCGGTGGTGCCCTCGGGGCCGGTAGCGCGAATAAGGTTGCCGCGCACATCGCGCTCGAACTGCCAGCGAAGATTGTCCGGGCCGGCCACGGCGATGGGCTGGCCCAGGGCGTCGCGGGTAATGGCCCAGCGGCTGCCGTCAGGGCCCACCTGGGCGGTGACCTGCCCTGCTTCGTCGCGCTCAAGCACGGTCTCGCGGCCCAGCGGGTCGACGGTGGCGATACGCTGTCCGGCGTGATCGTAGCGGTATTGGATGACCGAGCCGTCGGCACGAGTATGGGCCGTCCAGCGTTGGCCGGGGCCCGTGCCGCTAAAGTGATAGCGCTCCTCCCGACCGAGGCTGTCGCTCACCAGGGTGTGGTCCGGATGATAGGCGTAGCTGCGCGCCAGCCCGCCGCTCTCCTCCTGGGCGATGACACGGCCTTCCGGCGCATACCGATCCCAGGTGTAGCGAGCTTCCATGCCGCCGGACACGCGGTGGGCCGTCAGCATGTGATCCTGCCATTCGAACTCGCGCACGACCTCGCCATGGCGGTGGCGCACGCTGGCCAGGTCGCCTTCGGGGCCATAGGCATAGCGCACCAGCCAGTCGTCCTGGGCGCTGCCGTCGGCCTCACGCACCAGGCGAACGCCACTGAGGCGCTGTCCGCTGTCTTGTTCGCTGGCAGGCAGCAACGCCTCGTACTCGAAGCGGTAGTGGCGGCCGGCGCTGTCCTCGACCTGGACCAACAGGTCGCTCTCCCAGCGATAGGTGGTGGCGTAGCCGTTGCGGTCCAGCTCCTGGCTGAGGTGCCAGGTGGTGGACGCGGCCTCCGGGGTTGGCGCGAAGACGTAATAGAGGCCACCGGCGTCGCTCAGCACGATCGCCTGGGGGTCGTGGCGTAGAGTGTCGGGCAGGGCCTGCCAGCGAACGCTCTCGTCATCCCGGCCCTCCTCAATCGGGTCGCCGCCACGCCGCAGCCAGAGCTGCTCGGTGGGCGAGTAGCGCGACTGTCCCGGCGCCAGAGGGCCGAAGGTGATGTCGCGGCCCTGGGCGTCGTGGATCACGCAAGCGTCATCTCGCAGGGTGAGGGAGAGGCCATCGCCAGGTATCGACCAGCCCTGGCCGAGCACGCCGATGCGGGCGTTGACGGAGAGGTAACCGCGGCTGAAGACGAAGGGCCGCGGTGCGGGCAGAGAAAAATCGGTTTCGGCAGGCAGCAGCTTTGCCCCAAGAAGCGGGTTGACCGGGCTGCCCACGGCGGGCTCACAGGCACCGCAGCGGTTGGCCAGGCCATCGAGTATGGCGAGGTTATTGAGATCCAGCAGATTCCCTAGCTGAGAAAACAGGCCGGCACCGACCGATTTGAGCGTGACGTCCTCGCTCGCCTCCGGTGTCGCGGCCCCCGGCAACAAGGCAGCCGCGGCCCCCTGCCCACTCCCCGAACCCGGGCTGCCGCCGGAGTTGATCTTGACCTGGGCGCCGACGATGGTAATGCCGCTGGGGTCGAGCTTGATGAAGTTGCCGCCGGCCTTGAGGGTGATCTCGGCACCGGCGTCGACGACCGTCTTGCTGCCGGCCTTGTGGTGGATCTCTTGCCCGGCTTCGGTGAGCTGGGCACGGGCGATCTTTTCGTGGCGGGTGGCGCCGACGATCAGGTGGTCGTCGCCGTCGACCTGGATGTGGCGCTGACCGTGCACGGTCAGGTGGTCGTCGGCGTGGATCTCGCTGATCCGGTTGCGGTGCACCGTGAGGTGGCTGTCGTTGCCGATCTCTTCGGTGCGATTGTGATTCGTCAGCAGCTCCAGATCCTTCTGGGCGTGCAGCCAGATCTGCTCGCCCTCGGCTTCGTCCTCGAAGCGCAGTTCATTGAAGCCTTCGCCCTGGTGGCTCTGGGTGCGGATCACGGTGCGGGTCTTGTGAGCCGGCAGTTCATAGGGTGGCGTGTTGACGGCGTGATAGGTGCGCCCGGTGATCAGCGGCTGGTCCGGATCGCCCTCCAGGTAGCTGACGATCACCTCGTGCCCGATCCGCGGGATGGCGATGCTACCGTAGCCGCCGCCGGCCCAGTCCTGGCTGACACGAATCCAGGCGCTGGCGGTTTCGTTGGGTTCCGCATAGCGATCCCAGGGGAACTGCACCTTGACCCGGCCATGCTCGTCGCAGTGGATCTCCTCGCCCTCGGGGCCGACGACGAAGGCGACCTGCGGGCCGTCGACCCGGGGCCTGGCATTGGGCGTGGGGCGCCAGGTCAGGTCGGCGGGCATGAGCACCAGTTCGTTGTGGTACTTGGTCATGGCTTCCGAGCCTGCCCGCCCCTGCAGGCCACCACTCCCCTCGTTCTAGCTATCTCCCTGAACGATACCGTCCTCTTCCAGGGCCTGGGGCTGCGTGCCGTGGTGGACGACCTGGATGACCTGCCAGTCATGGTTGAGCTCGTCGAGGTCGTGGTCGGTCAGGGTGAAGCGGGTGCCCGGGGCGAGTTCGGGAAGGTCGCTCTCGGCGTCGGCGGTGCTGGCGTTCTGGCGCAGCGCTTCCAGGCGAATGCGGGTGAAGGCCTCGCCGGAGGCGTCGGCCTTGTAGCGGCCGGGGTAGTCGTAGTGTTCGTACCCTTTATCAACGACAGCTCTTTGTCCGTGCGCCTCAAGCCCATCGGCCATATGGGCGTGTAACTGCGCCTCATGCATTTGGGAATAGGCGGGGTTCTTGAAGGAGTAGTCCTTGAGCGTGGCCGAGGCCGGGGCGACCCGGGAGAGCTGCTGCAGCTTGCGCACATGGCGCTGGGGCGGCGTGCCGCCGGCACGACCGTGGTAGCTGCGCTCGCCCAGGTGAGACAGCACCGGGGGCGCGTCGGCGAAGACCAGGCGGTGGGCGGCGCTTGGTGTCTCACCGCCAGTCTCAAAGAACTCGTGGAAATAGAACAACCCCTCTTCGGCGGCGAGGCGCTGGACGAAGGCGAGATCCGTCTCGCGATACTGGGTCAGGTACTCCCGGGACTCGGGTTCGCGGGTGGCGGCGAAGGCCACGTCGCTCAGGCCGTGCTCATCGCACAGGGTGTTGAGCACGGTAAGCGGCGAGACGTTCTGGAAGATACGCGAGTTCTGGCGCAGCGACAGGCGCCACAGCGCGGGGCAAATCACCACATGGTAGAAGGTACGGCGGTGGCCGCTATCGCCGCAGCCGAACTCGCTCACCACCCCGTGAATGCGGCGCAGCGCCTCGCCATCCTGCCAGATCGTCAGCGTGGCCTCGCGGTCGAGGATAGTCTCGGCACTCAGATCGGGATCGCGGCTGGCGAAGCGTACCGTCAGCTCGAAGGGCGCGGAGAGCTGCTCGCGGTGGGTGAACTCGATGACCGCCACGTCCTCGGCCCCGGGTAGGGTCAAGGTGAATTGCAATCCGCTTGCCTTGGCCATTACGCCTCCCTGCGTTTGGGAAACACTGCACAAATGCCTACACGAGCGAATCGCTGCGTTGCGCTTCATTTCGCTCGACGATTTGTTCAGCGATTCCTTTGGAGATACCACTGTTATTCGTTTATTAGTCAATCGTGCCGAACGCGGAGAGCATACCAGTGACAAAAGCCGTTATCTGTGGGGCTTCGCCGACAGCGGTGTAGGAAATGGCTTACAAAGGAGACTGACAACCTATGCCGCCCTCCCCCAATCTCAAGGGGCTGGAAGCGGTATTGGAGTGCAGCGGGGAGGAAGCGGCGGGGAGGGAGCGGCGGGAAATCGGCCGCTATACGGCCGATTGTCAAACGCTTTTCAGTACGGCATTATGTACAGGGACAAGATCTTGTACAGGAGCAGCCTTATGGATGCCATTAGCTACACAGCCGCAAGAACCAATCTAGCGAAAACCATGGAGCAGGTCTGCGAAGACCATTCTCCTGTGATCATCACCCGTAGCAAGTCGCAGTCCGTGGTGATGATCTCTCTTGAGGACTACGAGGCGCTGCAAGAGACCGCCTACCTCCTGCGCGCACCAAAGAATGCCCAGCGTCTGCTGGAGTCTGTCGCCGAACTGGAGCAAGGTGGGGGTCAGGAAAAGGGACTTCTTGAATGAAACTCATCTTCTCCGAGAACGCCTGGGAAGACTATCTGTACTGGCAGAAAACGGACAAAAAGACCCTTAGCCGAATCAATAAGCTGATCAAGGAAACCAAACGAGAACCGTTCGAAGGTGTCGGCAAACCGGAGCCCCTCAAACATAGCCTCGCAGGTTACTGGTCCCGTCGAATTAACGAAGAGCACCGCATCGTTTATAAAGTCACGGATGACGCTTTGCTCATTGCCCAGCTGCGATACCACTACTGATCCTGAAAAGGCGGCGAGCGAAGGCCAGACAAGGCAAAAATCAGCGACAAATCGTCAGGATAGACGATTTGGGCAGCTCCGCTGCTCGAAGAGCGAGCGACAGGGATGTCGCGAGTCCAAAACGGAGTTTACGGGGTGTAAATGAGTACTTTGAGCCGGTTTTTAACGCCGTAGGCCGAGCGCAGCCAGTTTTTGGGCAGAGCCTAAGCCGTCTACTGCAGCTTTTTACCTACCGTACACAACCGTTACACTGAGGGCAACGCCAACGAAAGAATGAGGTTGAAATAAATGGTTCTACGCAGACTGGCGTGAAGAGGCCGCAGGCCTCCCGGCGGGGTTGCCAGTGCCAGCGACCATCGCCAACGCCGTGGCCTCCGCCAAGGCGCCTGACGGCGCCAGTCGCGATGGAAACCAGCGCTCCAACAAGGGCAGCAGTAACCGCGCTGTAGGAGTATCTTTAGATCACGACTGGAGGCCGCAGGCCTCCCGGCGGTGTTGGAAACGTTACGGTTATCGCCGTGGCGGCGGGCCCCTCCAAGGCGCCTCTCGGCGCCAGTCGCGATGCAGAGTCGGGGCGCCGAACCGAGCGCTCCAACAAGGAGCGCCTGCGTCGCTATCGCCGAGGCGTCCTTCCACAATGCAGTCTGTGCAGAGCAGGTTCACGCCAAAGTGTGAAGAACCAAATAAATACCCCGAAGCCTGGATACCCAGCTTTCGGGGTCGGTTTTGAAGGAGGCCCGCGTTACAACCGCGGACCTGTCATCAGCGGTGCAGGTCGAAGCGGTCGTTCTCCATGACCTTGACCCAGCCTTTCACGAAGCGGTCGAGCATGCGCTCCTCACCGCCGTTGGCGGCGTACTCCTCGGCGATGGCGCGTAGCTGGGAGTTGGAGCCGTAGACGAGATCGACGCGGGTGGCCGTCCACTTTTTCTCGCCGGTGGCGCGGTTGCGGCCTTCGAAGCGTTCCTCTTCCTCGTCGAGGGGCTCCCACACGGTGCCCATGTCGACGAGGTTGACGAAGAAGTCGTTGGTCAGCTGGCCGGGGCGGTCGGTGAGGATGCCGTCGTTGCTGTCACCCACGTTGACGCCGATGGCGCGCATGCCGCCGAGCAGTGCGGTCATCTGCGGTACGCTGAGGTTGAGCATGAAGGCGCGGTCGATCATCAGGTGCTCGGCCGGGATGGAGGTCACCTGGGGCTGCATGTAGTTGCGGAAGGCGTCGTGCCTCGGCTCCAGGTAGGCGTGGGTATCCACCTCAGTCATCTCCTGGGTGGCGTCGGTGCGGCCCGGGGTGAAGGGCACGGTGACGTTGTGCCCGGCCGCCTTGGCCGCCATCTCCACGCCGACGCTGCCACCCAGCACGATCATGTCCGCCAGCGAGATGTTGGCGTCCGAATCGCCCCTGATCTTGTCGAGCCGGTCGATCACATCAAACACGCCGGAGCGCAGGCTGATGTCCCAGCCGGTTTGCGGCTCGAGACGGATGCGCGCGCCGTTGGCGCCGCCGCGGTGGTCGGTCTGGCGGTAGGTGCAGGCCGCAGCCCAGGCGGTGCCCACCAGCTGCTTGGCGCTGAGGCCGGCGTCGGCGATCTGCTGCTTGAGGGTGGCGATCTGCTGCTCGTTGACCAGCGGCCCCTGGTGCTCGGGCACCGGGTCCTGCCAGACGAGCACCTCGTCGGGCACCTGCGGGCCGAGATAGCGGGCGCGTGGGCCCAAGTCGCGATGCAGCAGCTTGTACCAGGCACGGGCGAACTCGTCGGCGAGCTGCTCGGGGTTCTGGTGGAATTCCTTGGCGATCTCGAGATAGGCGGGATCGGTGATCATCGCCATGTCGGCGGTGTTCATCACCGGCGGGTTCTTCTTGCCTTCGACGTGGGCATCGGGCACCCAGAACCCCTCCTTCACCTCGACCGGCTCCCACTGGTTCGCACCCGCGGGCGACTTCTTGACCTCCCACTGGTGGGCGAAGATGGTGTTGAGGTAGGCGTTGCCCCATTGGGTCGGCGTCGGGGTCCAGGCGCCTTCGAGGCCTGAGGTCACGGTGTACTCACCAAGGCCGGTCTCGTTCTTGTTGGCCCAGCCGATGCCCTGCTGGTGGATCTTTGCGGCCTCGGGCGCGTCGCCGACGGCATCGGGCGAGCCGTTGCCGTGCATCTTGCCGAAGGTGTGGCCGCCAACTGTCAAGGCGACGGTCTCGCGGTCGTTCATACCCATGCGGGCGAAGGTCTCGCGTACGTCCTGGGCGGACTTCATCGCGTCGGGAACGCCGTTCGGGCCCTCCGGGTTGACGTAGATCAGCCCCATCTGCACCGCGGCGAGCGGGTTATCGAGGGTGCGGCTGCCGTCTTCCCAGGTGCCGGTATAACGCTCGTCGTTGGTCGAGAGCCACTCGGTCTCGGGGCCCCAGTAGATGTCGTCCTCCGGCGCCCAGATATCGGCGCGGCCGTAGCCGAAACCGAAGGTGCGAAAGCCCATCGTCTCCAGCGCCCGGTTGCCGGCGAGAACCAACAGGTCGGCCCAGGAGATCTTCTCGCCGTACTTCTGCTTGATCGGCCAGAGCAGTCGGCGCGCCTTGTCCAGGTTGCCGTTGTCGGGCCGGCTGTTGAGCGGTGCGAAGCGCTGGGCGCCGGTGCCGCCACCACCGCGGCCGTCGACCGCGCGGTAGGTGCCGGCCGCGTGCCACGACATGCGTATGAAGAACGGCCCGTAGTGTCCCCAGTCGGCGGGCCACCACTCCTGGGAGTCGGTCATCAAGGCATCGAGGTCGGCGCACAGTTCGTCGACGTCGAGCTGCGAGAACGCCTCGGCATAGCTGAAGTCGGCACCGAACAGACTGGCGTCGGGGGGTTTCTGGTGAAGAATATTGAGCCTGAGCTGGTCGGGCCACCAGTGCTCGTTCCCCTGCAGACAGGACGTGGTGCGTGCCCCCCACTCCTGGCGCGTAGGCTTCTGATCAGACACGGTATTCTCCTCGACTAGATGGTGGCCTACAGGCAATTTGAGCCGACACAGCCGTATCGCCTCATTTTTTGTAAACACCTACCGGCCCTATGCCGAAGGCATTGAGGGTTCCTATAAGCCATCAGTATTAGTGAAGGATTCAGGACCGAAGCCGTCAAGGCGAAGGGAGGCTTTCGCCTCGATAGGGGCAGGCTATGAGGGCAACCACCAGAAGGCTAATGTCCGAAGCAGTAGAAAAATTGTCCGTAAAAAGCGGTTAGGCATCAATCGTAATGACTCCAGAGCCGGAGAACTTTAATGACTCGTTCGCCTTCAAGCACCTGGTACACCAGACGATGCTGAATATTGATGCGGCGTGAGTAGGCTCCCGCAAGATCACCGATAAGCTTCTCAAACGGAGGCGGCTTCCGATACGGGTCTTCTGCAATCAGTGCCAGCAATTCCTGAGCTTTTGGTTTCAGTCCGCTGGAGGCCAGCTTCTTGGCATCTTTCTGGGCTTGCTTGGTATAGACCAACTTCCATGTCACCAGTCGAGCTCCTCGTCGCACTCATCGACAGGGGCATCCATCCCCTCGCGAATAGACTCCCGCATGCCGGGCACAGAAAGCAGGTATAGCGTTTCCTGAATGGCCGACCAGTCTTCTTCGGACACCAGGACGGCTTTATTCCGCTTACCCAGGATAACGATCGGCTGGTGAGATTCAGCCGTTTCATCGATCAACCGATACAGGTTGCTGCGTGCCTCAGTTGCGGTTATTCCGGTCATGGTCCACCTCTGGTGTGTTCACCCTTTCATCAATTGTACGTCTTCAGGTACGTACGTCAATACGAACGCCATGGGTGACGACCGAAGCCTGTTCGGATGAGCGCGTTTTCACCCACCTCACGGTAAAACAGGCAGCCTAGGCGCAGGCCACCGAACGGCTTAAACGGCAAGCGCCCGACTCAGCCGGGTGCGATGTTGCGATTGACGCGCAAGCGGTTGTCCGGGTCCCAGCGACACTTGATCTCGGCGAGCCGCTGGAGCGCCGGACCAAGGGCCGCTTCAATGCGCTCCGGGCCTTCGTCCTCGGTCAAGAAATTGATGTAGGTACCGCCGGTGGAGAAGGCCTTCAGGTCGTCCCACGCCTCGCGGGCCCAGGCGATGTTCGCCGCGTCGTCCTCCGCCGATTCCCAGGCGCCACCCGCGTTGAAGACATAGCGTGCATCGCGGTTGCCCACGGCCGAATGGTCGTCGTCATGCCGGTTCAGGGCGCCGCCCAGCTGGAACAGGATCACCGCCGAGTGCGGCGAGCGGATGCGTCCGGCATGCTCGATCGCCTTGTCGCACAGCGCGGGCTCGATACCCGGTAGGTACTCGCTCTTCCAGTAGTAGCGCCGCCCCTTGGGCTGGGTGGCATCGAGCAACTTCTGCATCTGCGCATAGGGCCGCCGCACCAGCACGTCGCCGATGGGCTGGCCAAATGCCTTGATCGGCGCGGCCACCAACTCGCCCTCCTTCGGGTCACCGCTATAGCAGGCAAGCAGCGCCACGATCGGCTGGCCGTGGTACTCCTTGGGCAGCCAGAGGGCCGGCGGCGCGGGACGCATCAGGGCGACCAGGGTCAACTCGGGCGGAGCCTGCTCGGACCGACGGGGTACAACTGGTAGTCGAAGCCGGTTACCACGCCGAAGTTGCCGCCGCCGCGCAGGCCCCAGAACAGGTCGGCATGCTCATCGGCACTGGCATGCACCAGGCTGCCGTCGGGAGTCACCACGTCCATGCCCAGCACATTATCGGTGGTATAGCCCCAGCGCCGGCTCAGGTAGCCGAAGCCGCCTTCCAGGGTGAGCCCGGCGATGCCGGTGGTGGAGATGAAGCCGAGCACGGTGGCCAGGCCATACACCTGGGTCTCGCGGTCCACGTCACCGAGCACACACCCCGCCTGGGCATGGGCCACCCGGCGTTCGCGGTCGACCCAGACCCCGCGCATCAGCGAAAGGTCGAGCATCAGCGCGCCATCGGCCACCGCCAGGCCTGCGATGTTGTGGCCGCCCCCCCCTTGATGCAGAGCAGCAGGTCGTGCTCACGGGCGAAGCGCACGCACGCCATCACGTCGGCGACCCCAAGGCAGCGCACCACCATAGCCGGCCGCCGGTCGATCATGGCGTTCCACAGGCGACGCGAGGCTTCGTAGTCCGGGCCCTCCGGCGTCAACAGCGGGCCCTGAAGCTGGAGCTTCAAGCCGGCCAGCATGTCCGGGCTCAATTCGATCTCGGTACCCTCGAGTGTTGTGGCTTTCATGGTCAGGGCTCCTGTCGTCACCAATGTTTCAGGTCTTGTTGTTCCAGGTCTTGGTCGCCAAAACTCGCCATACGAAGCCAAGAGAAAGACGTACGACTAAACTTAGTTGAAGCGCCGGCGCGACAGGAATTCACGATCTGTACCACATGGACAGCGCCGTCGATACGCCGCCCCGAGGAGGCAATTCGATGACTGACTGGGGATACAAGCAGTTCTGCCCCGGGGCCATGGCCTCGGAGGTATTGGGCACCCGCTGGACCATCCTGGTCATCCGTAAGCTCTTGTGCGGCAGCCACCGCTTCAATGACCTTCGCCGTGGCCTGCCGCATATCTCGCCGGCCCTGCTGTCGAAGCGGCTACGCGAACTGGAGGCGCTCGGCGTGGTGAGCCGTCAACACGACCCCGCAAGCGGCAACCCGCTCTACCAACTGACCGAGGCCGGCGAGGAACTGCGCCCGGTGATCATGGCGATGGGCTGCTGGGGACAGCGCTGGCTGGAAACGCAGCTCTCCATGAAGAACCTCGATCCCTCGCTGCTGATGTGGGACATGCGCCGCAACCTCAATCCCGAGCCTCTGCCGGCCCGGCGTATCACGATTCAGATTCTGTACCACGACGTGACGCCCAGGCGGGCGAAGTGGTGGCTGATCATCGACAAGTCGAGCGCGGATGGCGTCGTCGACCTCTGCAAGAAGGACCCCGGCCACGATGTCGACCTCTACGTGGTCAGCGACCTGCGCACCATGACCGCCATCTGGATGGGCCTGATGAGCGTGGTGGAGGCACAAGACAGCGGCAAGCTTCAACTGACCGGGGAGCGCCAGCTGCAGGCCGACATGCATCGCTGGCTGGGCCTGAGCGTCTTCGCCGGTGAGTCCAAGCGGGTCGGCCCCTGAGCAGAGCCGGGCTCGGCGCACAGAAGTATGCCACGCGGGGCTCCGCTCCTGCCCTGCCTCGCCCAGCATGCTCTCCAGCTCGCTCTCGTTGACACCGAGCATCTGCAGGATGTTGCGCTGGGCGGCGTTGAGGATGTGCTGGCGCTCCTGCTCGCCGGGCAGGCTCTTGGCGATGGCCACGGAGCCCACCAGGGAGGCGAGAATGGCGCGGGACTTGTCGGCGATGACCTCGCGGTCGGGTTCGAAGGGCAGTTTCTTCAGGCGGCTCAGGGCGATGAGCCGGGTTTCCAGCATCTTCTTCACGCTCAGGTAGGAGGCTTCGAAGAGCGTGCGGATCTCGGCGTTCTCGTTGCCGATCTCGTTGAACAGCACCGACTCGGGGCCCGGCTTGCGCTTGCGTTCCAGCTCCTGGAGGTTCCAGCAGTTGGCGACCAGGTCCATCAGGTGCTTTACCGAGAGCGGCCCCTTGACCAGCCTGGCCGCGCGGCTGCCCTCCAGGGTTTCCCGCACCGAGGCATGGTAGAGCGCTTCCTTCGAGGAGAAGTGCGCGTAGAAGGCGCCATGGGTCATCTTGGCCAGCTTCATGATCTGGCCGATGGAGACCTTCTCGAAGCCTTTGCGGCTGAACAGCTCGATAGCGGATTTGAGGATGCGTTCCCGCGATTTGGCCTTGTGGTTCGTCGAGTAGGGCATGGCAACCTCACACTCCGCTGAATATTACCTTGATCATATCAAGCCCAGTGTTAGCGTGGCACAACCCCCAGCTGTTCAGGACATAACCATGCAATCACCGCTCGTCATCACCGGCATGGGCAAGATCAGCCCACTCGGTTCCGGCGTCAAGGCAGGCTGGGAGCGCCTTCTTGCCGGCCGCTCCGGTATCTCTCCGATCAATCGCTTCGATACCGGCGAGCTGCCGATCAAGGTCGCGGGCTCGGTGCCCGACATCGCCGACGACCCGGAAGCCGGCTTCGATCCGGACCGCGTGGCCGACGCCAAGGAGCGTCGCAAGATCGAGCTATTCAGCCTCTACGCCATGGCCGCCGCCGAAGAGGCGCTGACCCAGGCCAACTGGTTCCCGTCGAGCGAGGCGGACCAACTGGCCACGGCCACCATCGTGGGCTCCGGCATCGGCGGCTTCCCCACCATCACCCAGGCGCAGAACACCCTGTCGACGCGCGGCCACCGCCGGCTCTCCCCGTTCACCGTGCCGGCCTTCCTGGCCAACCTGGCGGCGGGCAATGTGTCGATTCGCTATGGCTTCCGCGGGCCGCTGGGCTGCCCGGTGACGGCCTGCGCGGCCGGCGTACAGGCCATCGGCGACGGCATGCGCATGATCCGCAGCGGCGAGGCCGACGTGGCCCTGGTGGGCGGTGCCGAGGCCTGTATCGACCCGCTGTCGCTGGCCAGCTTCCACGCCATGAAGGCGCTCTCCACCGAGCAGGACGACCCCGCCAAGGCGTCGCGACCCTTCGACCAGGCCCGCAACGGCTTCGTCATGGGCGAAGGCGCAGGGCTGCTGGTGATCGAAACCCTGGCCCACGCCGAGGCGCGCGGGGCGACGCCCCTGGCCATCCTCAGCGGCTATGGCACCAGTGCCGACGCCCACCACATCACCGCCGGCCCGGAAGACGGCTCGGGCGCCGCGGCGGCCATCCGGTCAGCACTGCGGATGGCGGGGCTGTCTCCCGAATCGATCGACCACATCAATGCTCACGCCACCTCGACGCCGGTCGGCGACCGGGCCGAGATCGCATCGCTGCGCAACGCCTTCGGCGACGCCCTCGCCGGCATCACGATCTCCGCCACCAAGTCGGCCACCGGCCACCTGCTCGGTGCCGCCGGCGGCGTGGAAAGCATCTTCTCCGCCCTGTCTGTCATGCACGACCGCCTGCCCCCTACCCTGAACCTGGAGAACGCCGACGAGGACCTGCAGGACCTGGACATCGTCACGGGCTCGGCACGTGAACATCACACGCAGCACGTGCTATGCAACGGCTTCGGCTTTGGCGGGGTGAATGCGGCGCTGATCGTGAGCAAGGTGTAGGGGCTAGCCCGTTGCACTAGGTGCTTATAAACGACAACATCCCGAGTCATTAACGGGCTCGGGGTGCCCTCTTTGTCACTCCCCAACGATACGATCCCGCCCGTTCTGCTTGGCACGATAGAGTCGCCGATCCGCCTGCTCGACCAGGCTGGCCGGTGTGCCGCCGTCCGCCGGCTTGGCGGTTGCCACCCCCATACTGGCGGTGACGAGGTGAGAGACATCGGAAGCTCGGTGCGCTATGGCCGCATCGCTGATGGCTGCTCGGCAGCGCTCCGCCACCTGCCGTGCGGCTTCAAGGTCCGTCTCTGGCAAGACGAGCGCGAACTCCTCACCGCCGAAGCGTGCCAGCAAATCGCGTGGCCGCAACAGAGAGGAACCGAGAATATGCGCCACGCGTCGCAGGCAATCGTCGCCGACGAGATGGCCATAGTGATCGTTGTACTGCTTGAAGCAGTCGATATCGAGCATGATGAACGAGAGAGGCAGACCGGCGCGCCGGGCACTCGCCCATTCGGACTCCAGCACGGAATCGAGCAGGCGGCGATTCGCCACTCCCGTGAGACCATCCTGATAAGAGAGCTCCTCGAGCTCCCGCTGTAGCCGCAGCAGCTTCTCTTCGTTCTGCTTGCGCTCGCTGATGTCGAACATGAAGCCGATCAACGCTTCCGCATCGCCGACGCTATTGCGCACCACGTGCACGACATCACGAATCCACATGTAGGTGCCATCGGCTTTCAGGGCGCGGCAGTCCGCCTCGTGATCGATGCCCGCCTTGGACTGTTCCACGCAGAAGTTGACGACCCGATCACGGTCATCCGGGTGCATGCGCTCGGCCCAGTCGTCGATACCGACCCAACTGCCCTGGGACCACCCCAGCAAGCGCTAGATCTGAGGACCGATATAGGCGAACCGCAACGTTTCCCAATCGATTTTCCAGGGGATGGCCTGGGTAGACTCCAGCAGCGTTTTATAAACGGCGGTGTCTAACCCCATCTCAGTGTCATCGTCACTCATGGCTTCATGGTTCCCCCAGTTCTGATATGGCTTACAGCGCCACCCCCGCCCTGGCGGCGCGGTGAGCGTGCAGCTTCTTGTAGCTTTCGATCAGGCGCTGGTGCTTCTCCAGGCCTTCCAGCGCCATGCTGGTGGGTGTGAGGCCGTGGAAACGAACCTCACCCATCACCGAGCCGACCACGGCCGCCATGGTTTCTTCGCCGAACATGCGCTGAAGGTTGTGGAGGAAGTCGCCCAGCTCCAGCTCGTCGTCGAGAAGGATTTCCAGCACCGCACTCACCGCACGGTAGAAGAGCCCGCGCTCCACGGTGTTGTCGTTGTACTGCAGGAACATCTCGACCCGCTCGAGCGCCTCTTCATGCTGCTGCAGGGCCAGGTTGATCAGCAGTTTCAGCTCGAGAACGGTGAGCTGCCCCCAGTCGGTGTTCTCGTCGAACTCGATGCCGATCAGGGTGATGATGTCCATGTGGTCGTCGAGCTGGCTCTCTTCCAGCCGTTCCAGCAGGTCGGCCAGCTGCTCGTCCTTCAAGGCGTGGAGGTTGAGGATGTCCTCGCGGTAGTCCAGGGCCATGTTGGTGTTGTCCCAGATCAGGTCGTCCACCGGGTACACCTCGGAGTAGCCCGGCACCAGGATGCGACACACCGGGGCGCCCAGGTCCTCGTGCACGGCCATGTAGGTCTCCAGGCCCAACTCCTCGAGAATGCCGAACAACGTTGCCGCCTCCTCCTCGTTCGTACCGGAGAAGCCCCAGTCGCAGAACTCGTACTCCGACCTGGCACTGAAGAAGCGCCAGGAAAGCAGCCCCGAGGAGTCGATGAAGTGCTCGACGAAGTTGTTTGGCTCGGTCACGGCCATGGTATTGAAAGTCGGCGGCATGAAGTCGTTCAGGCCCTCGAAGCTGCGGCCCTGCAGCAGCTCGGTGAGGCTGCGCTCCAGCGCTACCTCGAAGCTGGGGTGCGCACCGAAGGAGGCGAAGACGCCGCCGGTACGCGGGTTCATCAAGGTCACGCACATGACAGGGAACTGGCCGCCCAGGGAGGCGTCCTTGACCAGCACCGGGAAGCCCTGCACCTCCAGCGCCTGGATGCCTTCGAGTATGGCGGGATACCTTGCCAGCACCTGCTGGGGGACGTCGGGCAGGGCGATCTCCTCCTCGATGATCTGCTTCTTCACCGCCCGCTCGAAGATCTCCGAGAGGCACTGCACCTGCGCCTCCTGCAGCGTGTTGCCGGCACTCATGCCGTTGCTGAGGTAGAGGTTCTCGATCAGGTTCGAGGGGAAGTAGACCGTCTCGCCATCCGAGCGGCGCACGAAGGGCAAGGCGACGATGCCGCGCTCTACCTTGCCGGAGTTGGTGTCGATCAGGTTCGAGCCGCCCAGCTCGCCCTCCGGATTGTAGATCGCGAGGCAATGGTCATCGAGGATGCCTTCGGGCAGCTCGTCGTTCGGCCCGGGCTGGAACCACTTCTCGTTCGGGTAGTGGACGAACTCGCTGTTCGCGATCTCTTCACCGAAGAATTGGTCGTTGTAGAAGAAGTTGCAGCTCAGGCGTTCGATGAACTCGCCAAGCGCCGAACAGAGTGCGCTCTCCTTGGTGGCGCCCTTGCCGTTGGTGAAGCACATCGGCGAGGCGGCGTCGCGAATGTGCAGCGACCACACGTGGGGCACGATGTTGCGCCAGGAGGCGATCTCGATCTTCATGCCCAGGTCCGCCAGCATGGCCGACATGTTGGCGATGGTCTGCTCCAGCGGCAGGTCCTTGCCCTCGATCCAGGTGTAGGCAGCCTCGTCGGGCTTGGCCATCAACAGGGCCTGGGCGTCCTCGTCCAGGTTCTCCACCGTCTCGATCTGGAACTCGGGGCCGGTCTGCACCACTTTCTTGACGGTGCAGCGGTCGATCGAGCGCAGGATGCCTTCGCGGTCCTTCTCGGAGATGTCTTCCGGCAGCTCGACCTGGATCTTGAAGATCTGGTTGTAGCGGTTTTGCGGATCGACGATGTTGTTCTGGGAAAGTCGAATATTCTCGGTAGGGATGTTACGCGCCAGGCAGTAGACGCGAACGAAGTAGGCTGCACACAGCGCGGAAGACGCCAGGAAGTAATCAAAGGGGCTTGGCGCCGAACCCTCACCTTTATAGCGAATGGGCTGATCAGTGATGACGGTGAAATCGTCAAACTTGGCTTCAAGTCTGAGATTCTCGAGAAAATTGACTTTGATTTCCATTAACTGGGCACCGGGCGTAAAAGCTTGGGAAGGGCGAGGGGCGCGTGGCTGCTACCGTATGGGGCGTGATGGTATCACCTGACAATCGGCCGCTGAAAGCGAACTGATCAGTCTGGCCCGGCAACGGTACGCTATCGCCGTCATGCTAAGGGGAGCAGAAACGCAACCAGGACCGGTTCACGGGTGAGCTTTCGCTGCCCGGCACCCGCAGCGGCGTGCTCAACCGGCTGATGTGTCAACTATTTGCGAGCCGTGAACGCACGGCACGTCTCTATCCGCTGCTCAGGGCGTATCGGAACGGCTTGTTGAGGGTATTGGGGATGTTGAGGGTGTTGGGGAAGTCGCGCATTGACAACGTGAAGCGCTGAGACCTCACCAGATGCGCGGTAATGGGGTGTGATGGAATTTATCCAGCTCTTTCCTTTCTGTAAGACACTCATGCGAACCCACTTCGAACTCGCGACAAATCCAGGGACGATGTTCGTAAATCGTGCACATGAAGGTTTCACGATCCAACGCCGAGCACCAACCATCCTGCAAACGCCGCATGCTTTCTCCGCCCCACTCATCGTAAGCAACATGCTTTTCGGGAACACCCGTATCTGAAATGATCATTACTTCTAATCGACAGCAGCAAGCCTGACAACTTGAACAAGAAACCTCAGGCTCGGCTGTTTTTTTAAAAAATACAGACATTTATCGGCACTGCCAGCTAAATTTCACAACAGTACTTCAATTCAGCCAGCAATTCAATTTATAGGAAATCACTCGTTACTCATAAAATGGCTTTACGAAGTAACAAGCTGGGTGTCAAGAGCATCCAGGAGAATTCACATTTTTGAATCTCCCTCTCGCTGGCAAACACAAGTATGCCTTGCCTGGACAGACACGCTACGCTCAAGACAAACCACGTCCATGCACACAGCTACCGCGGGCATCAATACAGGAGAAATTCATGAGCCAACGTATTCTGATGGTACTTACCTCTCACGACCGCCTCGGCGATACCGGCGAGCCGACCGGGTTCTGGCTGGAGGAACTGGCGGCACCCTACTACGCCTGCCTGGATGCCGGCGCCGAGGTGGTACTGGCTTCGCCCAAGGGCGGCAAGCCGCCTCTGGACCCCAAAAGCGACGCCAAGGATAGTCAGACCGAGGCAACCCGTCGCTTCAAAGAGGATGGCCAGGCTCAGCAAGCACTGACCAATACTCGCCGCCTGAGCGAGGTAAGTGCCGACGACTTCGACGGCGTCTTCTACGCCGGCGGCCATGGCCCGCTGTGGGACCTGGTGGACGATGCAGACTCCATCCGTTTGATCGAAAACTTCTGGGCGCAGCAGAAGCCGGTAGCTGCCGTTTGCCATGCTCCCATCGTGCTGATCCATGCCCGCGACACCGAGGGACAGCTGATTATTCGCGGCCGCCAGGTCACTGGCTTCACCAACGAAGAAGAAGATGCTGTAGGCCTCACCGATGTCGTACCGCATCTGGTGGAGAATGCCATGATCGAAGGCGGAGCCCACTATTCCAAGGGGGACGTCTTCACCCCCTACACCCGTCGTGATGGCCAACTGATCACGGGGCAGAACCCACCCTCCTCCGAGCCTACTGCCAAGCTACTGCTGGAGGCGCTTGCATGAGCCAAACCGAGAATCCGCTCGACCCGCAAACCCTGACGCTGGATGACTTTCCTGTCCACGATTTCGACAAGCTGCGCTATGCCGATACCGACCGCCAGGGGCACGTCAATAATGCGATCTTTTCCACATTCCTGGAGAGCGGGCGGGTCAATGTCATCTACAATCCGGATGCACCGCTGGTAGAGGAAGGCACAGCCTTCGTCATCGCCCGCCTGGAGTTGAACTTCCACCGGGAGGTGAACTGGCCCGGGCAGGTGGAAATTGGCACGCGAGTCACACGTGTCGGTCGCAGTTCGCTTACCTTGCAACAAGGCGTGTTCCAGGACCTACGCTGTGTGGCTACGGCCAATACAGTCATCGTTCAGGTGGACGAGAGCACACGCCGCTCACATCCGTTTGGCGACCGCGCCCAGGCTACGCTTGAGAAGCTGGTGGCCCCGGCTCGACTGGCCTGAACCAGACCCCGCCTTTGCATGCGCGATGCAGGGAAGCGCCACCAGCTCGGCAAAACCTGCCAGTATCAAAGCATTTATCAGTGTATCGCCGCCCTGGGCGGGAAACCCGCCATCAGCGCCAGGCCCATGACCCAGGCTTTGGGGTTGGCGAACAGGAAGGCTGTCGCCTGCCAGAAGCTCAGCGGCCGCCCTTCGCCGCGACGGCACAGGTCGGGCGGCGGCGCCGGGCGCTGCATGAGGCCTTGCCTCAATGCCGTCCCTTGCATGTCACGCATTCCTTATCCGCTCACTCCGGCGCGCTCAACGGCTCGACATGTTCCAGTGTCAGCCGGCGTCCTTCCGTCGTTGAATACTCGAAATGGCCGACGACACGCACGCGTTCGCCCAGATGCGGCGCGATCTCCTCATGGGGGAAGATTTCGACGCGGTTGAGGTCCTGATCCTCGACCCAATAGTGCAGGGGCTTTTCAAAGTGACGCACGACGCCCTCGGTGGCAACCGTGGCGCCATCATGGGACGCCGGGTTTGCCGCCAGCACGGATAGCGTCACTTCCACCGCGCCATCATTGCCACCACAGGCCGCCAGGAACAGCAGGCAAGTGCCGACCACAAGCCCGGCGCGCCCCTGCGCCGGGGTTGGCTTTCGCAGACCATTCATGTCCCTCCTCCCTCGGCCGTCGGCCATACCGACAGCTGAACCGTGCTCTTGATGACTGCCTTTGTGCTCAGCGGGGCAATACGAGCGTCAGGCCAGGCCAGACCAGATCCGGATTGCGCAGCACATGGGCGTTGGCTTGATGAATCTCCTCCCAGCGGTTGCTGTTGCCATAATAGCGCCCAGCGATGCCGGCCAGGGTATCCCCACGCCGAACCTCGTATAGCGTATCGCCGCGACCCCGTGCGACCAAGGCCTGGTCTCGCTCCAGCTCCTCGATGAGCTGGTCGATGTTCTCTTCCAGTCCCGCGTCGCTACCGCCGGCCCGGAGTAGCTCACTGCGCGCCGAGCGTATGGCCTCGGCCGTCAGGCGCGCCGAATTGATGGCCGAGTCGAGGTCGAGATCACCACCCTCTTCCTGAGGCAGACGCGCACGCAGTGCGCTCAGCTCGCGCTGGGCCTGGCGCAACTGGGCCTCGCGCTCTTGCAACTGGGCCGACAGATCATCGGCTTCTTGCCCGTCCATGGCCGGCTCGTCCGTCGCCCGGTCGTCCGAGGCTTCGGCGTCAGCGTTCGCATCAGAGACCCTGCCTGCGGTCGCGTCGGCCACCTCGTCGGCCTGCTGAGCCGCTTCAGCATCTGTCGCCTCCTCCTCCTGCTGAGCGATAGCCAAGCCGGAGAGAGCAAACACCAGCAGGCCCGCCGCCAACAAGTGACTGGCTTGGCCGTATCGTCTCGGTCCAGTGGGAGTAACAAAAGGATCGTGCATGGCAAATACCTCTCTGCAACGTTTATGGTTGCAATGTCTTGTTATAAATCGTCAAACGCCTTTCAGCAAAGGCCAGGGAGCGTGCCTGCGCAAGCGCGACCCACGCATCCCAGTATGGACAGCCATGGACGAAATTGCCCGCCGCTACTTCAACGTATATCAGGCCAGCCTGTTTCAGCAGCACTGCATTTGCGCATGGCGAACCGATGCGACGCTGACTGAAACATTTTTTTACGCAAAAATATTGCTCATTAGTAAAATTTAGGCAAATATATTTGCAGGATGCTGTAAATGGCATTTCTGCACCGCACAACCATGACATTGCACAACAATGACAAGAGGAATACATCATGAAGCAATTAATTACCTGGTCCGCCCTCGGCCTCTCCCTGGCCGTCGCTTCTGCCGCCACAGCGGACAAATTGATCGTTGCCACCGATACCGCCTTCGTACCCTTCGAATTCATGCAGGATGGGGAATACGTTGGCTTCGACATCGATATGTGGGACGCCATCGCCCAGGACAATGGCTGGGACTACGAGCTGCGCCCCATGGATTTCTCGGGAATCATCCCGGCCCTGCAGACCAATCAGGTCGATGTCGCCCTAGCCGGCATCACCATCCGTGAGGACCGTGCCGAGGTCATCGACTTCTCCGACGGCTACTACGATAGCGGTTTCACTCTGATGGTCCCGATAGACAGTGAGATAGAGACCACCGCGGACCTGGCCGGCAAGAGAATTGCCCTACGCATGGGTACTTCCGCCGCCGACTATGCCCAGGAGCACTTCAGCGAAACCGAACTGCGCCTGCTGCCCAATATCGACAACGCCTATCTGGAACTACGTTCGGACCGTGTCGACGCCGCCATGCACGATACCCCCAACGTGCTCTATTACATCGCTACCGCCGGCGATGGCCAGGTCAAGGCTGTTGGCGAGCAGATGATGGCCCACGAGTACGGCATCGGCTTTCCCAAGGGCAGCGAACTGGTCGAGGACGTTAACGCATCGCTTGCGGCCATGCGTGACGATGGCCGTTATGACGAGATCTATGAGAAGTGGTTCGGTACACGCCCGGGCGAGTGAGACAGGCCACTGCCCTTCCTCACGACACCCTGACGAAAACCGAGGTACACGATGAATACAGATTGGTCGGTCATCGCCACCTTCATGCCGCAGTTGCTGAATGGTGCCAAGATGACGCTTTTCATCACCCTGGTCGGGCTGGTCGGTGGCATGGTGGTCGGCGGTATCGCCGGCCTCATGCGAACCTACGGCAACTGGCTACTCAACTACACGGCAATGATCTACATCGAGGTGATTCGCGGAACGCCCATCGTGGTGCAGGTGATGTTCCTCTACTTCGCCTTGCCCGTACTGGCCAGTATTCGCATCGACCCCCTGACGGCGGCAATGATCGCCATCATCATCAATGCCGGCGCCTATATTGCCGAGATTGTCCGAGGCTCACTGCAATCGATCAGCCGTGGGCTTGCCGAAGCCGGCCTGGCGCTGGGCCTGCCGCGCTGGAAGGTATTGGTGCATATCGTCGGGCCGCTGGCATTCCGCCGGCTGATCCCCCCACTGGGCAACCAGTTCATCATCAGCCTGAAGGACACGTCGCTGTTCATCGTGATCGGCGTCAGTGAGCTGACCCGGACCGGCCAGGAGATCATGGCGGCCAATTTCCGTGCCGTGGAGATATGGAGTGCCATCGCGGTCATGTACCTGATCATGACCGGCACCCTCACCCTGATGCTGCGTTACATCGAGAGAAGGATGAAGATCCTATGAGCATCATCGAGTTCAAGAACGTCTCCAAGCATTTCGGTGCGCTCAAGGTACTCGACGAGGTCGACCTCAATATCGACCAGGGCGAAGTGGTCGTATTGATCGGGCCTTCCGGTTCAGGAAAATCGACTCTGCTGCGTTGCATCAATGGCCTGGAGATGATCACCGGCGGCGACTTGCTGGTAGACGAGATCAGCGTACTGGCTGGCTATGCCAAGCTGCGCGAGATTCGTCAGGAGGCTGGCATGGTATTCCAGCAGTTCAACCTCTTTCCTCAGCTGACGGCGCTGGATAACGTCGCCTTCGGACCCAAGCATGTACGCGGGCAGTCCACACGCGAGGCCAGGGCTCAGGCGTTGGCTCTGCTCGACAAGGTCGGGCTCAAGGATCGTGCCGACCATTTTCCCAACGAGCTCTCCGGCGGGCAGCAGCAGCGTGTCGCTATCGCCCGGGCGCTGGCCGTCAAACCCAAGGTGATGCTGTTCGACGAACCCACCTCAGCGCTCGACCCGGAGCTCAAGCAGGAGGTGTTGAATGTCATGCGTGACCTGGCTGAGGAAGGCATGACCATGGTGGTAGTAACCCATGAAATGTCGTTTGCCAAGCAGGTCGGCTCACGGCTGATCTTCATGGAGAACGGTAAGATCGCGGTGGATGGTCACCCCCAAGAAATCCTCTCAAGTGACAGTAACCCTCGGCTGAAGGACTTCCTGCGCCATGTCCATTGACTTCTCCAGGGCCATGGATACCGAGGGTCTGCAGCGGGTGTCGGTCAGTGGCGATCCTTTCCGGACCGGCCAGGCTCTGGGTCGACACGGCCACCGCGCGGTACACGACAAGCTGGTTGAAAGCGGTATCTGGCGTGAGGTCACCAGTGAGCGACATCATGGACGGGTAGCCCGCCTGCTCGAACATAGCTGCCGCCATCATCCCGCCGTGGTCGAGGAAATCCGTGGGCTCGCCCAGGGCCTGGAGCTGCCCTTTCAGGCGGTATTTGCCTGGAACTGCCGGGGTGACCTGCTCGCCAACAGCCCGGATGGCTGCACTACCGTAATGATTCCAGGCCCCGAACCCTGCATTGCCCACAACGAGGATGGCCTGCCCTTCTTCGATGGCGACAGCTTTCTTGCCAGCGTCAAGCCCGATGAGGCCCCCGCTTTTCTGGCCTTCTGCTATCCCGGCTCCATCCCGGGGCATACCTTCGCACTGACGGCGGCAGGCATCGTTCAAACGGTGAACAACCTGCGATTGAAACGGGTCCCGCCCGGTGTGCCGCGAATGGTGCTGGGCCGGGCAATGCTCTCGCTGACCTCGCTGGACGAGATCCACGATCTTCTGCGGCAAGCTCCGGCCAGCGGTGGCTTTCACTTCACCCTGGCTCAGCGCGGTGATCCGCGGCTGCGCTCGATCGAGGTGGGTGCCGGCCAAGTATCGCATCGCCACGTGGACTCGGTTGCGATCCATGCCAACCATGCGCTCCATCACGATTGGCGCCACACGCACCAGATTGTCACGCGCTCCTCCCACGACCGCCAATCGCGAGGGAGCGAGCTGATCGCCGCCGGCGAGCGCGACCCCCTCGCCATCCTGATGGACACGGGCGGCAAGGGCCTACCGATCTACCGGCGCGAAGCGGACGACCCGGATCACGAGAACACCCTTGCGACGGGTATCTTTCGCCTGCTTAATGATGGCATTCAATGGGAAGTTCACACCCCGGGGAGATGCAGACCACTTCATGGCACCGACAGCTCACTCTTCGAACAATGAAGGTCAGGCGCCTCGTACCCTCGAGGAGCTGCGTGCCCTGTCCATCGCAATCTCTCGCGGCGAAACCGGCCTCCGCCTTGGCCCCCGCGCCCGTGAGGTGCTGTCACAGCTGATAGAACTGCGAGGCGACCAGTCACTGCTGTCGATTTCCTCCCTGGCCCGCCGCCTGAACGTCAATCCGTCGACCATCTCGCGGCTGGCCCGGGCATTGGGCTACGAGCGCTTCGGCGAATTGCAGAGCCTGCTGTTGAGCTCCAGCCTGACCCCCGCCCGATCCTTCTATCGCCAACACGCCACCGCGGCGCTGGCAGCCGACAAGCAGGATCTGCAGACACAGGCCAGGCAGCTATGCGGGGAGCATCAGCTCAATATCGAACGCTTCATGGACGGGTTGACCAACGAGGATCTTGGGGCATTCGCGACCACGGTGATGGGTGCCCGACGGGTACGCCTCCATGGCATGCGCCAGTTTCACGCCTTCGCCAGCTTTCTGGCCTATGGGCTGGGCATGATCCGCTCGGACGTGGGCCTGCTCAGCAATGACAGTGTTGGAGTGGCCGAGGGTCTCGCCTCGATGGCGGCGGGCGATGTGTTGATCACCGCCAGCTGCAAGCCCTATACGCGCCATGTGATCGACGTATGTCGAGCGGCACACGACATCGGGATTCGCACCATCGTTGTGACCGACTATTCGAGCTCCCCCCTCGTTCGCCACTCGGAGATCGCCATCCTGGCGCCCCATGAGTCGAGCTTCATTTCCAACAGCATGGTCACGTTCCTCGGTGCAGCGGAGTGCCTGGTCAATGCATGCGCCACGGTGGGCGGCGACGGCGCAGCCGAAGCGCTCTCTCGGCGCGACAAGCTCATCGACCAGCTTGACATCGAAATCGGCTGACCATGGCATCCCGGCGCATAGAACGGCATCATGGGCAGCCCGAACACATTCATTCACGACCGAGACCACCCCTACACCCCATGAAAATCTTGATTCGCTACTTCTTTCGCGGCGTGCGCCTGGTGCTATCGCCGATCCTGCTGGCCTCCGAGAAACTGAGCACGCCGACTGCGATATCGCGTTCCCCCGAAGCACAGGCCGAGGTGGACGCCGCTTGCGCTCGATTGGCGCTTTACCAGTTCCAAAGCTGCCCCTTCTGCATCAAGGTGCGCAAGGAGATCGCCCGGCTGGGTCTTAATATCGAGCTTCGCGACGCACGCAACGACCCGGAACATCGCCAGGCATTGGAAGCCGGCGGCGGACGGGTCAAGGTACCTTGCCTGCGCATCGCCACGGAAGATGGCCCTGACGAGTGGCTCTACGAGTCCGATGCCATCAATGCCTGGCTGCATCGCCATTTCGGCGACGCACAGCATCAGGCGGCCTGACTGTCCTCCACGCTGGCCAATAGGCGATTGGCCAGCGTCAACTAGAGAAACATCAGGAGCAGTCCAAGCAGCGTGCTCATACGCAGGATATGGTTTCGCTTCATGGCCAGCCTCCTGTCCGCCCATCGCCATTCCGCACAAGCCAGCCCGAGATTGATATCCAACGAATCGAGGCCGGGTCTTCTTCATGGTATACGCTGTCGTCGTATCTCACTGGTTCGTGCAAGGAAAACGTACATGGCAGACACGATGGCCTCAGCACCGCCGAGCATCCTCATCACCGGCTGTTCCAGCGGCATCGGCCACGCCGCCGCCCAGGCCCTGACCCAGAAAGGTTGGCGGGTCTTCGCCACCGTAAGACGGGATCAAGACGTTACTCGACTGCTTGAAGAGGGTTTCGAGGCGCTGCTGTTGGACCTGGCCTCAAGCAACTCGATTGCAGCAGCTGTCGATGAGGTCCTGCGACGAACCAACGGGCGTCTCGATGCGCTGTTCAACAATGGTGCCTATGGCCAGCCGGGGGCGGTAGAGGATCTTTCACGCTCGGTACTTCGTGAACAGTTGGAAACCAACCTGCTCGGCACCCATGAGCTTACCACCCGCATCATCCCGGTGATGAGGGAGCAGGGCGCCGGACGTATCGTGCAGAACAGCTCGGTACTAGGCTTTACCGCCCTGCCCTATCGCGGCGCCTACGTATGCTCGAAATTCGCCCTCGAAGGCTTGACCGACACCCTACGCCAGGAGCTCTACGGAACCGGCATCCACGTCAGCCTGCTCGAACCAGGCCCCATCGCCAGCCGCTTTCGCGAGAATGCCTACCGCGCCTTTCGTGACAACATCGATGCCGCGACGAGCTATCATGCCGTCACCTACTGCGCCCTGGAGGCTCACCTGGCCGGTGAAGGGCCGTCGGCGCCGTTCACCCTCGAAGCTGATGCGGTGATTCGCAAGTTGATCCATGCCCTGGAGAGCCGACGCCCCCGAGCCCGTTATGGCATCACGGTGCCGACTCACCTGTTCGCAGCTCTGAAACGTATCCTGACGACACGGGCCATGGATCGCGTGCTATTACGGGCGACCCGCCAGGAACGGGAAACGTGAGCCCACCGACATGCCGCCCCCACGCCTGCGGCAGCGAGGTTGGAGGAGCGGCTAGTATCGGCAGCTCAGCCAGTGTCGCCAGCTCTGAAACCGCCATCCAAGCGGCCAGCGGGACAACAGCTTGGTGAGACGGGCAAGGCGATGATTATCAGAAAGCGCTTAATACTCGATTCGGGCGGCGGTAACATCGAACGCCACGTCGATATCGATGCCCTCTTCCAGGTTCGGCTCCTCGCCCAGGGCATCCTGCAAAGCCAGTGTGCCCTTCACGCTGCCAGCTACCCGCGCGACACTACCCTCTACCGAGAAGGTGTCCAGGGTCAGCCGAACGTCGGCTCCTTCCGAAGTATAGACTGGCGGCATGACCGAGGTGCCGATCAGGTTGAGTACGTCGTAATGGATCACTTCACCGCCCTCGAGCGCCATGCTGATGGAGAGTGAGTCCCGGCTCCTCCTCCCATCCGGGTCGATGAAACCAACGATGTCGATACGGAAATCACCCCCGCCGATATCGGTGAAGGTGGCGCTGAAATCCTCTTGCTGACTCTGGACGAACCATTCACGCTCCGTACCATCTAGCTCACCTTCCAGGCGCTCCGCCATGGCCGGTACCGACCAGAGCCCGGCGGCCAGAATGGTACTCAGTGTGATCGCCCCCCATTGCCCCATGCTCCCTCCTTGCCGGTGTCCGGCTGCCCCGCTTTGCACAGCGGGCTTCGGGCGTACACGCCATTGTGTGTGTCTTTCCTCAGGGTAACCGGAAAAGCCTTCGCCATGCGCTTTGTTGTCCAACAGCGATCAGGTCAGCAGATACGGCAGTAGCCATTGAGGGAGTTGTGGCCCTTGCAACTAGCCTGGTTGCCGCGCCACTTCCTGTCCGCCACGGAATACGTTCAGGGTGGGAATGCTGCGGATGCCAAAACGTCCTGCCAGCGCCTGCTGGCGCTTCGGTATCAAGTCTGACACAGAGTGCGCGCCCATCAAGCTTTGGTGAGCCATGCGAATACCATCATCCGGTACGGGTGATAAGGTTGACGAGTTAGCCAGCATGGCGAAATCAGTCCAGAGGGAGTCGAGAAATGAGCAGAGCCTATGTCGTGGGCAGCATCACCATCAAGGATGCCGAAAAGTGGGCACAGTATGTCGCCGGGGTGCCAGCCACCATCACGCCCTGGGGCGGCGAACTTATGCTGCGTGGCAGACAGGCCGCCGTGCTGGCGGGCCAGCTGCAGCATGATAACCTTGTCGTACTCTCTTTCCCCGACCTGGAATCGATCCACGGCTGGTACGCCTCCCCCGCCTATCAGGTGCTGATCCCACTGCGCGATGCCGCCGCTATTGTCGACCTGACCGCCTACCAGGCCTAGTCGTGTCCTACGCTTGCGGTCTTTTTCGGACAGCAGATCGACAACCGCGGTCTCACTGCAATGGAGGTGGAACGCATCCAATATGACCCGCTGGCGCCGGTCACCTCGGACGCCAGGATTTCGGCCACCGTGAATTACCGCGGAGCCGATGCCATGCTGAACATACGGGTCATCGGCTACCCGATTTTTTTCGGACGAGATACGGGGCGAACTCGACGGGCTTCAGGCACTTCGGCTGAGGTTCGGAATCGGGGAGTGAAGCCGCTGGAAAAACCGCTACACCGTTAGCGCCTGCTGGCTTGTCGACATGGTAGGATTGACCCTCCTTTCATCGGCAACATGCCAATTTTGGAGAGAGCGACATGGCCAGAGCAACCGCGCGTCATATACTGGTAAGCAGCGAAGATAAGTGTGAGGCTCTCAAGGCCGAGATCGAAGCTGGCCGCGATTTTGCCGAGGTGGCGAAAGAGAACTCCTCTTGCCCCTCCGGCGCCCAGGGCGGCGATCTAGGTAGCTTTGGGCCAGGCCAGATGGTTCGTGAGTTCGACGAAGTCGTCTTCTCCGGCGAACTGAACAAGGTTCACGGCCCGGTGAAGACCCAGTTCGGCTACCATCTGCTGGAAATCACCAGCCGCAGCTGAACCCGCACTGGGACAGGGAGAAGCCGCACGTGCCCGTCACGGCGGCTTTTCTCGTCACTCACCCTGTGCCGAGTGGTATCTGGCGTTCCAGCACCGCGCAACACAGCGATTCGCTCGCGCAGGATTTGTGCAGTTTCCCTAGGAGCCTGTCGGATTTGACCGATCGTCACGAGAGATTTGGATTTCGAGACAAGTTTATCGATCTGATGAGGCGAATAGCCCGCTATTTAACGAATCAGATCGAATGAAATTGGCCGCAAGACCGGTTCTCGCAGTAGATCAGCGTTAAGTCCGACAGGCTCCTAGGCTTCGTCTGATAAGTCGGCAAGTGAAAGCCAGGGCTAGGCCCGCTCTCTACGGGCCAATGCCCTTCCCACATCCTTGTGGGTCGCAAGGCAGCTCCGCTGCTCGAAGAGCGAGCGACAGGGCTGTCGCGAATACAAAGACGGAGTGTAAATCAGTATTTTGAGCTGATTTTTAACGCAGTATGGGCAAGCGCAGACAGTTTTCGGTCAAAGCCTAACGGAAACAGGGACGACCCATGACATTAACGTTCACTCACCCGCCCACAGCCACACCGGAAGATTCCGCGGCCCATGAACGAACTGACCCCGGCTGTTCCCCGATGATCCAGGTGGAGCAGCTCGACAAGGTCTTCGAGGGCGGTTTCCAGGCGTTGAAGAACGTCAGCCTGGAGATCCAGCGCGGCGAGATCTTCGCCTTGCTCGGTCCCAATGGCGCAGGCAAGACCACCTTGATCAGCGTGATCTGCGGGCTTGCGCGGGCCAGCAGCGGCCGTGTCAAGGTCGATGGCCATGACACCGTGGCCGACTACCGCCAGGCACGAGCCATGATCGGCCTGGTGCCGCAGGAGCTGACCAACGAGGCTTTCACCACGGTATGGGATACGGTGAGTTTTAGTCGCGGCCTGTTCGGCAAGCCCAAGAACCCTGCACACATCGAAAACGTTCTTCGCGCCCTGACCCTGTGGGAAAAACGCAACAACCGCCTGCTGACACTCTCCGGCGGCATGAAGCGCCGGGTGCTGATCGCCAAGGCACTGGCCCATGAGCCCAAGGTGCTGTTTCTCGACGAGCCAACCGCCGGTGTCGACGTGGAGCTGCGCCGTGAGATGTGGGAGGTGGTACGCCAGTTGCGCGACCAGGGGGTGACCATCATCCTGACCACCCACTATATCGAGGAAGCCGAGGAGATGGCCGACCGCATCGGGGTGATCCTGCGCGGGGAGCTGGTGTTGGTGAAAGAGAAAGCGGCGCTGATGCGCCAGTTGGGCCGCAAGGAGCTGACACTACACCTGGACCATGCACTGGAGCAGGTTCCCGCGGCCCTGGCCGGCCACGACCTGGCACTAACGGAAGAGGGCCATGCACTGGTCTACACCTATGACGTGACACGGCAGGAGCAAGGTACTGGTATCGCCGGCCTGCTCGCCGACCTGGAGGCGACCGGTATTCGGGTGAAGGATCTCCATACCCGGCAGAGTTCCCTCGAGGAAATCTTCGTCAACCTGGTCAGGGAGAAAACATGAACCTGCAGTCCGTCAAGACCATCTACCTGGCCGAGATGGCACGAAGCTTGCGCACCGTGCTGCAGAGCATCGTCTCGCCGGTGGTGTCCACCTCGCTCTACTTCGTGGTCTTTGGTGCCGCCATTGGTTCGCGCATCAGTGAAGTGGATGGCGTGAGTTACGGCGCCTTCATCGTGCCCGGGCTGATCATGCTGATGCTGTTGACCCAGAGCGTCTCGACCGCCTCGTTCGGCATCTTCTTTCCACGTTTCTCGGGCTCGATCTACGAAATCCTCTCTGCCCCCATCTCCTATCTGGAGATCGTGCTGGGCTTCGTCGGTGCGGCGGCCACCAAGTCGATGATACTGGGCCTGATCGTCCTCGGTACTGCGCGCCTGTTCGTCCCCTTCACGATTCAGTACCCGCTGGTCATGCTACTGTTCCTGGTACTCACCGCCCTCACCTTCAGCCTGCTCGGATTCATCATAGGCATTTGGGCCGATGGCTTCGAGAAGCTTCAGCTCGTGCCGCTGCTGGTCGTCACGCCGCTGACCTTCCTCGGTGGTACCTTTTACTCCATCGACATGCTGCCCCCCTTCTGGCAGACCGTAACGCTGCTCAACCCGGTGGTCTACCTGGTCAGCGGCTTTCGCTGGAGTTTCTATGGCACTGGTGATGTCAGCATCTGGGCCAGCGTATTCATGATCATGGCCTTCCTGGGCGTCTCACTGGCCGTGGTCAACTGGATATTCAAGACCGGCTATCGACTCAAGCCCTGATCCGCCTCGCCAACCGCCGCCACCAGCGCCGAGCGGCTTCGCAAAAAGTGTCCGGACTGTCCCTGCAGAACCAGTCGCCGGGTTGAACTCAGCCCCGTGGCGGGTATCATCGCTTACCGCCCTTTCTGCCCGGACACGCCATGCCGATACTGCACAGCATCATCCACCGCATCGCCAAGGCATCCGGCGATCAGCCGGTCACTTTACAGCTGGCGCCTGCCGAACCTGCGACATCGGACTTCCTGGAAGATCTTCTGCCCGGCTTCAACGATGCCTACCATGCCAAGCCCAAGGCCTGGGGGCATTTCGTGGCCCATCAAGATGCTGTGGAAACGCAGGACCTGCAATTCCCACGAGAATTGGCGAATTACCTGGATGGCCATAGCGACTTCACTGCCTTCACCCGTGGCGTGGCACAGCGCATCGCCGAACTGCTCGATGCACATCTTTCGATCTCCGGACACCTGCTGTTCGTCGATTATCAGCATGGCGACACCCGCTACCTGAGCCTGGCCCTGCTTCATCACCGCGAGGGCTACGCTATCGATAACGGCCACAGCGTGGTACCGGCAGCACAGCTCAATCTGGCCCAGATGAGCCTGGCGGCGCGAATCAACCTCAGCCAGTGGCGCAGCGACGCCCCCTCGCGGCAGTATCTCTCGTGGACACGGGACCGCGGTGGCAAGAAGCTGGCCGAAGGCTTTGCAAAACTGCTCGGTGTCACGGAGGGCCTCGACACCACCGGCGAGACACGCACCCTGCTCAAGGCGTTCAGCGACTATGTGGAGCAGGAGGACTTAGCCGAAGAGCAGAGCCGGCAGAAGACCGGCGTGCTTCTCGACTACGCCAACGAGCAGGTGCGTAGCGGCGAGCCCATGACCCTGGAAGTGCTCTCGGAACTGCTCGATGAGCAGCAGCCAAAAGCCTTCTTCGACCATATCCGCAACGCCGACTACGGACTATCGCCCGAGATCCCCCCCGACAAGCGCACCCTAAGCCAGTTTCGCCGCTTCACCGGCCGTTCCAACGGCGTCTCGATCAGCTTCGACTCGCATTTGCTCGGTTCCAGCATCGAATATGACGAAACCCAGGACCGGTTGATCATCAAGAAAGTCCCCAACGGGCTACGGGAACAGCTCAAGGAGCGGCAGGGATGAACTGACTCGACGCTTCCTCTGCCATCAACCACTCCCTGAAAATCTGCGGCAAGCTGCGCCTGATCGCCTTAGGAATCGCTGGCCTTCAGGTCGGGGAGCTCGACGAGATGCGAGAGGCCGCTCGCGACGCCAATGCCCTCACCTTTGTGGAGGATTTGCCCCTAGCCTTCGACATCGAACTCGGGCCCGGCGGCGTGCAGCTCTCCGGCGGCCAGCGACAGCGCCCGGGGACGACTGGTGGCCGCCGGACGACGCACCGAATTGCTCGAGCAGAGCCCGCACTACCGCCACCTGGCAGAACTGCAGTTTGGCCGGCAGCGGTTGAAAGCTTGAGGGAGCCATGATCGACCAAGGTCTCATTACCTTGCCGCATGCTGGCATGGAATGTGTCAGTTCGATGACAATAAATATTCAATGCGAAAAAATGTTCAATGAAAAAAAAGGTTCTTCACACTTTGGCGTGAACCTGCTCTGCACAGACTGCATTGTGGAAGGACGCCTCGGCGATAGCGACGCAGGCGCTCCTTGTTGGAGCGCTCGGTTCGGCGCCCCGACTCTGCAGCGCGACTGGCGCCGAGAGGCGCCTTGGAGGAGGCCGCCGCCACGGCGAGAACCGTAACGTTTCCAACGCCGCCGGGAGGCCTGCGGCCTCCAGTCGTGAGCTGAAGCTTCCTCCTACAGCGGTGCGGTTCGCGTTGGTGGAGAGAATCATTGTTGGAGCGCTGCTCCGCATCGCGACTGGCGCCGAGAGGCGCCGAGAGGCGCCGAGAGGCGCCGAGAGGCGCCTTGGAGGAGGCCGCCGCCACGGCGATAACCGTAACGTTTCCAACACCGCCGGGAGGCCTGCGGCCTCCAGTCGTGAGCTGAAGCTTCCTCCTACAGCGGTGCGGTTCGCGTTGGTGGAGAGAATCATTGTTGGAGCGCTGCTCCGCATCGCGACTGGCGCCGTCAGGCGCCTTGGCGGAGGCCACGGCGTTGGCGATGGTCGCTGGCACTGGCAACCCCGCCGGGAGGCCTGCGGCCTCTTCACGCCAGTCTGCGTAGAACCATAAAAAAGCCCCCGAAGGGGCCAAGTGGAGCACGCCAGCTCACTCTGTATATCGCCTTCCCGGTGGCGACGTTGAAATCGGTTACGGCTATCAACCCGCACTGCCTAGCCACCTGTTACTATACAAAATAAATGCCAATCTGTTGTTATTTGTTGTTATATCAACATGATATAATATGGAGACAGTAACCTATCACGCCGCATGTTTCCTTATAGCAACCCTGCTGCACCAACTGGGCACACACTCACTTTCTCCTGCTCCATCATTGCACAGCACTTTTCCTTTACCCGACGACGCACCTGCAGGGCGTACTCCAGGCACTGACGCACGTCCTCCTTTGCGTGCTCGCCGTGCGGGTAGAGTAGCTTGAGCAGTCCGGACACGGTCTTGCGTACAGCGATGACGTCACGCTGGTTGAGGTTGTCGCCCAGGCAGAAGTACTTGTCGATGGCATCGGCGAAGCTGCGCTTGCGGATCTCGAGGAAGAACTCGGCCAGGTAGTCGACGATGAAGCCGTAGCGCTGGGTGAAGAACGACGGCCGCATCTTGGGGATCTCCCAGCCCGGGATGTAGGCGTGGAAGCGATCGAAGAAGGCGGCGTCGATCATGGCGTCGGGGAACGGGGCCAGCGGGTGCCACTACACCTCGGCGTCGAGCTCGCGGACCAGCGACTTCACCTTCTCGGCTTCGTCGGGGCGCACATAGTTGTCGGCAGTATCGTCTTGACGTTCTTCAGGCCCTCATCGATCACATCTTGGTCGTCGGTGGCGCAGTACATGCCGTGCAGGTATTTCAGCACGTAGACCGGCACGTTGGCGCCTTCCTTGACCCGCTGGGTCAGGTCCTAGCGCACCACCCGGCCGGCGAAGTGGGTGTTGAGCAGGAAATCAAGATCTCGTTCATCTTCAAGAGAGCTACCAGGAGTTGCACTTAGACTATGCCACTACACAGGCCACTCCTAGACGCTCTCTCGCTGTCAGGAGAAGATATAACTCCTATGGCTCATTTGATCATCCGGAACCCTACAACTAGGAAAGGTAGGCTATGCAGGCTTATGCTGAAAATTATGCAGACTATATGTGAATCTATGCAGACTTATGCTGCAAACGACAGGGGCAAAGCCTCCCTGCCCCGCTCACTGGAGAGAACGACATGACGCAGCTCCGCCTAGGCTTCATCGGTATTGGCCTGATGGGCGACCCCATGACCCGCCGCCTGCTGGACGCGGGTTTTGCCGTCACGGTATGGAACCGCACCCAGGGGAAGGCCGATGCCCTGCGCGATGCCGGCGCCAGGGTAGCAGACTCCATCGGCGAGCTGGTGGAAGGCGTTGACGTGGTGATGCTGTGCCTGGCAAACACCGCCGTGGTAGAGGAAGTGGTATTCGGCGAAGGTGGCGTGGCGGCCCATGGTCATGCCTCCCAGCGACTGGTAGATCTCTCCAGTAGCGACCCGGCCGCGACGCAAGACTATGCCAAGCGGCTTGACGATAGGTGCGGCATACGCTGGATTGATGCGCCTGTCTCCGGCGGGGTGGCGGGCGCCAAGGCGGGCAGCCTGGCGATCATGTGCGGCGGCTCGGAAGAAGACGTCGAAGCCGTGCGTTCCCTGCTCGCCCCGCTCTCGGCGCAGGTCACTCACATGGGACCGGTGGGCGCAGGCCAGGTCACCAAGGTATGCAACCAGATGATCGTCGGCTGTCAAGCTGCGGTGATTGCCGAAATGGTGGCACTGGCCGAATCCAGCGGCGTGGACGCCAATCGTCTGTCACAAGCACTGGCCGGCGGCTTCGCCGATTCCAGGCCGTTCCAGATTCTCACCCCGCGCATGGCGGCCAGCAATTTCGATAATCCGGCCTGGCACCTGCGCACCCTGCTCAAGGATCTGGACATGGCCGTGGCCCAGAGCCAGCGTGCCGGCAGCGCCACGCCCATGAGCGGCCTCGCCGCACAATTGATGCGCATCCACGCAAGCCACGGTCATGCCGAACACGACCCGGCAACGCTGGTAGAGGCCTATCGCCACAAGTCGTGATACGTCTGCCTCTTCTTCACTCGGCATTTGTCCCCCACCCCACCCTTCCGTACACTTGTTTGATTGCTTCCATCGACGACTTCCCAGATAAACCAGCCGAGGCACGACCCCATGGCGTTTGATTCTACTTCCACCTATGTGGCCACCGATGCCCTCAAGCAGGCGGTGAACGCCGCCGTGACCCTTCAGCGTCCGCTGCTGATCAAGGGCGAGCCGGGCACCGGCAAGACCCTGCTGGCCGAGGAGCTGGCGGCATCACTGGGTACACGGCTGATCACCTGGCACATCAAGTCCAGCACCAAGGCGGCCCAAGGCCTGTATGAGTACGACGCGGTAAGCCGTCTGCGCGATTCGCAGCTCGGCGTCGAGGGCGTGGAGAACGTCGCCAACTACATCAAGCCCGGCAAGCTGTGGGAGGCCTTCACCGCCGACGAACGGGTAGTCTTGCTGATCGACGAGATCGACAAGGCCGATATTGAATTCCCCAACGACCTGCTCCAGGAGTTGGATCGCATGGAATTCCATGTCTATGAGACCGGAGAGACCATCGCCGCCCACCACCGACCGATCATCGTCATCACCTCTAACAACGAGAAGGAGCTGCCCGACGCTTTCCTGCGCCGCTGCTTTTTCCACTACATCGAGTTTCCCGACCGCGAGACCATGCAGCAGATCGTCAACGTGCACTTCCCCGATGTCGCGCCGAAGCTGGTGGGCGAGGCCCTGGAGGTGTTCTTCGACCTGCGCCAGGCCCCGGGGCTGAAGAAGAAACCCTCCACCTCGGAGCTGGTCGACTGGTTGAAGTTGCTGATGGCCGATGATCTGGCCCTCGAGGCACTCTACAACCGCGACCCGGTGAAGGCGATCCCACCGCTGGCCGGCGCGCTGATCAAGAATGAGCAGGACACCCAACTGCTGGAGCGGCTGGCGTTCATGCTGCGCCGCCAAGGCAACCAGAGGCGCTGACGCATGTTTATCGGCCTGTTCGAGAGCCTGAAGCGTGCCGGCGTGCCGGTATCGATGCGCGAACTGCTCGACCTGCATGCAGTGGTCGAGCACGGCGTTGTATTCGCCGACATGGAGGCCTTCTACCAGGTGGCGCGTACCGTGATGGTCAAGGACGAGCGACACTTCGATCGCTTCGATCGTGCCTTTGCCGCCTGGTTCGACGGCCTGGAGAACCTCGACGCCGCCATTGAAGCGCTGATTCCAGAGGACTGGCTGCGTCGCGAATTCGAGAAGCAGCTGAGCGAGCAAGAAAAGGCCCAGATCGAGTCGCTGGGCGGGTTGGAAAAGCTGATCGAGACCTTCAAGAAGCGCCTCGATGAGCAGAAGGGGCGCCACGCCGGGGGCAACAAGTGGATCGGCACCGGCGGCACCAGTCCCTTCGGGGCCTACGGCTACAACCCCGAGGGCATTCGCATCGGCCAGGAGGGCTCACGCCATCGCCGGGCGATCAAGGTGTGGGATGAACGCCGCTTTCGCGACTACGACGACTCCCTCGAGCTGGGTACGCGCAATATCAAGATGGCGCTGCGCCGGCTGCGCAAGTTCGCCCGCCAGGGGGCTGCGGAAGAGTTCGATGTCGATGCCACCATTCGCGAGACCGCTCGCGATGCCGGCCTGCTCAATGTGCGCATGCGCCCGGAGCGCCACAATGCGGTAAAGGTGCTGCTGTTCCTCGACGTAGGTGGCTCCATGGACGATCACATCCGTGTCTGCGAAGAGCTGTTCTCCGCCGCCCGTTCAGAGTTCAAGCACCTGGAGCACTACTACTTCCACAACTGCTTGTATGAAGGTATTTGGCGCAACAACCATCGCCGCACCAGCGAGCGTATCCCCACCATGGACGTGCTGCACACCTACGGTAGTGACTATCAGGTGGTGATCGTCGGTGATGCTGCCATGTCGCCCTACGAAGTGACCCACCCGGGCGGCAGCGTCGAACACTTCAACGACGAGGCCGGCGGTGTATGGCTCCAACGCCTGGCCGCCAAGTTTCCGCGCCTGGCCTGGCTCAACCCCATGCCGATCCGGGCCTGGGAGTACACCCACTCCACGCAGTTGATCCGCCAGCTTATCGATGACCGCATGCACCCGATGACGCTAGAGGGGCTGGAAAATGCCATGCGCGAGTTGGCTCGCTGAGCTGTAATAGCCCAAAAGTTCAATAATGCATTCCTATAGCCATTAAGGGCTATTAAATTGCAAAATAACCTTTTCCGGCTGTCACGTAAGTGACGCTTTCATGCTTGACGCTGATTAGACACAAGACGGTCCGTTACATGGTCGCCAGGCGCTCGCTGTCATCGATACCCGCCATGCGTACCAGTGCCAGGGCCTCATCGAGAGAGTCGACTTCCTCGACAATGAGAAGCACGTCGTCGAGACTGATCGTTTTGCCACTTTTTTCGGAAAGCAGCTCTTCCAGTGCGGCGACATCCATGTTCGCATCGAGCGGCATCGTATCCACACCGGTGGTCTGGGTCCCGGGCAGATAAATGGTGCCGTTGGAGAAATCCACGGCGTAGGCAATCACCCCAGGCAAGATAAAGAACAACAGGCCCACGCCATTGGCCACGGCCACCACGGGGTCGATGCGCCCGTCCATCTGGCCCTTGCGTTCGGGGTGAAAAAGTGTGCCGCAGCCTGCCAGCGCCGCGATGGTGATACCGACAACCAGACCGTTCAGGGTATGACGAAGCCTGGGCTTCATGGCTGGGCTCATGGCAGGATCTCCGGATAGGGATGTCATCGATACCGTGGCATTGCCGGACGGGGCACCGAGAGGCAGAATCGGAGCGAGTCTACCATAGCCGTTCTTCATACAAGCGTTTAGCATTTTCACGGAGACACCCATGGCCGAGATCGCCACCACCTTCCACTGGAAGGACGTCGGCGAGCCCGAGGAGACCGACAAGCCGATGGTGTTCTGGCTGAAGTCGCTCAGATAACGGCGAGCATGGCGACATGCGAACGACGGGCGCCGGGAGCAGGCCGAAGAGGAGGTCATTTGCCAGGGGTGAGGAGCACTGCTCCGAACGGGCTGGCCATGGATGGCCAGCCCCGGTCCTGCAAGCGAAGCAGGATGCGAGAGCGAAGCAGGGCAAATGTAGCGCCCAGGGATGGGTTCACAGCGCCTCCTCGTAGGCCTGTCGACGGATCAGCCCCGAGTGACCAAGCATGGCAAGATGGCTTCCATAAAGATCATGCGCTTTTGCCGCCATTCCCCGTTGCCCGTACAATGCCCCGAACGCCGCTCGTCGCGGCACGCCGACTCATGCCAAGACCATGCTGGAAGGAAACGCCGGACCCATGCGCGCCACCCAACTGTTGATCGCCACCCTGAAGGAAACACCCGCCGACGCCGAAGTGATCAGCCACCAGCTGATGCTGCGTGCCGGCATGATCCGCCGTCTCACTTCCGGCCTGTATACCTGGCTGCCGGTCGGGCTGCGCACGCTGCGCAAGGTGGAGCGTATCGTGCGTGAGGAGATGGACCGCGCCGGTGCCCAGGAGGTGCTGATGCCTGCGGTGCAGCCCGCCGAGCTGTGGCAGGAGTCCGGCCGCTGGGAACAGTACGGCCCCGAGCTGCTGCGCCTGAAGGACCGCCATGAGCGCGACTACTGCGTCGGCCCCACCCATGAAGAGGTGATCACCGATCTGATGCGCCGCGAGCTGGCGAGCTACAAGCAGTTGCCGGCCAACTTCTACCAGATCCAGACCAAGTTTCGCGACGAGATCCGCCCGCGTTTCGGGGTGATGCGCTCTCGTGAGTTCATCATGAAGGATGCCTACTCCTTCCATATCGACCAGGCCTCCCTGAAGGAGACCTACCAGGCGATGTACGATGCCTATGTGCGCATCTTCACCCGCCTGGGTCTGGACTTCCGCCCGGTTCTGGCCGACACCGGCGCCATCGGCGGCACCGATTCCCACGAGTTCCATGTACTGGCCGATTCCGGCGAGGATGCCATCGTCTTCTCCAACGAGTCCGACTACGCCGCCAATATCGAGAAGGCCGAAGCCCTGCCGGCGCCGCTGGGCTCCAATCCCGAGCGCGCCGCGCCGAGTGAAGCGCTGCGACTGGTCGACACGCCCAACGCCAAGACCATCGCCGCCCTGGTGGAGCAGCACGGCCTGCCCATCGAGAAGACCATCAAGACGCTGATGGTGCGTGCCGCGGAGGGCGGGCTGATTGCCCTGCTGGTGCGTGGCGACCACGAGCTCAACGAGATCAAGGCGGTCAACCTGCCCGAGGTGGCCGAGCCGCTGACCATGGCCACGGAAGAAGAGATCCGCACCGCGGTGGGTGCCGGCCCGGGCTCGCTGGGCCCGGTGAAGCTCGACATGCCGATCATCATCGACCGCAGCGTGGCACTGATGAGTGACTTCGGCGCCGGCGCCAACGTCGATGGCAAGCACTACTTCGGCATCAACTGGGAGCGTGATGCGCCCCTGCCCCACGTGGCCGACCTGCGCAACGTGGTCGAGGGCGACCCTTCGCCGGATGGCCGCGGCACGCTCGCCATCAAGCGCGGCATCGAAGTGGGCCACGTCTTCCAGCTGGGCAAGAAGTACTCCGAAGCCATGAACGCCACGGTGCTCGACGACTCTGGCCGCGCCGCCCACCCCTGGATGGGCTGCTACGGCATCGGCGTGACCCGCGTAGTGGCCGCCGCCATCGAACAGAATCACGACGAGAACGGCATCATCTGGCCCGACGCCATCGCCCCCTTCCACATCACCCTGGTGCCGATGAACGCCCACAAGTCGCAGCGGGTTCGCGAGGAGTCCGAGCGTCTCTATGCCGAACTCACCGCCGCCGGCTTCGACGTGCTGCTGGACGATCGCGACCTTCGCCCGGGCGTGAAATTCGCCGACCAGGAGCTGACCGGCATCCCCCACCGCCTGGTGGTGGGCGACCGGGGCCTGGACAACGGCGAGCTGGAGTACAAGGGGCGGCGCGACAGCGAAGCGACCATGGTACCGGCGGACCGGATCCTCGCTTTCTTGCGCAATCGGATCGAAGGCTAGGCCGATGCCACCGCTCGCCACCTGGCTGATGGCCGGGTTGATCGGCCTGCCTTTGCCGAACGGCGACGTTCTTGCGAATGACGGGCTGGACGCCGAGGAAGCAGGCTTTCTCGGCGCTCTGTCGACAAACACGTTTTCGGCGAACGATCTGCCGGAGAGCACCCGGATGACAGAGCCCCGCGTTCAGGTGCTGCCGAGCCCCCCCCCTTCGCTGCGGGCAACCCTCGGCGCGGTCACTACGGCACAACTGCCGGCCGAGTCGGTTTGGGCGGCGCGCCAATGGATGAACGAGATGGAGCCACGCTTGGCCCGCTACATCTCTGACGCAGGGCAGCGGAGGGAGATGCTGGGGCGCATCTATCACGAGTCCCGCCTGGCGGGCCTATCGCCGGAAATCTTACTCGCGGTGATCCAGGTGGAGAGCGCCTTTCGTGCCGATGCCGTCTCATCGGCAGGTGCCGTGGGTCTGATGCAAATCATGCCCTTCTGGATTCGCGAACTCGGCCGACCGGCAGATGAGCTCAAGGACCCCTGGCTCAATCTGCGCTACGGCAGCACCATCCTCGCCCATTACCTTGCCGTGGAGCGCGGCGACCTGACCAGGGCCCTGGCCCGCTATAATGGCAGTCTTGGCAAGACCTGGTATCCAGAACGGGTGATGACCGCCTGGCGCGATCACTGGTGGATTGCTCGTTGATCATTACTACAAGCTGGCCGGGACTGGCCACGACAACGGTGGTCGACAGCAGCATACCGAGTATCAATCCTGCCGCCAGAGAGATGAAGGGGATGACATGGGCTGCTTCCGTCCTGCGGTGTTGAACACTGGTTTCTTTTTATTACGCCATTCTGCCAGCGTTTATCACAGTCGGGTAGGGGCCGGGGTTGCCCCCGGCGCCCTCCCACATCACCGGGCATACGGTTCCGTACCACGGCGGTTCACGAAGAACGACTAAGTCCTCATAGCGTATTTAGTACCGAGACCAGCCCACGCTGAGCGAACCAGCGGTTAGGCAGTGCGTGGCGCATATGCAAGGCGCCTGCATTCCACCAGGGGCCCCGTCCGTTTCCCGCTGACTTCCAAGCATGCTGGGCGTCCAGACCCAACGCCATGAGCTTGCAACGCCGGGTTCGTGGGCGTTTCCACTGCCGCCAGATCAAATCGCGAAACCGGCGACGTACCCATTGATCCAGGGCTTCCAGTGGGCGCTTCACGTCGACGAGGCTGAATTAGCTGACCCAGCCCCGCAGGACGGGAGCCAGCTCTCTGGTGACATACACCTACCTGTCGTCGGCGTAGCGGCAGAAGCGGTGGCCACGGCGTTGGCGATGGTCGCTGGCACTGGCAACCCCGCCGGGAGGCCTGAGGCCTCTTCACGCCAGTCTGCGTAGAACCAAAAAAATGCCGACCCTAACGGGCCGGCTACCGGGGGGATAAAATCCCCCCTCCCCTGACGACTTGCTGTGCAGCTTGACTCAGTGCTTCTTCTTGCGACGATGGTCGCGAATCACGAAGCCGACCCAACCTGCCATGAATGCGATCATCATTGCGACGGTGACCAGCCCGAAAATTACTGCGTCATCCCAGTACATGGTGTTGTCTCCCCGTCTCCGATGCGTTGAATGCACTGTAGCGCGACGCCGCCGGGAGAAAACTGACCTGTATCAATTTTGTAATCACCCGGCCTCCGACGTGATCCCGAATTTGATGCAAGTCAGATTTTATGACCTTTAGGACTCAGGGAACTTTGCGATCCTCGACCTGGGAGGCGGCGACATCCGCAGACAGGGGATGCCCCTTGACCAGTTCGGCGCGATTCGCCTCGCGTACCGAGAGAACCTCAAGCCGGTAATGCAGGGTGCGTCCGGCCAACGGATGGTTGGTATCGATTCTCACCGTCTCGCCATGAACGTCCAGAATGGTCACGATCTGGGGTCCGTCATCACCCGGCGTCTGAAACCGCATGCCTGGGGTCAGGTCGGCCATGGGAAAGGCGGCACGGCTCACCTCCTGCACCAGCGCCTCATTACGCAACCCATAGGCGTCGCCGGGCGCCAGGGTCACTGTCAGCTCAGCGCCCTCCTGCCGCCCTTCCAGGGCGCGCTCCAACCCGGCCATGATGTTGTCATGACCATGCAGGTACTCGAGCGGTGCCGAGCGGGCACGGGAGTCATCGAGTACGGCGCCCTGCTCGTCATTCAGCACATAGTGCAGCGTCACGACCCGTTGCGGGGCGATTGTCATGGCTTTCTCCTTCAGGTATCAGATTAGGCTCTCCGGGCTTGTCGATCGGCTACCCGCAGGCTCTGCACATTCAGCCCTGGGGGCGCAACTGGGCCACGGGCAATACCAGCCGTTGCTGACGGTTCAGCAGGTTGAGCAGTACGATGGCACGCTCTTCACCCTTGTGGCTGGCGAAGACCGCTTGCAGATCCTTGAAGGGGCCTTCGGTGATCTCGACGGTCTCCCCGGCACGAAAATAGACATTGGCGGTGGTGTTCTGGTCCTCGACTCCCTTCTCGCGAAGCGTCTCGATCAAGGCATCGTCCACCGGCAGCGGCTTGTCACCGAAGGTGACGATCCTCAGCACCCCTCGGGTGGAACGAATCGGGCGCCAGTTGCTGGCAACGCGATCCAGGCGAATGAAGATGTAGTGAGGAAACAGCGGTTCGTTCAACCATACCAGCTTGCCGCCACGCTTCTTCTGCACCTCCAGCACCGGGTGAAAAAGGTCGTAGTCCTGGTTGCCCAGATGTTCGGCAGCACGAAAAGACTCCCCCCCCTTGCACTGGATGACGTACCAGCGCGGCAGGTCATCGTCGACATCGACCGGTGGGCGTTCGGAATCGCTCATGAAGGGCTCCTGATCGGGATATCCTGCTGGTATCGCTGCCGGGGCTCTGCAACAATCGGACGGCCGTTGCATACCGCTCGCCCCGCCGAGCGGCGGCCATTCTATCATTATTGACCGTCATCGGGCGGCCCCAAAGCCACCGAGCCACAAGGAGCGGCATACCGATGTCCACCCCTATCGCCCGCCGCAGCTGGCGTTCCGCCCTGGCCATCTATCTTCGCGCACCCGTCATCACCATGCTGTTTCTGGGCTTCTCCGCAGGGCTGCCCTTCCTGCTGGTGTTCTCGACCCTTTCCGCCTGGTTGCGCAGTGATGGAGTGGAGGTCGCAGCCATCGGTTTCTTTTCCTGGATCGGGATCCTGTACTCCATCAAGTTCTTCTGGGCACCCATTGTCGACCGCCTGGCGCTGCCCGTGCTGACTCGCAGGTTCGGCCAACGCCGCGGCTGGATGCTGCTGGCTCAGGCCATGATAGCCGCTGGCCTCATCGGGCTGTCCAGCCTCGATCCCAATCAGAACCTGATGCTGGTGGCCGCGTTTGCCCTGCTGGTCGCCTTCGGCTCGGCCACTCAGGACATCGCCATCGATGCCTTCCGCATCGAGTCCGCCCCGGACGATATCCAGGCAGCCATGGCGTCGACCTACATCATCGGCTATCGCGGCGGCCTGTTGGCCGCCGGTGCCGGCGCTCTCTACGTGGCGTCATGGATCTCCTGGGAAGCCGCCTACCTGACCATGGCCGCCCTGGTGGGGATCGGCGTGATCACGGTGCTGGTGCGCCCCGAGCCGGAACGGCTGTCACTGACGACGCAGTTGATTCATGAACCCCGGGTACGCGCATTCATTCGCGCCAGCCGTGGCCAGCCCCGCCATCTGCGCCGCCTGGGTGCCTGGTTGATCGGTGCGGTAGTGTGTCCCTTCACCGACTTTATCTCCCGCCACCGGCTCAAGGCACTCTGGCTGCTGGTGTTCGTTGCGGTATTTCGAATCAGCGACCTGGCCATGGCCTCCATGGCCAACCCTCTCTACATCGACCTGGGATTCTCGCTGGCCACCATTGCCAATGTGACCAACGTCTTCGGTATCGCCATGAGCATCAGCGGCGGCATCCTGGGCGGGCTGCTGGTGGCACGCTATGGCATTGGGCCGATACTGGTACTTGGCGCGGCCGCCGCGACACTGACCAATCTACTGTTTGCCGCTCTGGCGCTGGCCGGCCAGAGCCTGCCGATGCTGGTCATGGCCATCGTCGGCGACAACCTGGCCAATGGCCTTGCCAGTGCGGTATTCATCGCCTTCCTGTCGAGCCTGACATCCAGGGCCTATACGGCGACCCAGTACGCACTGTTCTCGTCGCTGATGACCCTGCCGGGCAAGTTCCTGAGCGGTTTTGGCGGCCTGGTCGTGGCCGCGGAGGGTTATGCCACCTTCTTCGTGATCGCCACGGCACTGGGACTGCCGGCTATCGTCTTGGCGATCTGGATCAGCCGCGATCAGGAGCTGGTGCCGCGCCCCTCCGTACCGGCCGCCTGAGGCCCAAGGGTTGCATGGCACGCTCCGGACACTGGTCCCAGCCACACTACATGCATGGCCTGCCTGAGCAGGCAGTTCAGATCAACGGGAGAGATGGGCCTGTAACCAGGACAGGGCGCCTGGGGTGGTGCGCCACTGGTCGCGCATCAGGGTGCGGTACTGCCAGGCCTCGGCACGGGTACCCGGTTCGGCCACGCCATCCTGTGCGGTGGGTACGGGGCGGGGATTCTCGGCGCAGAGCATGGCCAGAGCATGGGTATTGTGACTGGCCACCTCCTGCAGCACATCTTCAGCCGCTACCTCCTGCGAGAGGCGATAGAGGGCCAGCGCTCGGCCCATAAGCATGCCTAGCACCGGCGCCTCTTCGCGCCGCATCTCGGTCATCTCCAGCGCTTCCCGGTCGCGCCCTTCGCGCAGGAGCTGATCAAGGACCAGCTCCTGCAGCCCCAGGCTGTCCTGGTCGTCCAGCGTCAGCAGACGCTCAGCCAGTCGGCGCGAGCGCTCCCGGGCGCCGCGCTCCATGCCAACCACCAGTGCCAGGCCGGTCCGCAGCAGCACCGCATTGTCGGCACTGTCCCACAGGAAGGGGCCGTCACCCTCGCCACGAATGCGTTCGAGCCAGCGTTCCAGCCGGTCGGCTAGTGGCTCGAACAGGCTCGGCGACATCCATGGCAGGCTGCCGAAGCGACTGGTCAGTGCCAGCGCCAGGGACTGAACGACACGGGGTGAGTCGAGCCATTCGGGGTTAGCGCAGAGCTGGTGCAACCAGGTACCGGCTTCGCCCCAGGGGTCGCCCTCGAAACCCAGCGCGCTCTCCTCATCTACGGCCACTTCGAAATGCACCTGCCAGGCGGCGAAGAGCGTGTCTTCCCGGGCGCTGCTGTGGTATTCCAGCTCGCCTTCGTCGCTGTGACGGATATCCAGCCCCGGTGCCGGCGACAATTCAGCCAACAGCGCCTGCAACGCCGCCAGGGGTTCCGCCAGGTCCTCCTCGGCGTTGAGCAACTGATCGGCCAGGGTGGCGCCGGGATTTTCGGCCAGGTCGGCCAGGAATTGAAGCTGGTCGGGTTCCAGGTCGCCCTGACGCTCCAGGCGGCGGAACCAGAAGCGTGCACGCTCCGCGGCCTCCTGCTCATGCCCTTCGTGAAGCAGCAGCATGGCTTCGATATAGGCCAGGGTGGGCGAGTCGGGAAGCGCTTGCTGGGCGCGCACGAATGCCTCTCGTGCGCTGTCCAGGTCGTCGCTGTCCAGGTGCATCAGGCAGAGACGTTCCAGTGCCACACCACGAAGGAAAAGCGGGCCTCGATCGAGCACCTCGTCGAGCAGGTCGGCGCGCTTGCGATTGAAGCCACGCTCCTGATAGAGGTCGATCAGCAGTTCGAAGGCCGGCTCGGCCTGTACCGGCAGCCGCGACCAGTCCCCGCGATGAAACAGCGACTCAAGGATCTGCTGGGCACGTCCACGCTGACCAGTCTCAGCGGCGATCAGGCCGGCCTCCAGCAGGGCCTGGGCAGGCGCACGCCCGCTATCCAAGGCGGCCTTGAGAGTCGCCCCCTTCCAGTCGCGCAGCGACAGCATCCACATCAGATGATCCGGAACCTCGGCAGGCATCGCCACCGCCCCGCAGCAGTGCTTGGTCTTGCGACCGGAATCGCACCAGCAGGGCTCATTGCGCCCCGGTCGCGCCAAGGGCTCACAGGCAAAGTCGGCACGTTCGAGCGGGGTCTGACACCACAGCTCGGGAGCCAATGCCTGGGCCATGGGCAGGTCACCGCCCATCAGGACGGCACCCTCTTCACGTGCCCAGGCCATAAAGGCCGGATACTGCTCGTCCTCACGAATCGCCGTCAGCGCCCCCGAGGCAAAGCCCAGAAGCTGTTCCACCCATACTGCCAGCATCGCAGTCTCCGCCAATCCCGAAAGCCGCATATTCTAACAGGGAAGCGCCGTTGCATGTGGTTTGCTAATGCATGTCCTCGACACCGGGGTACTGGCCATTTCCCTCAGCCCTTCGCCCACTCGCACAGCGGCTGGATGCGGGCATGCATGTCGAGCCTGGCCCCGAGGCGCACCAGGTTCCAGTAGTGGCCATTGAGGGTGCGTGACAGCAGCAGAATGTCGGCCGGCGGCTGCAGGCGGTCCATGGCGGCCCATACCTTGGGGCTGAGCTCGCGCAGCCGGCGATGCATCCGCACGTCGGCAAAGTCCTGCACGCCCGGCTGAAACAGCGGGGCCACCGCCTCGGCGGCCTCTCGGTACAGCGCCAGCGGCGCTCCCTGCCCCTGGCGTCCACCGAGTTGTCGCAGGGCGTCGTCCATGGCCATGGGGTCATTCACCAGCGCGGCATCGAGCAGTGCCATCATCGCCTTCAGGTGAGCATCCGCCACCGGTATCACCGCCCCAAGGTCATAGATCACCAACCGCCCCTGGTCGTCGGCGGCAAAGTTGCCGGCATGGGGATCAGCATGCAGCTCACCGTGGGTGAACAGCTCTTCGGTGAGCCAATCGGCCAGCGTCGTGGCGATGCGCTGGCGCGTGGCGTCGTCTCCGGCCTCCAGCTCACGCAGGGGCGTGCCGGTCACATGGCGCATGGCCAACACCCGGGGACCGGACAGGTTGGGCAACGGTTCAGGAATCACCAGGCCGTCGAGATGCGCATAGCGCTGCCGGTAGCGCGCCAGAGCACGAGCCTCGGCCTGGTAGTCCAGCTCACTGCGCAGGCTGGCGGCGAGTTCCTCGAACAGCGCATCGAGCCGAGCCTGGGGCACCTTGAGCCAGCGTCCAAGACGCATGATTCGCCGCACCTGTGCAAGATCGCCCTCGAGGATCTCGGGCAGCCCAGGGTACTGGACCTTGAGCACCAGCGACTCACCGTCGTGGGTGACTGCCCGGTGCACCTGCCCCATGGAGGCGCTGGCGAAGGGGCGCGGCTCGATCTCGCGGAAGTGGGCGTCCAACTCACCGTACTGCTCGACCAGAGTACGCCGTATACCCTCCCACGGCATGGGCTCGGCCTGACGCTGAAGGCGCGCCAGTTCGTCGACGAGATCCGGCGGCAGCAGGTCGTCCCACTGCGCCATGATTTGAGCCAGCTTCATCGCTGGCCCCTTCAGCTCGGAGAGCCCCTCGAACAGCGCTTCACCCAGCGCACGCCAGTCGGCCTGGCCGCCGAGGCGCGTGCGAATCACGGCGCCACCTGTGCGGGCACCAAGTCCCAGCAGGCGCCGCGTTCTTCCACGTTCACGCATATTGCCGCTCCCCCTTCAGGTAACCGTGAAACAGCCAATCAATGATACAGGAATTGTACAACGAGAATGCAGGGTGACATCTGGCGAACGGCACTTTTTACTGTAAGAATGTCCATATCTTGAATTCCTGTGGCGCCGACATGCGACTGATCATTGCTGAAAAACCCAGCCTCGCCCGGGCCATCGCCGACGCCCTGCCGGGAAGCGCACGACGTGAAGACGGCGCCCTGCATGTTGGCGATACCGTGGTCACCTGGTGCCTGGGGCACCTGCTGGAGCAGGCGCCGCCCGACGCCTACGATCCCGCCTACAAGCAGTGGCGGCTGGACCACCTGCCGATCCTGCCCCAGCGCTGGAAGCTCACGCCACGGCCCAAGGCACGGGGCCAGCTGGCGGTGATCCGTCGTCTGCTCAAGGGCGCGCGCGAGGTGGTGCATGCGGGAGATCCCGACCGGGAGGGGCAACTGCTGGTGCAGGAAGTCATCGAGCACCTGGGTTGGAAGGGCCCGGTATCGCGGCTGCTGGTCAGCGACCTCAACCGCCCGGCGGTAGAGCGTTCTCTGGCCCGGATGGAGGATAACAGCCGCTATCATGCGCTTTATCGCGCCGCCGAGTCCCGGGCCAGGGCCGACTGGCTGTACGGTATCAACCTCACTCGCGCCTGGACTCTGAACGGACGACAGGCTGGACATGACGGGGTGCTCTCCGTCGGTCGTGTGCAGACGCCGGTGCTCGGGCTCGTGGTCCGACGCGACGCCGAAATCCGCGACTTCGTCCCCTACCCTTTCCATGTGCTGTGGGCCGACCTCGCCATCTCAGGCGGCCAGCTACGCGCCTGGTGGCAGCCTGGCGAGACCCACCGGCTTGATGATCAGGGACGACTGCTCGAGCGCGCCCCCGCCCAGGATCTGGCCGCTCGCCTGCCCGGCGCCGAGGGTCGCCTGGCCTCCCTCGACACTCGCCAGAAGCAACAGGCTGCCCCGCTGCCCTATTCGCTCTCGGCGCTGCAGGTGGACGCCGCCCGTCGCTTCGGACTCTCGGCCAAGGCGGTGCTCGACATCTGCCAGCGACTCTACGAGCGCCACAAGCTGATCACCTACCCGCGCTCCGACTGTCGCTATCTGCCCGAGGATCATCTTGCCCAGGCACGCCGCACCCTGGAGAGCGCCTGTCACAGTGACGCCACGCTGCAGCAGTGGTTTGCCGGGGCGGACTTCACGCTGCGCTCCAAAGCCTGGAACGACAAGAAGGTGGGCGCCCACCACGCCCTGGCGCCCACCGGAAAGCCGGCGGACCTGGCACGCCTGGAGAAGGCCGAGGCCGATGTCTTCCGGCTGATTGCCCGCAATGTTCTGGCACAGTTCTACCCCGCCCTGGAAACCCGCGAGGTAAAGGCCGAGTTCGTGATTCTCGACGAGCGCTTCAGGGCCAGCGGGCAGGTACTGCTGCAGCCCGGCTGGAAGCCGCTGTTCACCACCCGCGATGAAGCGCCGCCTCTGCCACCGCTCAGCGAAGGCGAAGCCTGCCGGGTAACGGGCTGCGAGGTCGAGGATCGTGAAACCCGCCCTCCGGATCCCTTTACCGATGCCAGCCTGATCAAGGCGATGACGAACATCGCCCGCTACGTGGACGACCCGGCCGTTCGGCGCACGCTGCGCGAACACGACGGTCTGGGCACCGAAGCGACCCGTGCCGGCATCATCGAGACGCTGCTGGAACGAGGCTATCTGGTACGTCGCAACAAGGCGCTGCGCGCCACGCGGCTGGGCAGCGGCCTGATCGCCTCGCTACCCGAAGCGGCCTCCCGCCCCGAGCGCACCGCACTGTGGGAACAGCGGCTGGGCGCCATCGCCGAGCAGGACGCCGACCCCGCCCCCTTCATGGCCTCGCTGGTCGCTGACCTGCAAGCGCTACTGGCCAGCGCCGATACCGGACGGCTGCGCAGCGCCATGGCGGATGCTCAGGGTGAGACGGGGCCGGCAGCCTCTCCGCGCCGAGGCAAGGGCAGCGGCAAGACCCGCCGCAGCAGGAGCCGAGCCGCACCCACTCGCAGACGACACACCCGCTGAAAACCGGCCGTGAAGACATTTACTTTGCCAGGGCCATGGTAGTCTCCTAAAACCAACTCCTGAAGGAAGGGGCAAGGTATGTCGACCGCTTCACACCTGATCGTGGGACCCGGAGCTATGGGCCGGCTGCTGGCACTCCACCTGGCCGGCACTCAGCCGGTGGTGCTTGCCGGCCGCCGGTCGATCCCCGATGAGCAAACCTTGACCACCCCGGAAGGCGAGCGGCTAACCTGCCGCCTGACCATGGCCGATAGCCGCCGACTACCGTCACTCGCGCCCGCCTTTCTGCACCTGATGACCAAGGCTTATGCTACCGAAGCCGCCTATGCCAGCGTGGCCGCCCAACTGCCACCGACAACCCCAATGGTGCTGTGGCAGAACGGCTACCAGGTCCAACCGACACTGAGCCTGCGCCACACCGGGCCGGTACTCTGTGCTTGCACCACCGAGGGAGCGTGGCTGGCCGGCGATACGAGCGTGGTGCATGCGGGCCATGGCCAGACCTATGTCGGTGACCTCGACAACCGTTACCCCGAGCTTTGCCGGACACTAGCCACCGTCCTCACCAACACCGGTCTACAAACCAGGGCAGTTGACGATATCCGCATTCGGCTTTGGCACAAGCTGGCGATCAATGCCGCCATCAACCCGCTGACGGCCCGGTACCGCATACGAAACGGCCAACTGCGTGACCGCCCTTTCCGGCCGATGGTGAATCAGGTCATCGAAGAGGTCTCCGCCATCATGGCAGCCGAGGAGATCCCCGCCCCGGAAGCGGGCTGGCAGGCGCTGGTCTGGCAGGTGGTGACGGGTACCGCCAATAACCGCGCCTCCATGCTCCAGGACGTCCTGGCCGGGCGTCCCACCGAGCGAGAGGCGATTCTCGGGCCATTACTGGCCGCGGCCATACACCACCGCATCGCCTCTCCCGTTCTTGTGGCGCTCGATGCCGCCCTCGCCGGGCCATGAGTTCCCTTCGCTGCCCCCCTTTGGCAGAACCACGCAGAGCCTGCTAACCTGTGAGTGCTAACTCTATCGTTGGGCAGGGTCCGAGCAGCAGAGCAAAGACCACCTGCCAAAGGTCAGGGATCATGAAATCGGGTTTACCGATAGCTGCCGCGCTTGTAGCCAAGCTGTTTTTCCTTGTATCTCCGTTCGTGGCGGCTGATGGGGCGCCGTCCTATGCCGGAAAATCCAGCGACCTGATGTATCTTGACAACGGTTTGGTGGTGGAGGGACGTGGCCTCGAGACACCGGATGGCTATACTTCCGGGTTTCGCCTGACGGCTGGCTTCTCACCGGTGAACATGCCGCGTCTCGATCTGGGTGCCGAACTCAGCTACCGTGAGAGCGATGAAGTGCCAACCCACCTGGGCGACCGGCCCATGATCCTCAACACGACCACCCTGGGCGGCAGCCTGGTGGCCGGTGTCCGCTTCGGACAACTGGGGCTCTATGCCAAATCCGGCTTCACCGAGTGGGAAGGCGACCCGGTAACGCGCAGCGACGAATGGCTGTTCGCCACCGCCGGCACCACCCGGGTACAGGGATTCGGCGCCCGCTTACGGCATAACCGCCTGGTCAGCCGTCTGGAATTCGAAGAGTTCGATGCCCCAAGCATGGCCCATTTGAACCTGATTACGGCCTCGATCCACTACCCCTTCTAGGCTTCGTACGAAAAAGTGCCTGCGCTCAGCCATACTGCGTTAAAAACCGGCTCAAAGTACTCATTTACACCCCCGTAAACTCCGTCTTTTCGTCGATTTTTGCCTTGTCTGGCTATCGCTCGTCAACTTTTCGCAGGAAGCCTGCCTGCGCTCAGGCACGCTATCGAACCCTATCGCCCGGCCTATTGGCCGGGCGAAGTCGTTTCTGGCGTGGCCGATGAAGAATCAGCCGGTGTTACGCAGGCCCGCGGCGATACCCGCCATGGTCACCATCAGGGCCCGGGTGAGTTCGCCACTGATGGCACCATCGGCATCGCGGTTTCGCTGCAGCAGCTCTGCCTGCAGGCCATGCAGCGGGTCGATATAGGGATTGCGCACGGCAATGGCTTGGCGAATCAATGGTGTCTGCTCCAGCAACTGCCCCTGATCGAGGATCGTCAAGAGCACGTCATGTAGACGAGTGAAGCGTCCTCGCAGATCCTCGCCCAGTGCCTTCAGCGTCGGCTCGTCCACCAGGCGTCTCTCGTAATAGCTGGCGATAGACACATCGGCCTTGGCCAGCAGCATCTCGAGCATGTCCAGGTAGGTACCGAAGAAGGGCCACTGGTCGCGCATTTCGCGCAACGTCTCGAGGCCGCCCTGCTCCTCGAGGCGGGTGCAGAACGCCTCGCCGCTCCCCAGCCATGCAGGCAGCATCAGGCGAATCTGGGTCCAGGCGAAGATCCAGGGGATCGCGCGCAAGGTTTCCACGCCGCCGTCCTGCCGCCTCTTGGTGGGGCGCGAGCCCAGCGGCAGTCGACCCAGCGCGCCTTCCGGTGTCACCGCACGGAAGTAGGGGACGAAATCAGGGTTTTCGCGCACCACGCTGACATAGCCTCGGTGGGCGATTCCAGCCAGACGATCCATCTCTTCACGCCAGTGTGGTTCCGGCGAAGGCGGCGGCAACAGGGTCGCTTCGAGTACTGCGCAGGCATAGATCTCCATGGAACGCAGGGCGATGTCTGGCTGGCCGAACTTGAAACGAATCATCTCTCCTTGCTCGGTCACGCGAAGGCTGCCGTTTACCGACCCCGGGGGCTGGGAGAGGATGGCGGCATGCGCCGGTCCGCCACCACGACCTACGGCCCCGCCACGGCCATGGAACAGGGTGAGGGAGACAGCGTGGCTCCGGCACACCTCGACCAGCCGCTCCTGTGCCCGGTACTGGGCCCAGGCAGCCGCCAGCTGGCCGGCATCCTTGGCCGAATCCGAGTAACCGATCATGACTTCTTGGGTTTTGCCGGCAAGTGCCCGATAGCCCGGCAGCGCCAGCAGGCGATCGATGACATCGCCAGCGCGGTTGAGGTCGTCAAGCGTCTCGAACAACGGCGCGATTGGCAGCGAAACCTCACCACCCACCTCCTTCATCAACAACGCCACGGTGAGCACATCGGAGGGCTGCGCCGCCATGGAGATGATGTAGGTACCCAGCGCCTCGGATTGCTCGTTGGCGATGACCCGGAAAGTGTCGAGCACCTCACGTGTCTCTGCCGAACACTCCCAGCGTCGTGGAATCAGTGGCCGCCGCGACTCCAGTTCCGCCAGCAGGAAGGCCTGGCGCTGCTCCTCGCTCCAGTCTTGGTAACGGCCCAGTTCCAGCGTCTCGGTGAGCTCTTCCATTACCATGCAGTGGCGGCTCGCCTCCTGACGGATATCCAACTTGGTCAGGGTGACACCGAAGATGGCGACACGCCGTAGCGTATCCAGCAGCGCTCCGTTGGCGATGGTATCCAGGCCCACATCGCAAAGCGAGCGATAGCAGGTGAGCAGCGGTGCATAGAGCTGATCGCTGTTCTCGATGATGGGGCCGCCCTCGAAGCTGCGCCCATCGAGCTCTGACTTGGCCCACTCGCGAGTCGCCTCCACCCGGGTCAACAGGCGCTTGATCAGCTCGCGATAGGGCTCTGCCACGCCGCCCACCTCCGCTCGCAGCGCACTGTTAGACTTCCACATGGAGAGCTCGGCCTTGAGCTGATCCAGGTCGCGCCAATAGAGATCCGCCGCCATCCAGCGACCCAGAAGGAGTACCTCGCGGGTGACTCGTGAGGTGACGTTGGGGTTGCCGTCACGATCCCCGCCCATCCAGGAGGCGAAAACGATGGGCGCCGCATCCAAGGGCAATCGCTCGCCGGCGGTCTCCAGCAGCAGTGTATCCAGGTCACGATGGAAGGCCGGCACCGCATGCCACAGCGAGTTCTCGATGACCGCAAAGCCCCACTTGGCTTCGTCTACCGGGGTCGGTCGCTCATGGCGAATCTCATCGGTGTGCCAGGCTTGGCTGATCAGTTCCTCCAACCGCCCCCGGGCGCGGCTGGCCCGCTCAGGGTAATCACTGGAGGATTCGATGACCGAGAGACACTCATCGATGGCGTCGTACTTCTGGATCAGCGTACGCCGTATGACTTCGGTGGGGTGAGCAGTGAGCACCAGTTCGACGCGCATGGTAGCGAGGCTCTCGACCAGCTTTCGCGGGGCATGGCCGGCTTCCCTCGCCCGCGTCAGCAGCTCTCCCAACATCGGTTGGCTACCTGGCCGATAATCTTCCACACGACGATAACGCGCGCGATAGTGCTGCTCGGCGATATTGGCCAGATTGAGGAACTGGTTGAAGGCCCGGGTCACCGGAAGCAGGTCGCGGTCGGGTAACTTGCGCAGGTACTCGATGAGATCCCGGCTGCTCTGGACATCGCCCTGACGACCGCTCTTGGCATAGCCACGAATGGCCTCGATACGATCGACGAAACCCTCGCCGAGGTCATTGGCGATTGTCCGGCCCAGGCTGTCGCCCAGTATGCGTACGTTGTCACGCAGTGATTCGTGCAGATCGTCGCTCATCGCCGGCGTTCTCCTGAAGGCAGTTCGGAAATGGGAGCATCGTGTTGTTTGGCCTGCTGCCAGTAATGTTCCATGGTATCCAAGTCGACATCCCATGTGGTTACGCCCCGCGCGCTCAGCGCCGCTTCTACGTAGCGGAAGCGGCGTTCGAACTTGGCATTGGTCTTACGCAGGCAGCGCTCGGGGTCGGCTTTGAGGGTGCGCGCCAGGTTGGTCACGGCGAACAGCAGGTCGCCCACCTCTTCGACCGCATGGACGGTGTCATTCTCGGCCAACGCCTCCTCGACCTCCTCGAGCTCCTCGTGAATCTTGGCGATCACGCCACGAGCATCGGGCCAGTCGAAACCCACCCGGGCGGCACGCTTCGACAGCTTGGCGGCCCGTGACAGCGCCGGCAGCGTCCGTGGAATATCATCTAATAACGAAGCCACGGCGTTATCTCGTACCGAGGCGGCCGCCCGGGCGGTAGCGCGCTCGGCACGCTCCTCGGCCTTGAGACTTTCCCAGCGGCTGCTTACGTTTTCAAGTTCAGTCTGGCGCGCCTCGACCTGGTCGCCGCTGACACCTGGCGGGCGACGGGAAGCCAGGGTGCCGTCGGGAAAGACATGGGGATGACGGCGAAGCATCTTGTCGGTGAGGGTGTGCACCACGTCATGAAAGTCGAAGCGCTCTTCCTCCGCTCCGAACCGACTGTAGTAGACCACCTGGAACAGCAGGTCGCCGAGTTCACCGGGAAGCTCGTCGAAAGCACGCCGCTCAATGGCGTCTGCGACCTCATAGGCCTCCTCCAGGGTATGGGGCACGATGGAGTCCCAGTCCTGCTTGATGTCCCAGGGGCAGCCTTCGACAGGGTCGCGCAGCACGGACATCAGCTTGAGCAGGTCGTCGATGCCGTAACGCCTCTGGCTCATGAGTTCTTTCCCCTCTTCTTCGCTCCCTTGGCTCCGCTGCGCAGGCGCTGGACTTCGATGACGTTGGAAAGCTGCTGGATGCGGGAAAAGAGCCGACCCAAGGTTTCCAGGCCATCGACTTCCACGGTAATTCGCATCCTGGCAATGCCGTCACGGGTGTCGGTAAGCGTATTGACCGAGAGGACATTGACCTTGTCGTGGCTGAGGATGCCGGTTACATCGCGCAGCAGGCCGGAGCGATCCCAGGCCTGTATCTCGACATTCACCGGGTACTGGGTACGAGCCCGCTCACCCCACTCCACTTCGATAACTCTCTGGGGTTCGTCGACGCGCAGTTGCAGGATATTGGGGCAGTCCTGGCGATGCACAGTGACGCCGCGCCCCTGGGTGATAAAGCCGACGATGGGCTCCCCGGGTACCGGGTGGCAGCAATTGGCCATGCTGGTCTTGAGATTGCCCACCCCCAACACCGTGATATCGCTGCTGCCACCCTTTCCGGCATCACGCCTCGGCTTGGCCAGCAGACGATCAAGCTGCTCCTGGTCGTCGGTCTCGCCGAACAGTTGCTGGGCCTGGTGCAACACCTGGCCGACTCGCAGGTCGCCGGCACCGAGTGCGGCATACATGTCGTCGGTGCTGGTGTAGTTGACCTTGCGGGCCAGGGTATCGAGATCCATGTCCTCCACGTCCAGGCGCTTCATTTCCCGCTCGAACAGCGCCTTGCCCTCATCAAGGTTCTGGTCGCGGGCCTGATGTTTGAACCAGGCCTGGATCTTGGCCCGGGCACGGGACGTTCGCACATACCCCAGGCTGGGGTTGAGCCAGTCGCGACTCGGACCGCCCTTGCTGGCAGTGAGGATTTCCACCTGCTGTCCGGTCTTGAGCTTGTAGGTCAGCGGCACGATGCGACCGTCGACCTTGGCGCCACGGCAGCGGTGGCCCACTTCGGTATGCACCCGGTAGGCGAAATCGATGGGGGTGGCAATGCGAGGCAGATCGATAACGTGGCCGTCGGGCGTGAAGACGTAGATGCGGTCCGGTGCCACGTCGCTGGAGAGGCCTTCGCGCAGGTCGCTGAAGTCGCCGACTTCCTCCTGCCATTCGAGTACCTGCCGCAACCAGGCGATCTTCTCCTCGTAACTGGAGCTCTTGCCACCGGTATCGTGCCCCTTGTAGCGCCAGTGAGCGCAGACCCCCAGCTCGGCTTCGTCGTGCATGGCGAAGGTACGGATCTGTATTTCGAGCACCTTGCTTTCGGGGCCGAACACCGCGGTATGCAGCGACTGGTAGCCGTTCTTCTTGGGATTGGCGATATAGTCGTCGAACTCGTTGGGCACATGCCGCCAGCGGGAGTGTACAAGCCCCAGCACGGTGTAGCAGTCGGCAACCTCCGGCACCAGGAGACGCACCGCACGCACGTCATTGACCTGGGAGAAGTCGATTCGCTTGCGTTTCATCTTCCGCCAGATCGAATAGATATGCTTGGCGCGGCCGTCCACCTCACAGGGGGAGATTCCCTGGGACTCGAGCAGGCCCTGCAGTGTCTCGACCACCTCATGGATATAGCGGTCTCGATCCAGGCGCTTTTCAGCTAGCTGCCGTGCAATGGCCTTGTAGTCATCCTCATGCAGGTAGCGGAAGGAGAGGTCCTCCAGCTCCCACTTGACCTGGCCGATACCCAGACGATGCGCCAGCGGGGCGTAGATGTCGAACACCTCGCGTGCCACCTGCAGGCGCTTCTCCCGAGGGGCATCCTTGACCTGGCGCAGGGCACAGGTACGTTCGGCGATCTTGATCAACGCCACGCGCACATCGTCAATCATGTTGACCAGCATCTTGCGCAGGTTGTCTTGCTGGTCGTGCTGCACCATGCCATGGCTTGGAGTCTGGGCATGGCTGATTGCGGCCATCTGCAGCACCCCTTCGATCAGCCCCGCCACCTCACTGCCGAAGCGCTTGGTGACCCCCTCGACGGCGAGCAGCCCCTCTCGTACGGCGCGATAGAGCACGGCGGCTTCCAGTGCCGGCTGGTCCAGCTTGAGCTGGCCGAGGATATCGGCCATCTCGAGACCCATGCGGAAACTGGATGCCTCAGGCAACCATGCCTTGTAGGGTCGGTCCGCCTGGTGGGCCAGGCGCTGGGCAAGCTCGCAGGCCTGCTGCATTTCCGCCGGGTCACGCAGCTTGGTATCTTCCTGCAGCCGTGCAAGCCAGTGACCGATATCGACTTCGCCTGCATCGGTCAAGAGCTGGTCGTCGCGCACTTTCACCATCTCTCTAGACTCCTTGCGATGGTGGCTGCCGTTCGCAGTGCTCGAACAGCAGAATAGATTCAAGATGCGAGGTATGCACGAACATGTCGGCTACCGCCGCCCGGGTAAGGCGATAACCGCCATGCACGAGTCGTGCCGCATCCCGAGCCAGAGTAGCAGGATCACAGGCTACATAGACCAGCCGGGCCACCGGACGTTCCACCAAGGCTCGACAGACAGACGATGCACCATCGCGGGGCGGGTCGAGCACGACGGCGTCGGGCTCGATGCTCTCCAGCAGTCCGGCAACCATGTCCTCCTGGCCCAGGTCGACCCGCCGGGATTCAACCGACAGTGCGTTGATCCTGGCGTTGTCGATCAGCCGCTCGACCATGGCCGAGCTGCCTTCCACCGCGGTGACATGCGCCCCATCGGTTGCCAATGGCAGGCTGAAGTTGCCGACCCCGGCGAAGAGATCGAGCACCCGTTCACCATTCATTGGCGCCAGCCACTCCCGCGTCGTGGCTACCAGTTGGGCATTGACGGCCTCGTTGATCTGAAGGAAGTCGCCGGGACCGAAGCGCAGCTCAAGATCACCGCCGACGCCGGGGAGCCGATAGAGGAGGTCCGGGGTATCTCCCAACCACTCGAACGCTGGTGTGTCTCGCCCGGTGAGGCGTCCCACCGACACTCCCTGCTCACAGGAAAACGCCTGCCAGCGCAGGCGGTCGGCACGATTGTCTCGCAGCTGACGCACCACCACCACGGTCACATCATCGGCGGAGAGGAGCTCAAGATGGCCAACCTGACGCGGCGCTTCCAGTTGGGCCAGCAACTCGCGCAGCGGTGCCAGCAACGCCTCTAGAGAGGGCACCAGAACCACGCAGCGCTCCACATCCACCAGGCGACTGGCATGGTGAACACGAAAACCCAGGTGAACCCGCCCCTCGGCATCTACTTTCACACCCAACCGGGCACGGCGTCGATAGCCGGTCGCTGTGCCTGCCAGCAGAGTCGGTGGTGTCTGCAGGGTGATGCCTTCCCGGGCCAGCAGGTCGACCAGAACCGCCTGCTTATGTTCCCGCTGGGACGTCACGGCCAGATGCTGGAGATCACAGCCGCCACACTGAGCATAGTGGGGACAGGGAGGCTCGACACGCTGGGGAGAGGCCTCGAGGAGCTCGCGAACATGAGCCTCGTCGAAGCGCTTGCGCGAACGATGCACCGCCACCTCGAGACGTTCCCCGGGCAGCGCGCCCTCGATGAACAGGGTCTTGCCGCTGGCCGAGCGCGCCACGCCACGGCCATCGTGTGCCAGGCGCTGGACCGTGATCCCCGACACGCTGGAGTCGATCGCCGGTGCGGGGGAATCGCTGTGACCTCCCTGCAGCCCGGATACACCTGAGCGTCGACGCGCCGGCCGACGCTTGCCAAGCATCGCCACGTCAAGCCTCCGGAGCAAACAGGCCGGTCGAGAGATAGCGATCGCCGCGGTCACAGACGACGAAGGCGATCACCGCATCCTCAACCTCCGCGGCGATACGCAGCGCCCCCGCCAGGGCGCCGCCGGACGAAACACCGGCCAGGATGCCCTCCTCCCTGGCCAGCCGGCGCATATGCTCCTCGGCCTCATATTGGCCGATATCAAGCACTCGATCCACGCGTGAAGCATCGAAAATGCTCGGCAAGTACTCCTTGGGCCAGCGCCGGATACCGGCAATACTGGCACCATCTTCCGGTTGTAGGCCTATGATCTGAATATTGGGGTTGCGCTCCTTGAGGTAGCGCGACACCCCCATGATGGTTCCCGTCGTCCCCATGGAGCTGACGAAATGGGTAATTGTACCCCCGGTCTGCTCCCAGAGTTCAGGACCGGTGCCCAGATAATGTGCCAGCGGGTTGTCGGCATTGGCGAACTGATTGAGCGGCTTGCCCTCGCCCCGGGCGATCATCGCTTCGGCGAGGTCACGCGCCTCTTCCATACCACCCTCCTTGCTGACGGTAATCAGCTTGGCGCCGAAGGCCGCCATGGCATGCTTTCGCTCGCTGGAGGCACTTTCCGGCATGATGAGTAACATCCTGTAGCCCTTGATGGCCGCCGCCATGGCCAGTGCAATCCCGGTGTTGCCCGACGTGGCCTCGATGAAGGTGTCCCCCGGCTCGATTTCACCACGAGCCTCGGCGTGCTCGAGCATCGACAAGGCTGGGCGATCCTTCACGGAGCCGGCGGGGTTGTTACCCTCCAGCTTGGCCAGCAGCGTGTTGTTGCGGCCCGCTGTGATACGCTTGAGCCGCACCAGCGGCGTATTGCCGACGACGTCCTCGATGGTAGGAAAATGCATGTAACCGTCCTTATGGAAACGTCTTTTCAGCATTATATCCGTGCCGTCTCTCACTGGACAGGCATCCTGGTCAGCTGTGGCATACTGCACCATGATTCACCGTGATAAGGATCACCGATGTCGCTCGGAAACCGCTTGACGCTCTGGCTGCTGGGACTGCCGCTACTGGTATTGTTGTTCGCGGCGACGCTCGACCTGCATCAGGAATCCGAATGGCGCAAGTCGGCACTGCGCGACCGCCTGGTTACCGCGGCAGAGCTCCAGGCACCGATGTTCGCCCAGGCGCTGGTAGCCCGCGACCAATCACAGTTGGATAGCCTGGCCCGTCGCCTGCTCGATATCGACGAAGCCCGGGGGGTCGGTGTCTATACCGAAACCGGTATGACGATGCTGGAGTTGGGACGCAGCCGTGCCAAGGTTGCCATGGCACCGCCCCAGGAGACGCAGCTCGATACCCAGGGCGATCTTTGGCGACTGATGGTCCCCCTCGACCTGACCGAGAACAATGGCATCATCCAGGGCCTCGCCTGGCTCGAGATCGACATCGATTCACGAGCGCTGACCCTGGATCATTACCGCCGCCTGGCTATCGCCGGCCTGGTACTACTGATTCTCGAACTGCTACTGTTCGTGATGGCGTCCTCTCTGGGACGACGCCTGGATAGTAACTTGAACGGCGCTAGCGAGGCGCTGCGCCGTCTACGCGGCGGCGACCTGCACACTCGGCTTGCCGAGGATGGCCCCCCCGAACTGAATCGACTCGCCCAGCAGGTCAATGCACTGGGCGACGAACTCGAGCACTCTCGGGACAATATACAGCGCCAGATCGAACAGACGACCGCCGATTTGCAGGAGTCGATGGAAACCATCGAGATCAAGAACATCGAGCTCGACCTGGCTCACCGTCGCGCCCTTGAGGCAAACCGGGTCAAGTCGGAGTTTCTGGCCAGCATGAGTCACGAGATTCGCACTCCACTCAACGGCATCGTGGGCTTCTGCCGTTTGCTGGGGCGCTCACGCCTCGACCCCCGACAGCGCGAATGGCTCGACCAGGTCCAGGTGGCTTGCGACAACCTGCTGGCCCTGGTCAACGACGTGCTGGATTTCTCGCGCATTGAGGCCGGGCGTCTGAAACTCGACCGTGCTGATGTGGACATGGTGTCGCTGGTGGATGAGGTGCTGGGGCTTCAGGCACCGCTGGCCCATCAGAAGGGCCTTCACCTACTGGGCCTGGTCTACGATGACGTTCCCTCACCGCTTCGCGGCGATCCGCTGCGCATCCGTCAGGTGTTGATCAACCTGGTCCACAATGCCCTGAAGTTTACCGAAGAGGGTGAAGTCATCGTACGGGTCATGGTCGAGGATCACTCCCACACGGATCAGGTCCTGCTGCGCATCAGCATCAGCGACACCGGCATCGGTTTGACGCCCAAGGAGCAGCACGACCTTTTCCAGGCCTTTCACCAGGCAACGGCCGGGCATTCACGCCAATATGGCGGATCAGGTCTCGGCCTGGCCATCAGCCGGCAGCTTGTCGAACAGATGGGAGGCCGCATCAGCGTCGAAAGCGCGCCGACCAAGGGTTCGACTTTCGCCGTCAGCCTGCCGCTGGAGGTCATTGGTGGCATGGATACGTTGCCGGAGCGAATTCTTGACGGACAGCGCATCGCCCTCTACGAGCCACATGCGCCCACCCGCCATGCGCTCAGCCACCTTCTCTGCGGCTGGGGCGCTCAGGTAGTGGAGATACCCCACCCCACAGTGCAGTCGCCACCACCCGCCCTGATGGTGGCCGGACTTCCTACCCTGCTTTCAGACACGGTCCTCGAGGAGTGGCAGACTTGGCTGAACGCTTGCCCCTGCCCGGTTCTGCTGCTGGTCAACGCCACACCACTCGAGCTGCCGAAACTCACCTTTTCATCCGGCGGCGAACTCCTGTGCAAGCCCATTTCTCGCCAGGCTCTGGCCGAGGGGCTGCGACGCTGTAGCTCGCTGCGCAGCAAAGTAGTGGTGGCGCCAAGCCTGAGTCGGCTACTGGTGGTGGATGACAACGCCAGCAACCGCCGGCTGCTGAAGGACATCCTGCAGCGGCCAGGCCTGTGGATCGAAGAGGCGGGAAGCGGGGAAGCAGCACTGGCTATCGCCGAGAACGAACCATTCGACCTGGTGCTGATGGATATCCGCATGCCGGGAATGGACGGCGTCGAGACGACCCGGGCGCTGCGCAAACTGGGCGGATCATGGTCGCATTGCCCGGTAATCGCCGTGACGGCCCACGCGCTGGAGGGTGACCGCCAGCAACTGCTGGCAAGCGGTCTTCAGGAAGTGCTGATCAAGCCGGTGGATAGCAATGCGCTGGAGGCGATTCTCCAGCGACATCTGCGCGTCACGCCGCCGGTCAGGCAGATGGAGTCGGATGCAACGGAGCGACAGGAGCAAAGCGCGGAGCTGGCCGTCATCGATCTGTTGCTCGGCACCCGCCTGGCCAATGGCAGCCAATCCCTTGCCCTCGAGCTACTCGAGGAGCTAGCCACATCACTCCCCTCCAGTGCCAGGGAACTACAAGCGGCCCTGTCGACCGAAGACCCGGAGGCGCTGCTGGACACCGTGCATGCCCTGAACGGTGCCTGTCGCTACTGCGGGGCGCCGGAGCTGGCTCTGGTGGCAGAGACCCTGGAGACCCGGTTGCGCTCCGAGGGTATGACCGGTGTCGAACCGTTGATCGATGACCTCTTCCGGGCGATGGAGCGGCTGCGGGCATGGCATGCCCAGCAACAGAATCAGCCCTCCAGCACGACCATCGCCAACGCCAGTTCGGCCTCGTCGCTCAGGGACAAGTGAATGGTTGTCACGCCCGCCGCGCTGGCCCACTCAAGGGCCTTCCCCGAAAGCACTAGCGAAGGCCTGCCCAATCCATCATTGACCACCTGGATCTCTGTCCAGCGCATGCCCCGGCGAAGGCCCATGCCCAGCGCCTTGACGAAGGCCTCCTTGGCAGCAAAGCGCTTGGCCAGGTAAGCAGCCTTCCCTGGCCGTTCAGCCAGTCGTTCGCGTTCGGCCACGCCCAGCAAGCGCTCGGCGAAGCGTGACCCGTGTCGCGTCAGGGCCGCCTCGAAGCGCGCCACCCGCGCAATGTCCGTTCCGATTCCGACGATCATCCGGCTTCGCTGTCGTTCAGATCATCGTGGTGGTGATCGTGCTCTTCCAACGAAGCGACAAATCCCGCCTCCTGACCGGCGATGATCAATCGCTTCATGTCGGCCACTGCTTGCTTGAGGCCCACGAAGAGGGCTCGCGCAATAATGGCATGACCGATATTGAGCTCATGCAAGCCGGGTATCGCGGCGACGGCCTCAACATTGTGATAGTTCAGCCCATGACCGGCATTGACCACCAACCCAAGCTCCAGTGCCATTTCCACCGCCGCGGCCAGCCGGACATGCTCACTGCGAGCCGCGTCATTGGCCAGCTCGGCATAGGCCCCCGTGTGCAGTTCGATGACCGGTGCTCCCGCCTTCATCGCGGCCTCGATCTGGCGGGGCTCAGGATCGATGAACAGCGAGGCCTCGCAGCCGACGGCAGCCAGTCGGCGGCAGGCCTCGGCGATGGCCGAGAAGCCACCGACCACGTCAAGCCCGCCCTCGGTGGTAAGCTCTTCACGCTTCTCCGGCACCAGGCACACATGGGCGGGGCGGATTTCCTCGGCCAGGGCGAGCATCTCCTCGGTGACCGCCATCTCGAGATTCATGCGCGTATTGAGCACCTCGGCAAGCAGGCGTACATCGCGCGGCTGGATATGCCGCCGATCTTCTCGCAGATGCACGGTGATACCGTCGGCGCCGGCTTCCTCGGCCAGCAGTGCCGCTTGAACCGGATCGGGATAGCGGGTACCGCGAGCCTGACGCAAGGTTGCTATATGGTCGATATTGACGCCGAGCAGGATGCGCGGGGGATGCATGGCCTTCTCCAAAGCAGGTAAGACGGGGGTCAGTGTGGGCCGGCACGACGCCGCTGGGCAAGCTTGTGCATCAACTCGCGGGAACGCAGTGGCCGAGTCCCAAGCAGGGGCGCCAACGCGGCCCGGGTGATGGCCTTGGCGGGGCCGGCAAGGCCGGGCTCAGTCCAGTCGCCGCTGGCAAGCAGTCGAAGTGTGCGGCCATCGATACCGGGCTCGCCAGGCACGAAGGCGCGCGATGTATTATCGAAGCAATAGTGACGGTGGGGGTCGAGTTCGCTCCCATTGGGTTCTGTGAAACACGGTGCCGCATCGAGTGCCTCAAGCAGCGCAACTTCCAACCGGCGCAGTGAACCAGCTCGACCCTCGGGACGCGGCAAGGCCTCGAGCAGCGCACCATAGAAGGCGAATACCTCGGGTACCGAAAGCTCTACTGGCAGGGTACGAGTCAACAGTTCGTTGGCATAGAGCCCACAAAGCAACCCTTCCCCCACGAGCAATGCCGCCGAGCCACGGCTTTCCATCAGGCGCAACCGCTTGAGCTCACTCTCCCCTACCCAAGTTAAATGTAGCGGAGCGAAGGGCTGCAGGCGCCCACGTGAGCGTGAGCCCGGGCGCTGCACGCCCTGGGCCACCGCCCGCACGCGGCCGTGTTCGAGGGTCAGCAACTCAACCAGGGCGCTGGTTTCACGATAGGGGCGCTTGTGCAGGAGGAAAGCCGGCTGCGGCTGCATGACAGTCACCCGGCAAGACGCCCGAGCCTCGTCGAGCGAAGGCCGTGGGTCGCCATCAGTCGAGGTTGTAGCCGAGGCTCTTCAAGGCCCGCTCATCGTCAGACCAGCCTCGCTTCACTTTGACCCAGAGATTGAGCATCACCTTGGCATCGAGGGCACGCTCCATGTCCAGGCGTGCCTCGCGACCGATGCTCTTGATGCGCTCACCGTTCTCGCCGATCAGGATCTTCTTCTGACCCGAACGTTCCACCAGGATCAGGGCGCTGATATGCACCACACGTCCTTCGTCGCGAAACTCCTCGATCTCCACCGTCACCTGATAGGGCAGCTCGTCGCCCAACTGGCGCATGATCTTTTCCCGCACCAGTTCCGCCGCAAGGAAGCGCTGGCTCTTGTTGGTGACCTGGTCATCGGGAAAGTGGTGAACGCCCTCCGACAGGTGCTTGGCCACCTCGACCTCGAGTTCCGTCACGTTGGTTCCGTGCTTGGCGGATATGGGGATGATGGCCGCGAATTCACGCCGTGCCCCCACCTCGCCGAGCCATGGCAGCAGCGTGCTCTTGTCCTCCAGCCGGTCGACCTTGTTGACGGCCAGGATGACCGGCGCCTGAACATGCTCTAGGCGCTGGAGGACCACCTGGTCTTCGTCGCTCCATCGAGTGCGGTCGATAATGAAAACCACGCAGTCGACGTCACGCAGGGCCTGGGTAGCGGCCTGGTTCATGAAGCGGTTGATCGCCTTGTTGCGATCCTTCGCCATGATGTGGATGCCGGGAGTATCGACGTAGATGAATTGCGCCTCGCCCTCGGTCTTGATGCCCATGACCTGATGACGCGTGGTCTGTGGGCGGCGCGATGTGATCGAGATCTTCTGACCGAGGATCCGATTCATCAGAGTGGATTTGCCCACGTTGGGGCGCCCCACGATGGCGACAAAGCCGCATGTCTGGCTCATTTGCTACGCCCTCCTCGGGTCTCGAGCTGCGACAGGGCCATCTCTGCCGCCTGCTGCTCGGCATGACGACGGCTGGTCCCAATTCCCAGGGTGTGTTCCTCCAGCAGTTCGATGTGGCACTCCACAGTAAAGGTCTGGTCATGCGCCTCGCCTTCCACCGACACCACCTCATAGCGCGGCAGGGGAACCTGGCGCGACTGAAGAAACTCCTGGAGACGGGTCTTGGGGTCTTTCTGTGTATCCTGCAGGTCAATGGCTTCCAGGCGTTCGGCATACCAAGCCAACACCCGCGTCCGCGCCACATCCATACCGGCGTCGAGATAGATGGCGCCGAGTACCGCTTCGACGGCATCGGCGAGAATGGAATCACGTCGATGACCACCGCTCTTCATTTCACCGGAGCCGAGCCGCAGGCATTCGCCGAAGGACATCTCCCGGGCCAGTTCTGCCAGCGTCTGGCCGCGTACCAACCGAGCACGAAGCCGAGACAGCTGGCCTTCCCGCGCCTGGGGAAAGCGCTCGAAAAGCGCTTCGGCAATCACGAAGTTGACGATCGAGTCACCGAGAAATTCGAGTCGTTCGTTGTTCTGACCTCCAAAGCTACGATGGGTCATGGCCAGTTCCAGCAGGGCGTCATCCCCGAAGGTGTGGCCGATGCGTCGGCTGAAGGTGTTAAGGGAGTGGCTCACGAAGCTCCTGCTATCTACGAAAGAATATCTACGAAAGAATATCTACGAAAGAACGGTTGCCTGGGCATGAAACAGGTCACCGTCGAGAGACGTCGGAACGTCAATGAATACGCCGAACATTGGAAAAACTGGGCAGTCCGCCATCCCACTGCATCCACACTGCAAAGGCACGCCCGACGATTTTCTCTTCGGGAACGAAGCCCCAGTAGCGACTATCATTGGAATGGTCACGATTGTCACCCATGGTGAAATAGTGGCCCTCCGGCACTACCAATTCACGCACTCTCGGCCCCGGATCTCGAGGATTATTGTAGATTCGGTGATTGATTTCGCCCAATGCTTCCTCTAGCAGCCACTCTTGCGGTGCTTCGGCCGGCCCCTCTTCAAGCAGACGCTTTGGCACCGCCTGGCCGTTGATGTAAAGCTGCTTGTTCTCGTAGCGCAGGGTGTCGCCCGGCAGGCCCACCACACGCTTGATGAAGTTTACCGAGGGCTCGTTGGGAAAGCGAAAAACCATGACGTCGCCGCGCTGTGGATCGTCCATTTCGACGAAGCGGGTGTGGGTCACCGGCAGGCGCAGACCATAGGCGTACTTGTTCACCAGGATGAAGTCGCCGACTTCCAGGGTGGGCCGCATCGAACCGGAAGGAATCTGGAAGGGTTCGACCAGGAAGCTACGCAGCAGCAGCACCACCAGCAATACCGGGAAGAAGGAGCGCGCATAATCGACCGGCCAGGGCTCCTTGAGCACCTTGGTACGCGTCGCCTCGTCAAGCCCTTCGGTCGTAGCGGCTTCAGCGTTGGCCAGGTGCCGGCGGCGCGCAGGACGCAACAGGAACAGGTCGAGCAGCCATACCAGGCCGGTGACCGCAACAGCAATCACCAGCAGAAGTGAGAAATCCATAGTTATCGTCGGTCCCTAGTCATTCACCTTGAGTACGGCCAGGAAAGCATCCTGGGGAATTTCCACCCGACCGACCTGTTTCATGCGCTTCTTTCCCGCCTTCTGCTTCTCCAGCAGCTTCTTCTTGCGCGAGACATCGCCACCGTAGCACTTGGCGGTGACGTTCTTGCGCAGCGCCTTGACGGTAGAGCGCGCCACTACCTGGCCACCGATGGCGGCCTGGATCGCCACGTCGAACATCTGACGAGGGATCAGCTCCTTCATCTTTTCCACCAGCAGCCGCCCGCGACCATGGGCATGGTCGCGGTGGATGATGACAGCCAGCGCATCGACCTTGTCGCCATTTATCAGCACGTCCAGGCGCACCAGCTTGGCTGCCTGAAAGCGTTCGAAGCTGTAGTCCAGCGAGGCATAACCCTTGGAGATGGATTTCAATCGATCGAAGAAATCCATTACCACCTCACTCATGGGCAGTTCATAGACCAGTTGGATCTGACTTCCCAGGAACTGCATGTCACGCTGGGTACCGCGGCGATTCTCGCACTCCATGATCACGTTGCCGACGAATTCCTGTGGCACCAGGATGCTGGCTCGCACGATAGGCTCGCGCATCTCCTCGACATCGGCCATGTCCGGCAGCTTGGAGGGGTTGGAAACGTACTTGAGGTCACCACTCTTCATCGCCAGCTCATAGACCACGGTGGGCGCCGTGGTGAGCAAATCCAGGTTATATTCACGCTCGAGGCGCTCCTGGACGATCTCCATGTGCAGGGTGCCGAGGAAACCGACGCGGAAACCGAAGCCCAGGGCATCGGAGTTCTCGGGCTCGTACTCCAGCGAGGCATCGTTGAGCGCCAGCTTCTCCAGCGCGTCACGGAAGTCCTCGTAGTCGTCGGCCCCGACCGGGAACATGCCGGCGTAGACCTGCGGCTTGACCTTCTGGAAGCCCGGCAGGCGTTCCACATCAGGAGTCTTGGCATGGGTGATGGTGTCTCCCACCGGCGCGCCCTGGATCTCCTTGATCCCGGCCACCACGAAGCCTACCTCGCCAGCGCGCAGGATGCCGGTCTCCTTGCGCAACGGGGTGAAGATTCCCACCTCGTTGGCCTGCCAGTCACGACCGGTGGACTTGATGCGAATCTTCTGGCCCTTCTTGAGGGTGCCGTCGAAGACCCGAACCAATGAGACGACGCCCAGGTAATTGTCGAACCAGGAATCAATGATCAGCGCCTGAAGCGGTGCCTCCCGGTCACCCTTGGGCGGGGGAATGTCCCGCACCAGGCGCTCAAGCAGCCCGTCGATACCCAGGCCGCTCTTGGCCGAGACCTGGCAGGCATCGGTGGCATCGAGGCCGATGATCTCCTCGATCTCATGGGCCACCTTGTCGGGGTCCGCCTGGGGCAGGTCCATCTTGTTGAGGACCGGCAGTACCTCGAGACCCTGTTCGATGGCGGTATAGCAGTTCGCCACCGATTGAGCCTCTACGCCCTGGGCCGCATCGACCACCAGCAGCGCACCCTCGCAGGCGTAGAGAGAGCGCGAGACCTCATAGGAAAAATCCACGTGACCCGGGGTGTCAATGAAGTTCAGCTGATAGGTGTTGCCGTCATCGGACTGATAGTCCAGCGTCACCGACTGTGCCTTGATGGTGATACCACGCTCTCGCTCGAGGTCCATCGAGTCAAGCACCTGCTCCTTGAGTTCGCGCTCGCTGAGCCCACCGCAGCTCTGGATGAGGCGATCTGCCAGGGTCGACTTGCCATGGTCGATGTGGGCGATGATCGAGAAATTCCGAATATACTTCAGCTTTTCGTTGCTTGCGTCGTTGCTCATCTAGCCCAGCCCGGTGTTCGTCACGTGCGCGGAGGCGGCCGATTCGTCCGCGACCCGTTCACGTCAAATGAATTCAATGGCGGGTATTGTACCGGCATGGCGGGGGGTTGGACAGCGCAGCCGTGGGCCTCTGCCCGGAGTGAAGACGCCTCTCACCAGAAGATGAGAGGCGCCACGAGGATACAGAGGGGCTCAGAAGCTCCGCCGAGGATCAATCCTGACCCAGTCTCAAAGCGACGAACAGCGAGCGCCCTTCGCGATAGAGCCGTACCGGGACGGCACGATCCATCGGCAGTTCCTCTACCAGCTCCAGCAGCTGCGTGCCGCTCTCCACGCTGTGATGGTCGATACTGACGATGACGTCTCCCCGACGAATACCTGCCTGGGCAGCAGCACCCTGTGGCTCGACTTCACGCACCATCACGCCGGCCTCGACTCCCAGGCGCTCGCGTTCGGTATCATCGAGCTCGCTTACCGCAATACCCAGGCGAGCCTGAGCGCTCTGTTCGTCACTGGCACCTACCCGCTGTTCATCACTGTCCGGCCAATCACCAATGGTCACGGTGACTTGCTCTCGCTGGCCGTCACGCATGAGGGTCAGCTGCGCCTGGTTGCCCGGCGAGACACGTCCGATCAGGCGCGGCAAGTTGCGCGAGCGCTCGACCTCCTCACCGTCGACCTCGAGGATGATGTCACCGACCCGCACGCCACCCTCGGCCGCCGGCCCAACCGGGTCGAGATCGGCGATCAGGGCACCACTGGAACTCTCCATGCCAAATGATTCAGCCAGATCCCGCGAGACTGGCTGGATCATTACCCCGAGCCAGCCACGACGTACGCGACCATCATCACGCAGCTGGCTGGCCACATTCATGGCCACGTTGATAGGGACAGCGAAGGAGAGGCCCATGAAGCCACCGCTACGGGTGAAAATCTGGGCATTGATGCCCACCACTTCACCATCGAGGTTGAACAGCGGCCCGCCCGAGTTGCCCGGGTTGATGGCCACGTCGGTCTGAATGAAGGGTACGTAGGCATCCCGCGGCAAGGTGCGGTTGATCGCACTGATGATGCCGGCGGTCACCGAGTGATCGAAGCCGAACGGCGAGCCGATGGCAGCCACCCATTCGCCGACGCGGAGCTGATCGGAGTCGCCGGTCGGCAGGGTCGGGAGTCCCTCGGCATCTACCTTGAGCACGGCAACGTCGGTCTCGGTATCCGCGCCGACCAGCGTGGCCGCCATTTCACGGCGATCTGCCAGCCGGACCAATATCTCATCGGCACCCTCGACCACGTGGGCACTGGTCAGAATGTAGCCGTCATCACTGATAATGAAGCCGGAGCCCAGCGACTGGCGCTCCTGCCCCTGACCAGGACCGGGGCCTGGTGCAAGGCCAGGAGCGCCCGGGAAGCGGTCGCCGAAGAAGTGGCGAAAGATGTCGGGAATATCCTGCCCACCAAAACCCTCGAACGCCTGGCCACGCTCTACCGTTCGCGTCGTGGAGATATTGACCACTCCGGGGGCGGCTTGCTCGACCAGGTTGGCGAAGTCAGGAAGATCCCGGGCAAGAGCCACTTGCCAGGGGAGCAACATGGCCAGCAGTAGCGTCCACAGCGGGAAGAAACGGATTGTTGGTCTCATGAAAAACTCCTGCGTCATTGCGTATGTTTCACATGTCTGCGGTCACGCCATTATTCGGCTGTTAGCCGGTCACTCGTCACCGGAGGCTTCCTTCCAGGCCAGGCTGTCCGCGACCTGGGCCAATACTCGGGGCGGCAGCTCCCCCATCACCACCACCTGCATTGGTCCCTCCTCCACAGTCAGATGGCGCACAATGGCCAACGAGATACCCAATCGATGCAGGCCGGGTATCAGTCGCTCCCGCCCTTCTTCGATCGACTCGACGAACAAGGAGAGCGTAGAAAGGCCATCGCTATAGATACGATGCCCCACGGCCTCGCCATGTCGCTCGCTTCGGGTATCCACGGGCTGGGCGGTGAAACCCTCCGGCAGCCATTCGGGACGCCAGGGGTGCTGAGGCGGTGATCGGAGATCATCGAAAAAGACACTACCGTCATGCAACCGCGGCGCCTGGAGTTCGGTAATCTGGAAGGTTTCGACCACTCGGCCGCGATCGTCAAGCAGTTCTCGCTTCAACGGCAGCGCCGTGCTGGAATCGAGCCAGAGGCGTTGCCCGTAGCGAAGTCCATCGAGAGGCTCGATGTCCAGGCGAATTGCAGAACGGTTGGCGATACGCTCACCGCGTCCCAGGCCAAGCCGATAGAACTGGTCGAGGTGCCTGGCCGCCCCGGCCGGCGAGGCGGGTGCATCGTCTTCACTGCTGGACCAGCTCAGTCGACCAATGCGCCCAAGGCGCTCGAAAACGACCTCAGGGCCATCAAGAAAGCGTGCCACTTCGCGCTCGATGCCATCCTGAATATCGTGGGAAAGCGCCAGGGTCCTGACGCCATCGATGCCGATACGCACCGCTCGAGCCTGGAAGATATAGCAGTGATTGGCCCAAAGGCTTCGCTCGTACCAGTCGGTCGCCGACTCCGGTGACTTCCAGTCGGCTAACTGGCTACAGTCGAATTCTTCGTTCGGCGTCTCGGCGACGCGCGGCGTGTCGGCGGCCAGCGGCAGCGTCACGGCAAGGCCGCCGATGCCGCAGAGTACTGCCAGGCGACGCAGGGTCCGCCAGGGCCTCATCAGCGCTGCCCCAGTGTCTCGCTACCGGAAGCGCGCAATAGCGGCATCCAGACATCGCCACTTCGGTATGCGGCACCTTCTGAGTGACGATCGAGATAGGTCTGCAATAGTCTCGCCTGCTCCTGATCGGAACTCGGCGCCTGTCGCGCCTGAGGTGACAGGAACAGAGGATTATCGAAGCTGGCCCCCACGGGCATGATACCAAACTGCCCACCGGGAGCCGCCGGTGAAAACAGGGGCGCACCCTGTCCGCCTGCCGGGGTGGCAAAGCTTCGCTGGGGTTGCTCCGAAACGGAGCGGGTCTCTGTCGTCCCGGCGACCGGAGAGCTGTCGGTGCTGGCAAAGTCACTACCGTTGTAGAACTGTACCCCGGTGATCACCATCAGCGAAACGGCAGCCGCAATGCCGGCACCACGAGCCAGGGAGGGAGAGCGCCGCAGTGCCGCGGGTGCCAATTCCAGAGCCGGTACCGGTTCGTCCGCAAGGCGCGCCATGATGCCGGCGGAAAGATCCTTGCTGACATCGATGTCATGATCCCGTCGCATCAGGCTACGCATCAAGTGATAGCGCCGCCAAGCATCCGCCGCATCGGGGTCATCCTCCAGGGACTTGAGCACCCGACGCAGCTCGAGATCATCACCTTCGTTGTCCATCAGGGCAGAAAGCGACTCCCGTGCGTTCTGACTCATTCTCATACCCCCACACTGGCAAGGCACCCTGCCTTGCGTCCAATGAAATCCGGCATCTCCCGTCGCACTTTGCTGTCAAACAATACCGGAAATACCGACCCGCCCACGTACCCATGCAAGCGTTGTAACGTAACAATCAATGAATCTGACGCTTCTGGCGCCAGACAGTTCAGCGCCAGAGCGAAATCCTTCGATTTTCCTCACTCAGCCTTTCACTCGATCATCGATTCCCGGGTCCGTGCCGTCGTGACGAGCGGCTGGATATGCTGGTCGACTGCCTCGCGGGCACGAAAGATACGCGAACGCACCGTCCCGACCGGGCACTGCATGATATTGGCAATATCCTCATAGGAGAGCCCGTCAAGCTCACGCAGGGTAATCGCCGTGCGCAGGTCATCGGGAAGGTTCTCGATGGCTTCGAATACCGCGGCCTCGAGCTGATCACGCGCCAGGGAGGCCTCCGGCGACTCGATATCGGCGAGCCGCCCACTATGATCGAGGATCTCGGCGTCGACGATATCGAGGTCACTGCCCGGTGGGCGCCGCCCCTTTGACACAAGGTGATTCTTGGCGGTATTGATGGCAATACGATACATCCAGGTATAGAAGGCGCTCTCTGCGCGAAACTTACCCAGCGCCCGGTACGCCTTGATGAAGGCTTCCTGTGCCACATCCTGCACTTCGCTGTGATCCTGTACATAGCGCCCGATCAGCCCGATGATCTTGTGCTGGTATTTCCTTACCAGCAGATCGAACGCACGAGTATCGCCCTGCTGGGCGCGTTCAACGAGTTGCTGGTCGGTTTCTCGGCTGCCCATTCACACCCCTCCCGACCGGGAGAGAGCCTGCTGACTGGCGGTAAAACGAAGCATCGTGATGGATTCTGCATACATGGTGTAAACCTGGTGCCTTTTGGCAGCTGAGTGTCCCTGAAATCTTGCCCCATCGAAACGGCAAGTGTTCCTGTTTATTGGCCCCGCATCAACCCGGCTGCCATGCGCCGGCCTTCAGACAGGTGCTGTAGCCTAGGGTTCCTGTCACAATTGATATTTTCTCTCTCCGCGGGTGTATAGTAGATCATCCCCCCAGCCTTCAACGCATCACGATACAGGTAGCGAAATGTCAGATCAGCAGGTCAGCAACCTCAACGTTCTATCTCAGGACGTTCTGATCACCCCCGAAGCCCTCAAGAACGAAATACCGCTCGGTGATGCCGCCGAAAAGACGGTCATCGAGGGTCGCCGGACCATCCAGAATATTCTCGATGGCACCGACCCCAGGCTGCTGCTGGTGATCGGGCCCTGCTCGATCCACGACGTCGATGCCGCCCTGGATTATGCACGCCGCTTGCGCCGCCTGGCCGATGAAGTGAAGGATAGTCTCTATGTGGTAATGCGCGTCTACTTCGAGAAGCCCCGCACCACCGTCGGCTGGAAGGGCTTGATCAACGACCCGCACCTCAATGGTTCTTTCGAGATCGAGGAAGGGCTGCATATCGCACGCCGGCTGCTGGTCGAACTCTCCGAGCTCGGTCTGCCACTGGCCACCGAGGCGCTCGATCCCATTTCACCTCAGTATCTGCAGGACTGCATCAGCTGGTCGGCGATCGGGGCACGCACCACTGAATCCCAGACTCACCGGGAGATGTCCTCTGGCCTATCAAGCCCGGTCGGATTCAAGAACGGCACCGACGGCAGCCTTGACGTGGCGGTCAATGCACTGCAATCGGTGGCGCACCCGCATAATTTCCTGGGCATCAACCAAAGCGGCCAGGTGTCGATCATCCGCACCCGCGGCAATGCCTATGCCCACGTGGTGCTGCGCGGCGGCAACGGCAAGCCCAACTATGACAGCGTCAGCGTCGCGCTGGCCGAGCAGGAGCTGCGCAAGGCTGGCATCAAGCCCAACATCATGATCGATTGCTCACACGCCAACTCCAACAAGGACGCTGCGCTGCAGCCCCTGGTCATGGAGAACGTCACCAACCAGATCCTCGAGGGCAACCGTTCGATCATGGGCCTGATGGTGGAATCCCATATCGGCTGGGGCAGCCAGAAGATTCTCGACGATCTCAGCCAGATGCAGTACGGCGTCTCGGTGACCGACGCCTGTATCGACTGGGAGACCACCGAGGAAGCCATGACCCGCATGGCCACAAAACTCAAGCCGGCACTCGGTTCCCGTGGCGACATCTGACCCCACGGCGTGACTGCCGATGACAACAGGCTCGCCTAATACGGCGGGCCCTGATGCATGAGTGCCTCATTCACCCTCTATCACACCGTCGATTTCACGCACGAAGGGCGGCAGTGCATCGAGGAGTGCCCGGCCGTAGCGACGTGTCAACACCCGGCGGTCGAGCAGCGTGATGCGCCCCTGGTCTTCCTCCTTGCGAATCAGTCGTCCACAGGCCTGTACCAATTTGATCGATGCATCGGGAACGCTGATGCGCATGAACGGGTTGCCACCCTGGCTTTCGATCCACTCCGCCAGGGTCGCGCCGACCGGATCATCAGGTACGGCGAACGGCAGCCGGGTGATCACCACGTGGGTGAGATAGTCGCCGGGCAGGTCGATGCCTTCGGCAAAGCTCGCCAGGCCAAAGATGATACTGCCCTTGCCGGCATCTATCCGGGCCCGGTGTCGCTCGATCAATTCACGCTTGGGCAGCCTGTCCTGCGCCAGCACCCGCTCTCGCAGCGCCGAGGGCAATGCCTTCTCGACGGCGCGTAGCTGCGCCCGCGACGAGAACAGCATCAACACCGCTTCATCGGCGCCGAGGCCACCGACGAAATCGATGATAGCTCGCTCGTGCCCCTCGCGGTCGGCCGGATCGACCGCTTCCCGCGGCACGCTGAGCACCGCCCGGGAATAGTCGAACGGGCTCGGTAGTCGCTGGTAGCGATAGCGATTGGCCAGGCCTGCGCGCTCCTGCAACCGTTCGAAACGACCCAGCGCGGTAAGGGTGGCTGAGGTTACCACGGCACCGTAGCAGCTTCCCCACAGCGTCCTGGCCAGGGTGGGCGCCGCCGAAACGGGGCTTGCCGAGAAGGTAAGCTCGGGGTCGCCACCGAAGTGCTCCAGGGTCATCCAGCGGGCCCGCGGGGGCTCGCCGCCGGCATCGACTTCGGCGTAGGCCTGCCACAGCCCGTGCGCCTCCAACGCACGACCGTGCAACAGAGCCATCAGCGGTAGCCAGGCTTCGGCCTGTTCCCTGGCAAGCCCTGTGTGCTTATCCGGGTCGAGGCTCTCTCGAAGGATGTCGCTGAGCGTCTCCAAGGTGCGTGTCAACTCGGCGAAGGCGGTCACCAGCGTGGCGGCGTGTTCACGCAGCGCATCGGGCGCTCGTCCCATTTCGAAGCGGTACTGATGACTCTCTTCGCCGTCAGCCAACCCCTGGGGGCGTCCGGCAAGCTGGTGGCCCAGGGAGAAGGCCTCGCCAAGACGTGGTTCCAGCGCCGCAACGGCTTCCGGAAGTGTGCCCAGCAGCCTGGCCACGGTAGGCTGAATAGCCAGTGCCTGGTTCAGCTCGGTGAGCGACTTCTTCAGGCTGCCGAGCCAGCGCAACGAACCGCTCACACCCACACGATGGGCAAAATGGTTAAGCGCCTTGTCGGGCAGGTGGTGACCCTCGTCGAAGACATAAATGCAGTCGCCAGGCGGCGGTAGCACGACACCGCCACCCAGGGACAGATCGGCCAGTACCAGGTCGTGATTGGCCACGACGACATCGGCCGTCTCCAGATCACGGCGCGCGCGGAAGAAGGCGCAGGCGGCGAAGTGGCCACAGCGCCGGTTGGTGCACTGCCGGTGGTCAATGGTCAGGCGACGCCAGTCGGCGTCATCAATCGATTCGGGCCAGCTTTCGCGATCCCCTTCCCAACTGCCACTGCCGTAGGTCTCGGCCATGTCGCGAACCAGGGCCTGAAAATTGTCGCCGGACTCCTGAACGAGACTCTGCTCGAACAGCGACAGAGTGGGATTGCCGGTCACGCCGTCAAGCTCCTGTTCAAGGCGTGCCACGCACAGGTAGCGACCACGACCCTTGGCCAGGGCGTAGTGGAAATCGAGGCCGCTGTGGGCCTTGAGGGCGGGAAGATCCTGATGCAGCACCTGCTCCTGCAGGGCCACGGTGGCGGTGGCGATGACCAGCCGCTTGCCACGGGCCTTGGCCACCGGCAATGCCGCCAGCAGGTAAGCCAGTGTCTTGCCGGTGCCGGTGCCGGCCTCGAGCACGCAGACATGTTCATCGGAGATGCGCTTGCCCGAATCGTCGGCCACGATGCCGCTCAGCGTACGAGCGATCTCGGCAATCATCAGCCGCTGGCCGTAGCGTGGCGTCAGCCCCTGGGCCTCCAGCACGCGACGGTAGGCGGCCTGTATCTCGCCCTTGAGGGCCTCGTCCAGCATGGCCTCACTCTCTAGAGAACTTTGAGGGGAATGGCTTGGAAACACTGCCCCAATGCCTGCGCGAGCGAATCGCTGCGTTGCGGAATTCCAAAAGCGCATCGGCACTTGGCCACCACGCGGGAGCCGGGGACAGGTTGAAGAGGAGGTCTTTTGCCAGGGATGGCAAAAGTAGCGCCCAGGGAAGGGTTCACAGCGCCTCCTCGTAAACCTGTCGGCGGCTCCAAAGCCACCACCACCGCAGGCGTTCCCCAGACAGCAGTCGCTGGGGAACAAAGCGTTACAGCAGCCCCTCAGGCGGATGCTCGCAGGGCAGCTTGCCGTTGATGTAGCGCTCGATCTCGGGCAGCGAGAAGGCATCCTCTTCGCCGACGAAACTGATCGACACCCCGTTGGCACCAGCGCGACCGGTACGGCCGATACGGTGCACATAGTCTTCCGGGTCTTCCGGCAGGGTGTAGTTGATCACGTGGCTGACATCCTCGATATGGATGCCGCGGCCGGCCACGTCGGTGGCTACCAGCACCTGGATCTCGCCTTCACGGAAGCTCTCCAGCGTCTTGATGCGCTGATTCTGGGGCACGTCACCGGAGAGCATCGCCGCATTGATACCCGCTTTTCTGAGCAACTCATCGAGCTTGCGCACCAGGTCACGACGATTGCCGAACACCATCACCCGATCGAAGCTCTCCTGGCGCAGCAGATTGACCAGCAGTCGCTGTTTGTCATCGTCGCTGACCATATAGACCCGCTGATCGATGTTGGCGGCATTCTCCACAGTCACCTCGATCTCGACGTGCGCGGGCTCATGGGTCCACTGGCTGGCGAGATTGAGAATGTCATGGGAGAAGGTGGCCGAGAACAGGAAGGTCTGGCGCTCCTCCTTCTTCGGCGTATGCCGGATGATGCGCTTGACGTCGGGAATGAAGCCCATTGAGAGCATACGGTCCGCTTCATCAAGCACCAGCACTTCGACCTGGGTCAGGTCGACGTCGCGTTTCTCGTGGAAGTCCAGCAGCCGACCAGGCGTTGCCACCAGGATATCGACTTTGCGCCCCAGGGCATCGCGCTGCTTCTGGTAGTCCATGCCGCCGACCACGCTTGCCACGTTGAGCGACGTGAAGCGTGCCAGAGCCTTGGCGTCCTTCTCGATCTGCAGCGCCAGCTCGCGGGTCGGCGCCACGATCAAGGCGCGAGGCGCACCGGCCTTCTGGGCGTTGGGCTCTTCTTCTTCGAGGAAGTAGGCCATGATCGAGATCAGGAAGGCCGCGGTCTTGCCGGTACCCGTCTGCGCCTTGCCGACCACGTCGCCACCCAACAGGGTCTGGTTCAACGCCTCCGCCTGGATCGGGGTGCAGTATTCAAACCCCAGGGCGTGGATGGCGCGCATCAACGGCAGCGGCAGATCGAAGTCGTGAAAGCGCCACTTGCCCGCCTCGACAGGCACCTGGAACTGGCGAAGATCCCAGTTCGATTGGCGGCGGCGCGGCTTGCGACGACGACGCTTGGGCTTGCGGTTCTCGGCCGGTGCTGTGGTCTGTTCCGACTCGCTCATAGGCTGTATGTCTTGTCCGTAGCAATGGATGAAGGAAACACTGCACGAATGCCTGCGCGAGCGAATCACAGCGTGCGCTGCAACTCGCTCGTCGATTCGTTCAGCGTTTCCTGAACGTCGTACAGCCGCATATTGTACCAGCCTATCGCGATGAGGGCGCGCCTGGTGCAATGGACTGGTAGAATAACGGTCTGCCACCCCTCGACACCCAATGGAGTCCGGCCCGATGACACGCCGCAAGAAGACCCGCTCGCTGGCCGACAAGGTGACAATCCGCACCGGCAAGCGCAAGGATTTCAAACAGTGGCGCCACGATAATCCCGACCAGGTGACCTCGTCGCGCCGCTTTACCCAGAAGAAGCGCCAGCAGCGCAAGCTGCAGGCTGCACGCAAGCAGGCCCGCCAGGAAACGGGGCAAGCCATTGCCATCCATCCCGAAAGCCGCGGGGAGGCGCCGGAGTGATGCGGCTGGTATCCTTAAACATCGCATGGGAACTTACCGACCGCTACCGGCTGCAGTACTCTGAAGTAAACGATCGCTTCAACTGGTTCGACTACCGCTCGCGGGGGTTCGAGCGTCAGGTGAGCCAGCCCGTGATTATCTGAGCTGAAATTCAAGCCGCTGCCGCGCACTACGCAATCGCCCATCGGCATCGAATCGCCAACTGGCGACTGCCTGCTCGGCGGCACGCTCGAATGCGTTGTGTGGGCGGGCATCTACGACGCGAATGGATTCGGTATCCACCCTGCCGTCCGGACGAATCAGAAATTCAAGCTCCACGAACCCTTCGATCCCCCGCCGCTGAGCGCGACGTGGATAGTCTGGAGGCACCCGTGTGACCGGGACCGCCTGGCCAACGTTTACCGGCTGGTCCGCCGCGGCGTCGTTTGCCTCCCCCACTTCATCCAACAAGCCTGTGTCGCCAGTCGCCCCCTCTATGGATTGCGATGCTGCGGCAGGCTCCGCATTCGCAGCATGCTCGAGAAGGCGTGGTTCGCTGTCCGGCTCGGGAGCAGGTTCGGGCTCGGGAGCAGGCTTGGGAGCAGGTCCGGGCTCGGGCTCGGGCTCGGGCTCTGGCTCTGGCTCGGGCTCGGGCTCGGGCTCTGGCTCTGGTAGACGTAAGTCTGCTTCCTTGGATACCGATTCCAGCAACGGCGCGACCGCTTCCGGCGTTACCAGTGCCGAGGCTTGCGATGCTGGCTCGGCGCTCTCCATTTCAGGCCCAGGCAGCACCTCGACAAGGTTGATTGGCATCGCCATTTCGCGCACCTCGACATCCGCCTCCGGGGGCACAACCAGCAGTGCCAGCAGCCAGAAGAGCAGCAGCGCCAGGACTACCCCGCCCAGCAAGGAGATTGGCATGCGCGTCACGGCCGGCTCCGGCTGGCGGCCACTGCCACCTGCTCCACGCCGGCCTCGCGAATGCGGTCCATCACCTCGATCAGAAGGCCAGTGGTGGACTCGCGATCAGCCTGGATAACCACCGAGCCATCCTCGCTTATCAGGCCGGCAACCGCGCCGCCGACGCGGTGCAGGTCCACCGCGCGGCCATCGACCCATACCGCCCCTTCGGGCGTGATGGCGACCATCACCTGAGCACCGGGCCGTGGGGTGGCGGCGCTGGATTCGGGTCGCTCGATCTCCACGCCGCTCTCCTTGATGAAGCTGGTAGTGACGATGAAGAAGATCAGCATGATGAAGACGACATCCAGCATCGGCGTCAGGTTGACCTCGCTGGCTTCGCCGTCGTCGGCGCCAAGGTGGCGTCTACGCATCGTTATCCTCCACGGCGCGGGCCAGGCGGTCGTGTAGTCGCTGGTCCTCGTGCCGAATAATCTGCTCGAGACGGCTGGTGAAGAGCAACCCCACCACCGCTACCGCCATGCCGGCCAAGGTCGGCAGGGTGGCACGAGCCACGCCGTCGGCCATAGACCGGGCCTGGCTGGTATCGGTCATCGCCAGGCTGTCGAAGACGGCGATCATACCGGTCACGGTCCCAAGCAGACCAAGCAGCGGGCACACCGCCACCAGCAGCTTGAGCCACGGCAGCGGACGGCGCAGCCGCCAAATCAGCTCACGAGTCCATACCTCGCGCAGGGTTAGCGCACTCCAGCTCAGGTGGTCATGACGCGCAGCCCAGTGCGAGATCAGGCTTCGTCTCGCCCGGCGGTAGGTGATTCGGAAATACCACACCCGCTCCAGCGCCAGGCTGAACAACAGCATCGCCACCAGGGCGATGACGACCAACACCGACCCGCCAGCCTCGACCAGCCGCTCCAGCGGTTCAAGCCAGGGCGGCATCGCAACGCGCGCTCCCGGTGACACCATCGGTCCCACGCAGGCGCTGTTCGAGTTGCTCGGCCAAGGCGGCACTGGCCCGGCCCTCGACCAACCCGGCCAGGTGGCGGCTGCGACCGGCAAGCGCCGTATGCGCAAACAGCAGCGGCACGGCGGTGATAAGCCCCAATACCGTGGTCACCAGCGCCTGGCTGATGCCTCCCGCCATCATCTTCGGATCACCGGTACCAAACACGGTGATCGCCTGAAAGGTCACGATCATGCCAGTCACGGTCCCCAGCAACCCCAGCAGCGGTGCCACCGCGGCCAGCAGCTTGACCAGCGGCTGGCCACGCTCCAGCTTCGGCAGCTCTGCCAGCACCGCCTCGTCGAGTCGTGCTTCCAGCGCTTCGGGTACGGGATCGTCGTGCAGCGCTCGGAATCGTAGCAGTACACGCCCCAGCGGGTTGTCCTTGCGCAGCGTGGCCAGATCGCGCAGTTGGCGACGCATGGCCAGGCTGACGCGTAGCAGATAGCCGTACTGCATCAAGGCGACCAACAGGCCCATCGCCCCCAGACCCACCACCACATAGCCGACCACCCCGCCCTGGTGGAAACGCTCGGTCAGGTTCGGGCGCCGGGCCAGTGCCGAAATAACCTGGCCGCGGGTGGGGTCGAGCGCCAGCGAGCGCGACTCACCGGCATGGAAGGCCGTCAGACTAGGGGCTACTTCGCGCGGCGTACGCTCGACCGCCGACAGGGTCTGGTCGCCGGCACCGCGCCGCAGCAGGCTGTTCTCGGTGAAGGCGGCAAAATCGCCGAGTCGCACAACCTCACGCGGGACAAGCTCGCCACTGGCCGACGCCACCGGCACCTGGAAGCGAACCACTCTTCCCGTATCGACGGTCAGTGCCACCAGGCGGTCGGAAAATGTCTCGAGATGCTCGAGTACGAGTACTTTCTCATCATCCAGACGTGGGGGCAGCTCCGCGCCACCCACCGTCACCCAACTATCAGCCAGGCTGTCTCGCAGCTCGCTGCTGTGGCGGGTGAGCAAAGCCAGCACGGCTTCAAGCTCGTCACCCTGCTCCTGCTGGCGAGCTTCGAGTTCGGCCTGGCGCTCGTTCAGCGCCTGCGCCTCGGCCTGCAGTTCGGCGTGGCGTGTTTCGGTTTGTGCATGGGTGGCGCGGATCTCTTCAAGGGCGGCCTCCAGCGCATCGCGATCCTCAAGCAGTTCAGCTAGACGCGCATGATCACGGGCCTCGGTGGCTTCACGTTCGGCACGCAGGCTACTGAGCAGTTCAGGCCGGGACTGAGACTGGGCCATGACCGGAACCGCCGAGAGAACGGCGATCAGCAGACCGGCAATCACTGAGCCAATAGCATAACGTGGCGCTGTCATGTGTTGCCCTCCCCGGCCCCTTCAAGTGGCTGTGAAACAGGCAGCGTGAGCAGTTCGGGCGCACGACGATCACGGGCAATGCGGAGGCCGTTGCGCACCTCGCGTCGCTCGGATTCGTCGAGGGGTGCCCAATTGCCCGCGTCAACCTGCCAGACACGCCCAGTGCGACCGTCCGGAGTGAGATAGTAGAAGCCGACGCGCCCCAGGCGCAGGTAGTCCACCTCGCGGCGCGAATCACCTTCGCCGACATAGCCGCGCCAGGTATCGACTTCGCGCCCGTACTCCAGCTCAGTGCGCCAGGCCTCTACGAGACGCTCCCAGCGCCCGGCGGTGGAGGGCTCGACGGCATGGGAGCGCAGGCTGGCGACTCGGGCCTGGCGCTCCTCGCGCAGAAATGGCATGTCGTTGTCGACCCATTGCGCCAGCCGCTCGATCAGGCGTTCCTGCAATACCGGCAGGGCCTCACGGGTCTCCTCCAGGGTGTCCAGGGCCACCTCGCGCTTGTCAAGCGTCTCTGCCTGGCGCTCAAGCCGCGGGGCGAGCTCGGTGTTCTCACGTGTCAGACGAAGCTCGGCTCGTTCCAGCTCGCGCAGCTCTTGGAGCATGGCGCGCGTCTCGTCATCAGCAGCATCAATGCGCGCTTGCAGTTCGGCCTGACTGCGCTGCGCCTTTCGCGCCTCCTGCTGCAATACAGAGTCGGCAGAAACCGGCGGCGCCAGCAGCATCGCGCAGAACAGTAGGGGATACCAAGGTCTGAAACGGTTTGGAGCGTCACACACGCTGTTTCTCCAGGAACGTTCTTGGAAAGAGCAACTGTTTAATGCGTTTGATTCTCAACCGCAGCAGTGACTGCCCGCATAGGGTACCATCTCGCGCCCTTGTCGGAGCCGACAAGATTCGAACAGCAGATAGTCTGTCATGCAACACCTACCATTCAGACTATTAGGCGGCAGAAGCCAATAGCAATCACTTGCTTCCAGATAGTTGCAGAGGACAAAAAAAAGGTTCTACGCAGACTGGCGTGAAGAGGGCGCAGGCCTCCCGACAGGGTTGCCCGTGCCGGCGACCATCGCCAACGCCGTAGCCCCCGCCAAGGCGCCTGACGGCGCCAGTCTCGATGCGGAGTCGGAGCGCCGATCCGAGCGCTCCTTCAGCGGCTTTTTCCTGCCATATCAGAAAACTACCACCCTGCAGGAGTAGCTTCAGCTCACGACTGGAGGCCGCAGGCCTCCCGGCGGGGTTGCCCGTGCCGGCGACCATCGCCAACGCCGTGGCCTCCGCCGAGGCGCCTGACGGCGCCAGTCGCGATGCAGAGTCGGGGCGCCGAACCGAGCGCTCCAACAAGGAGCGCCTGCGTCGCTGTCGTCGAGCCCCCTTCCGCAATGCAGTCTGTGCAGAGCAGGTTCAAGCCAAAATGCGATGAACCAAAAAAAGCCGTGGCTCGAGGCCGCGGCGAAGCAAGCGGTAAATGAGGCTGCCTATGGACTCACGACAAGGCGTCCTGGTAGTGGCGTTCCACATCTTCCCAGTTGACCACGTTGAAGAAGGCCGCGACGTAATCGGGCCGCTTGTTCTGATACTTCAGATAGTAGGCGTGCTCCCACACATCCAGGCCCAACACGGGCGTGTTGCCATGCATGAGCGGGCTGTCCTGATTCAGGGTGTTCTCCACCACCAGCTTCTTCTCCGGGGTCACGCTGAGCCAGGCCCAGCCGCTACCGAAGCGCCCCAGTGCCGCCTTGGTAAAGGCCTCCTTGAAGCTGTCGAAGCCACCCAGTTCACCGTCGATTGCCTGGGCTACCTTGCCCCGGGGTTGACCACCACCGTTGGGCGACATCATTTCCCAGAACTTGGAGTGATTGGAATGGCCACCACCATTGTTGATGACCTCCTGCCGCTTCTCTTCGGGCACCCGGTCGATATTGGCCAACAGCTCGTCCACCGGCATATCTTCAAGTCCGCTGCCTTCCAGGGCGGCATTGAGCTTGTCCACGTAGGTCTTGTGGTGACGAGAGTGGTGTATCTCCATGGTCATGGCGTCGATATGGGGTTCCAGCGCATCATAACCGTAGGGAAGTTCGGGTAGTGTGTGCGGCATAGGTAAGCTCCTCCATGAAGCGAACGAAATAGGGGCCGAAGCCCTTGACTCATCCATCCAGCATGGCAAAGGGTAGCCATTCACGCTAATAGCGAATGCGCAGGGCTGTTATAGCCAAGACAAATGACCGCCCAGAAACTAGAGAGCCGGCCCATGGGCCGGCTTCCATCACGCTGAGTAGTACGGTTACAGCTTGCTTTCCAGCTCCGGCAGGATTTCGAACAGGTCGCCGACGAGGCCGTAATCCGCGACCTGGAAGATCGGCGCTTCCTCGTCCTTGTTGATCGCGACGATCACCTTGGAGTCC